>JAKPPU010000022.1 GCA_029547185.1 Deltaproteobacteria bacterium | reverse complement strand
AACGGTACCCAGTCAACTGCCGCGTCCCTGGCTTTCTTCCCGACACTTTCGTCCCGGTCATCGAGGTCGGCACGGATCGCGGCACTCCTGATCCGGGCGGCAACCTCGGAGGCAAACGGGAGGTGGCGCTCTGCAACCGGGATGACCCTGACCTGGGTGGGTGAGAGCCAGACCGGGAGCATCGGGACCTTCTGCGTGCTCGTGGTCTCGAGGATTGCACAGATGACCCGCTCAACGCTCCCGGTCGGTGAACAATGAAGGATGGGGGGATGGACTGCGTTCCCGTCCTGGTAATACTTGATGTCGAACCGTTTCGAGGACTCGACATCGATCTGGACGGTCGGGTTCTCGATCGGCCGGCCCTGCCCGTCGATGGCAGCCAGGTCTACCTTGGCGACCCAGTAGTGGACCCGGTCGGAGAGGATCTCGATCAGCATCGGGACACCTGAATCGGCAACGATCTTCTTGACCCAGTCATGGTATTCATCGTAGAAGTCACGAGTGCAGCGGAACACTCCGACGAGGGCGGTGCCGAAGTCCTTCCCGGTCTTCCAGCCCATCGAAAGCTGCTCCTCAAAACAGGTGAGGGCTTCGGGCATGTCCGTGCAGAGGCTGTGCATGTCGGGCATCGTGAAGGCCCGGAGCCTTTTTAACCCGATCACCTCCCCTTTCTGCTCGTGCCTGAAGGAGTAGGTGGAGAGCTCGTACATCTTCATCGGCAGCGAGTTTGGGGAGATGTGCATGTCCCTCATGATCGAGAACATGCCAAAGCAGGCGGCAAACCGGAGCATCATGTTCCGGTTCCCGCTCTTGAACCGGTACTGCCGCTCGCCGAACTTCTCGGCATGCTCGTAGATAGCCGTGTCTGCAAGATCATACATGACCGGCGTCTCGACCGGGGTTGCCCCATAGGGGAGGACGATGCCGAGGACGTAATCGGCAAGGAGGTCCCGGATCAGCTTTCCTTTCGGCATCCACCTGAGATGACCAACATCGGAGACCGGCTCGTAGTCGACCAGCTCTTTTGACCGCATCAGTTCCACGTGGGCAGGTTCGCCTCCCCCGGAAGCCGGTTCTCCCAGCTCTTTTTTCAGGAGGCAGCCGAACGGGCTGTTGTCGAGATACTGCTTTGCATCATGCGTGGCACCATCAGGGGTCATCACGAAGAACTCGTGAGTCACTTCCTTCTTTTCCTTCTTTGCCGCTTCTTCAGAGGGGAGGATGGTCTTTGAGAGCTCGGAGAGCGGGTGGCCCTTGCAGGAGAGCGTGAAGGATTTGTACCACCCGAAGGGTGCCCGTTTCACCGTAAAGCCCATGCCGGTGAGACCTTCCTCAAGCGCCCTGAGTGCCCAGACCGCAGCATCCGGCCGCGAGAGATCACTGCTCAGGTGGGCATAGGGATATACCACGATGGTCTCAACCGACAACTTGTCGGCCACGAGGCCAATCTCGGCCAGTGCCTGTTCGACCACGCCCTCAAGGTCGTCCTCGTCGACGGCCTCGACGGCACAAAAGACTGCCAGGGCCTCTTCTGCCCGGTCAGAGAGCAGGCTCGTCTCCTCGGCCATGCCCGTCTTCTTTTTTGCTTCGTATTCAATGAAATCGGAATGTATCAGAAGGAGCCGCATGCGTCATCTCCGATAAATATGCATTGTTGTC
>JAKPPU010000019.1 GCA_029547185.1 Deltaproteobacteria bacterium | reverse complement strand
GGCTGCCGACCGTCGGCACGGCCTACGAGTACACCTTTTCCCACGCCGAGCTGAAAAACCCCGTCGTCAACATCGTCGTCCAGGGCGGCTGGCAGTACAGGCCGGTCATGTTCATCTCCCGGGTCCTGGGAGGCTGACCGTTCCCGGGAAAGAAGCCCCCGAACCAGCGTTAAGACACATCTTCTCGGTGAGCCGCAGCCCGCGCGGGGAAGCCGGTTCCACCACTCCTTTCCCTCAATGCGCCCTCAATCCCCCTCCCTCGACGGGAGGGGATCAAGGGGAGGGTGAACGATTTCAAGCGCCAAATACGTCACGCCTCAAGGCAGCGTGACCGTGCGGAGCGTCGTTTTGCCGTCGGTCCTGCGCCGCACGCCACGCAGTCAGGGTCTGACGGTGTCGGCTTCGGCATCGAAGATGCATGACGTCGGAAGCGGCCGCTCAAGTCCGGCCCCGCGCTGACGATACAGTATGAGAACGGGCAGCCGCCCGGTAAAGGAGATCCATCATGAGCAAAAACAGTCCGACCGCAGTCCTCGTTGCCCTGTGTTTCGCCGTGGCTCTCGCCTCCCCGGCGCTTGTCGCCGATGCAGCGGGGCCCGCGTCCAAAGACTACGAGAAGAAGATGCAGCCCCCTCCTCAGTCCCCCGCCAACCCGAACCTGAAGGCATGGATGGATGCCCAGAAGAACCCCAATCAGCCTGCAAAGCCCGCCCAGGCCAAGCCGATTGACCAGGTCGGATCGAAGCTGCCCCCCAGGCCCCCGGCGGCGCCTCCGCAGGCCGTGAAACCCGTCGCCGCGCCCGGCAAGCCCCCGGCACCACAGCAGGTCACCGGGCAGAACACGCAGCGCCCGGGCACCCCGCCCCAGGATCCGAAGAAGAATGCAACCTACGTCGGCAAGGTCAACACCGCGCCCGGCACACCGTCCTCGGCAAAGAAGCCCGAAGCGGGCTACAACGCGACGAAAGACCTCCTCGGACGATAGAACGTTAGGACATGCCCGCTGCGCCGTCTCGTCCAGACCCGGGGCCTACAGCCCCGGGGGCTTATGACCCTGTCTGCTGCATCCCCGGGCCCGCACGCACGTTAGAAACCCGCTGATGTTGCTTGACATTTCGTTTGGTTCCTTTTAATAATCGCCCCGGGGGAAAGCGGAGCGGCGAAGGAGAGGTAAGCGGGGACGGCACTCTGTTTTCCGGGGGGAGTCTTGAAATACTGTGCGGGATCATAAGCCCGATGCAGGAGCGAAAGCTCCGTGTCGGGCTTTTTTGTGACTGAAATTCATCTTGCAGCGATGAGGAAACACCACGCACACAGCTTGCCGGACAGACCGGTGCATGAGTGGCAGCCGCTCGAGGATCATTTGTATGCTGTTGCGAAGCTGGCCAAGTCCTTTGCTGAAGACTTCTCCGCGGGGGATTGGGCCTATTATGCGGGGCTCTGGCATGACCTCGGCAAATATTCGCATGACTTCCAGAACATGCTTCTTGCCACTGCCGATCCGGAAACGAATTCTGAAACTAGGCCGGGACGGCCGGACCATTCGTCTGCTGGTGCGCAGCATGCGATCTCGCGCGTCGGAAGAGGCGGCAAGATCCTTGCCTATGCCATCGCCGGACACCATGCGGGATTATTAGATGGGAAGGGAGATGATGCTTCACTTGAAAAAAGGCTCAAGAAAGAACTTCCGGACTATTCTTCGGCACCTGCATGTCTGCTGAATGGACAAAGCCGGGAAGATCTTCCCTTCGCACCTGACCGAAATCCAACACGCTTCGGATTCCAGGCCTCTTTTTTTATCCGCATGATCTTCTCCTGCCTCGTCGATTCAGACTTTCTCGACACGGAACGCTTTCTTGATCCGGCGCGTGCCACGGCACGAGATGGCTATCCGTTGTTGGCGGAGTTGGAAACTCGTCTGGGTCACTTCCTAGACCGAAAGATCATGCTGGCGCCTCGGACAGCAGTGAACACAAGGCGAGCAGAGATCCTGAAACAATGCCGTGATGCTGCAACATGGAATCCGGGCCTCTTTTCACTGACCGTGCCTACGGGCGGAGGAAAGACGCTTTCTTCCCTTGCCTTTGCCTTAAGACATGCACTAAGGCACGGCATGAAAAGAGTAATTTACGTCATCCCCTACACAAGCATTATAGAACAGACGGCCAAGGTTTTTCGCGAAGCACTGGGTGAAGATGCTGTTTTAGAGCATCATAGTAATTTCGAGCCGCCTGAAGACGATCAGCGTGCCCGCCTTGCCTCCGAAAACTGGGATGCACCAGTCATTGTCACCACGAATGTTCAATTCTTCGAGTCGCTGTTTGCTTCGAAGACATCCAGGTGCCGCCGCCTCCACAATATCGCGCGCAGTGTTGTCATCCTGGACGAGGCACAGATGCTGCCTGTGCACCTCCTTCTTCCTTGTCTCGAAAGCATTCGCGAATTGTCAAGAAATTACAGAGCCAGCATCGTCCTCTGCACGGCAACCCAACCGGCGCTTTCATCTTCGGATATTTTTCCGGACGGTCTCGACGAAGTCAGGGAGATCATTACCGATCCTGTCGCCCTGTACGAGGCATTCCGTCGTGTGTCGGTTGAGAGATTAAACGATGTATCGGACGAATGGCTGGCGGCAAGCCTCAACAAAGAGAGGCAGGTTCTTTGCATCGTCAACACGAGAAAGCACGCCAAGGTCCTCTTTGAACGCCTGCAAACCGGTGAGACATATCACCTGAGCGGGCTCATGTGTCCCGCACACAGGTCACTTGTTCTCGGAAAAATCAGGGAGGACTTGAAGGAAGGAAAGCCCTGCCGCGTGGTCAGTACCCAGCTCGTCGAGGCGGGTGTTGACGTCGATTTCCCCGTCGTCTACCGGGCCGCTTCGGGTATCGATTCCATCGCACAGGCAGCGGGCCGCTGCAACCGTGAAGGGCTGATGCCAGAGCCTGGGAAGGTCTGTCTTTTCATGCCGGAGGCCGGTCTACCGCCGGGCTGGTTTCGTCAAACCGCCGAGACGGCAATGCTTGTGCTCCGCCACCATGACGACCCGCTTTCTCTTGCCGCTGTCAGTGAGTACTTCAGGAGCTTCTACTGGCTGAAAGGGGAGCTGCTCGATGCAAAGGGTATTCTGCCGTCTCTCGCAGAAGGATTGAGAAATGGCGACTTCCCTTTTCGGACGATTGCCGAGCGCTTCAAGCTGATCGAACAGTTCACGGAACCATTAATTATACCCTTCGATCGAGAGGCTGAAGAGATCATTCGAGCCCTGCGATATGCGGAAAATCCCGGCGGTCTCGTGCGTGCCGTCCAGCGATATACCATACAGATCCCAAGGCCAGCCCTTGCCTCCCTGCTTCGAGCTGGAAGCGTGGAATGTCTCCACGATCGGTTCAATGTCCTCTTGAACAGAGATATTTATCACGAGGCCTTGGGACTTTGCCCTGAAGACCCCCAGTTTCATAGAATTGAAAGCCTACTGGCTTAATTTGACCGAAAGGAGGTGATGGCATGAGTTACGGCGTGAAACTCAAGGTATGGGGAGACTTCGCCTGTTTTACACGGCCGGAGATGAAGGTCGAGAGGGTAAGTTATGAGGTCATGACCCCGTCGGCCGCGAGAGGGATACTCGAAGCGATCTACTGGAAGCCCTCCATTCGGTGGATAGTAGACCGGATCCACGTCCTCAACCCAGTCCGCTTCTGCAACATCCGGCGTAATGAGGTGGCAAGCAAGATCCCCATGAGGACCGTGGGGCAGGCCATGAAAGACGGCAAAACGCCCCTGGAACTGTTCATCGAGGACGACAGGCAGCAGAGGGCAGCCCTCATTTTGCGAGATGTGGCCTATATTATCGAAGCCCACTTCGAGTTCACAGGAGAGGAAGATCGAAACCCGGCAAAGCATAAAGAGGCATTCGAGCGGAGGGCCTCCAAGGGGCAGTGCTTTCATCAACCCTGCCTCGGATGCCGGGAGTTCCCGGCGCACTTTGAACTTCTCGATGGTTCCCCGCCCCAGACCAGTCATGTCGGAGAGAAGGATCTGGGCCTTATGCTGCATGACATCGATTTTTCCGATGGCATGAGAGCGTTCTTCTTTCATGCCCGCATGGTGGACGGTGTGATGGAAATACCGCGTGTCAACGGGAAGGAGGTGATTTCGTGATCCTGTCCGCCTTGAGCAGCTATTACGAAAGACTGAAAAATGACCCTGAATCGGGAATCCCACTCCGCGGATTCAGCAGGCAGAAGATTCATTTCTGCCTGGTGCTGGATTTCGAGGGCAGTCTGGTTCAGGTGCAGGACCTGCGGGAAACCATCAAAGGAAAGCCCGTTCCGAAAGCACTGGTCGTGCCCGAACCGGCAAAGAAATCGGTCAACATTGTTGCTAATTTCATGTGGGGCAACACGGGATACGTCCTCGGTGCGGATAAGAAGGAGAAGCCCGAGAGGGCCCTTCAGACGTTCGAGGCCTTTCGGAACTTTCATCATCAGTTGGGCGATAATTCCGACGATGCCGGAATGAAGGCTCTCCTAAGTTTCCTTGATCACTGGTCGCCTGATAAGGCCTTCTCCATGAAAAACTGGGATGAAATGGCCGGCAGCAACCTCGTCTTCAGGCTCGACGGTGCTCTTGAATATCTGCACGATCGGCCCGCTATCAAAGAACTCTGGATCGATCATCTGGAGAAAAATGAATCGGGGATAGGAGCTCAATGCCTGATCAGTGGAAGATACGCGCCCATTGCGCGCCTGCACCCTGATATTAAGGGCGTGCGGGGTGCGCAGACCAAAGGGGCGTCTATTGTTTCTTTCAATCTTGACGCATTCCGCTCCTATGGCAAGGAGCAGAGTTACAACGCCCCGGTGAGCGAACAGGCGGCATTCGCCTACACAACCGCACTCAACGAGCTGCTGCGCTACGACAAAGGGCAGAGGGTCCAGATTGGAGATGCGACGACGGTCTTCTGGACGGAGCGCGATTCGCCCCTCGAGGGATTCATGGGATACATTCTCGACCCGCGTGAGGATCGCGGCGACGTTGCTGAGGTGCGACGGTTTCTGGAGGGGATCCGCGACGGGAAGATGCCGTCAGATATCGACACGGGCGTCCGTTTTTATATTCTCGGCTTGTCGCCCAATGCAGCCCGCCTGGCCGTCCGATTCTGGCATGTGAGCTCCGTCGGCGAGATAGGGGAAAGGCTTGGCTTGCACTTCAAGGAACTCTCCATCGTCAAGAACTTCGCGACAGATCCCGATTTCCCAGGTATGTGGCAACTCCTCCGGGAGACGGCGCCGCAGGGGAACCTGGACAATGTTTCACCGAGTCTCGCGGGCGCGCTGATGCGCTCAATCCTTACAGGTACGGCATATCCGCAAGGGCTTTTGTCCGCGGTCATCATGCGCGTGAGGGCAGACCAGACCGTTAATTACTTCAGGGCGGCGATGATCAAAGCATGCCTGCAAAGGAAGTATCGCCTGTCAGGATCAGAAAAAATCAAGGAGGTCAGCATGGCATTAGATACCCAATCGACCAATGTCGCCTACAGGCTGGGGAGGCTCTTTGCCGTCCTGGAAAGGCTCCAGCGCGATGCGGTACCCGGGGCCAATACGACGATCCGCGACCGGTTCTACGGCGCGGCCTCCGCCACGCCGCGCGTCGTGTTCCCACAACTCATGCGACTTGCCCAACATCACATCCAGAAAGCGGAATACGGCCTCCACAACGATCGCACCATCGAGGAGATTTTATCCGGCGTAAAAGAGTTCCCGTCCCACTTGAGCCTCGATGACCAAGGCTTCTTCGCCCTCGGCTACTACCATCAGCGGCAGGCATTCTATTCGAAACCTTCAGAACCGAGCAAGGAGGAAAGCAAATGAGCCAGGCCATTCAAAACCGCTACGATTTCGTTTACCTCTTCGATGTTGAAAACGGTAATCCCAACGGGGATCCCGATGCCGGCAACATGCCCCGGATTGACCCCGAAACGAGTTACGGTCTTGTGACCGACGTCTGCTTGAAGCGGAAAATCAGGAACTACGTCGAGCTCCTAAAAGGAGGGCAGACCCCGTTCGAGATCTATATCCGAGAAAAGGCGATTCTCAACCAGACACATGCCCGCGCCCATAAGGCAATAGGAGCGGAGGAAGGGGGAGATCCGAAGAAGAGAAAGGGCTCGGGGGAGGAGGTCGAAAGGGCGCGCCAGTGGATGTGCCAGAACTTCTACGACGTCAGAACTTTTGGCGCCGTAATGTCGACCGGCGTCAATTGCGGACAAGTGCGTGGTCCCGTGCAGATCAACTTCGCACGGAGCATCGATCCGATCGTGCCTGCGGAGATCACGATAACCCGCATGGCAGTGGCGACGGAGAAGGAAGCCGAGCAACAGAGCGGCGATAACCGCACGATGGGCAGAAAGCATATCGTACCGTACGCGCTTTATCGCGCCGAAGGTTACATTTCCGCCGGCCTCGCGGCCCAGACGGGATTCTCCGAGGACGACCTTGCGATCCTTTGGGAAGCGCTCATCAACATGTTTGATCACGATCACTCCGCGGCACGGGGGAAAATGTGCGCCCGAAAACTAATAGTCTTCCGCCATGAATCGAAGCTCGGAAATGCCCCAGCGCATAAGCTGTTTGAACTTGTCAAGGTCGGAAGAACAGCGGGAGACAAGCAGCCTCCCCGTTCGTTTTCCGATTACGAGGTGACCATCGACAGGACGGCGGTCCCGGCAGGAGTGACACTGGACGAAAAGCTTTGAGACAGATCCATGTTTGATGAAGACGATCTCATTCCGATCTCGGCACTGCAGCATTACCTGTTCTGCGTGCGGCAGTGCGCTCTGATCCACCTCGAGCAGGCCTGGTCCGAAAACCGGCTGACGGCCGAGGGTAGAATCATGCACGAGCGTACGCACGAAGAGGTATCGGAGTCGCGGGGGGCGGTGAGAATCGAACGGGGCGTCGCCCTCCGCTCTCTGAAACTAGGCCTTGTGGGAAAGGCAGACGTCGTGGAGTTCCACCGGACAGAGAAGGGGTCTTGGCAGCCCTTTCCCGTGGAATACAAGCGCGGGCGCCCGAAGATCGAGGACTGGGACAGGGTCCAGCTCTGTGCACAGGCTCTGTGCCTGGAGGAAATGTTGGGCGTCACGATCCCGCACGGCGCGATTTTCTACGGGTTGCCCCGCCGAAGGGAGATGGTGAATTTCGATGCGACATTACGAGCCAAGACACAACAGGCAGCGACAGCGGTCCGAAATCTGCTAGAACGCGGCACAACCCCGGAACCGGAATACCGGAAGCGGTGTGACAACTGTTCCATGGTCGATCTTTGTCTCCCAAAGGTCATCGGACGGAAGCGATCCGCCGTGAAATACCTCCACAAAGAAACGAGATCAGAATGAAGAAGCATCTGAACACTCTCTTCGTCACCACTCAAGGGTCATACCTAGCCAAGGAAGGCGAGACCGTGGTGATCCGAACAGACGGTGAGGTCCGCATGCAGCTTCCGGTGCACACTCTGGGCGGCATCGTCTGCTTTGGCAACGTGGCGGTCAGCCCTTACCTGATGGCCTTCTGCGCGGAGAGGGATGTCGCCATCAGCTTTTTGTCTGAGCATGGACGATTCCTTGCAAAGGTTCAGGGGCCGGTATCCGGTAATGTCCTCCTGCGGCGTGAGCAGTACCGAAAGGCCGATAATCCGGAATTTTCTGTCCGCATGGCGAGATCAATCCTTGCCGGAAAGATAGCCAACTCGAGAACAGTTCTTCAGCGGGCACTGCGGGATCATGCAGAGAAGATTGCTGTGGAGGAGGTCAGAAAGTCCGTTGATCGTTTGAGCGGATGCCTGGATGCCCTGGAACGGGCCGCCGATCTGGATACCCTGCGCGGAATCGAGGGGGATGCCTCCAAATCTTATTTCAGCGTATTCGACAACCTGATCGTGGCCCAAAAAGACGCCTTCGTGTTTCGGGAGCGAAGCAGACGGCCGCCGCTTGACAATGTAAACTGTCTGCTCTCGTTCATATACACTCTGCTGATGCACGATGTGCGCTCTGCCCTGGAGACGGCCGGCATCGACCCCGCGGTTGGTTTTCTGCACCGGGATAGGCCCGGAAGACCGGGTTGCGCATTGGACCTGATGGAGGAGTTCAGGCCATTTATTGCGGATCGCCTGACACTGTCACTGATTAATCTGCGAAAGGTCGATGCGGGCGACTTTCGCAAATCGGAGGCGGGCGCTGTAACCCTCTCTGATGAAGCCCGCAAGACAGTACTGGTTTCGTATCAGGAAAGAAAGCGCGAGGAAATCATTCATCCCTACACGGCGGAAAAGATGACGATCGGCACTCTCTTTTATTTGCAGGCCCTCCTGCTCGCCCGTCATTTGAGGGGAGACATTGATGGATATCCGCCTTTCATCTGGAAATGAGGCATGACAGGGAGTTGCTCATATGTTTGTCTTGGTGAGTTACGACGTGGCTCTCGATGACGAGACGGGAGCCAGGCGTCTCAGGCGCGTTGCAAAGGCATGCAAGGATTTCGGTCAGAGGGTTCAGTATTCCGTATTCGAATGCATTGTCGATCCTGCACAGTGGGCCGTACTGAAGCAGCGGTTGATCGGGGAAATCGATGAAGAAAAGGACAGTTTGAGGTTCTATTACCTGGGTTCGAATTGGAAGCGGCGCGTCGAACATGTGGGGGCAAAAAAAACCATCGATCCGGAGGGACCTCTGATTGTCTGACACCGGCCGCGAACCGAAAGTGGACAGGACAGGATCAGTAGCGTCGCGGGATTCTCAACCTACTGATTTTTATAAATCATTTTACTTGCTTTATGGCTGCGGCATTGAATTTCGAAAGAGAAAGTAGGCGGTACGCGGATTTTATTAGATTTCATCAATATCTGTATGGATTTACCTCTATACGGTCGCCCCTCGCGCAGGGGCGTGGATTGAAACCCGATCTTGGCCGTGGTGATGTACCCGTCGGCCGTCGCCCCTCGCGCAGGGGCGTGGATTGAAACTGGAAGCATGCCGAGATCTGGATCCGGATCGGCGTCGCCCCTCGCGCAGGGGCGTGGAT
>JAKPPU010000012.1 GCA_029547185.1 Deltaproteobacteria bacterium | reverse complement strand
CCATTCGCCTTCACGCTTCAGGAACTCTTTCAGTCCTTTGGGGTCCATGCCCCATGCCTTCCTGAACGTGCCAAGCCTTGGCTTCCTGAGTCCCTCAATGGCATCCTCAAGGGCGTAGTGGGAAGCGAAGTTGCTCATCTTGTTGAGGAACCTGTTCGCCGCCTCCATGCCGGTCTTCTTGAGGAAGGTGTCGGCTATGCCCGCGACCGACTTCCCGATGTCCTCAGTCTCTCCCGTGACCTTCATGGTTTCCTTGGACCAGCCGCCTTCCCGCCTGAATCGCTCGAGGAGCGCCTCGGTTTCCGGCATGGGAACGCCAAGGTGCTTTGCCAATTTCTGAGAGATGAGACGGACCCCGGCCTTGGTCATGTTCCAGGCTCCGAACTTTACCATCCCCGGGAGAGGCCCGGTGATGATGTTGGAGATCTGCGCCGAAGAGAGCATGAGGCCTCTCGATATCGCCTCCGCGCTGTAGAGGAATCCCTTGATGTCGCCAGTCATGCCCTCGAAGAACTCGTCGAGCGTCCTGCCCTGCATGTCCTGCCACATATAATCCCAGATGAAAGCGGTTTCCGATCCGGCTTCGTGGGCGATACTGTTCCGCATCTCTTCGTGCATCTTGAGTGCTTCGCCTGGTTTCGGGCTCCAATTCTTGACGAATGCGAGGCGCCTGCTTGCTCCCTCTATGACATTGGGAAGGACCTTGAAGGGATTCGTTTCGAGAACCTGCACCCTTCCGGTGGAGGTTTCCACGAAGTTGGGCAGCCGTGCCTGCCGTGCGTTTTCGAGGTTGGCATTCCTGCGCACCATGTTCTTTATGTCAACGTCTTCCATGTACGGGGCGAGGTCGAAGCCTTCGGTGTGCGCCTTCTCCTGCAGGGCGTCGAAGACCTCCCCTCTCTGCGTCCTGAGTGCTTCCCTGGCTTCTGGTGTGAGGGTGTGGGGGAAGTAGTTCCTGATCTTGGTGAAGGGCCGCACCTTTACCGCATCCCTCGATGTCATCTCCAGACCTTCGGGATTCTTCGCATTCTTGATGAATGTCTCGGCTTCCTTCTTCGTGTCGAAGACCCGCACAGAACGGGTGCCCTTTTTCACGACATACTCT
>JAKPPU010000008.1 GCA_029547185.1 Deltaproteobacteria bacterium | reverse complement strand
CTGGGATATTCCCGCCGGGCCTATGTCCACTTTACCCTGGACATGAAGAGCCCAACCCTTCTGGCCTGCCATGTGGAGGCGTTCACATACTTCGGTGGCGTCGTTCATGAGATTCTGTATGACAACATGAAGACCGCGTGGCTTAACCGGGGCGGGCAGTGGGAGGTTAACCCTGCGCTTCTGTCGTTTGCCGCCCAGTGCGGCTTTCAGCCCAAAAGGTGCATGGTCCGTCGCCCGCAGACAAAGGGCAAGGTGGAGAGGTTCATCGGTTATGTGGGAAACCACTTCCTCCCGCTGGCCCGGGAGAGCGGCCTTGCGAGCATCCGGTACCTGAACCAGGCCGTAAACCGGTGGCTGGATGAAATAAACGAGGAGCCCATACGGGCGTTCTGCGAATCGCGAAACGAGCGTTTTGAGTGTGAGAGAGCTCTTTTCGTCCCCTTTGTTCCGGAGGCGGCTCCGGATGTGCGGGAAGACAAGACTGTTCTAGTGTCCTGCGAAGGAACAATTGTTTTTGAGACAAACCGTTACTCCGTTCCGGCCCGGTATTTGGGAAAGGCCCTCACCTTGCGTTACCACCCTCTTACCCGGGAAGCTGCGCTGTACGCGAAGGATACGGCGGTGCGCAGCTTTTCACTCCTGCCGAAAGGGGCACGAAGGACCGACGTGCGGGATGAGGACAGGAGGGAACTCCTTGAGATCTGGCACAGGCAGAGGCAGGGAGGCGGGAAAAAGCCCCTTACCCGGAAGAAAACCGCCCCGCAGGTGCAGGTTGAGGTCCGTTCTCCTGCCTGGTACGAGAGCCTTCTTGCGGAGCTTGCCGTATGAACATCCGGATTCAGACCCTCACGACGCGGCTTGAGGAAATGGGGCTGTCCTTTATGGCCGCCGGTCTTGAATCTTTTCTTGAAGAAGAGGCACGGCGAGACTCGAGCCTTCTTGAAATGATTTCCCGCCTTGTGGAAACCGAGTACATCCCGAGAAAAGAGCGGGCTATTAGAAGCCGGCTGAAGCTCTCGGGGATACCGGTTAAAAAGCGGCTCGAAGACTTCGACCTCTCCTGGCTCAAAGGCGGGCTTTCTCCGGGGAAGTTTGCGGAGCTGAAAACACTGTCCTTTGTGGAACGCAAGGAGAATGTGGTTCTCCTGGGAGCCTCGGGCCTGGGTAAGACTCATCTCATGTCGGCCCTGGCCTACGAGGCCTGCGTCGCAGGTTACACGGCCTATTTCATCTCCTCCACAAACCTTATGGAAACCCTGCAGCATGCCCGTGCTCAAAACAGGCTCAAACGCAAACTCACCTGGCTGAAAAAACCGCACCTTCTTGTCATCGATGAGGTCGGTTATGAAAACTAC
>JAKPPU010000005.1:0-140000 GCA_029547185.1 Deltaproteobacteria bacterium | reverse complement strand
ACTTCCACATGAGAGTGTCGGATATGGACATGATCTTCCCGAACATGTCCGAAGGGCTGTCATCGACCCCTATATAATTGTTGTATGACTTGCTCATCTTCTGGACGCCGTCCGTGCCCTCGAGCAGCGGCAGGGTCATCACCACCTGCTGCTCCTGTCCGAAGGCCTTCTGGACATCCCTGCCCATGAGGAGATTGAAGATCTGGTCGGTCCCTCCCAGCTCCACATCCGCCTTGAGCGCCACGGAATCATATCCCTGGACAAAGGGATAGAGAAATTCATGGATGCTGATGGGATGCTGCTGCTGGAAGCGCTTCTTGAAGTCGTCGCGCTCCAGCATCCGGGCCACGGTCTGAATGGAGGTGAGCTTGATGAAATCCGAGACCACCATATTGTCCATCCATTCCGAATTGCAGGCCATAATGGTCTTTGAAGGGTCGAGGATCTTCTTCACCTGCTCCTGGTATGTCTTGGCGTTCTCGAGGACCTCGGCCCTCGTGAGCGGAGGCCTCGTCGAGCTCCTTCCGCTCGGGTCGCCGATCATGCCGGTGAAGTCCCCGATGAGGCAGATCACCTCGTGGCCTGCCTCCTGGAACTGGCGCATCTTCTGGAGTACCACTGTGTGTCCGAGATGGATATCAGGGGCCGTCGGGTCGAACCCGACCTTGACCCGAAGGGGTCTGCCCTGCTTGAGCTTGGCGATGAGCTCCTCTTCGGAGACGATGTCGACTATTCCCCGCTTGAGTTCTCTGAGCTGATCCTCGATCATCATGTACTCCTTATATTATTTCGCATAGCGTACGGCGCGGGTCTCACGTATCACGACGACACGTATCTGGCCGGGGTAGGTCAGCTTCAGCTCGATATCCTTGGTGAGCTGTTTTGCCAGCAGGTCGGCCTCTTCGTCGTTTATCTTGTCCACATCGACCATGACCCGTATCTCCCTGCCTGCCTGCACGGCATAGGCCTTGGATACGCCGTCAAGGGCGTTTGCAATGGCCTCGAGGTCTTCGAGCCTCTTGATGTAGTTCTCAAGCATCTCCCGCCTGGCGCCCGGCCTGGCAGCAGAGAGCGAGTCCGCTGCCTGCACCAGGAATCCGTAGACCGAGTTGACAGGGGCCTCGTTGTGGTGCGAAGAAATCGCATCGATGACCTTCGGCGCCTCTCCATGCCTCTTTGCGACCTCTGCGCCGATGATGGCGTGGGAGCCCTCGACCTCATGGTCCATGGCCTTGCCGATATCATGGAGGAGCCCTATCCTCTTGGCGATCTTCTGATTCACCCCCAGCTCAGCAGCGATGATCCCGCAGAGGTGGGCCACTTCGAGGGAGTGCTGGTAGACGTTCTGGGAAAAGCTCGTCCTGTATTTGAGCTTGCCGACGAGCTTTATGAGCTCGGGGCTGATGCCGTGGACACCCACGTCGAAGGTTGCCTGCTGGCCGGCCTCCCAGATGCCGTCGTTGACCTCCTTGGTGACCTTCTCCACCACCTCTTCAATCCGGGACGGATGGATCCTGCCGTCGATCACGAGCGTCTCGAGCGAGAGCCTCGCGATCTCGCGCTTGATGGGATCGAAGCTCGAAAGGATCACCGCGTCGGGCGTATCGTCGATGATGAGATCGACCCCTGTCACTGCCTCGATCGCCCGGATGTTCCTCCCCTCTCTGCCGATGATCCTTCCTTTCATCTCTTCGCTGGGGAGATTGACGACCGACACGGTGCGAGAGCTCACGACATCGGCTGCGTACCGCTGGATGGCGGTAGAAAGGATGCTCTTCGCCTTCTTGTCGGCCTCGGCCTCGGCCTCGTCCGTGATCTGTTTGAGCAGTTTCGCGGCCTCATGCCGTGCCTCGCTCTCGAGCGACTGCATGAGCTCCTTCTTCGCCTGCTTCGAATCCATGCCGCTGATCTCTTCGAGCTTGGCTATCTCCTGCTTCTTCAAGCTTTCGACCTCTGCCTTGACGTTGTCCACGTGCCTTGCCCTGTCTGCCAGCGACTGCTCGCTCTTCTTGATCTCCTGCTCCCGTTTGTCGAGCAGGGCAAGCTTGTTGTCGAACATCTCTTCCCGCTGGTGAATCCTCTTCTCGATGGCAGACACCTCCCGGAGTCGCTCCTTGGCCTCGGAATCGCTCTGGCTCTTTGCCGTGAAAATGATCTCCTTTGCCTCGAGCTGAGCATCGGCAATGATGTTCGAAGCCTCTTTCTTGGAGTCCTCGATCATCCTCCTGGATGTCTCTTCTGCATCCTTTCCCTTTTTCTTATTGACGTAGTTATTGAAGACGTATCCACCGACAACTCCGATGAACACGGCAAGCAGTATTGAAACAATTTCCATCATTGCACCTCACATTTTGATCTGAAAACACCTGTTTGCGTCACGATACAATCCACGCTTGCGTCCCAGGGTTCCACAGGCAGGTGCCTGACGAAACACTCATCGAAGCAAACGCCGATCGCGCATACACCGGGATTGGCTTTAAGCAGCCTGTCATAATATCCCTTTCCGTACCCAAGGCGATGACAACAGTCGTCAAAGCAGATACCGGGAACGAAAATGAGATCGATATCATGGACTGCCACAGGCCCGTCTCCCGACGGTTCCGGGATACCGAAGCTTCCGGCTACGAAATCATCCGGGGTCCGAGCAGGATAGAAAGCCAGCTCTTCTCTTTCAACCTTCGGAAAGAGAGCGATCTTGCCTTCTTCATGCATCAGGGCAAGGAGATCCACCTCTCCACGTACAGGAAAGTACAGAGCAATGGTTTTAGCCTTCTGATATTCGGGAAGAGAGCGGATATTTTCGATTATCCTCTTCTCAGACCGCTTCTTTTCCCCATGGGCGATTCTGGTCCGCCTTTCTAAAATGGCCTTCCGTATATCCGACTTACTCTGCATCCAAGGCTCGTGTAGGCGGGTATGGAGAGAAAAGGGAAAGGAACGTCGGAACGATTCCCTGGCCTGGCGGCGCCGTCTTCCGGCCTTCATACGAGCCCGAGCGACAGCCAGACCAGCCCCTGCACGGCTGTGTCTTTAAGGCTCTGCTTTCAAAAGGGGAACACTCAACAATTATTTACACGTTCTTTTACGAGCTTTTTCCCTTTGTCTATCGATAAAGGGGCAGTCAGCATACACGCAAGGCCCATCACTTAGACCTCGAGTCTATCGTGTGTATGAGCTGATCGATCTTTCCTGAAACCGATTCTCTATATTCCTTCAACTCTGATTTCGCCTTTGACACCTCATCAGCCAGATCGAGCATAACGATTGCCACCAGTTCCATGGTTGAAATGGCTCTCCCTTGCTGCTGCACGTCAAAGACCTTCTGGTTGACGTACCGCGATAACGACTGAATGTGCTCCTCGTTCCCCCCAGCCTTAACCTTATATTCCTGCCCTAATATTCGTATCGTTACAGTGCCATGCAAGATTTAGAATTCTTCCACGCGTTCAATTAGGTTTTTAACCTTCTGTTTTACCTGTTCCTTTTCTCCCAAGAGATACTCCATCTCCTGCTTCAACCCGTGTACCTCTTCCTCCTTTTCTTTAAACTTGATGGCCAGCTCCTCATTGTTTTTCCTGAGTGTGCTTACCAGTTCCAATAAGCCCAAAATCTTTCTTTCCAGTATATCGAGATTTTCCAACAATATCACCTCGCTTATTAGCCGTTTGATTATACATCCATCCTACCCTCTCAAGTCAAGCCTCTAATCTTCATGCATAACAAAGCCTGATTATCCCTGTCATGCATGGGGGATACCCGGCATTCCTATTCAGAATTCCTGTAAGAAAGACCGATAGAGAGGTGAAAGACCAGATACGGAGGGTAGCATGAACGATTCCTATCTCGATACGCTTTATACGCTGGCACAGGAGCTTAACACAGCCTATGACATCCCTACCATGCTCAATGCCGTCGTCAATCACCTGCCCAAGGTGCTTGGAGCCAGGTACTGTTCGCTCTTTGTCAGGAATCCGGCCTCCGGCGAGCTTGAGATCAAGGCACATAACCATACCGATATCGGAGAAGACCCTTTCATACACATTCCCGCTGAGCGGGAGAGCGTCATGAATCTGGTCATCACCCGCAAATCCTCCCTTATCATCAAGGACATAGAAGAAGAGATCGGCCTGCGGAATAAGGAAAAGTATAAGACGAAGTCGTTCATGTGCATCATGATCAAACACGACGATGACGTCATAGGGGTCCTTAACCTTGCAGACAAGTCCGACGGCAATTTCACGAAAGATGACATGCTCATCGCGTCGATAATCAGCGAACTCCTCGGAGCTCTGCTTGCAAGAACCGATTTGAATACGTTATAATACCTTTCATGGGATTTACCTGCGGGATCGTGGGGCTCCCCAATGCGGGGAAATCCACACTATTCAACCTGATTGCCAAGGCCGGGGTCCCGGCGGAGAGCTACCCCTTCTGCACGATCGACCCCAACATCGGGATCGTGAACGTCCCCGATAAGAACCTCGAGGAGATAGCCCGCATCACGCATCCGGACAAGATCACCCCCACCACCCTGAAGATCTTCGACATCGCGGGGCTCGTCAAAGGGGCCTACAAGGGAGAGGGCCTCGGAAACCAGTTCCTCGGCCAGATCAGGGGGGTCGACGCCATTGTCCACGTTGTGAGGTGCTTCGAGGACATGCACGTCTCTCATGTCTACAATGAGATAAACCCGATCGCAGACCTCGAGATCATCCTCACCGAGCTCGTGATGGCTGATCTCGATATCGTCCAGAAGCGAAAGGATTCCGTGAGCAGAGGCCTCCGCGTCGGCAAAAAGGACATCTCGAAGGAGGAGATCGAACTCTTGGACATTGCCGAGAAAATTCTGCTCGAGGGCCGCTGCCTTATCGATGCCGGGCTCGACCTCGATCAGTCTCTCATGAAGTCATGGGGAATCCTCACGGCAAAACCTTACCTCATCGTCGCAAACATCGGAGAAGACGAGGTTACGAGAGAATCTCCCAAGCTCTCTGACCTCGTGCAGTGGGGAAAAGAGCACGGGAAAAAGGTCATACCCATCTCGACGAAGTTCGAACTCGAGGCCTCCGAGCTCGATGAAGAAGAGCGCAGGGAGTTCCTCTCTTCCATCGGGATAGAAAAGTCCGGTATCGAGTTCCTCATCCGGGCATGCTATGAGATCCTCGACCTCATAACGTTTTACACCCCTGTCGGGAAAGAGCTCAGGGCGTGGACCCTGAAAAAAGGAGGCAACCTCTACGAGGCGGCAGGGCTCATCCACACCGATATCCAGGAAGGCTTCATCAAGGCAGACGTCGTCTCTCTGCCCGATTTCCTCAAGTACAAGGGTGTTCACGGGGCAAAAGAATCGGGTGCCCTGCTCATCGAAGGAAAGGAATTCATCCTCCGGGATGAGGATGTGGTCGTCATCCACTTCCGGTGAGCGCGATCCTGAGATTTCCAATGAGAAGACATCGGGATATCCGAACGGATCTCCAGCCCGGATATCCCTGCCTGTCTTATCAGTTCAAGAAGGTGTTCCGTTCGTTCAGGACCTCCTGCGGAGAGAAGTGTCTGACAGGAGTGTTATCCGCATCGTAGACCGTCACACCGCCGGCTGAATCCTTTACCGAGGTGAAGAGGACATTCCCGTTCTTGTCCTTTGCTACTACCCCGGTGTCAGTCTTGGCAAGGACGAACGATTTGCCGGTGTCGAGAGACTTCACCTCGATATTCTGGGTATCTGCGTCATACATCATGGACATCCTGCTGTTTCCGCTCTGGGCGATCGTGTTGTTCGAGCCCTGGGTGCCGGTTGTCAGAGGATTCTGACCGGTCCAGAATTCGATTGAATTGAAGATGACCGCATCGGCAAGGGTTGCCACACCGTATACCGGAACAATAACGAATGCGAGGAAGAGGACCTCGTCCACCCACTTGTCGGCCGGTTTCGTCTGGAAGTCATAGACCTGCCTGGTGAGTTTGAACGTCCCTGTACACCCTGCCCCGACTATTGCGACGAGCATGAAAACCAATGCTATTTTCTTCATATTGCTTCTCCTTCCTACAAAGAATGTTCCATACTTAATGATATGAATAAGGCGTGAAGGCTGAAAGGCAAATGAATCTCACCTTGATCCAGTAAAAATTACAATAATATATCAATAATTTATTGTGATGGTTTTTGTCATTGCCTTCCTGAAGAAAGACCGGGGATGCCGATTACTCTGGTGGTTGACACCGGAACACGAAAAAAGCAGCCCTTCATCCGGGCTGCCCTGGTTCATCAGGATATGAATAAGGTATTAATATTCTTTGGTTAGCTGGTCGAGCTCGGCGAGCGAGAAGACCGGGCCGTCCTTGCATACGTACTTGTGGCCCACGTTGCACCGGCCGCACTTGCCGATGCCGCACTTCATCCTCATCTCCAGCGAGGTGAGGATGTTCTCCTTCGAGAATTTCAGATCGAAGAAGACCGGCAGGGTAAACCGGATCATGATGGGCGGTCCGCAGATGACGGCGACCGCGTTGTCAGAGCTCGGAGCGACTTCCTTGCATACGGCAGGAACGAAGCCCTCCCTGCCCTTCCAGGTTGCATCGCCCTTGTCGACCGTGACGTTCATGTTCAGGTCGCTTCTCTTTTCCCATTCCTTGAGCTCGTCTTTATAGATGAGGAGCCCGGGGTTCCGCGCACCGTAGATGACGGTGATGTTCCCGAAACGCTTGCGGTTGTCTTCGTGGATCATGTAGTTGATGAGCGAGCGGAGCGTCGTGAACGCAAAACCTCCGCCGACCACGACGATGTTCTTGCCCTCGAGGAACTCGATGGGCCAGGAATTGCCGAGCGGCCCGCGCACACCCATGTGCGTGCCCTCTTCCATCTCGTGGAGGAACGATGTCACCTGGCCTGCCTTCTGGACGGTGAATTCGATGTAGCCCTTCTGGGTGGGCGATGATGCGATTCCGATGGGCGACTCGCCTTTTCCGAATACCGAGAGCTCGGCAAACTGACCGGGGATGTACTGAAACTTCTCCTCGTCCTCCTTGTTGAGGAAGCTGAGCCTGAAGGTCTTGATGTCCTTCGTATCAACTTCGGTGATGATCTTCGAGACCACGACCGGGATCGGTACATATGGGTTCTGCATTCTACTTACTCCCTCACAGTTTGGAAATGTCTTGGGCTATCTTTCTGATATCGATGTTCACGGGGCAGGACATGACGCATCGTCCGCAGCCCACGCATGCGATCGGGCCGAACATGTCGACGTAGTAGCGGAACTTGTGCATGAAACGCTGCCGCCACCGCTCCTTCTGCGTCGGCCTCGGATTGTGTCCGCTCGTCTCCTTGGTGAACAGGGGAAACATGCAGGAATCCCAGTTCCTGATGCGCTTGCCGTCCGCGCCCTTCACCTCGTCCTGGATATCGAAGCAGTGGCAGGTCGGGCACATGAAGGTGCACGTACCGCAAGCAAGGCACTTCCGATGGATCGTGTCCCAGAAGGGGTGCTCGAAGTTCGCATCGAGGAACGCCTTGATCTCACGCGCCGGGATCGTGGTCTTGATTTCGCCTGCAGACGCTGCCGCGATCTCTTCCTTCTTTTTGTCGGCGGCTGCATCTGCCTTGACATCGCCGAAATACTTGAGGAGGGCTGCCCCCTTATCGGTCAGGAACTCTGCGAGATATGCATCCCCGAGATCTGTGAGGAGGATGTCAGCCCCGTCGGCGGATGTCGGGCTCCCGCCTACCGAGGTGCAGAAACAGGTTGAGTAGGGTGGCTTTGTGCAGCTCATGGCGACGACCGTGGTCTTGCCTCGCTTATCGATGTAGTAGGGATCCTTGTATTTCTCCTGGTCGAAGAGCAGGTCGAGCAGGGCGAAGCTCCTTGCATCGCACGGCCTGACACCGAAGAGCACAGCCTGGCCGGCCTCTTCTCCAAGGCCTGCGAACTCCATGCCCTTCTCCTTCCGGGCGTAGCGCATGAGCGTCTCCGAGCGCGGGAAGAAAAAGGCCTTGGGGGCATTCTTGGTGTTCTTGTAGTTCGCCAGGGCGGTATTGCCGTCTTTCACAGGCTCGAAGAGAACATTGTCCTCATCTAAAACCGGTGCAAAGAGATTCATGTCGCCCGCGATCCTGCCTATGATCCCAGCAAGCACGTCTTTCTTTATCAACCTTTTTTCCATGGCTTTCTCTTTCGTTCCTTTATTTATACGAGGCTTAAAGACGACATCAGGGAGACCGATTCGATGTTGTGCAGTTTCAGCCAGTCCTTTGTCCCCGGAAGACCCAATGCGATTCCGATGAGCTCGGTGAAGTAGTACACCGGGATTCTCACGCCAGCGCTCGCCCTGAAATCGAGGTTCGCCATGCACAGCGGACAGGCAACCGCAATGCAGTTGGCACCTGCCTCCCGCGCCATGGTCATGAGCTTGTCCGCCATCTTGATCACGATCTCTGCCCTGGAGATGGAGAGGCTCCCGCCGCAGCAGTCGGTCTTATAGGACCATGGCTTCACATCGGCACCGAGGGCCGCCATGATCTTGTCCAGAAGCACCGGATTCTCGTAGTTGTCGAACGTGCACACCTCCGGAGGTCTCAGGAGCAGACAGCCGTAGTAAGCGACGGGCTTCAGGCCTGCAAGTGGCTTTCTCACCTTGCTCTTCAGAATATCGAGGCCGATATCGTTTGCAATGATATCGATGGGATTGCGGATGACCGCGGTCCCTTTATATGGCTTCCCAACGACCTTCTCCACCTCTTTCCTCAGTTCGGCATCCCCTTTGAGGTGATGCTGGGCGCTCTTGAAGCGGTTGAAGCACGCGGCGCAGGGCACCATGACGTCGAGGCCGTCCTTTTCTGCAGAGATCAGATCACGTGCCGGCAAGGCTACCGAGAGTTTGAAGTTGGTGCTGTGGGCCGCTGTCGCACCGCAGCATGCCCAGTCATCCAGTTCCTTAAGCTCGATCCCCAAAGCGCTGCTCACCGCCTTGACCGACTGGTCGTATTCCTTGGCCGTGGCGTGGAGTGAACATCCGGGGTAGTATGCAACTTTCAACTCGTGCCTCCTTTATCCATCAGGAATGCTTTGTTTCTTTGAAAATCTTTCTCACCGCGGCCATATCCTTGGTCTTGGGTCCGAAGGGCGTGATCTTGCCCTTGAGGAACATGCCCAAACCCATGGCCAGATCGGAGAAGTAGTCTTTCGCAAGGAGCTTGTAGTGTGCCAGCATGATGGGCTCGTTGATCCTTCCGAACATCTTGATGCTCGTGAGGAACGCCCTGTGCAGGGCCAGGATCTTCTTCTGCGGGATGGACATCCCCTTCTCGATGGACATCTGCCGGAGCACGTCCATCATCCGGGCGATGTCGACCTGGTTGGGGCACCGTGTGACACAGGTCTCGCACGAAGCGCAGAGCCAGATGGTTGAGGAGCCTAGGACCTCGTCTTTCATTCCCATCTGAACCATCTTGATGACCTTGTTCGGATTGTATTCCATCTCGGTCGCAAGAGGACAGCCCGCCGTGCATTTCCGGCAATGGTAACACCTCTGGATGGGTACGCCGTTTATCTTATCGTTCACTTCCTGGAGAAACTGTGTCATACCTGCTCCGTATCAGTATTATGGGTTGTAAATGAAATCTTCCTTGTCGTTCTCACGATACGTGCTCAAAGGCGGCACGTCTTCCATCTTCGCCCCTGCCCGGTTTTCGAAGAGCTCGAGGGCGTCCTTGTCGAGCTTCTTGAGGAAGTTCCGCAGGTCCACGCCCATGGGGCAAACCGAGATGCACGATCCGCAGTCCACGCAGCGGCCGACCATGTGGAAGGTCCGCAAGAGCTGGAAGACCTGGGTATCTGTCTGGTCCGCGCTCAATCCCACGAACTGCGGCATGCTCTGCTCGACGAAGCATATCTTGCAGTAGCACGACGGGCATGCATTCCGGCATGCATAGCAGCGGATGCACTTGCCCATCTCCTTGACGAAGTAGTTCCAGCGCTCTTCGGTGGAGAGCTTCTCGAACGCCTCGACCTTCTCGTATTCCTTGTCCGCGTCCTTTGCCGGGGCCGGGTCTCCGGTCATGATATCGGATATGACCGGGTTGTTGAACCGGCAGGTGAGGCAGTTGTCGGCGAGCACGTCGTTCAAGGCCAGCTTCTTCTCGCCGCCGGCGGTCTTCACTGCGACCTGGCCGCCGGCAATCGTTCCGTCGAGGATCTCTTCGCCGGCTGTTACGGCTGCAATCTTCTTGCTATCGATGTATCCTTCGCAGGGCACGCCTATAATGACGATGTCGTCCCTCCCGTACTGCCTCTCCTGGAGCTGGATCACCAGAGAACGGCTCGTGCATCCGCGGGCCACGATGCCTACGACCTTCTTCTTTTTGTCTTCGGGCTTCACCTTCTTTTGAGCTTCTCGGTGCGCAGAGATGATGTCGTGGACGTATTTCGCCAGATTCTGTACGCAGGTTGCATCGTATACGAGCTTGTCCGCATCGTTCTCATCCGTGATGAAGCAGGGTGTCGCGGTGAGCGGCAGTGTCCCCCGCTCATATCCTATGACGACATCCACTTTCTTGTCAGCGAGCAGCTTCTTTGCCTCTTCCCGAATTTTCTTTTCAACGTTTTCCACGGCTCATCCTCTATAGTGTTTTAACGAGCTTCTTGGCAGGGCCGAGCGCTTTAACCTTTTCCGTCACGCCCTTTATGACTTTCGCGAAACGCTCACCCTCGGATGCGGAGCACCACGTGAAGATGGTCCGGTCGGGTTCTAAGCCGATGTAGGAAAGATACCTCTTCAGCATGGCGAACTTTCTCCGGGCCGAATAGTTCCCGGTCAGGTAGTGGCATTCACCAGGGTGGCAACCCGAGACGAGCACGCCGTCCGCGCCCTCATGGAGAGCCTTCATGACGTAGAAGGGATTGATGCGCCCTGTGCAGGGGAGCCGTACGATCCGCACATTCGGGGGATACTGGATCCTGCTGATCCCCGCGAGGTCGGCCCCGGCATAGGTACACCAGTTGCACACGATTGCGACGATCTTCGGTTCCCATCCATCGGTTGCTGTTACTTCAGCCATACTATCTCCATTCGATTACTATTCGTTCCCTCTCTGTCGTTGGGGAGAGGGGTTGTTATCCTGCGAGCGCTGCGATCTGGACGAGCACCTCTTCGTTCGTGAAGCCGTTCAAGTCCGCTGCATTCATCCGGCAGGAGGCCGTACATACGCCGCATCCTTTGCACAGAACCGTATTGACGACGGCCGCACCCTCGTTCGCATCTACGGCGATGGCGCCGAACGGGCAGTTCTCTTCGCACAGGCCACACGCTGCGCAACGCTCTTTGTTGACGAATGCCGTCTTGCCTTCTGCCTCGATGAAATCCTTCGTGAGGATGGTGCAGGCTCTCGACACGGCAGCATTAGCCTGGACTACGGTATCTTCGCTCAGCTTGGGTGCATGGGCCATGCCGCACATGAACACGCCGTCGGTGGCGAAATCGACCGGGCGGAGCTTCACGTGGGCCTCGAGGAAGAAGCCGTCCTGGTTGGTCGGGACCTTGAGCATCTTGCCGATCTCTTCGTTCTCAGGATTCGGCACCGTGCCTACGCTGAGTGCGAGCATATCGGCACTGAGCGTCACCGGAGCATTCAGGATCGGATCGAAGACCTTGATGGCGAGTTTACCGCCGTTGTCAGCAACCTCGGGCTTGCGGTCCTCGTCGTAGCGGACGAATTTCACATTGAGCTCGCGCGCCTTCTTGTAGAAATCTTCCTTGAGGCCGAAGGTCCGGACGTCGCGGTAGATCACGGTGACATCCTTGTTCGGGTCCATCTCTTTGAGCTTGAGGGCGTTCTTCATGGCCTCGCTGCAGCAATAGCGGCTGCAGTACGGACGCTCCTTGGTGCGGGAGCCCACGCACTGGATCATGACCACGCTGTCCGCCTTCTTGACCTTGGCATCGTTCTTAGCGATGAGGTCTTCGAGATCGCGCTGGGTGATGACCTTGTCGGATTTGCCGTGGAGGTATTCATCGGTCTCGAGCTCATAGGCTCCGGTCGCAACGATCACGACGCCGTGCTCGAACTTGACCTCGCCTTCCTTGCCCTTGATGGTCGTCTTATAGTTGCCGATGAAGCCCTCGATCTTCTCGATCTCGGAGCCGGTATGGACGTGGATGAGCTTGTTCGCCGCAACATCCTTGAGAAGCTTCGAGAGGTGGGCCCTGGTGTCGAGCCCTTCGAGGGTGTAGTGGAGCTTCGCGTAGTTGCCGCCGAGCTCGTTCTGTCTCTCGACGATGTAAGACTCGAATCCCTGGTCGGCCAGCGACAGGGCCGCAGTGATGCCCGCCAGGCCGCCGCCGATGATGAGGGCGGCATGGTTGACGCTGAGCTGGCCCGGCTTGAGGGGCTTCAGGTATTCTGCCTTGGCGACGGCCATGCGCACGAGGTCTTTGGCCTTTTCGGTTGCGGCCTCATGCTCGTTCATGTGGACCCAGGAATTCTGGTCGCGGATGTTGGCCATCTCGAAGAGGTAACGGTTGAGTCCCGCCTTCTCGCAGTTCTCCTGGAAGAGGCCTTCGTGGGTCCTCGGCGAGCAGGATGCAACGACCACGCGAGTCAGGTTCTCCTCTTTAATAACCTCGCCCATCTTCACCGCCGTATCCTGAGAGCAGGTGAAGAGGTTGTCGGTGGCGAAGACCACGTTCGGGAGCGTCTTGGCATACTCGACGACAGCGGGGACGTCCACGACGCCGCCGATATTGATTCCGCAGTGGCATACGAACACGCCGGTCCGGGGGCCGATGCCCTTGATATCCTTTTCGAGAGGAACATCGACCTCGGTGATCATGGTGCCCCTCTTGGCTGCAAGCAGGCCAGATGCGCATGCTGCCGCACCGCTGGCTTCCATGACCGTCTCCGGGATGTCCTTGGGGCCGCCGAACGCGCCGCAGACGAAGATGCCGTCCCGGCTCGTCATCACCGGATTCTCCACAGAGGTCTTTGCAAATCCGTGCTCTTCGAGCTCTATGCCCAAAGCCTTGGCAAGCTGGACTGCCTCTTTCGGCGGCGTGAGACCCACCGACAGGACGACCATGTCGAATTCTTCCTCTGTGAGTTTTCCATCTTCCTGTACGTAGGTAATCAGCAGATTCTTCGACTGCTGGAGCTCTTTCACCGATGACGGCATCGAGCGGATGTACCGGATGCCGTACTCGTCCTTGGCGCGGTTTACGAACCGGTCGAAATCCTTGCCATGGGCGCGGATGTCCATGAAGAAAATGGTCGGCTCGAGACCCTTCGCGTGCTCCTTGCCGATGATGGCCTCCTTGGTGGCGTACATACAGCATACCGAAGAGCACCATGAGTTGCCGCAGTTGGTGTCGCGGGAGCCCACGCACTGGATGAAGGCTATTTTCTTGGGCTCCTTGGCGTCGGACAGCCTCTGCACATGCCCATGATACGGGCCGGACGCGGAGAGGATGCGTTCGAACTGGATGGAGGTGACCACGTTGGCACAGGTGCCGAAGCCGTACTCGCCACGCAAACCGGCGTCGAAGGTCTCGAAGCCCGGGGCCGCAATGACCGCACCGACTTCCACGGTCTCCATGTCGAAGGTATCTTCATGGTTGATGGCCTTGGCTATACATGCATCCACGCACTGATAGCACTCTGAGCAGATGCCGCAGCTCAAGCAGCGGTCAGCCTCTTTCTTTGCATCTTCCTCGCTCAAGCCGGCGATGACTTCTTCAAAGTTTGTGCGCCGCTTCATGGGATCGAGATGCTTCATATGAACCCGCGGGGCCTTCTCCACATCTTTCAGGTCGGCCTCGCTCTTTTCGGCAAGCCTGGCGTGGAGCTTCGCTTCCGCGATGCCCAGCTCGTCGCTCATTTCGGTGATATCCTTGTCCGCGATACCCTTGGTCCAGTACTTGACCCTGCCTTCCTTCACGTCCATATTGGAGAGGTAGCGATTGATGGAGATGGCAGCTTCTTTGCCCGCATTGACTGCCTGAACGACGGTGGCTGCGCCGGTCTGGGCGTCGCCGCCGGCGAACACGCCGGGTACGTTGGTGGCAAAGGTGAAGGGATCGACGTCAATGGTCTTCCATTTGCTCAAGCTTATATCTTTGGGCAGGAACCCGAGATCTGCGGACTGACCGATGGCGGGCACGATGGAGTCACACTCGACGATGAACTCTGAGCCCTTCACCGGTACCGGACGGCGACGGCCGGATGCATCCGGCTCGCCCAACTCCATGCGCTGGCACTCGATGCCGGTGACCTTGCCGTTCTCGCCAACCACGCGGACCGGGGCTACGAGGAAGTTCATCTTGATGCCTTCTTCCTCCGCCTCTTCGATCTCTTCGAGGGCAGCGGGCATTTCATTGCGGGAGCGGCGATACAGGATGAACACGTCTTTGGAGCCGTTCCTGACGGCGGTGCGGACCGCGTCCATGGCAACGTTGCCGCCGCCGATGACCGCGACCTTCTCGCCCAGATCGATCTTCTCGCCCAGATTCATGCGCTTCAGGTAGTCGATGCCGTGTATGACACCCTGCATATCTTCACCGGGGATGTCGAGCTTGGTGGAGATGTGCGTGCCGCAGCCCAGGAAAATGGCGTCGTGCTTCTTCCTCAGATCGTCGAAGGAGATGTCCTTGCCGATCTTGGTATTGCAGATGATCTTTACGCCCAGATCCTCTATGATCTTGATCTCGGCCTGAATAATATTCCTGGGGAGGCGATACTCGGGGATGCCCAGGGTGAGCCAGCCACCGGGAATCGGAGCCGCTTCGTATACCGTGACATCGTAGCCTTCGACGGCGAGATAGTAAGCGGCGGTGAGACCGGCCGGACCTGCACCCACAACGCCGACGGTCTTGCCCTTCTTTTCCTTCTTCTCGGGAATGTAGCGGGTTTCATCGTTCAGGTCGAGGTCAGCGACAAAGCGCTTGAGGTGCATGATGTCGATGGGCTCATCGACCTTGGCCCTCTGGCAGGCAGTCTCGCAGGGGTGGTTGCACACGCGGCCGCATACCGCAGGGAATGGGTTGTCCTTCTTGATGAGCTTCAGCGCTTCCTTGTATTTCCCTGTCTGGATGAGGGCTACGTAGCCCTGCACCGAGATGTGCGTGGGACAAGCGGCCTTACATGGCGAGGTGCCGATCTTGTCGATGGCGAACCCGCTGGGGATAGCCTGGGGGAACTGGCGATAGGTCGCCTTGCGGTCCTCCAGGTTCTCGTTGAAGTCCGACTTGACGGAGACAGGACAAACCTTCGCACAGTCTCCACATCCCGTACACTTCGAAAGGTCCACGAACCGCGGCGCCTTGAGGAGCTTGACCGTGAACTTGCCCGGCTCACCCTCCACCGCCTTTACAGTCCGGCGGGTAAGGATCTCCACGTTCGGATGCCGCCCGACCTCCACGAGCTTCGGAGAGAGAATGCATGCGGAACAGTCGTTCGTGGGGAAGGTTTTATCGAGCTGCGCCATGACGCCGCCGATGCTGATCCCGTTATCAACGAGATAAACTTTCATGCCCGAATTTGCCAGATCGAGTGATGCCTGGATTCCTGCGATTCCCGATCCGACTACCATTACTGCGCCGATCTTTTCGCTGTCTTTAATCACTTGGCACACCTTATTTTTGAATGAAGACTCATTTTTTGATTACAAAGGTATAACATATGCAGGCTACTAGGTCAACATTAATCGTTATGTCTTTATCGATAATTGAATGGAGCGGCCACGGGTGTGATACTATCTCGACGGCATGATTAAACATTGATTACCGATAGTTAGGCTTAAATATCCCCCTGCTTCCAGATGGGTTTACCCTCGAGTAACCGGAGCTGTCTCCGGCTTCTCCGAGCCGCTCAAAGCTTCTGCGTCTGTTAAGGCAGCCACCGGCAGATCGAGAGACGTTTCAGCATGAAATGAATTTTAACCTGTTTTGTTTATCCTTCCGGAAAAACCATTAAAACCTCCACCGAGCACACTCAGGTTGACTGAAACAGTATATGGGCAGGCTTATCCGGCAGTCTTCAAGCGGTTTATCCGATAGACAAAGGCAAGGACCTCGGCTATGGCCCTATAGAGCTCTTCTGGAATTTCTTCATTTATATCGAGTTTATAGAGGGCATCGAGAAGGGTTTTATCCTGCCTGATCGGGATGTTGTTCTCTTTGGCAAGGGCCAATATCCTTTCCGCAACAGCGCCGCGGCCTTTGGCGGTCACCTTGGGCGCCGGATCCTTGCCCCGCTCATACTTCAGTGCGACTGCTTTTTCCTGCTCATCTTTCATACGAGCACATCGACCTCTTTGGATGATTGTTTGCGGAGAGCTGAACGGAGAATCTCGAGCGAGCGGATGCCAAGAGGTTCGAGTCCCGCCTTCAACTCTCCAAGATGGCTCTTCAAGAGGGCTGCAACCTCTCCTGACGGGGTTCTGATCTCCACGTCCATCCTTTTGTCCTTATCCATGCGTGCCGTGCACTCGATGCTTCCGAGGTTCTCGGTCTCGATATCGAGGTTCACGGTGTAGGCGCTCTCATCCCGCTCGATAGACACCTGTGCCCTTGATCCGGAATCATCGTCCACAAGCGGGATGAAGAGGTATGCAATGGCCTGGGGATACTGGTATATCTGATCCAAGAGCGCCGTAACGAACTGTGCTGATCGTGAATCCTGATCGCCCTGAGAGGACAGCTGTCGGATGGTTTCCTGAACGAGGAACGAGCTGATCGGCTTCTCTCCGAGTTTTCCAATAATCTGACCCAAGGCGCTGCTGAGATCTCTCAATGGGACGCTTCGTTCCGGCAGATCCGGCTGAGGAGAAGGTCTGAGAACGATCTTCGGAGACACGGCATGAACCTTAAGATTGAGCACCTGCCCTTTCTCCAGCGGCAGAGCAGTCTCGACAAGCAGGCGCTTCCCGAACATGGAGACGAGAACGAATCCTCCTTTCGGTGCGGAGAGAACGGTTGCAATTACTGTCCTGCCTATCGAAACCGAGGGGATATTTCCCTCCAGGACAATGCTGCCGGATCGGGCTTGAGCGGGATGTATCTGCATCGTGCCCGTCAGTGTCCTTCAGGATACATCTTGACCATAAGCTGTATCTCGCCGACAGGAATTCCGGTGATCCTGGAGATATCGACGGGATCGAAACCGCCTTTATGCAGCTTGGCGACATCCGATGGTGTATATTTCCGGACTTCTTTCACATTCACTGAGGCTTTTTCGAGTCCCTCCATCAAGAGCTTGGCCTCTCGGATCTTGTCATCGAGTTCGGTCATGGCTCCTTTGACGATCTCGACCTCGGTCTTGATCTGGTTGCTGAAATTATCAGACAGTTGCCTGGTCTGCCCGATGAGCTCTTTGAGATCGTCGAGGGCAGATGGTGAAATGCCCTTTTTCCTGTCGGCGACTACAAAGAATATGATTACCCCAAGCAGGATTGCCTGCACGACGAACTGAATAATGAGAAGGGTTTTTGTCGGATCCAGTGAAGCACACCACAGCATAATCAGATCCTACAGGCTACACCAGCATATCGATAATGTGGCGTCTGCCGCTTTCCAGAGGCTCGGTTTCAGAGGAATCCTTCTCCTCCTTGCCGGGTGCTCCTTTTTTCTGATGCCGGGATTTCTCCCGCTCACGATCCTTTGCGGCGATTTCTTCTGTTTTCTTTGACTCATTGACTTCCCGGCTCTTGCGAAGTCTCTGTTTCGCCTCTTCTTCAGTGAGGACCTGTCTGGCCACCTCTGATTGGACAAACGGATTCTGATTTATCTTCTCGATCCTTCCTGCCTGAGAAAGTATCGCGGATATATCGGATGCCCCAGCCATATCTTCACCTCTTGCTCGCTTTATCGACTTGTATATATACCAACTTAAGCTTGAATTTACAATGTCTGATGTTGAAAAAAGAAATGCCCGACAGAGAACGGGAAACTACCTGCAAACAAACACCGGACACGGATCGAAGCGAATAAAAGACTGTCAGCTTTCATTCACCTTCTGGATAGATCCCCTCATACCAGCGGCGTACAGCTTTCCGCATGATTCGAAGAGGATATTCCTTGTGCCGAGCAGGGGAATGTTCTTTTCCTGTGCCAGTCTTATTGCATCAGGAGAGGGGCGCTTTCCCCTCACGAAGATGATAGCGCTTAAGTCAAGGGTCTCTGCCGTTCGAACGACCAGGGGGTTGGTGAGCCCGGTCAGGAGGATCGACCCTTCCTTGGCAAAAGCGAGCACGTCGCTCATCAGATCAGCAGCAAAACCCTTGTCCACCTCCAGCCCCAGCATGTCTTCGCCGACAATCACATCCGCATCCAATATCTCTTTAATCTCGGCAAGGGTCATATCTTCTCCTATCGCGTTGCATTACTTGGACATCACATATTTATGGATGGCCCTGGCGGCTTTTCTTCCTGCGCCCATGGCCAGGATGACCGTAGCGGAGCCGGTCACGATGTCTCCTCCGGCAAATACCCCTTCCCGCGAGGTCTGCCCGGTCTCTTCATCGGCGATGATGTAGTTGCGCTTGTTCGTATTCAGTCCGGGTGTCGTGCTCTGCACCAGAGGATTCGATCCGGCACCGATTGCCACCACCGCAGTGTCGATATCGATCACGAATTCGCTGCCCTTCACGGGGACCGGCCTTCTCCGCCCTGATTCATCCGGCTCACCCAACTCCATCTTCAAACATTCTACACCGATTACCCACCCCTTGTCATTACCGATGTATCTCACCGGATTCGTCAGCAGATGAAACTCGATCCCCTCTTCTTCCGCATGGTGGATTTCCTCTATCCGAGCCGGCATCTCCACTCTCGACCTCCGATAGATGAGGTAGACCTTATCCGCGCCCAGCCTCATGGCTGTTCTGGCAGAGTCCATGGCCACGTTCCCTCCGCCGATGACCGCTACATTCCTGCCGCGCACAATCGGCGTATCGTACTCGGGGAATTTGTAGGCCTTCATGAGATTCGACCGGGTGAGGTATTCATTGGCAGAGTACACACCGTTCAAGTTCTCCCCGGGGATGTTCATGAAGATGGGCAGTCCTGCACCCGTGCCCAGAAACACGGCATCATACCCTTCCGCGAAGAGCTCGTCGACGGTCGAGAGCTTTCCCACTACATGGGAGGTTTCTATCTTCACCCCCATCTTCTTGAGGTAATCGACCTCTGCCGCCACGATGGCCTTCGGCAGTCTGAACTCCGGGATCCCATAGACGAGAACCCCTCCAGGCGCATGGAGCGCCTCGAAGATGGTGACTTCATGGCCGAGCTTGATGAGATCGCCGGCAACGGTGAGCCCGGCGGGTCCCGATCCCACGATAGCGATCCTCTTGCCGGTCTTCTTCGGGATCTCCGGAATGGCAACCTCACCCGTTGCCCGCTCGTAGTCAGCAACGAAGCGCTCGAGCCGGCCTATGGCAACCGGCTCGCCCTTCTTGCCCCGTACGCACTTCGCCTCACACTGGACTTCCTGCGGACACACCCGTCCGCATACTGCGGGAAGCGCATTCGTTTCCTTGATCTTTCTCGCCGATTCGATGAACTTGCCCTCGACGATCAATTGGATGAATCCCGGGATATCGATCTCGACCGGGCAGCCTTCCACGCAGGTCGGCTTCTTGCACTGGATGCATCTCAAGGCCTCTATCTTTGAGGTTTCCGGCGTATAGCCTAAAGGCACCTCGTCGAAGTTCCGTGCCCTGACCCTGGCCTCCTGCTCCGGCATGGGCTGCCGTGGTATTTTCAGTCTGTCTTTCATGTCCATGCTATGTACTGCCTTTTCCCAGCTTGCATGAGCAGTAGTGGTCCATGCATTCCTTCTCGTCTGCGAGATAGATGCGCTGGCGATCGATGAGCTCCTTGAAGTCGACCTGATGGCCGTCGAACTCGGGGCCCTCCACACAGGCAAAGCGTGTCTTGCCGCCTACGCTTACCCTGCATGCCCCGCACATCCCGGTGGCATCCACCATGATCGAGTTCAGGGATACCACCGTGGGAACGTTATATTTCCTCGTAATATCGCATACCGCCCTCATCATGGGGACCGGGCCGATGGCCACCACGAGGTCGATCTTTATGCCCTTCATGAGGTAGTTGTTCTCGAGGGCCTGACTGACAAAGCCGTGGAACCCGTACGAGCCGTCATCGGTTGTCACGACGATCTCATCGGAGACGGCCTTCATCTCGTCCTCCATGATGAGGAGCTCCTTATTCCTGGCTCCGATGATGGAGATGATGCGGTTGCCTGCCTGCTTCATGGCCTGCGTAATGGGATACACCGGGGCAACCCCGATGCCTCCGCCGATGCAGGCTACCGTTCCGATCTTCTCGACATGGGTGGGCTTCCCGAGGGGGCCCACAAGGTCCAAGATCTCGTCGCCGACATTCAAATCAGAAAGGTGGCTCGTCGACTTTCCGCATACCTGGAATATGATCGTGACTGTCCCTTTTGCCGGATCCGCATCCGCTATCGTGAGCGGGATCCTCTCCCCCTGCTCGTGAATCCGGATGACCACAAACTGTCCCGCCTTGCGCTTTCTCGCGATCTTTGCTCCAGACAGCACCATTAGATACACTCCCTCTGATAATCGCTGTTTCTCAAGTATCTTGGCTGTCATGTACTCTCCATTTCAATACATATTCACGGTCCTCTTATCCTTTTTTCAAAGAATTTACAATAGCCGTAAGAGCGCCGTACGTAAGAAATGCACCCGGGGGAAGTATCATCACAAGAGTGGGTATGTAACTTGCTCCGAGCAGGTTGTACCCGAGGATCGACCCATTGCCCAGGAGCTCTCTTACCGTGCCTATCATGAGCAGGGCAAGGGTGAATCCGCCTCCCATGCCTATCCCGTCGGCAATCGAAAGGAAAATTGAGTTTCTCGATGCGAATGCCTCGGCACGACCCAGGATAATGCAGTTGACGACGATCAATGGAATAAAGATGCCCAATGCCTGATACAGGGTTCTGAAATATGCACTCATGATGAGATCCACGATGGTGACGAAAGAGGCGATGATCACGATATAGACAGCGATCCTCACACTGTCGGGGACAAATTTCCTTACTGCAGCAACCACGATGTTCGAGCATACGAGCACGAAAGTCGCGGCAATGCCCATGCCTATCCCGTTCTCGACGCTCGTCGATACCGCCAGAGCCGGACATGTTCCCAGTACAATGACGAAAAGGGGATTCTCCTTCCAGATTCCCTTCATCAGCTCGTTACTGAACGACATTGGCAGCCTCCACAATTTTGGACTTGCGCTGTTCGTACTCCTCGAGCCCTTTCCTGACTGCATCTGTCACGGCCCTCGGCGATATGGTCGCACCGGAGATCGCCTCGAAATCGCCGCCGTCCTTTTTCACCTTCCATTTCGCGTTCTGGAGCGACTTTCCCTTGTACTGGTTCAGGAACCAGCCTTCGGTGATCTTCGAGCCGAGACCGGGCGTCTCTTTCTGGTCCGTGACTGCAATCGAGATGATCTTTCCTGTCGGCTCTATCCCGACCATGATCCTGATATCACCGCTGTATCCCCTGTCGGATGAGGTTTCGAAGGCTACCCCGTTGACAGCACCCTTCAGTTTCGAAATGTAATACACTGTCCCGCTCACCTCTACGGCATCCTTATCCGGCTGATTGTCGTGCTCGGGCAGCACTATATTCAGAGAATTGAGCAGCTTGAGCCTGTCCTGATACGCCCGCGCATCTTTGGTCTTCTCGTTCACGTAGGCGAGGGAAAATCCTGCCAGGGAACAGACAGCCGTAAGCACGATAATGAGCCGGATTACCTCTTTCATCTTTTAAGCTCCGAATTTCCGGGGACGTGTGGCCCTGTTTATGAGCGGGACAAGGGCATTCATGATGAGGATAGAGAAGGCCACGCCTTCGGGATACCCTCCCCATGTCCTGATAATCACGGTGATGAGCCCGCATCCAATGCCGAAGGCTATCCTCCCCGGATTCGTGATGGGTGATGTCACGTAGTCGGTTGCCATGAAAAAGGCGCCGAGCATCAGCCCTCCGGTAAGGAGATGGAAGGCGGGGCTCGCATAGAGTTGCGGATTGATCTTCCAGAGTATCCCGGTGAAGACGGCTACGCTGCCCAAATAAGAGACCGGGATCTGCCAGGCGATGATCTTCCTCAGGATCAGGTAGAGCCCCCCCAGGATGAGAGCGAGAGCGGAGATCTCTCCAAGCGACCCGCCGATGTTTCCAAGGAACGGGTCCATAAGATTGAGATGCGGTGCGGCGGCAATGCTTTGGTGCTCGAAGACGGCTGTCTTCAATGCCCCGAGCGGGGTGGCGCCGGTCACGGCATCTGTCTGCTCTGCAAAGAAGGACCTTGGTTTGGGCCAGGTGGTCATGGCTACCGGAAAGGAGATGAGAAGGAATATCCGTGCAACCAGAGCCGGATTGAAGGGATTGTTTCCGAGGCCGCCATAGACCTGTTTGCCGAAGATGATGGCAACGGCCGAGCCGATCACCACCATCCACCATGGCAGGCCAGAGGGAAGATTCATGGCCAGGAGCAGCCCGGTCAGCGCTGCGGACCAATCGTTCACCGTGATGCGCTGACGGCTCACCCTCTGCCAAAGCGCCTCGACAGCTACGCAGGATGCGATCGAAACGGCTATAACCTTGATGGCCGGCATTCCGAAGAAATATACTCCGATGAAAGCTCCCGGCATCAGGGCATACATGACCTGCCGCATGATCCACGGGATGTCCTCGGGAGACCGGATATGTGGAGAGCTCGAAACAAATATATCCTTCATGTCATGCCCCTTTGCTCTTTGCACCGGCTGTTCGGAAAAGCGCCTTCAAATGCTTGATGAAATGAACGATCGGCCGGCCGGCCGGGCACACATAGGTGCAGCATCCGCATTCGATGCAATCCATAAGATCGTTCTTGAGGGCTCTTTCCCACGTTCCCTTTTCGCCGAGTTTGCTCAATGTCGAGGGAAGGAGCCCCATGGGACATGCCTCCACGCACCGCCCGCAGGAGATGCATGCGGAGTAGTCCGATATATCCGTTTCCTTTTCCGTCAGGACGAGGACTCCGGAGGTGCCCTTCAAGATGGGGATCTCCTGCGTGAACTGTGCAATGCCCATCATGGGGCCCCCGAATATGATCTTGGCGGCATTATTGGTTCCACCGCAGAACTGGATGACCTCCTTGAGCAGTGTGCCTATCCTCACACGGACATTCTTCGGATCAGATACGCCTCTGCCTGTCACCGTGGTTATGCGTTCGATGAGCGGGATGCCTTTGCTGCAGGAGTCCCAGATGGCGGCACAGGTGCCGGCGTTCTGCACGACCGTGCCCACATCCATGGGCAGCCCGCCGGAGGGGATCTCCCTTCCCGTAATCGCCTTGATGAGCTGTTTCTCCGCTCCCTGCGGATACTTTACACTGAGAGACTCGACACGTATCTCAGGGGGGGCCTTCTCTTCCATGAGCCTTATTGCATCCGGCTTGTTCGCCTCGATCGCAAGGATTGCCCTGTCGACGCCGAGGATCTTCATCGCTACCCTTGCACCATTGAGCACCTTATCCGGTTCCTCGAGCATGAGCCGGTGATCGGCGGAAAGATACGGCTCGCACTCGACGCCATTAATAATAAAGGTATCGATGGGCTTTCCCTCCGGAGGCGAGAGCTTCACATGGGTTGGAAAGGTTGCGCCGCCCATTCCGACGATGCCGGCAGCCCGGATCGCTTCGAGGAGCTCATCCCTTTCCATGATGAAGGGATCACGGCTGCAGGGAAGCCCCTCGACCCACTCGTCGCGGCCGTCCGCCTCCATGATGATACAGGGGCTTAGGGTGCCGGTCACCGGATGGATCTTCTTTGCAATCTCCTTTATCTTGCCCGATGTGGGGGCGTGAACAGGAACCGATACATAGCCCAGGGGCTCGGAAAGCGGCTGCCCTTTCCTGACGATATCTCCCTGTCCGACAATGACCTTTGCCGGACCGCCGAGGTGCTGCTGGAGCATGACAGAGTAAAGGGTGCTTAAGGGGAAGTCCTCGATGGCCTTGGCCCTTGTCGATTCCTTTTCCTCGGGCGGGTGGATGCCTCCTCTGAACATCTTCATGAGATCTTCCTCTCGATGGCATCCGCCGGACACTTCTCGATGCACAGTCCACAGCCTATGCACTTGCCAATGTCTACGAGGTACGCCTCTTTGGGTTTTCCGGAGATCGCCTCGACAGGACATACCTGCCGGCAGAGTCCGCAGCCCTTGCATTTATCGGGAATGATGCGGACCTTATCCGGCATTCGCAGGGAGGCAATCACGCTCACCGGGCAAGCGCTCATGCACAGCCCGCACTTTCTGCACCTGTCCTGGCTGATCTCTGCCGCTTTGTCCTTTGAAACCGAGATCGCATCGAAGGGGCAGGCATCGCTGCAGATCCCGCACTTGATGCACCCGACGGAACAATTTTTCTTCATTTCCTTAGGGGCATCTTTTGAAATACAGCTCACAGAGAAATTCGCAGATCTCGGTATCAGCGCGATAATCCCTCTCGGGCAGGCCGTAACGCACTTCCCGCAGCCGGTGCACTTTTCCGCAATTACATGGGGAAGTCCGTCTTCGCCCATCTCCATGGCGTCGAACGGGCACACGGCGACGCAGGTTCCGAACCCGAGGCACCCGTATTCACATCCCTTTGGCCCCCCTGCCACGATCTGTGCCGTACGACAGTCCCTCGGACCGACATACTCGTATCTTGAAGCCGTTTCGTTGAGCCCGCCCTTGCATCGCACGCATGCAATAAGGGGGGAGACTTCCCCAAGCTCTTTCCCGAGAAGCTGGGATATTGCCTTCAACGCCTCTGCACTCACAGCGGGGCAGGCCATCACTGCATCAGGATTCGAGGTGAGCTCGTGGGCGAAGGCAGCGCAGCCAGCATACCCGCAGGATCCGCAATTGGCACCCGGGAGCCTGTCCATGACCTCCTTTTCCCGGGCATCCATCTTGACCGCAAAGGTAATCAGGGAGATACCCAGGATAAGGGCGCACACCGCTCCGATTCCGCCTACAACCAGGGTCGCTATAAACATGTCACTTCACCAGACCTGAGAATCCCATGAATGCCAGGGAGAGTATCCCTGCGGTGATGAGAGCAATGGGGGTTCCCTGGAACGCCTTGGGAATTTCGTTGAGGTCCATCTCTTCCCTCATCCCTGCGAATATGGTCAGCGCAAGCCCGAATCCGACAGCCGAGCCTGTCCCGAATATGACCGATTCCAGGAAATCGTATTTGAGGTTGATATTGAGGAGGGCCACACCGAGAACGGCACAATTCGTCGTGATGAGCGGCAGGTAAATGCCGAGCGCCTGATAGAGGGGCATGCTCACCCGCTGGATGATCATCTCGACGAGCTGCACGAGAGAGGCTATGACGAGGATGAAAACGATGGTCTGAAGGTACGCGAGCCCTAAGGACACGAGGATGTAGTGGTTGATCAGCCAGGTGACCAGAGAGGCAAGGGCGATCACGAAGACCACAGCCATGCTCATCCCGATCGCCGTGTCCGTACTCCTCGACACCCCGATGAAGGGACAGATACCGAGGAACCGTGAGAGGACGAAATTGTTGACGAGGGCAGCACTTATGATGAGCAGCACGTAGTGCATAGGTTGCTTTATTCCTCCTGAATCTTCGAGCAAAAATAAGCTGGATAACCATAATCAGAATTGACAGACCATGTCAACATTCCCATGGGGATTATCTTTTTAATATTTTTAGTGAGATTGACTGTAATTTTCACTCTTGGCAGGAATCAGGGAATTTTCATACCGGAGCATGTCCCTGCATCCATAAGAAAAGGGATGACGGCATGCCGTCATCCCTCAGTGTTTGAATCAGATCTGTTTGCGAGAGTCTAGTCTTCGTCGTCGTCGTACTTGCGAGGCCTCGATTCTTCATCACGACGTGCGCTCTGGATTGAACGGTACAATCCCCGTGCGAGGATGAGCGCTATGGCGAAGAGGAGTATGAGAGATACGAAGACCACGACAATGCTCGACTTCTGCCATCTCTCGACTCTCTGCTGAATTTCCTTTACCTTTTCCTGGCTCAGATGGTGATACTTGTCGATGTCGACCACCATGCCGACCCAGCCGAAACCCTGAGGCTTCGTGAAGCCGTTTCCGTAGAACGGAATAGGGGCATAGGCCATGAAGATTCTCTTGTCGTCAATGGTATAGGTGAGAGATCCTGCCTTACCCTCAGAAGCAAGAGCGTGAATCTTCGGAAGATTCTCGTCGAGGAATCCCATCTTTAGAACATTCATTGCCCCTTCTCCGGTCTGGGACAGCTGCTTGTAGTTCTGTTCGTCCATTACAGGAACCGGCTGCATATTCTGATCCAGTCCCCTTATCAGGTAGTCGCTGGGATGAGCGATGATGAACCCATCCCGGTCGACCATGAATGCGTAATCCATATTTTCCGGATTCACCTGGCCAAAGACCATGCCCGGTTCAGTCGGTATGATATGGTCGGTGAACTCCCTTAAGTGTACCTCATTCAATGCCAACGCAACGACCCCTGCAAACCCCTGAGAATCAAAGACAGGTGCAGCCATTCTGATGATACCGTCAAAACGTTTCCCGCCGTCGAATTCAGCCTTGTTCACATGCTGGCCCACAACCGGCCCCATGTAAAATTCCCCTGGGGCCATACCTTTGGCCTTCAGGAAATAGTCCTCAGATCCATATTCTCCATTGGCGGGGTTGGACATGTCTCTGAGCTTTTCTCTCGGTACCACACCTTCATTCGTGACCTTGAGAACCTCCATTCCCTGCTTGTCCAGAAAGGCAATCTCGCGGAAGACGGGAACGGGTATTTTCACGATTCCCACGTTGGAAGCCTTTATGACTCCCCTCGTGTTGGACCTGAGAAAGGTGGTATATGAATTTTCATCCCGAGGAAGTATCGAAGCTATCCGGATATCCTTCTCCGTGTCCGAGAGGAACTGAGCGACTGCATCCGCTATATTCTGGGCACGCCCCCCTATCGACAGCTTCTGACTATCGTCGAGAATGCGCAAGTTTGCCTGTGTCGCCTCCTCACCCACCTTGACCACACCTTTGCTTATGATGACGCCGGTGATGGTCAGGGGAAGCACGATGAGGATAAAAAAGCTTATGGCGATACTGGCAAAGCTGAAACTGGTTTTTGCTTCCTTATCCATATCATTCTCCTGAACGTCTTATGCAACCGCTTGCGTACTGATAACCCACCGTATTCATCTTGTCGCCCGGAAAAGCCTTCAATCCCAAAGCATTGCCAGCTGTTTCGCCCCACCTGCACCTTGGCCTGATCAATAACTGCGTGCTGATGTCTGTCGGCTCCTTTGGAATCATCGATACCGCTTTCCCTAACCCATTATGATTGCTTTGAAGGGGTTTGCGTAGAGAATGATGAGGGTTACAACGAGGGCGTAGATTGCAATAGACTCTGTCATGGCAAGACCGACCATCATGGTGAGCATGATCTTGCCCTGAGCTTCAGGATTACGACCGACTGCTTCGCTTGCTCCTGCAGTTGCCTGACCCATTCCGAGGCCTGGACCAACGGTACCGAGACCCATGCACAAGCCCGCTGCAATAACCGATACGCCGACGAAGATCACCTTGGCCCAATCCGTGTACCCTGCTGCGGCTGCGTCAGCAGCAAATGCAACACTGGATACCGCGAACACCATGAAGGCAACAGAAACAAAGGTCATTAATCTGCTCATCCCACACTCCTTAGATTTTTTAATTATGAATTCAGAGAAGTATTCTGAATCACGATTCATTTAATACACAAATGGTGAACCCTATGCAAGCGAAAATTTGCTATGAATGAGCGCTCGTTTCTGTTATAATGCTTCGTAGTTTTTGGTTTACCGTTCGAGATAGGCCCTGAGGATGTCCTGGTTCACCCACGATTCGGATTGAATCATCTCATCAGAGAGCGATCCGCTCTTTATCGCCTTGGCAAGGCTTGCCTCAATGGGAAAATATTCGCCCCTGTGCGACATTGCCTGTCCTTTTATATAATAGACCTTGTCGTCCCGAATATATTTCTGAACCCTCGGGGTTGCCAAAAGCTGCTCCCATATCAGGACCCTCTTCTTCGAGGATCTGGACCATACGAGCCGCTGGGCAAAGACAGAAAGGATCGAGCGAGAGAGGAGGACCTTCATGTAATCATCCGAGAGTGTCGAGATCATCTGTTCAATGGCGCTGAATGCATCGACGGCATTCATTCCCACGATCACGAGAATGCCCTTCTGCGCAGCGAGTACGGCAGTCTCGGCCATGATTCTGTCATTGATGCCGGACATCACGAGTACATCCGGGTCGTGCCTGATGGCGTGCTCGAACACGTCTGCAAGATCCTTGCAGGTATCGCTGCCCAACTCCCTCTGATTGACATTGGACATCTTGTGGTGGTGAATGTATTCGATGGGGTTTTCAAAGGTGATGACATTCAAGCTCATCGTGGAGTTGATGTGGTCCACCAGGGCGGCAATGGTCGTATCCTTACCCTGCCCCCGGGCAGAGCTCACCACGATGAGCCCCCTCTTGTCCAGAAGCGAGGTGAGGGTTTCGGGAATGCCGAGAGAGGCGACAGAGGGGATATCCTCCACCAGCTTTCTGGCGGCAACCGTGATTTCTCCGCCTTTCTGATAGTATATGTTCATGCGGTACCTGCCCACCCCGGTCTTCACGTAGGTGAATTCCACCTGTTTTCTCTCCTCGAGCACAAGGCGGTGCTCTTCGGAGAGCACTTCTTTGAGAAATTCATCGATAACGCCATGAGTTATAAGGGGCATGCTGCAGCGCTTGAACGCCCCGCCGCAGCGTACCGCAGGAGAGGTTCCGATCGAAAGGTGAAGGTCGGTGCTGGCCGGTTCATCGAGGAGCCTGATCAGACGCGAGGGGTCCATTTCCTGGACAGTGATCGTCGAAATGCTCCTTCTTACGGCTGACAGATTGATCTGTCGTGCCCCATATCCTACCCTGTCGAGATGATCGAGAATATCATCGATCTGGAAGCGTGTTGCCAGGATCGGATCGACATCCCTGTTGAGGATGAATTTGACTTTCTCGACCGTGAGATAGTTCAGGGGATCTGCAAAGGCCACGACGGCGGCCTTGTCCTTCACATCGATGGGAACAGCCCTCATTTCCCTCATCCGGTCAGGGGGCAGCACGATCTGTGCCTCTTTTTTGATCACGCAGTCCTTCATGTCGAGCACGGGGACGGAGGTGAGGTTTTTCAGAATGCCCAGAACCTGATCCTCGCCCAGATAGCCCAATCGTATGATGGCCTCTCCGAGCTTCAGACCTTCCCTTTTCGCAACATCCAGTGCATGCCTGATATTGTATTCATCGATGAGACCGAGTTCTACGAGGATCTCGCCCATACGCCTTTTATCGACCATCTTTTTCACCTCGAGCGATGAGCAGTATGCCATCCCTTATCGGACACCGCGACAGGGCTGCTTGAGTGTTTATTGCACTCCTGCGGGAAATGTTTGCACTGTCGGACATGGGTTTGATTTCCCTGAATGATTTTTTATCTTGACTTCACCTTCCATGAATAATGAGCTTTTAACCATTGATTCCCTTGGCTTGAGCACTTTAAATCATTGACTAAAGCATGGTTCATCATTAGAGATAGGAATACAATTTTCGATCAGGAGCAGGCATGGCAAAAACACTCACACAGAAGATCATCGACAGGCATGCACTGGAGCGGACCAGCCGCGAGTGTTCCCTGAAGATCGACCAGACCCTCACCCAGGATGCGACCGGCACCATGGCATACCTCGAGTTCGAGGCCATGGACATCGAGCGGGTGAAGACCGAGCTCTCGGTGAGCTACGTGGACCACAATACCCTCCAGTCAGGGTTCGAGAATGCAGACGACCACCGGTTCCTCCAGGATATCGCCCGCAAGTACGGGATCTATTTTTCCCGGGCAGGAAACGGCATCTGTCACCAGGTGCACCTCGAGCGCTTCGGGGTTCCCGGCAAGACCCTTCTCGGATCGGACAGCCATACCCCGACCGCTGGCGGCATCGGCATGCTGGCGATCGGCGCGGGGGGGCTCGATGTCGCCTCTGCCATGGCAGGCATGCCGTTCTCGATCCCCACTCCGAAGGTCGTTGGCGTGGTCCTCACCTCGCGTTTGAGGCCATGGGTCAGCGCCAAGGACATAATCCTCGAGGTGCTTAAACGGGTCACGGTAAAAGGCGGTGTGGGCAGGATTTTCGAGTATACGGGCGAAGGCGTGAAAACTCTGAGTGTGCCGGAGAGGGCCACGATCACCAACATGGGCGCCGAGCTCGGGGCAACGACCTCGATCTTCCCGAGCGACGAGGTCACGAAATCCTTCCTCACAGCCCAGGGACGGAGACGTTCGTGGAAGCCCCTTGCAGCCGATGAAGACGCCGTCTATGACGAGGTCATCGAGATCGACCTGTCGAAGGTCGAGCCCATGGCAGCCTGCCCCCATAGTCCGGACAACGTGGCTTCCATACGCGATATTGCCGGGACGAGAGTAGATCAGGTTCTGATCGGCTCCTGCACGAACTCGTCGCTCAAGGACCTCATGATGGTGGCCCGGGTTCTCAAAGGCAGGAAGATCCATCCTGACGTGAGCTTCGCCATTGCCCCGGGTTCCCGCCAGGTTCTCGCCATGCTCGCGAAGAACGGGGCTCTCACGGATATCATCTCCTCGGGAGCCAGGATCCTCGAAAGCGCCTGCGGCCCCTGCATCGGCATGGGACAGGCCCCGAAGACCGATGCCGTTTCGGTACGGACCTTCAACCGCAATTTCCCTGGCAGATCGGGCACGAAGAGCGCGGGTGTCTATCTTGCATCACCCGAGGTCGCCGTGGCGTGCGCACTTTCCGGCTGCATAACCGATCCGAGGGACCTCGGGGAGTATCCGGAGATCAAGTTGCCGAAGAGATTTCTCATTGACGATTCGATGATCATTCCCCCCGACCCGGACGGGAGCACGGCTGAGGTTGCGAGAGGACCCAACATCAGGCCGCTGCCCAAGCGCGGTCCCATGGAGGACAGCGTCGAGCTCGAGGTCCTGCTCAAGCTCAGAGACAACATCACGACGGATGACATCATGCCGGCAGGGGCAAAGATCCTGCCCTTACGGTCGAACATCGAGGCCATATCCCGGTATGTCTTCTCCGGGATAGATGGGGAATTTTCGGAGAATGCAAAGAAGGCCAGCTCCGGCTGCATTCTTGCCCGCGAGAACTACGGCCAGGGATCATCCCGTGAGCATGCGGCGCTTGCACCGATGTACCTCGGGGTGAAGGCCGTGCTCGCACGGTCCTTTGCGAGAATCCACAGATCGAACCTCATCAACTTCGGGATCCTGCCCGTAACGGTGAGCGAAGAAACCTACGCCGGCATTGAAAAGGGCTCCCGCATCTCGCTTTCACGCATCATCGCAGCCGTCGAGGGCAGGGAATCTCTCGTTGCCTCCGAGATCGGAACCGGCAAAAAGCTCGACTGCTCGATCGAGCTCTCTGACCGTGAACGCGAGATCCTCACGGCAGGCGGTCTTCTCAACTTCATTAAATCCACGATGCGAGGCTGATATGACAACACAGGTCAGAACGCGATTCGCCCCCTCCCCCACCGGGTACCTCCATATCGGCGGGGCACGGACAGCCCTTTTCGCCTGGCTCTATGCCAGGCATTTGAACGGAACCTTCATCCTGAGGGTGGAAGATACCGATGCCCAGCGCTCCACGGAAGAATCGACCCTGCAAATTCTCGATGCGATGCAGTGGCTCGGTCTCGACTGGGACGAAGGGCCGTTCTATCAGTCCGAGCGTCTCGGCATCTACCGGTCCTACGTTCAGAAGCTCCTCGACGAGGGCAAGGCATACTGGTGCGAGTGCACCCCCGAAGAGCTCGAGGAGAGGAGAAAGCTCGCCCTCGAGAAGGGCGAAAAGCCGAAGTACGACCAGGCGTGCAGGAACAAGGGGCTCGGCCCGGGGCCCGGGAGGGTGGTGCGCTTCGCCATGCCCTTTTCCGGGACAACCTCCTTCGACGACATGATCAAGGGCCGCATCTCGGTGGACAACGGCGAGCTCGACGATCTCATCCTCATCAGGTCGGACGGCATGCCCACCTACAACCTGACCGTGGTCATCGATGACGCCACCATGAACATCACGCACGTGATCCGGGGCGACGACCACGTGAACAATACGCCGAGGCAGATCCAGCTCTATGCCGCGCTCGGATTCGATATCCCGCTCTTCGCCCACGTACCCATGATCCTCGGGGCCGACAAGACCCGCCTCTCGAAGAGGCACGGCGCCACATCGGTCATGGCCTACAAAGAGATGGGCTACCTTCCGGAAGCCCTCGTGAACTACCTCGTGAGGCTCTCGTGGTCCCACGGAGACCAGGAGATCTTCACCAGGGAAGAGCTCATCGAGTACTTCGACATCCATGACGTGGGCAAGAGCGCTGCCGTGTTCAACCCGGAAAAGCTCCTCTGGCTCAACCACCACTACATCATGACCGGAGATCCTGACAGGCTTGCAGAGCTGCTTCCCGACTTCATCAAGGCCAAGGGCTACGAGATCCCCGACCATGCCTACCTCAGGCAGGTGGTCCTCGACGTGAGGGAGCGGACAAAGACCCTCGAAGAGATCGTCGAGTTCGGGGACTTCTACTTCGCAGAAAAAGAGCCTCCTGAGGAACTCAAGGAAACCTTCTTCAAGCCCGAGCTTGCAGGCATATTCCGGGCTCTCGTCGAGAAGTTCGAAAGGATCGATCTCTCGCAGAAAGCACAGATCGAGGAGGCAGTGAAAGGCCTCCTCGACGAGACCGGCCTGAAATTCAAGGTTCTTGCCCAGCCCATGCGGGTGGCCCTCACCGGCAAAACCGTATCACCCGGGATATTCGAGATCATCTCGACCCTGGGAAAGAACAGAGCCCTCCCACGACTTAAAAAGGCACTCGATTACATGGAAGCAAAAAGTCGCCCACGGGAGTGAAGAATGAAAATTCGTGACTTTGCGCTTCTGGCGCTTTTCATCGCACTTGTTGCCGTATCCACCATGATCATCCGCGTCCCCATCCCCCAGACGAACGGCTACATGAACCTCGGCGACAGCATGGTGCTTCTGTCTGCCCTGTTTTTCGGCCCCGTGGGCGGATTCATCGCCGGGGGCATAGGGTCCGCCCTGGCCGACATCCTGGGCGGATATCCCCAGTGGGCCCTGTGGACCCTCTTCATCAAGGGGATCGAGGCGCTCCTCATCATCGCCGCCATGAGCATCCTCGGTGCGAGGAAAGACAGGGTGAGCTTCAGGCTCGTTATCGGCTTCATCGCTGCGACGGCATGGATGGTCCTCGGCTACTTCATTGCGGAGAGCATCATGTACGATCAGAAGGCTGCGCTGGCCGAGGTCCCTGCGAACATCCTCCAGGCGCTGGGCAGCGTGGTGCTCGCAACCCTCCTGCTGCCGGTCTTTCACCGGATCATCTCCGCGACGAGAGATTAGGGACCGGTCCCCGTGCTCCGTGTTCGACAGATCGCAACCCCGTCATTCGCACTCCTCAGCTACATCATTATCGACAGCGAATCCGGCGAGTGCTTCGTCATCGATCCTCCGGCAGATTTCAATGCACACGCCGACATCGCATCCCTGAAGATCAAGGCGGTCATTAACACGCACATCCACCCCGACCACACAATGGGCAATCACCTGTTTTCGGGCAAGGTTCCCATCCTTGCCCACACAGATGAAGGAAGCCTCTTCCAGAGGATCATGAACTCGTCTCTGGCAGCCGTATTCACGGCAAGGATTCCGCCCAAGATCTCCTTCACCCTCATCGAGGGCAGCGATCTGCGTCTCGGCGATATACCGGTCGAGGTGCTCCATACGCCCGGGCATTCCCCCGGCTCCATATGCCTCTTCTGGCCTGGAAACCTCCTGTCCGGCGATACGATATTCATTGAGGGTATCGGCCGCACCGACATCCCTGGTGGAAGCTTCCGTGAGATCAGGGCAAGCATCGAGAGGCTCATTGCCCTGCCCGGAGAGACGAAAGTCTGGCCGGGACATTCCTATGGAGGGAGATATTCCGCGAATCTCCGGGAGATCGTTCCGTTGCTGAGGCAGATGATCCGATCCCCGGATAAGAATCTCTTGCACAATTCAAAAAGGGTGCTAAAGTATTTCTGTATCGCTCCTGCCTGAAAGCAGAAACGGAACCTCATTCTCAACTCTAGAGCGTAAAGAAAGCAAGAGAGGCATGGGTATGGATTTTATTCTCGATAACGTAGCCATAGGTGAGTACGAAGAAGCCGTGAGCCCTCCCCCGGAGATCAGCGCTCTGCTCTGCGTTGCACAGGAGAGGAACTTGAGCTCGCCCAACCTGCCCTACTATAAGGTCCCCATCATCGATATGAGGCCCATTCCGGCGGATCAGCTCAAGGATGCTGTTACGTGGATCCATCGCATGGTTTCAGCGGGCGGCAGGATCCTCGTATTCTGCAACTTGGGCAACGGCCGTTCTCCCTCGGTGGTCATCTCCTATCTCTGCTGCCGGAAGAACCTTTCCTTCGCTGAAGCGGTCGAGATGGTCGCCCGCAAGCGGCCGAACATCTCTATCCTGCCGAAGCTCATCCTCTCCATCGAAGAGATCCTGTCTTCGGAAAAACAGGGCGGGTGACTGCCGGGACCCCGTGCCGGCATCGGATGAGCACATGCAGCTCTTCCCTGAAGCAGCGGTGCAGCACTGATGTGAAATTGCTCTGGCAAGTCATTGATAAACCCTGTAAGCTGATGCTCTGTTGAACAATTGAATAGAGGGGGTAACCATGTCGAGAAGACTTTTCACCGTGCTGGTCCTGTGTGCACTTCTTGCACTGTGCGGCTGCGGCAGCTTCAAAAAATCGCTTTTCGAGTCAGGCATGTCCATGGAGCGCTGGAGGTCGAGCCTTACGGAAAAAACCGTCCAGGCAGGCGATCTTACGGTTTCCTACCTCGAACGTCCCGGCACGGGGGAGACCATCGTGATGCTCCACGGCTTCGGCGCCGACAAAACCAACTGGATCAGGTTTGCCAGGTATCTTCCCAAAGAGTATCGTCTCATTGCCGTCGACCTGCCCGGCCATGGATCGAATGCCCGGGACTGGAAGAGAACCTATGACATCGATTCCTATGTGAAGGGCCTTGCCGATACCGCAGATGCCCTGCGTCTCGACCGCTTCCATCTGGCGGGCAACTCCATGGGCGGGTATGTGAGCGTGCTCTACAGCTCGGAGCATCCGGACAGGATCCTTACCCTGTGCCTCATCGACTCCGCAGGGGCCATCTCACCCCGGCCGGGCGAATTCAGGCGTGCGCTCGAACGCGGCGACAACCCCCTGGTTCCGAAAACGAGATCGCAGTTCTACAAGCTCATGGACTACGCCTTCTGCAAGAAGCCGTTCCTGCCGTGGCCCACCTACTCCGTGCTTGCCGACAGGTCCGTGGAGCTGAGCTCCTTCAACGAGAAGCTCTGGAATGACATCAACACGAACAGAAAGGATATCGCGAGCTACCTGGGAGGACTCCGCATGCCCGTCCTCCTCCTCTGGGGAGACAAGGACAGGATCATCGACGTCTCCACGGTCAGCGTCTTCGAGCAGCATATTCCGCACGTTCAGACCGTGATCTTCAAAGATTGCGGCCATGTTCCCATGATCGAGATCCCGAAGGTGACGGCAGACACGTATGTCGGCTTCCTCGATGGAGCGGGCAAGACGGCCGTACCGGCAAAAGAGGCTCCCGGGGAAGCTGCTCCGTGATCATGCCTCGTTTCCGATCAACAGGGACGGAAATGCCGCCCCCGGCACGGCTGGAGATAATGAATTATTAAAATATTTGTTCATTTCTTCATTGCTTTAAGCCCCTGCTGATGTTAGTATATTTGTATCGGCCAGGAGACCAGCCACAGGGATGATCGGTATCAATACCTGTACTTTTAAGAGAGAGGAGGAAAATATGTCGGAAAAGGTCGCATATTTGAGCCAGGAGTGGCGTGATGAGGTGGAGAAGCGTTTCAAGGCAGAGCTGAGCCCGGAAAAGATGAAGTTCATCACTACCTCGGTCTCGTACATCTATACGGGCTGTCCGGATGGGAAGGACAGATGCCTCTATTTCAAGTGCGACAACGGCAACTTCGTCGAGGTCGCGGTGGAGGAAGGCCCGCCCAGGCAGGCTGAATTCGTCATCACCGGAAGCTACGACCTCTTCTCGAAGCTCACCCAGGGGATCATATCGTCCCAGAGGGCGCTCATGAGCGGCAAGCTCAAGGTGAAGGGAAACATGGTGAAGGCATTGAAGCTTGCATCGTTGGCCGACCGCATGAACAAGATCATGTCCCGGATCCCGGCAACCTACTGAAAGAGGAGGCAGTCTACCATGACACAGAAACCGCAGAACGACCCTTATTTCATTGATTTCCCCGGACGCCTTGCCCGGATCCAGGACACGATGGCCAAGGAAAACATCGACCTGTACCTGGGATCGAGGCTGCGGACCCTCTCGTGGGTGACGGATGCCTTCTGCCCGTGGCGCTCCTACATCGTGATCCCTGCCCAAGGTCTGCCCACGGTATTCACCTTCGTCATCGATGCGGCGCGGGTGGCGGATGACTCGTGGCTGGACGAAGACCACGTGCTCGGTTATGCCCCCCTGGGAGGAATGGACCAGATCGGCCAGATCGCGGACTTCATCACCGAAAACGTGGGCCTCAAGAAAGGCCGCATCGGGATCGAGACCGGGATGTCCAACTACCTGCCCGAGGGCAATCTCACCCACTATGAATACGAAAGCTTCAGAGCGGCCCTGCCCGGGTTCGAGCTCGTCAACTCGCACGATATCGTGGACCGCCTCGCGCTGATCAAGGATGAAGGAACCATCAACCGGTTCAGGGAGGCCTCCAGGATCGTGGATATAGGGCACAGGGCAGTGAGAGACGCCATCTCGAACGGCGGCTGGAAGGGCATGACCGAGACCGAGATCGCAGGTATAGCAGCACTTGCCATGCGAAAGGCAGGCAGCGTCTGGGAATGGTCCTTCACCGGCGGAAACGAGATCGCCTGCGGATACCGTACCGGCCTTGCCGGAGGCGCCTGCACGCCTGCCTCCACGAAAGAGCTCAAGGCCGGCGAGCCCCTCATGGTCGATATCCACGCCATGTTCAAGCTCGCCCTTGGAGATCACTCACACAACTACCTCATCGCTCCTGCAACCGACCGCCAGCTGTGGCATGCAAAGAACTTCGTGGACATCGTGGCGCTCACCCTGAAGACCTACAAGGCCGGCATATCGCCGGTGAGCCTCGCCGAACAGATGCTCGAGTTCGCCGAGTCGCGGGGGTTCGCCGAATACATGGTCCCGGGGTTCGAGCACGGCATCGGGATGCTGGGCGACGAGTGGAGAATCGGGATGAACGACGGCCCCATGCCCTACTGGACCAATCCCGAGCACGTCTACCGGGAAAACGAGCTCCTCATCTGCGCCATGCAGTATGCGTGTCCGCAGGAGAACATCGGATTCAGGTACGAAAATCCGATCCTCATCGGAAAGGACATGTGCGAGCCCATGTCGCACTTCATCCTCGATGTTGAGGTGATCGATTAAGTAAAGAGTTGTTCGGTGGAGGGGGAGTCGGAGGGATTCCTTCCTTCACCGAAATCGCCTTTTGAGGCATCCACAGACTGCGCCTTCGGCCGATCCCGTAAACTCGCCTTCCTTAAGGAAGGCTCAAACAGTACGGGATCAAGAGGCCTTAAGTCTCCGTCTGGTCTGCCTCAAAAGGCGCTTGACGGTTCATTCAGGAACCCCTCCGACTCCCTTATTCAAATTCTACCAGATAAAAACTGTAAGAAATCCTTATGCGCGGCGGCCTTTTTCTTCGGGCGGGCTCTCGACTGTCAGGGGGATCGATACTGCCCTGCGGAACCCCTCTTCATCGATGTATGTGTAGAGATACCTGAGCGAGGGGAATTTCTTTCCTTTTCTCAGATATTCATAATTCTTGGACAGCTCTCCGTTCTCGATGATAATGAGATCATGCCATGTCTTCCCGTTGTAGGAGTACTGGAGCTTGTAGCGGTGGTACGGGGCAGAGATATCTTCATGGGGGCCCCTTGCCTCTCCCTCCTGGGTGAGGATGAAGAACATGGTCACTCCCAGGATACCTGCTATGAGAGTGGCCCCGAAAATAGGTATCTTCATCTTTACCTCCTTAGTGAGATATTTCACGGACCTTGGGCATGCAGGCAAGCGTATTGTAATAATACAAGAGATGTGCCACGAAAAATATTCCCTTATATTATTAATTATATTATGCTTCTCAAAAGGCGATTTTCAATCCTTCGATCTTTTCAATTTCCCAATTGGGGAATTCTTTTTCCCTTTTTAAGAATATTTTTACGTTTTTTAAAGGAGAACGCTGCGTGAAATTTGACTTGCAACACCTATATAAAACAATAATACTTTATCGCAAATCATATGAGGAGGAACGGGATGGCCGAGCATGCTCCGAATCGGGAAGAGGCATTGAAGCTTCTCCATGAGTATACGAAAACGGACAACTTACGGAAACACGCATACGCCGTTGAGGCCGTTATGCGACACATCGCACGCAAGCTCGGAGAAGACGAGGAGAAGTGGGGAGTCATCGGACTCGTGCACGACCTCGACTACGAGCAGTTTCCCGACCAGCACTGCACGAAAACCAACGAGATCCTCCTGCAGCACGGCTGGCCGGAGGAATATATCCGCGCTGTCGTATCCCACGGCTTCGGGATATGCTCCGACGTCGAGCCAGTGAGCAGGCTCGAGAAGACCCTGTACGCCATCGACGAGCTCACCGGCCTCGTTGCAGCGAGCGCGCTGGTCCGTCCATCGAAGAGCGTGATGGACCTCGAGGTGAAATCAGTTATGAAGAAGTGGAAGTCTCCCGCCTTTGCCGCAGGCGTGGACAGGTCCGTCATAGTAAAGGGTGCAGAGATGCTCGGAGTTGATGTCTCCGAGCTCGTCAATGACACGATCATGGGCATGAGGGAGGCTGCAGAGGAGATCGGACTCAAGGGAACGGCGTAATATCGGCAAAAGAAAGATCCCTCACAGGTGCGTATCGGAGGTGGACACCCTTGAAAGGCCCCTTTCCATCTCCGGGAAGGAAACTCAAATGTTCGTCAAGGTATTCGAAGGCCTCTATGGATTCATCTGGGAAGACTATTCGCAGAACAACTGCAATACGTATTTCATCGATTCTTACAAGAAGGTCCTTATCGATCCCGGCCATGCCCACCTCTTCGGACACGTGGAGAGAGGGCTCGCCACGCTCGGCATCACGCCCAGGGGCATCGATATCGTCCTGGCCACTCACGGCCATCCCGATCACATCGAATCGGTTCTGCTCTTCAAGGAGCCGACGAAGTTCACCATGGACCGCAAGGAGTACGACTACATCATCGATCTTGCCGGAGGCTACTACAAGATACCCGAACCGGACTTCTTCCTCCAGCCGGGAGAGCTGATTTTCGGAGACGACCGCTTCGAGGTTATCGAAACCCCGGGACACACGCCGGGCTCAGTCTGCCTGTACTGGCCTTCGAACAAGGCTCTCTTTACCGGAGACCTCGTTTTCCAGCAGGGAATAGGGCGGACAGACCTTCCCGGAGGGAGCGGACCCGAGCTCAAGAAGAGCATCGAAAAGATCATGAACCTCGATGCGGACTACATCCTGAGCGGCCACGGCGGCATCGTGGCCGGGAAAGAGGCTGTCCGGGAGAACTTCAGGATCATCCGGGACCAGTGGTTCAGATATCTATGAGAGAAGAATCAGCTCCCTGACCAGGTCTTCCTGAGCCTGACGCAGGATTTCCTGCCAGGCTCTGCTCCTGGCCAGGTTGGGTATGACCGCACTCCCCCTGAAGCCCTGGTGCGCAAGATCGATCTTCAGGGAATCGAGCATGGAGGTCTTCTGCTTCTCGAGCTCTTCCTGCCGGTAGCGGATCACTCTCTCGGCCCTTTCCCTGTCGAGAAGGCTCAAGTCTGCCAGGGCATCGAGGACCCTTGAATTGTCCTCTTCAAGCCGGATATTTCCGATGAGCTCCTCTTTGAGAAGGGCCTGCATCTCGATTCTGTCATCTCCTGCAGTCGAGAGCTGGGAGGCCAGCTCCCGGATGGTCATCTTCCCGTCGAGGTATCTCTGCGACCATGCCCTGACCGTATCGCCTTGCTCCTTGAGCTTGAGCTTCTGCCTGTCATCCTGGGTCATGCTCAGGTTCTTTGTCCGCTCCATCACGATATCGAGAGTACTGCGAATCTTTCCCATGGCACATCCCTTTTTTATGGTTATTCTCTTCCTTACTCGTTCAATAGGGGGAAAATCCCATCCGATCAAGGGCGCCGGCCGGCTGATCATCGGGTAAGCTGACCGGGATCTTCCCCTCCTACCTGCCGCATGTTTTTCCGCTGGATCGGGCATGCCTTTCAATGGCATCGATAACCTCGTCCCACACCGCCGGCGGCAGGGCATGGCCCATGCCGGGGATCGTCTTCAGCTTCGAACCCGGGATGCTCCGGGCTACATCCTCCCCGCACTTGAGCGGCAGCAGGGGGTCGCTCTCCCCGTGAATCACGAGGGTGGGTATCCTCATCGATGCGAGCTGCTCCTTCCGGCTCGGCGACGAAAGGACGGCGGCCAGCTGCCTCGCGCTGCCGGCCACAGAGACCCCCCTCTCGTAGGTACGCTCGCCGAGCTTCCGGAGAAGGCCTTCATCAATGGGCAAAAGGTTTCCGTTCAACACCCGCCACATCTCGATGAAATGCTCGATGTACTTCTTCTTTTCCAGAGGGAAGGGCCTCAAAAGGAACTGGAGCGCCTCGGGTGTCGGAGGGGGGAGGAGCGGATTGCTCGTCGAAGACATGATGATCGTGAGTGTGCTTACCCTGTCGGGATACTCCATTCCCAGGATCTGGGCGATCATTCCGCCCATCGAGACACCTACGACATGCGCGCAGGAAACTCCCAGGGCGTCAAGGAGACCTACCGTATCCTTTGCCATGTCCCTTAAGGAGTACGGCGCCGGGACCCCTTTCCCCTTGAACAGGTTTTTGAAATCCGGAATGCCCAGAGAGTCGAGCTTTGTGGACCTTCCCACGTCGCGGTTGTCGAACCGGATCACCCAGAACCCCCTGTCAGCAAGCCGGGAGCAGAATTCATCGTCCCAGATGATCATCTGGGCGGAAAGCCCCATGATGAGGAGCATGGCAGGACATGTTCTGTCGCCGAAGGTATCGTAGACGATCTCGACATTGCCTGTCTTCACCGAGGATTCGTTCATGTGCATCGGTTCCTCCGTTTCCCCTGCTTCTGAATGCCGGCCGGGCGGCATGTCTGTACGCAGCCGCGGCTGCAATCGGGCCGCACTATCTCTCCCAAATCCATCAGTCTGGTATAAGACGCTTTGGCGAAGAAGATACGTGAATTCTAACGCCTGCCTACCACACCTTATGCTGCATTACAACCTTGACAACCATCTGCCTTTCATGACGAAAATGCCCCAGACAAATTTCTTTGCAGGGTGGTTGAATGGACCCGAAGAGCGATCTCCAATCGATATTTTTCAAGGCGATCGAGAAGGTGGACCCGTATCCGATGATCGGGCATGCCGTGAGAATCGAGGGGGAGCTACTCGCCATCTCCCACGGGGATGCCGTCCTCTCCGAAAACCTTGCCGGGTACAGGAACATCACGGTCCTGGGAATCGGAAAGGCAGCTCCCAGGATGGCCAAGGCGCTCGAAGAGATCCTTGGAGACAGGATCTCCGAAGGTGCAGTCATCACGAAATACGGTTATGCAGAGGAATTGGAGAGAGTACGGGTCATCGAGGCAGGGCACCCGGTCCCGGACGAGAAGAGCGTCCTCGGCGCTGAGGTCCTCACCGGGCTGGCCGCACAGGCCGATGAGAAGACCCTCATCATAAATCTCGTATCCGGCGGCGGGTCATCCCTTTTCAGCCTTCCGAGACAGGGAATCACGCTCGCCGACTTGCAGGAAACCACGAAGATCCTCCTCGAGAGCGGCGCAGACATCCGGGAGATCAACTGCATCAGGAAGCATCTCTCACGGGTGAAAGGCGGACAGTTCGCCCGCATTTCAAATCCCGCCAGGATGATAACCCTCATCCTCTCGGATGTCGTGGGCGACCGCCTCGATGCGATAGCCTCGGGCATCACCGTACCCGATACGACCACCTTCTCCCAGGCCCTCGATATCATCCGCACCTACCGTATCGGAAGCAGGCTTCCTTCTCCGGTCATGCACCTGCTCGAAGCCGGGTCGAGGGGCGAGGTCCCCGAAACCCCGAAGCAGGGCGATCCGGTGTTCGGCCGTGTGGTGAACATCATCATCGGAAACAATGCCGCGGCATGCAGGGCGGCCAGAGACCATGCTGCCTGTCTCGGGTACAACGCATACTTCCTCACCTCGTCCCTGACGGGCGAATCACGGGAGATCGCACGATTCTTCACTGCTCTGGCCAAGGACATCGGCCGCGGAAACTCGGATTTCGTGCGGCCGTGCCTCATCGTGGCCGGGGGCGAGACGACCGTGACAATACGGGGAAAGGGGATCGGAGGGAGAAACCTGGAAATGGCCCTTTCCTTCCTGGCTGACATCATGGAGACGGCAGACCGGATGAAGGGAGTATATTTCCTCTCGGCGGGCACGGACGGCACGGACGGGCCGACCGACGCGGCAGGCGCTCTCATAGGACCGGACATAATTCAGATTATAAACCGGTCAGGGATCAATCCGCGGCAATACCTCGACAATAACGACTCGTACCGATTCTTTGAAAAGACAGGCAGCCTCTTCGTTACCGGTCCCACAGGCACGAACGTATGCGATATCCAGCTGCTCGCGCTGGTATGAACAGACTTCCTGCTGCTTCCTAGAATTCCTCGAAATCTCTGGCTATATCGGAGTCGATCGTCGCCGGTCCTGCCTCGGGCACCTTGGATTTCGAGATCCGGGCTTTGACTTTTCTCACCTGCCGCTCCGGCACGGCCTGCTTTTTCCCTGCTGCCGGTTTACGCGAGTCATCAAAAACCGTGAACTGCCTGACCATGTCCGCCAGTCCCCTGGCCTCGGCGCTCAGGTTGTCGGATGTGCCTGCCAGCTCTTCGACTGTGGCGGCATTCTGCTGGGTGGTATTGTCTATCTGCGCCAGCGCCCTGTTGACCTCGTCCACGCCCACGGACTGCTGAGTCGAAGATGCTGCGACCTCTTCCATGGTCTGGGAGACCTCGGTGATATGCTTGATGATCTCGGTGAGGGACTGGACGGACCTCCTCGCAATCTCGTCCCCTGCCTGAACCTTCTGGACCGTGTCCTCGATCAGATGCTTTATCTCATCGGCCGCATTCGCTGAGCGCTGGGCCAGCGCCCTTACCTCTTCGGCGACCACGGCAAATCCCTTTCCATGCTCGCCGGCTCGGGCAGCCTCGACAGCTGCGTTCAATGCCAGCAGATTGGTCTGGAAGGCGACTTCGTTTACCGTGCTTATGATATCGCCCACCTTCTTCGATGCCGAGGAGATCTCGTTCATGGCTTCCATGAGTTCCTGGGAAGACCGGCCGCTCGAACTGGCCATTTCCACCATGGTCTTTGCCTTCTCCCTTCCCCTCTCCGCGTTCTCGGCATTGTTCTTTATGGATGCCGTGATCTCTTCGATGGTGGATGCAACCTGCTCTACCGCAGAAGCCGTCTCCTGGGTAGCCTGCGAGAGCCCCTGTGCCTCGGAAGCCACTTCGTTCGCAGCGTTGTCCACATCGGTGACAATAGCCTTAACCTTGGCAATAATCTTCTCAGAATTCGCTATGAACTTGTTGAACCACTGGGCAAGTTCGCCTATCTCGTCTCTCCGGGAGGCATCGAGCCTCTTTGTGAGGTCGAACCTCAAGTCCCTGATGCTTTGCACAACTGCAGACAGCGGATTCGTAATGATCCTGCTGATCATGAAATGCATGAGGATGCCTATCGCTGCTGCAAAGAAGACAGCGACTACAAGCAGATGAACCATGAACCGGTCAAAAACCCGGAAGAACTCGCTTTTTTTCACCCCGGTGTAGAGCACGCCGATGATGTTACCGCTGCTGTCTCGTATGGGATCGTATGCTGTAAAATAGGGGACACCGAGGATCTCTGCCTCACCGCGGTAGGAATGCTGTTTCCCGAATACGGTATCGTACGCGATCCCGGTCAGCTTGGTTCCGACCGCCCTGGCGCCGTCATCCTTCAAGACATTGGTCGAGACCCTGACATCCTTCATGAATATGGTGGCGGTGCCGCCGCAGAGCTTCTTGACCTCGTCCGGCAACTCATAGTTGCCGTTGATCACGTAGCTTCCGATCATGAGCTTGCTGTCCTGAATGGTGAAGCCTTCCCCCTTCTGCTTGAGCAGGGTCCAGAAGACCCGTATCCTCGTCTCCTGATTTTCGTAGGCTATTCTTTCCAGCTCATGATGGAAGTTCGCAAGGCAAATGCCCGTAATGGCCACGAGCATGAGCACGATCGAACCGGTCACCAGTATGGCGAGTTTTATCCTGATCCCACTTGTCTTACGCCTGTCGGCCATAAGATCAATCCCCCTTGAAAATAACGTACCAGGCACATCCCGCAAGGGACCATCGGAAAATTTATCTTTTTTCTTTAAGGAGTTGATCTTTTTCCCCGTCCCGGATAGACAAGCGGATATTTCTCTTTATTTTGTGTATGGAGGAGGCTTGGCCATGAACGACTTGCTCAAGACTGCAGCGGTTCAGATGAAGGCTGAGATGGGAAACGTCGCCCTGAATCTGGAGAAGGCGGACAAGCTCATCGATGAGGCAGCTTCAAAGGGTGCCCGGATGGTCATTCTTCCGGAATTCTTCACGAGTGCAATGGCCTTCGATCCCTCGCTTCTCCAGGCTGCTGTCGAGATGAACGGGAAGGCGAGCGAGCTGCTCATCACGAAGGCACGGCAGCATCAGGCTTATGTCGGCGGATCTTTCATCTCATCCCGGGATGGAGAGAGATACAATACCTTTGTCCTCGCCATGCCGGACGGATTGACTGCCTGCCACAACAAGGACCAGCCGACCATGTGGGAGAACTGCTACTATGCCCCCGGCAGCGATGACGGCATCCTGAACACCCCGCTGGGCCCCATCGGCTCGGTGCTCTGCTGGGAGTTCATCCGAAACCGCACGGTCAGCAGGCTCATCGGCAAGGTGGACTGCATCGTGGGCGGATCGTGCTGGTGGACCGTACCCCTGAACTGGCCCCTGCACTCCTTCTGGGAGTGGCATCACCGGATAAACAGCAAACTCATGTCCACGACGCCCGCAAACCTGTCCCGGCTTCTCGGCGTAGCGGTTGTCCATGCCGCCCATGCCGGCGATTTCACAGGCTGTATGCCCCTGCTGCCCGGTGTTCCCTATTCTTCCTGCTATCTCGGCGAAACCCAGATCGTGGACAGGTCCGGCGTCATCGTGGCCCGCATGAAGAGGGAAGACGGAGAGGGCGTCATTCTCGCCGATATCGCCCTGGGAAGGGTATCGCCCAGCCTGAGCTACACCACGTCCTTCTGGATCCCGAAGCTCCCCCTTCTGTTCCGGATGGTATGGATCTACCAGAACGTGTACGGCAGGAGATACTATGCACGCGCCAAGAGCCGGGGAAAGCTCAATTTCTGAGAAGCATCAAATCCTGATTATTTTCCATTCATATCGGACGTGCCCGAGGGAGTCAGGGGAAATCCTTCCTCCACCGGTCAACTCTTTCCTTTAATTATGCTGCTTCGGTCATGTCGTCCCAGGAGTCAGGCTCGAGGGGGGAGAGGCCCCAGACAGCCCGAGCCTTGTCGCACCTCTCGTTGGGCTTGCCGTCCGCCCAAGATGCCGGGAAATTCCTGCAGACCGATGAGCGGTTTTCATAGATCGTGCACCTGACCTCTTTGCCGATCTCTCCTTCGAGGGCGATGCACCGCGGCGTGCTTCCCGAAGTGCCGATCATCATCCGCCTGAAGTCGTCGAGCTTTGTGGTGAGCTCGGCCGGCACTCCTCCCGGCGTTGCATCATCCGCTTCAGCCCAGTAGAACGATGCCCGGTAAAATGCGCAGCAGGCTCCGCACGTCAAACACGGATTGGGTGCCTTCACAGTCACTGCTCCTCTGATCCCACATTCTTGAGTTGCTCCTGCCCGGAGGTCCGGGCCGGAATTTCCGATGCTTTTTACGTACCAATCAATCCGGCGATGATGTATATCGAGCAGTTCCTGGAAAAAAGCAACAAGATCTTTCTTTGAGAGACTTCATACTGCCTGATGCGTTACACCCCCCCACCCTGCCTTCTCTCCAGGAGACAGGCGAGAGGTCAGGATGAGGGGTCAGGGCATACTATTAAATCAATTCCCGAGGGCGCGGCGGACGGCATCCCTGAGCTCGCTCATATTTGCCGGCTTCATGAGGACCTCCCTGATCCCCATGGCCTTCACGTCCCTTTCGTCGAAGCCCTCGCTCAGTCCCGTACACAGGATGACAGGGATATCGGGGCGCACATCGATGAGCTTTTCCGTGAACTCGATGCCGGTGACCTGGGGCATGGTGAGGTCGGTGATGACGAGGCTGAACTCATCGGGAGACCTGTTGAACAGGATGAGGGCCCTCATGGGGTCCTTTTCCGCGACCACGTCAAAGCCTGACTTCTGCAGTGCGCGCTGAAGGCTGTTGAGGATGCCTTCCTCGTCATCCACCAGGAGGATCTTCTTCCTTCCTTCAAATTGCGAATCGTCTTCAAAGAGCGTTGCCTGCTTCAGCATCTCCCCCTTGTATTTCGGGAGATAAACGATGAACTCGGATCCCTTTCCCGGCTCGCTCCTTGCCATGATGGTGCCCCCGTGGTTCTTGATGATCCCATGAACGACCGTGAGGCCCATGCCGATGCCCTTGTCCTTTGCCTTGGTGGTAAAGAACGGCTCGAAGATCCGGTCCAGCATATCCGGTTCCATGCCGCATCCGGTATCCCTCACGATCAGCCTTAAGTAGTCCCCGCTTCTCATGTCAGGGTGATCGGAGACCGTCTCATCCTCGAGGCTGATCTCTATGAGACCCTTGCGTGATTCCAGTGCATCAGCAGCGTTCTTGCACAGGTTCATGATGACCTGATGGATCTGGGTGGAATCTCCCATGACCGCATCGGTCCTGGTAGAGATGTGATTCCACATCTCAATCGTGCTGGGAAGGGATGACCTGATGAATTTGATCGTCTCCTGGATGAGGGGTATTATCCGAATGGGCACGAACTTCTGTTCGCTTCTCCTGCTGAAGGAGAGAATCTGCTTCACCAGATCCTTCTGCCGGTATGCTGCCTCGAGAACCTCTTCAAGCATCTGGTGAGATTCGGTGCCGGATGCGGCATCACCCAGCAACGTCTCGGTATTCACCACGATCGGATAGAGGATGTTGTTCAGGTCATGGGCAATGCCTCCGGCAAACCTGCCCAAAGCCTCCATTTTCTGGGACTGGAGGAGCTGGTCCTCGGCGATCTCCTTTTCTCTCTCTGCCTTTTTCCAGTCGGTAATATCCATGAGGAAGTTCAGCGTCGCAGGCCTTCCCTGCCAGGAGATCCTGATGCTGTTGATTTCCAGCCACTTCGTATTCTGCTGCTTATCTCGTATCCTGAACTCATAGGTCGAAGGTACCTTTTCACCCCGGATTCGCTTCTGGTAGTGGTCCAGGACCATATCCCTGTCTTCGGGATGTATCAGCTCCGTAAAGGGGATCGAGGCCAGTTCCTCTTCCGTATAGCCGGTAAATTCCGAAGTCTTGCGATTGAAGAAACGCAGCATTCCGTCCTGTGCCACGAGGATGGCCTCGTTCGCATTTTCCACGAGCTGGCGGTACTTTTCTTCTGATTCCTTAAGGGCCTCTTCATACCGCCTTCGTTCCGAGATCTCCTCCTGCAGGAGCACATTCCTCTCTTCGAGCTCTATTGTCCTCTCTTTTACGAGGTATTCGAGGTCTTCGCTGTACCTGGTTAACTTCTCCTCGATCATTTTCCGGTCCGTGATGTCCCGGATGACCGATACGGACAGCTGCTTTCCACTCCTGTCCGGGAACAGGGCAACCGAGATCTCGCCCGTGAAGCGCGTGCCGTCCTTTCGTTTATAGGTCATCATCCCCGAGGCACGCCCTGACAGGGAGAGCTGTTCTGCAATGCGTCTGATGCTCGGATCGCTCATCACGATGATGGACGTACGCTCGATGCCGATGAACTCCTCCTTGCTGTATCCGAACATGCTGAAGGCGGCCTGATTGGCAGAGATCACCCTCCCCTTTTCTTCCGTGTCGCTTAGGATTATGGCTTCGAGGGTATTCTCGAATACCGCCCTGAACCGGTTCTCGCTTTCCATCAATATTTCGACCTGACGTGCCATGAGCTGACGGACAAGATCCCGGACCTGGTCGCCGGAGAATGTCTCCTCCGGATCGAGGTCTGCCATCAACCTCTCAGCCGGAACATTCCAATCTCGTTTTGGGCTCACCTTGCTGATGGTCTCTCTCTCCACTCTACTCCTCATGAAGAATGGCACCTCTACCGGGAAGGTTTCTCATAGCGCAGCGATGCCGCATTCAGGAGAACATGTGAACAGGCTCTTTCCAGCAAAAATCGGGCAGGGCTCTTCCTCTGGGGCAGGTATGCCTGAAAGGGCTTGAAGTCTCACTCATGACCTTCCTCAAATGTCAGCATTCAACCGAAGCTTCTCCGATATCTCCAGAATACAGTTCAGAAGAACACCGGATGCTTCGGAGCCAATCCCCGGATCGACCGGCAATCAATAATATTCACATTATATAACTATTTAGTATTGTGTCAATATAATACTATTTTATTCGAAGACATCTGCCCATACCGAGCCGGTTTCCCTTTTCCCCAGGGGCATGGCGGCAGGACGACATGGTCCTTATGTTTGATGGCCTGTTCTGCACCAGGTCCCAGCTTGACAATCGGTATTGCTTTCCTCTCCTTTCGATGCACAATTTCCGGAGTGAAACGGCTGTCTGAAAAATTCAATTCATTACGGCTGTTATGTCTTTATCAAGAGGAGCACGTTTTATTGCATGGAGAGAATACGATGTTCGTTATTTATATGCTTAAATAAATGACAGGCCCTGATCAATCGGTGATGGTATGAATGTGGTGCAGAGGGAGATCGGAGCTACCGGTAGGATGAGATATTACAGAGTGCCGGATACGCCATGGAAGAGCCCGGGGGCCATCGCCTTCCCCGGGTCTTTTCGGACGTCGAATGCCGGGCTATTTGCGGGCATAGGAGCGGACAATGAACCTGCTGAACCATCCGCTCACGTTTACGGCGGTCACCGGGAAAAGCCGGGTCATGAGGTCGATGACCCTGGCGTCATTGCCGATGAGAATGCGCCTCCTGTTGTTCTTGATCCCGGAGATGATCGCCCGCGCCGCCTCGTCGGCGGTCGTCCTGAAGAGCTCGTCCTCGTAGAGACTCACGGCCCTGTCTCTCGTCAGCGAGTACATGGCGCGGTTGAAGCGGGTGTTCCTCGCAATATTGGTCTTGATCCCGCCCGGGTGGACGCAGCTCACGCTGATGTTCGTGCCGTGCATCTCCTGGGCAAGCGCTTCCGTATATCCCTTGACCGCGAACTTGGCTGCGCAGTAGGGACCGTTGTTGGGGTTCGGCAGGATCCCGTTGATGCTCGATATGTTGACGATATGCCCTTCCGGCTGCTTCTTCAGGATCGGGAGGAACGCCATGGTGCCATATACGACCCCCCAGAAATTGATGCCCATGAGCCACTCGAAGTCTTCCAGCGGCACGGTCTCGAGAAAGTCGCCCAGCGCCACGCCCGCATTGTTTATGACGATGTCGATGCCCCCGTGGTATGCTGCCGCCTCTTCCGCGAAGCGGAAAACCTGAGAGCGGTCGGACACGTCCACGACATGGGTCGAGACCTTCACCCGGTCACCGATGAGGGCTGCCGTCTCCTTGAGGCCTGATTCATCGATATCTGCAATGGCGAGATTGCATCCCTCCCTGGCAAGATTGACGCCGAGCATCCTTCCGATGCCCGAGGCCGCACCCGTGACCGCTGCTGTCTTATTCAGGATATTTTTCATGAATGTGCCCTGCCCTCCTCTTGAGGATTACCTCGACCGCCTGAACATAACATAGGTTATTTAAAAAGGAACACATAAAATATTTTTCATATTTTTCGGGATGACCTGTGAGACGGCTCCTGAAATCTCTTGGCCGTTGAGGAAAGCGCGAGAGCATTCCTGAGGCACCATTCCAGGGTTAAAAATGACACTCTAGGGGCGGAATAGGGCTTGTTCATAAATCAATAGCTGTCATTTCAATATCTTGTTATGGTCCGACCCTTGCTCGAATTGCCAAGTCCGGCCTTTTCAGGGCTTCGCATCTGCTCAATGATCACGTCTCTGCCGAGGTTGCCCCGCCTGCGGGGAGGTAGAAGCGCTCGGCGTAGTCCTTGACCATGCGGTCTGCTGTGAAGCGCCAGCCCAGGCTCTTTATGGCATGCTTCATCCGTTTGACCCACAGGGAGGGTATTCCCTGGGCGTCACGCTCGTAGTAGAGCGGGATCACCTCGTTTTCGAGCGTCTCGTAGAGGTGCTCCGCATCGCGCCGGTCCTGAACGGCCGGATCGTTGTGCATGCCTCCGTGTCCGATGGCGAAGCCGTTCCTCCCGTCGTACGCCTCGTTCCACCACCCGTCGAGCACCGAGAGGTTCAGGCCGCCGTTCAGGACCACCTTTTGACCGCTCGTGCCGCAGGCTTCGAGGGGCCTCCTTGGGTTGTTCAGCCATACGTCCACGCCCTGGACGAGGTGGCGGGCGACATTGTAGTCGTAGTCCTCCACGAACACGACGCGTCGTAGGAAAGATGTGTCGTAGCTGAACTGCGCGATGTGCTGCAGGAGGGCCTTGCCTTCATTGTCCCTGGGATGGGCCTTGCCTGCGAAGATGAGCTGGATCGGCCGCTTCGAGTCGTTGATGAGCTTTGCCAGCCGCTCGGGCTGCGAGAGGATGAGGTCGCTCCGCTTGTATGTCGCGAACCTGCGGGCGCATCCGATGGTGAGGATATCCGGATCGAGGATGTGCTCGATCTCCCTGACGGTGTTCTGGTGGCCCAGCCGCTCCGATTGCCTGAGCAGACGGCGCCTGACGAAGCGTATGAGGCGCATTTTCAGGCCGAGGTGCGTCTCCCAGAGCTCGCCGTCATCGATCTTGTCGACCTCTTCCCACACGTCGGGATGCACCATGCGGGTCGGCCAGTCCTGGCCGAGACGCGTCTGGAAGAGCTGGTGCATCTGGGGGGCGAGCCACGAGAGGACATGGACGCCGTTCGTGATGTGCCCGATAGGGACTTCGGCTTCGGGACGGCCCGGCCAGAGCCCCTGCCACATGAGGCGGCTCACGTGTCCGTGGATGGCGGATACGCCGTTGGCCCTCCTGGAGCCCTTGAGCGCAAGAACCGTCATGCAGAAAGGCTCGGTCTGGTCATTGGGGTTGACCCTGCCCAGGGCCATGAAATCGTAGTGGCTTAAGCCCAGGTTCTCCCGGAAGATCCCCAAGTGCTCCTCCACGAGGTCGGGATGGAACCGGTCGTGCCCCGCCTCCACCGGGGTGTGCGTGGTGAATACGGTATGGGCCGCGACGCGCCGCAGGGCCCGGTGGAACGGGATGTCTTCATACCTCATGACGCGGCGTATCTCTTCGAGGATGGCGAACGAGCTGTGGCCTTCATTCAGGTGCATGACCCCGGGGTAGATGTTCAGGGCCTTCAAAGCGCGGGCACCGCCGATGCCCAGGATGATCTCCTGCCGGATGCGGATCTTTGCATCGCCACCGTAGAGCCGGGCCGTCAGCTCGCGGTCCTCGCTGGAATTGCCTTCGACGTTCGTGTCCAGTAGGATCAGGTTGACCCTGCCCACCATGAGCTTCCAGATCCGGGCGAGCAGAGGCGTGGTCCTGGTGTCCACCCGCACGATCACCGGGCTCCCCTTTGCGTCGAGCACCGGCTGCAGAGGCTGATCGCCGGGAACGAGGTTCAGATAGTCTTCCTCCTGCCATCCGTCCTTGTTGAGGCGCTGGCAAAAGTAGCCCTGCCGGTAGAGGAGCCCGATGCCTATGAGCGGGATGCCCAGGTCTGATGCGCTCTTCAGGTGGTCTCCTGCCAGGATGCCGAGCCCGCCCGAGTAGATGGGCAGGGACTCGTGCAGCCCGAACTCGGCGGAAAAATAGGCGACAGGCTGGTTGTTCAGGTTGCCGCAGTGGATGCCTCCCCAGGTTTTTTCAAGCTCCATGTATTCGCACAGACGCCGGAAGGCATAATTGATGCGGCTTTCGAGCACGAGCTCGGACGCACGCTCCTCGATCTGCTCGGGTGTTACGCGGTTGAGGAAGGCGATGGGATTGTGCTCGACCTGGCGCCAGATATGCGGATCGAGATCGGTGAAGATGCTGATGACCTCGGGATGCCATGTCCACAAGAGGTTTTGAGCCAGCACACGAAGCCGTTCATGGAGATGGTTCTCAGACCCTGCCATCACAGTTCCTCCCTTTTCACAAGGCATTGAAAGCCATGATACCTTCAGAACAGAAAAATTACTTCCCCGCTTCTTATAGCATTAAAAGAAGAGACAGAAAACGTGAAAAGACCCCGGTTTGCTTCAATGAAGAAATGCGGAAATGTTTGCGCCAGTCAGTGTTCTTCGATTTTCCGTCTCGTCAGTTTCCCGATGCCTTGCGCTTAAGGCGGGCGAGGCGGTGCAGGAGGCCCTCCTTCTCGTCAGGGGACAGGATTTTTCTCCCGGCGAGGAGCCTCCTTACGATCTCGATCGCCTTGGAGTAGTCGTGGACATGGTGCTCGAACCATTTTGCGAGCTCTTCCGCGGCAAAGAGGTCTTCCGGATCGCCTGCCGTCATCTCTTCCCAGATCTTTACCGCCTCGTCCCACCTCCCCTGCCTCTTGCAGGCGAGAGAGAGGGTGATCCTTGCCTCCCGGGCCGTGGGCCGGTGAGGAGAGGCTGTCAGGCCTTCGAGGATGCTCCTGGCTGATTCGTAGCGGCCCCGCCCGATGTGGAACTTCGCGGCAGCCAGGAGATCGCCGTGATGGAGGTCCTGCCGCGAGCCGCCTCCGGTGAGGAGATCGGAGAGGTGCGAGACGAGGGCAACCATCGAGACGACGTCGAGCCGGTTGTGGAGAAACACGTCTTCGAGGAGCGAAGCATCCCGACTTTTAAGCCAGTCGAAATACCGCTTCGGAATCTCGTATCCGGGGACGTCTCCGGTGCGGGCAAAGCCCAGGATCCGGCTCTCGAGGGTGACGAGCCTGCTGTTTTCGAGGCGATAGCCGAGGAGCCTCCGGCTGGGAAAGAGAAGGTCGAGGTGGGGCATGGCGATCAGGGGATCCTCGAGCCTGTTGAGGATATAGCGTGCAGCGAGGAGGGACAGATCGAAACCCCTGCCGTTGAAGGTCACGAGAAAACGCTTTTCCCGCGCGATCTCCGCAAGTAGGGCCAGCATCGAAGCCTCTTCATGATAATCCCTGGAAAAGAGCTGGCAGACGATGAAATCTTCTCCCTCGAACCACCCGAGACCTATGAGAAAGGCGAAGGTGCCCGTCCCTCCGGAGAGGCCCGTTGTCTCGGTGTCGAGGAACAGGGCGTCGGTGATGGCCATGGAACTGATTCCGGGGTGCCCTGCCAGAAGGGAGGCCGCTTCCATGTCGGCAAGCGCGAATCGGGAGACTTCGCAGCTGCCGTGATACGACCGCGAGAGAAAGGCGTTGCGGCAGAAGAAACACGTGCCGAGAGCATTCGAAACCTCCTCTCCCGTGATCACCTCGCGCAGATCACGGGCCGACCTTGCCCGGTGGGATACCGTCTTCTGGGGGTAGGATGCCCTGCGGGCCATGATGGCATCGATTTTTTTGCGCAGCTCGCTGATGATCTCACTCTGCGAGACATTGTCCGTGGGCTGCCCCCCCTCCCCTGTCAGGCGTTTCAGTCTGTCTTTTACGCTCATGGCCTTTCCGCTTTGAGGATGGACCTCACAATGAATTGCCGGGAGCCTGCCTGTCAAGCCCTTTCGTTTGTCCTGCGCAGTCCGAACGGAGACTTCCCATCGATGCCTGCCTATGAATGAGCGCTTCTTGATAATTTCCCGCGGTCATTCAATTACTATTAGTAGGGGCCAAAGGGTTCATTTACACCTCGATAAGGCCATACCGTGCTCAAGGACAGCCTATGAGTCATAACGTATCCATTATCAGGAATCTGTTCATCGCCTTGGTTCCAACGTTTTTCCTGATGATGACGGGGTGCTCGTCGGGAGACAGCAGCGACTCGGGTGTTGCCGTAGACGAAGGGCTCCGTCTGGACCTCCCCGGGTTGTATTCAACGGTGAGATACATCAATGTGAAAGTTGTCTATGAGCCCGGAGCCGAGCCTTTCATCGGGTCTACCTCCGGAGGAATTGAATACTGGTCGATGTTCGAAGAGAACATCCGGGCCCTCTTCCAGGGGCGGAGCATCGAACCGCAGGTGTCCGTGCCCAAGAGTCTCTCGGAAATGAACAGGATCGATTCCCGGAATCAGCCATCCTGGACTGCGGAAGAAATCGTCGACCTCGCCGGAGGGATCGCCGGCACTGTCGATGACCCCTCCATCGCCGAGATGTATGTGATGTTCCTTGGGGGGTACTTTAATGAAGACGGTGGGGATAATCCGAAGGTGGTCGGGGTGTCCGTCACGGGCACGCCGATCATTGCAATCTTCAAGAACGTGATCCTGACCACGAGTGCCACCTTCCTCGTTGCCAGCTATGTGGAACAGGCCACCGTCGTTCATGAGTTCGGCCATCTTGCAGGAATCGTAGACAGCGGAGTCCCAATGGTGTCTCCCCACCTCGACCCCGAGCACCTCAAACACTGCACGAATGATGCATGCGTCATGTACTGGCAGAACGAGGGGGCGGAAGACCTCTCCCTCTTCGTCCAGCAGATGATCGATACCGGCTCCCTGGTGATGTTCTGCGATCAGTGCCTTCAGGATACACGGAGCTATATCCCTTGATATGCAGAGTCTCCGGACCGACGGCAGGGAAATCTCTCGGGAATGAGCGATAAGGGGCTTCGGGCTGTATCTGATTGAAGATTTGAATGTAAAAATCCGAAAGGATCTCAAGTTAGAGAATGCCGCCTTATGATGCATGAGGATCGTGCAGGGAATATGATCCGGCATCATGCATTCTGAGCTGAAGAGAACTCGGCACCATAGGGACGTATTGATGCAGCTTAAGGGCAAGATCCTCATCGTTCTCGTTTCCGTGTTGCTCACGGTAACCCTCACATATTATCTCGTGTTCCGGCAGGTTATCCTCGAAAGCTTCATCGAGCTCGATAGAATGGAGGCACAGGAGGATGCATTCCGATGCACGGCGGCCTTCAGCCGGGAGATGCGCCTCCTGAGCAGGTTCGTTCATGACTGGGCTGCCTGGGACGATACCTATGCATTCGTTCAGGACGGAAATCAGGACTTCGTAAGTTCCAACATAACCGACGATGTGTTCAATACACAGAAGCTGAACCTCATCCATATATACAATCCCGAGGGGAAGCTCGTGGCGGGGAAAGCCTTCGACATCGCCGCGGGTCGTGAAATCCCCCTCGACCTTTCCCGTGAGCTCAAGCCGGGCACGTTTGCCTCCCTCATCGACCAGAGAGACGAGAATAAATCGACCACGGGGTTCATACAGACGAGGTACGGCCCCATGATGATCTCTTCGAATCCTATCCTGACCTCTGCCGAAAGAGGGCCGAGCAGGGGCGCGATCATGATGGGACGCTTCGTGAACAGGAGCTTCGTCGAGATAATTTCCGATCAGGTGGACGTCAAGCTTGCTGCCCTTCCCGCAAGCCATACGGCAGGCAGCGGCGTGCATCCCGGTGCTTCCTCCCAGGGTTTCGGGAAGGCCGTCATGAAGAGCGAAGAGAGCTTCGTCTTCAATGCTTTCATTCCCATGTACGACATTGCCGGCGATCCGGTGCTCGTTCTCAAGGCATCTATCCCCCGCAATATCTGGAAAAAGGGATTCAGGGCGTATCAATACGGGCTCATCTTCATTCTCGTAAGCAGTATCGCCCTTCTTCTCACCATGGGAAGCCTTCTCCGGGTTCTGGTTCTGAAGCCTATCTCAGAGCTCACCGGCGATATCCTCTCGACCGGGGAGGGATCGATCGAGGTGAAAGAACGTTTCACTGCACGCAAGGATGAGATCGGCACCCTTTCACGCGAGTTCCAGGCCATGATCAAGAGGCTCGCTGAACGCGAGCAGAAGATCTGGCTCAACGAGCGGCGTCTGCGCCAGATCATCGACCTCGTGCCGCACTTCATCTTCGCCAAGGACGAGGGCGGAAGATACATCCTGGCCAACAAGGCCCTTGCCGATGTCTTCGGGTGCCCGGTGAAAGAGATTATAGGGAGACTCGACAGGGATCTGGTCCTGATCGAAGAAGAGGCCGGGAAGTTCAGGTCGCAAGACATCGAAGTGCTCAAGAGCGGGAAGACGTTGCTCATATCCGAGGAAACGCTAACCGACTCACGGGGAAACGTCCGTATCCTCCAGACGACGAAAATGCCCTTTGCCTTTTCCGGGACCTCGACCCCTTCAGTACTCGGTGTCTCCGTCGACATCACCGATATCAAGAGAACCGAGAAGGCCCTCAAGGATTCCGAGAGCAGATTGTCCAACCTTATCGACTTCCTGCCGGACCCGACCTTTGCCGTGGATCTGGAGGGCAGGGTCATTGTCTGGAACCGGGCCATCGAAGAGATGACCGGCATCAGGAAGAATGACATCCTCGGGAAAGGCGGTTATGCGCATGCCCTTCCCTTCTATGGGCAAGCACGGCCGGTCCTTCTCGACTACCTGCTTTCACCGGACGCAAAGATGCTTCGGGAATACAGCCTTATCGATGAAGTCGGCGACAAAATCTTCGTGGAGGCCTTTGCACCGAATCTATACGGGGGCATAGGCTCGCACCTCTGGGCAATAGCGGCCAAACTCTACGACAGCGCCGGAAATGAAACCGGGGCCATCGAATGCATCCGCGACATCACCGGGCGCAAGGAACGAGAAGATCTCCTGCTGCGCCAGGGCGCGATCATCGAGCAGTCTCTCGACGGCATTGCCATCCTGGATTTCAGCGGCACGATCCAGTATGCCAATCCCTCCTGGGAGATCATGCACGGATTTGCCCCGGGCGAAAACCAGGGGAAGAGCGGAAGCATATACCACACCGACAAGCAGCTGCGTGAAGAAGTGCTTCCCCTTGTCAAGCACGTGAGAGATCACGGAGGCATCACGGCGAAAGTGAACCACGTAAGGAAAGACGGAACCGAGTTTACGACCCTCATGACCTCTTTCTCTCTGAGGGATCAACAGGACAACCCGACGGCTATGGTCTCTATTGCCCGGGATATCTCTGATGAAATAAGGATGGAGGAACAGCTCCACCAGTCGCAGAAAATGCAGGTTATCGGCCAGCTCGCAGGAGGCGTAGCTCATGACCTCAACAATATGCTCGCACCCATCCTCGGATATGCGGAAATGCTCCTTCAAACCAGGAAAGAGACAGATCCCGACTACAGCGCCCTCTTCCAGATCCTGACCGCGGCAGACCGGGCGAGAAGGCTCACACGGCAGCTCCTTGCCTTCGGCAGCAAGCAGGTGCTCGATATCAAGACGGTCAGTCTGAACGAGGCAATTGAGAGCTACTACAGGATGATCAGGCGGACCATCAGAGAAGACATCGACATCAGGATAGTCGCTTGTGAAGAATCGCCCGGGGTCCAGATCGATATCGCCCAGATGGGCCAGATCCTCCTCAACCTCGCATTGAACGCACAGGATGCGATCTCGGGCAGCGGCACGATCACCATCGAGACCTCCATCGCATGCCTGGACGAGGCCTACGCGTCTGCCCATCAGGGAGTAAGCCCGGGAGAATACGTCCTGCTGTCCTTCAGCGATACCGGTTCGGGCATGGGCAGGGAGACCGTCAAGCACATCTTCGAGCCGTTCTTCACGACCAAGGAACGAGGCAAGGGCACAGGCCTCGGGCTCGCCACGGTGTATGGCATCGTAGCCCAGCACAAGGGCCGGATCATGGTCTACAGCGAGCCCGGCATGGGCACGACCTTCAAGATCTATCTGCCCAAGGCAGCCGGCAAGATCGAGAAGGTCGCCGGCGCTCCCAGGGTCGAGAAGGGAAAAACCGGCAGGGAGACCATCGCCGTGGCCGAGGACGACGAGGGGGTACGGGCACTTGTCTGCGAGATCCTCGCGAAGCACGGATATACGATCATTACTGCCGAAAACACCAAGGAGTTTATCCATGCCGTTGAGCGGCACAGCGGTCCCATCAACCTGATGCTCACCGATGTCGTCATGCCGGGCTTGAACGGCAAACAGCTCTTCGAGAGCATCCGATCCGGCCATCCGGAGATGAAGGTTCTCTTCATGTCCGGCTACACGAATAACGTAATCGCCCATCACGGCATCCTCGACAAGAACGTGCACTTTATCCAGAAGCCTTTCTCCGTCAGTACACTGACCGAAAAGGTCAGGTCCATGCTCGATGAGTCCTGACGATTCCCATTGACTTGAATCCTGCCCTGTGGCACGTATCTGTCAAATCGTGATATCGGGTGGCCTATGTCTGAACTTGCAAGATTCGGAGTATCCTTGGAGAACCGCCTGCTCGAAAAATATGACAGGCTGATTAAAAGGAAGGGGTATTCAACCCGGTCCGAGGCCCTTCGCGACCTCATCCGCCAGGAGCTGGTCAGGAAGGAATGGGAGGAGGACAATGAGGTTGCGGGTGCCGTCACCTTTGTCTACGATCACCACCAGAGGGGGCTCACGAGCAGGCTCACCGACATCCAGCACGATTACCAGGGCCTCATCATATCAACCCAGCACATCCACCTAGACCACGACAACTGCCTCGAGATCGTTGCCGTAAGAGGCCGCGCCAGAGAGGTTCAGAAGCTCGCCCATGCACTCCAGTCCGTCAAGGGGGTCCGGCACGGGACCTTGAGCATGACGAGTACGGGCAGATCCATCGAGTAAACCGCACTCCCCCGGAATCCGTCTCATCGTGTCACGGAAATTATTTTCGTTATTCTTAGTGGCACTTTTATTTTTTTTGTGCTACTAGTCAACTTGCTCGTGAGGATCGATTCGCGGGCTGTTTGTTTGAATCATATACTAATGTAAGAGAGGAGATTGATCATGCACATGGCAGATGCACTCATTTCTCCGGCCGTGGGCGGAACCATGTGGGCTGTTTCTGCGGCAGCCGTGGCCTACTGTTCAAAAAAGGTAAAGAAAAACCTCGATGAGCACAAGGTCCCCCTCATGGGCGTCCTAGGTGCCTTCGTGTTCGCAGCCATGATGATCAACTTCACGATCCCGGGCACAGGCTCCAGCGGCCACCTGGGCGGAGGGCTGCTCCTCGCCGTCCTGCTGGGCCCCCATGCCGCTTTCCTCGTGATCGCGTCGGTCCTCGTCGTCCAGGCTCTCTTCTTCGCCGACGGCGGCCTCCTGGCTCTCGGGTGCAACATCTTCAACCTCGGGTTCTTTCCGGCTTTCATTGCCTATCCGCTCATATACAGGAAGATCGTCCGGGAAAAGGTCACCACGGCCAGGCTCGCTGCGGCATCGATCATTGCCGCGGTCATCGGCCTTCAGCTCGGAGCGTTCAGTGTGGTGCTCGAAACCCTGGCTTCGGGGATATCCTCCCTTCCCTTCACGACCTTTGTCCTGCTCATGCAGCCCATCCACCTGGCCATCGGCTTCGTCGAAGGCATCGTCACGGCTTCGATCGTGTCGTTTGTCTGGAAGGCTGACCCCCGGATCCTCGAAGGCCCCTCAACGACAAAGCCTTCGCGCCCGGCTCCGGCCGGATATCTCGTGGGAATCCTTCTCGCGGCTGCCCTCCTGATCGGAGGGCTTCTTTCCTGGTACGCCTCGTCCCATCCTGACGGGCTCGAATGGTCCATTGCAAAGGCCATAGGCAAAGGAGAGCTGCAAGGCTCGGACAGGATACATGATTTCATGGCTTCCCTTCAGGAGAAGACGGCCTTCCTCCCGGATTACGCGTTCAGGCAATCGAAGCCGGATGCCTCTCAAGGAATGCAGGGCACGGACGGAAGGCTCGGCACCTCCGTTTCGGGCATCGTGGGGGGGCTGTTCACCCTGGGACTCGCCTTTCTCTTAGGCTTCGCCTTGAAGAGGTTTTCATTCAAAGGCCGGTGAGATGCCCGAAGCAGCCCGTACATTCACCGACCTGAACTACCTCGACCAGCTCTCGAACGGAGAGAGCGCGGTGCACAGGCTCGATCCGAGGGCGAAGCTCCTGACGGTCATGGTGTTCATCGCCATGGTCGTCTCCTTTGACAGGTACGAGGTGTCCGCCCTCCTCCCCTATTTCTTCTTTCCCGCAGTCATGATCCCCGTCGCCGGGATTCCGGCACGATACATAGCGAGGAAATACCTTTTCCTGCTGCCCTTCGCCGTGCTCATCGGGATCTTCAACCCTGTCTTCGACCGCGATACGGCCATGTTTCTCGGGCCTTTCGCCGTATCGGGGGGCCTCGTCTCCTTCGCATCGATCCTCATCAGGTTTACCTTGACGGCTCTCGCTGCCTTCATCCTCGTTGCCGTGACCGGATTTAACGGCATCTGCCTTTCCCTTGAGCGGTTCAAGGTCCCAAAGGTCTTCTGCGTCCAGCTCATGATGCTCTACCGGTATATCTTCGTACTCTCGAACGAGGCCGTGCGGATGGGAAAAGCCAGGGACATGCGCTCTGCAGGAGGGAAAGGCAAAGGGGTGAGGGTATTCGGCTCCCTGATCGGCCACCTCCTGCTGAGGACATGGGATCGGGCGCAGAGGGTGCACATGGCCATGCTGTCGAGGGGATTCACAGGCGAGTTCCATATCAGGAGACCCCTTGCTTTCAGGGCACCGGATATGGCCTTCGTGCTCTTCTGGTGCCCGCTGTTCATCCTCTTGCGCTGCTTCGATCCGGTATCCGCCATCGGCAGGCTGCTCTTGGGAGGTGTGTGATGAGCCACCATATCGTGGAGGTCAGGGACCTGCTGCACGTCTATCCCGACGGCACGACCGGGATCGACGGCATATCGCTGCGCATCATCCATGGAGAGTCCGTGGCCGTCATCGGGCCGAACGGTGCAGGGAAATCGACCCTCCTCCATCACTTGAACGGTTTTCTCATCCCGACGTCGGGATCGGTGAGGATAGGCGATCTCCCTCTTACCAGGAAGACCCTTCCCGAGGCCAGGCGGACCGTGGGCATGATCTTTCAGGACCCGGACGATCAGCTCTTCATGCCCACGATCTACGACGACGTGGCGTTCGGACCGAACAATATGGGCATTCCTGCCGACGAAGTGGACAGAAGGGCCATCGATGCGCTCTCCCGGATGGGCATCGAGCACCTCAGGGACAAGCCGCCCTACCGGCTTTCATCAGGCGAGAAGAGGCGTGCCGCAATCGCAACCGTCCTCTCGATGATGCCCGACATCCTCGTCCTGGACGAGCCCACCACGGGGCTCGACCCGTTTGCCCGCAGGCAGCTCATCGGCATCCTCAAAGAATTCACGCATACGAAGATCATCGCGACCCACGACCTCGACCTCGTTGTTGACATCTGTGAGAGAACCATCGTGCTCCACGACGGAAGCGTCAAGGCGGACGGTCCCACCCTTGAAATCTTCAAGGACGACGCTCTCCTGACCGAGTGCCATCTCGAAAGGCCCCTCTCTATGCAGGGCTGCCCGGTGTGCGCGAAGAGAGTATGAACTTTATAGCATATTGACAAGCATGCCGTTCCCGGCTATCGCTTTTCCGATAAGGTTCACTCGTAGGGAGTCTTATGAAGAGGTTACTGCTTTGCACGGTTGCACTCGCCCTTCTCTCCGGCTGCGCAACGATCTTTACGCGCTCATCGGATGCCATAACCTTCAGGTCGGTCCCCGAAGGGGCAAAGGTGGAAATCAACGGGGTGAGCGTCGGGAAAACGCCGGTGACAGTCCCGGTGAAAAGAAGCATGAATCCGCCTCACGTACAGATGAAGCTGGGCGGTTATGAGACTCAGTATATCGTGCTGCAGAACTCGTTTAATGGAGTAGCCGTGCTCGACATCATCTTTTGGCCGACGTTTCTCGTCGATGCATTGACCGGCTCGATCATGAAGTACGATGTCCTGACCTACGAAGTCGAACTCGAGGCCGAGAAGAGGTGATCTCTCTGCTCATACGGCAGATGGTTTCACAGAAATTCCGCCAATTCTCCCTTCATCACAGGCATTAAGAGAACCCGGCAGAGAACTTCAGCATGGCTCGTATCGGCCGGCGTTGCGTTCCGTGATATAAAAAAACGGCCGGAGACTTCCGTCCCGGCCGTTTCTGCCGCTCGTGTATCTGCTTGCAGGCTGTGCTTTTACTGCCCGTACACAACCACCTTGTAGTTTCCGATAATCCCCAAGATGTTCTTCGCTTCCCAATCGATGTGGCTCACCTTGGTGATACCGCCGTTCCTCATTGCAGCCGCAACGCTCGCATCTCCGGTGGCAACCAGACCGAGGACGCTCATGCACTCGGCCGTCCCAACCTTCGGACCCTTTACGCTTTCCCCTGTTGCGGTTACGGGAAGCTTGAGCTCTGTGTACAGAGAACCAATGGGCATAGACGTTGCGCAGCCCGTGAGAAAAAATAGTGTTACAGCCAGAGAAACAAACCACGTCACTTTCTTCATACTTCCTCCCTTTTCGTGTTTTTAATCCATTTAAGAATTTTAGAATCAGATTGTATTACTTTATGAGCGTTTTGATATTCACAGTAGCCAAGCTTTGTCAAGGAATTGATTCTTGCCCGGACGACATAACCTACCGCACATACATATACTTTGTGCTCTTGTCTGTGATAGTTAAAGGATGGTGTACGCTGTCTGGAAAGAAAAATATTTCTTCTGTGACTAGCGGGAATAGAACTCAACGATGAACTGCTCGTTGATGTCCTTGTCCATCTCGGATCTCTCGGGCTCTCTCAGCACCTGGCCGACCCCGTCGATGCGCTCGAGCCATGCCGGGACCGGGACGGGATTCTCTGTCAGCGCCTTTACATCGGGCATCTCGAAGGCCTTCCTGTCGAGGGTGACCACCTGGCCCGGGCTCACGATGTAGGAGGGGATGTCGACACTCTTCCCATCTACGATCACGTGGCCGTGCAGGACCATCTGCCGTGCCTGCGGCCTCGTCTTCGCATAGCCGAGCCGGTAGACGACATTGTCGAGCCTGCGCTCGAGGAGCTGGAGCAGGGCCGTCCCTGTCGGTCCGGGGCTTTTCTGCGCCTTCCGGTAGAACTCGAGAAACTGCTTTTCGCGCATGCCGTACATGCGCTTGACCTTCTGCTTTTCACGGAGGCGGATCCCGTACTCGCTCTCACGCCTGCGGGGCCTCCTGCCATGCTCTCCCGGAGGCTGCGTAAGCCTCCGCTCCAGGCTTTCGCCCCCTGTGCCGAAGAGGTCGACCCCTTCCCTTCTGGATAATTTGTGCTTCGGCCCCCGATATCGTCCCATGCTCTCCCCTTACAATAAGAATAACCCACCATTTCACCTGCTCAACAAAATGATGAACCACAATGAATTCCAGCCAAATGTACCCAAGGGAGCCGAGTATGAGTATTCAAAAGGATTCCCAGGATTGTTAGGGTTCCTTCTTCTCCTCGTCGGTAAAGGGAATGGCGATTTCGTAGACGCCGTATTCGAGGTGGGCCTTCAAGGGGTAGCCCACCTTCGAGAACACCTTCATCATGGGCGTGTTCCGGGCAAGCACGTCTGCGGTGAATCCGCTGATGTTCTTCTCCCGGGCGATGCGCACGAGGTACTGGAGCAGGAAGGTCCCGATACCCCGGTCCTGCCAGCCCTTGTGCGTTGTGAAGGCGACCTCGGCGTAGTTCGTCTGCGGATCGCGGATGTAGTGGCCGACCGCAACGATCTGCTCCCTGCTCTCGGGCTCTTCCTTGCCCGTGACCGCAGCGATGGCCATGCGGTCGTTGTAGTCGATGGCGGCCAGCGGCATGGCGAGCTTGTGGGGAAAGGACTTCAGGTTCTGGAAGAACCTCGTGTAGATGTCCTGGTCGGGCAGCTCGTAGATCATATCCTGGATCGCCCGCTCGTCCGTGGGCTTTACGGGCCGGAAGAACACCTCGATCCCCAGCTTGTCCCGCCAGTACGTCTCGTACTGTTTGGGATAGAGCACTGCGGGGAGGATCTGGTCCTTGAAGACATACCCTTGTAATTTGGCGGCTTCGAGCAGCTCGTCCCGGAACTTGGGGTGGGCGATGTTGATGAGCGCCATGGCCCGGTCGCGTATGGACTTGCCGTGCACGTAGGCGACCCCGTACTCGGTCACCACGTAATGGATGTCGCCCCGGGTCACGACCACGCCGCTTCCCGGATAGTTGTGGGCTACGATCCTCGATTTCGTCCCATCATCCGTGGTCGAAGGGAGGACCATGATCGATTTGCCGCGGTTCGACATGGCAGAGCCCCTGACGAAGTCCACCTGGCCTCCGATGCCGCTGTAGAAGAGGAACCCCAGCGAGTCGGAGCAGACCTGGCCCGTGAGGTCAACCGTGAGGGCCGAATTGATGGAGACCATCTTGTCGTTCTTGGCGATGACGTAGGGGTCGTTCACATACCTGCACGGGTGGAACTCGAAGAGCGGGTTGTTGTCCACATACTCGTAGAGGCGCCTCGTCCCCATGCAGAAGCTCGCAACGACCTTGCCGGGGTGGAGGGTCTTCTTCCTGCCGGTGATGATGCCCGCCTCGATGAGGTCGATTATCCCGTCCGTGAAGGTCTCTGTGTGGACGCCCAGGTCCCTCTTGTTCATGAGATAGGGAAAGACCGAGTTGGGGATCCTGCCCACGCCCGTCTGGATCGTCGATTCGTTCTCGATGAGGTCGGCGAGGTGCTCGCCGATGCTCCTGGCGATGTCGGTCGGCGCCTTGGTCTCAAACTCCAGCAGGGGCACGCTGCTCTCAACGAAGGCATCGATCTGGCTTACGTGGAGGAAGCTGTCGCCCAGCGTCCGCGGCATGTTCGAGTTCACCTCCGCCACGACGTATTCGGCGACCTCGGCAGCAGTCTTCGTGATGTCCACCGAGATGCCGAGGCTTACATACCCGTTCTTGTCCGGAGGGGATACGGTTATCAGCGCTACGTCGATGTGCATGCTCCCGCTCATCATGAGCAGCGGGATCTCCGAGAGGAAGACAGGCGTATAGTCGGCCCTCCCCTCGCTGATGGCTTTCCTCGTGCTCGACCCGATGAACAGGGCGTTGTGGCGGAAGTTTTCGGTGAACCTCTCATCGGTGTAGGGTGCGATCCCCAGATCGAGAAAGTGGATGATCTCGGTGTCCGCGAGGTTCTTCGAGACGTCGATGAGGGTTTCTATGAGACGCTGGGGCTCACCGCAGGCAGAGCCGATGAAAACCCTCGCCCCCCTCCTGATCCGGGCAAGCGCTGTCAGCGGATCGGTGAGCTTTCTCTGATATTCATCGTGCCAGTTGAGTATCATATGAACCGGATGCGCCTCCTCTCGCCAAAGATGTTCGCTTCTTGCGGAACAAGCTCAGCCCGACATGGGGACAAGGATAGAGGATTCAAATCCCGATGTCAATGAATCAGGGGATGTCCTGCGGGCATGGTCCCGGTCCGGCTTCCAGCAAACTCGCTGAAAGAATGTACTGTCGCCGGGCTTGACCGTCTTCGTGGCCTCGCCCACCGTGCAGATCCCATGCCGGCAGCTTTCCAAAGCGGCATGGCAGACTGCCCTGGCCGGCTGCTTTCCTGTCGTCCCCGGTGAATTCCCAAGAGGCGCGACGGCTTCGTCGAAAAGGCCGCCCACCGGTCGCGCCTGTCCGATACATCGGATGCGCTACCCGATGATCCTGAAAATTTTCGGCGCGTTCCTCGGAGGCTTGGCCGGCAGAGTCCTGGGATACCCGAGAATGAGCGTAGAGATGATCCGGTGGTTCTCCGGAATGCCCATCTCATCGAGGAGCGACCTGTCCTTGATGTGGGACCCGAGGCCTATCCAGCAGGTTCCCAGGCCCCGGTCCGCAGCGGAGAGCATGAAGTACGCCGCGGCAAGGCTGCAGTCCGCAGGCGCTGAATGAACGCCTGTAAGCCCGGTGATGAATACGAGGCAGGGGGCGTTATAGTACACGTTGAATTCCGCCTTGCTCAAGACGGGACGGTACATCCGCAGGATGGGCGACCTGATCGTCTTCATGTCCTCGAGCAGATTCCTCTTGCTCTCGTCGGACAGGCGCTTCATGAGCTCCCTGTCGGTTACGACGGCAAATCCCCAGGGCTGGCGGTTGCCCCCGCTCGGTGCCTCGCAGGCATCGATGATGATCTCCCTGATCAGGGAGACAGGGACCTCTCTGTCCTCGTAATCCCTTACGGCCCTCCTCATCTTCATCAGCTCGCGGAAGTCTGCCATGGCACCGGCTCCTTAAAAAGTGCTCACCCTGTTCGGAAGATACCTTCACGGTACGCATTCATTCTACCTCTTTCTGCCATGAAACAGGGTTCGTTACACCAGAAAAATGCAAACGCTTGAAGGAATCGCCGGACATCCCGTCCAAGATCATACCACTTTTTCGAAAACCGCAATCAGGAGATCTCTCTTTTCCTGAAGCTCACTCTTGGCGGTGCAGCACTTCGGATATCTCCCGAGATGCTGAGGACCGACCAAAGGAGAAATAAGAACCGTTATTATTTCGTGCTATTTCTTTCTTTTTGTGCAATGACATGACCGTGGACTTGGCTACCATCTTTCTCATCGCCATAGGCCTGTCTATGGATGCCTTTGCCGTCTCCATCGCGAGCGGATTCGCCATGGGCAGGCTCCGGCTGAGAGGCATTCTGCGCATCGCCCTGTTCTTCGGGAGCTTTCAGGCCCTCATGCCGGTGATCGGATTCTTCATAGGGATGAGCATCCGCGACTACATCGAGGATTTCGACCACTGGGTCGCCTTCGGCCTGCTTCTGTTCGTCGGTGCACGGATGATCCATGAATCCCTGTCACCGAAGGCTCGAGATGAAAAGATGGATACGGAGAGTCTTCCCACTCTTGTCCTGCTCGCCGTCGCCACGAGCATCGATGCCCTGGCAGTGGGCCTGAGCCTCTCCCTCCTCAAGGTGAATGTCTTTTTCCCGGCCGCGATCATCGGCATCACGGCCTTCGTCCTCTCTTCTTTCGGGGTCGTCATCGGCAGGCAGTCCGGCCGCGTGCTGGGAAGCAAGGTCGAGATCATCGGAGGCATCATCCTCATCGGCATCGGGCTCAAGATCCTCTGGGACCACATGGTCGTTTGATCTCCGGCGTACCTTCAAAAGCGAAACTGTATGGCCCTGCCATCAGGCCATATCCGTTCAATGGATTTCAACGGCATGAGGGGCTCAGATGTCCTGCGGGGTCCGTAGAATCGAAGGCTTGCGAAAACGGATGAAGCCGGAAGGGAAGTCCCCTGCGGACTTCCCTTCCGGCTGACTCTTCACTATTTCCGTGAGTCGATGCGAACGTCTGCAGTTCTGAAGCGGATGATATAACCGAGGCCTATGAAGATTGCCGCCAGGACGAGGATGCTGAAATTCGAGGAAGACTCGGCAGTAGATATGAAGCAATAGTCGTTATGGTGGCGTCTTCTCGTGCTGTCATCGGAATCCTCGGGGTCAATCAATTTTCCTCCCGGAATGCCCGTTATGTCCACACTGCCGGAGCCGGCAAGGCCGGGGTCTGCCTGGGATATAGCGGTCAGGGTGATCATGTCTACCGACTCGTCCTCGCCTTCGGGCAATTCCACCCGGACGATGACCGTTACGCTCTGCCCCGGTTCGATCGTCACGCTGTTACCGCCGGGTAAGCTCACCGGCCAGCCGAGATCGGATTCCGCCTCGAGGTCGAAGGTATCCGTCGTGGCCTGCAGGTTCTGGATGGTGAATGCGAGGTCTACCGTATTTCCCTTGGTAACGGACTGTTCTTCAGGGGCGCTCACCTCGACGCCGCCTTCTCCGGTCCACCTCTCGTATGCCGTGATGATCCAGGTCTCGCCGGGAGCGAGGCTGTCGAGATTCCACTGGAGATAGTATCCTGCATCCGTGTCGTTCGATGGATCGACGGTATTGGACAGATTACCGGAAATGGCCTGCCACATCCCTTCATACACGCTTCCGCCGAAGTACCTGTCGGCCACGGAGCCCGTCTCGGGGTCGGGATCGCCGTAGAAGCCCATGTAGCCGCCCACTTCCGGGTTTTTCAGGTAGACCATGCCCAGATCGCTGTTCCAGTAGCTTGCGGCATTGTCCAGTCCGCCAAAGGTGGCGTTCCCGCCATGGAAGAACTTGATGTTCTCATAGGTCTTCCCACTTCCGTTCGTGATGAACCAGGTCATCTTGTAGTAGCCGTTGCCGTTCGTGTACTCCACCTTCTGGGTGATGGTCACTCCGGAATAGCCGGCGCTGAGAACCGTGTCGATCTCCCAGTCATTGGGCTTCGTGTTCGACACCGGGGTGAAGGCAGTGAGGTGCCAATCGTGGCAGGCGTGATATAGATCAGCGTATTTCTTGGTTGTCTCCCCGTAGTCGAACATGAGGATCGACCCCCAGCTGCACCCCGGGTAATAGTCTTTGTATTGCCTCAGGTTCTGGAAATACAGTTCCATCTGGCCGGAGCTGTAGCACGTGATATCAATCGGATCCCCCAGGATCTGCTGGTCGGGAATCTCGTCACATGCCCTGACGCTCGGGGCAGCCGAGAGGATTATCGGAAGAGCTGCCATTGCCATGATGACATACCGAACATAGTTCCCGAAAAAATCCCTCTTCTCCTGTCGCATAATGACTCCTCTTAAAAAGGTGTTTGATGTTTCTCTTCCTGCTCATCGATCAGGATCATCTATTCCGGCCTTCACAGGCGTATCTCTCTTTATATTTATATAACATTTTTGCAACTTGCAGGCCAGTTAAAGATAAAATAAAGACGAATAGTTACAATAGATTACGAATTGTTTTGCTATAATTATTTCATTTTGTGGTAAATTTTTTCTCTTTTCGTGAATGCCTTTTCCATCAATGCAGCCTTTGGCTTCAAAGGCCTCATCTGTTGTGCGCAATCGGTCGCCATGGATTCATCCCGGCCGGGTCGGCAGAGGAGGACCATAGCGGTGACAAAGACAGGAAGCCCTCCACGGCAAGGGCAGAATGGGAATCAATCGCTGTAATTATGAACCTGCCAAGGACAAAACAGGGTCGGGGGAGGACCCCTGAAGGCCCCGCCCGACCTTCTCCTCTCGTGCAGTCCTGTCCGCATGCCTTTTCGTCAGGCGGACCGGCAACGGATGAGAAAGCACAGGCCGAGACATCCCGCGCTCAGGAGGAGTTTCCTTCGAGCCGAGAGACAGCATGCCAAGCGAACGCTGTTTCATGCGTTGCCTTAAGGGGAAAGCATATCAGGATGGAAGCCGGTAAAGGCTTCCATCCTGATCGTGTCTTCACGAAGTCTTATTTGTCGACGTGAGCCTTGGCGGTTCTGAAGCGGATGATACAGCCCAAGCCCAGGAAGATTGCCGCCAGGATGAGGATTCCTGCATTCGAAGATGTCCCGGCAGCAGATACGAAGCACCATCCGCCATCATGGTGACGGTGTGTCGTGTCCTCGGGATCCTCGGGGGTAATCACCTCGCCCGGGGTGCCCGTTAACTTCACGCTGTCCTCATTGAAGACCGATTCGTCATTCGCGGACGTGGCAGTCAGGGTGATCGTGTCTTCCGACTCATCCGAACCGGCAGGAGGCGCCACTCTCACTATCACCGTTGCACTCTGGCCCGATGGGATTTCTATGCTGTTGCCGTTGGGGTAGCTCACCGGCCAGCCGAGCTCTGATTCCGCCTCGAAGGTGAAGGTGTCGGTCGTGGCCTGGAAATTCTGGATGGTGAACGCCAGGTCTATCGTGTCTCCCTTGGTGACGGTCTGATCGGCCGGTGCCAAGACCTGGACGTTGCCGGCTTCGGTCCATTTCTCATAGGCCGTGATCGTCCAGGATTCGCCCGGAGCGAGGCTTGCCCTGTTCCACTGCAGGTGGTATCCCGCATCGAGGAAGGCCGGATCGACGGTATTGCTCAGCTCACCGGCAACTGCCTGTGCATTTCCTGTCGAGTAATAGCCGCCGAAGTATCTATCCGCCCTTGAGCCGGCACCGCCGTAGAATCCCATGAGTCCGCTCACGCCCGGGTTCCGCAGATAGACCATGCCCAGGTTCTCGTCCCAATAGCTCTGCGCTCTGTCATCACCGGCGAAATAGGAGTCTCCTCCATGGAAGAACTTGCAGTCTGTATAGGTTGCGTCGCTGTTGTTGGTGATGGTCCAGGTCATCTTGTAGTAGCTGAAGGTGTCCGTGTACTCTATTTTCTGCGTGACGGTCATCCCGGTGGTACCCGCACTCATCACGGTGTCGATCTCCCAGGGGTTTTCAGCGGGTTTGGTGTTCGACACCGGCGTGAAAACGGTTGCGCCGTAACCATCGTGGTAGTCGTCCGAATACTTCTCTACGAGTTCGCCGTTGTTGAAGATGAGAACCGAGCCCCAGGCATAATATCCGAAGTACTGGTAAACGTCATCGAACCACAGTTCCATCTGCCCGGTATCAAAGGCTATGATGTCGAGAGGGTCCCCGTCGATGTGCTGATGCGCACCCGGTGATGCCTCATGGGCAAGAACATTGGATGCAGTCATGAAGACGATCGGAAGAACTGCAATCGCCACAACGGCATAACGGACATGGTTCCAGAAATAAACATTTTCTCTCCGATGCATACGTACTCCTCTCAGGTGCATGATGTTTCGTTCCGGTCACGTTCAGGACAATCCGGTTCCTGACTGCCAGACTCTTTGCCTTCGTGGTTGCGTATAATTGTTCAAACGTATGCAAGATTATCTGCAACTCGCAGGCCATGGGATTAACAGATGTTGGGTGTTACGATTACAATATGTTACGAAGCATAAGCACCATGTCACCTTGAGAGAGGAGAAAGTTTTTTTCTCTTTTTCTGAAGATTTTTTCATAAATCGTCTATGGGTGGGGCCCATTTTATGCTTTATTTTCAAGGCCCATCCACCTCCCTCCCGGCTTATGCAAATTCAGGGTATCGAATTCTCCGAAGCGAATGGATTGATCTGTCAGACCCACTTCTTCTTTTCGAGGAGCTTCATGAAGTTACGCTTGCGGTTGTGCTCGGAGTTGAGCGCCTGAAGGTAGGACTCGAATTCCTTTTCCCTGCCGAGCCTGACCATGAGGTCCCTGATCCTGCCGAGGAGCTTCATGGCGTCCTTGTAGGCGTCGTTGTTCTTTCTGTTGATGATGGGCTCGATCTGCTGCTGATAGATCGAGAGGGAATCCTCGGGATGGGTCTTTTCCCTTCTCAAGGCGAGCTGCATCCAGAGGTTCTCGGAGCACCCCCCGGTGATGGCCTCCGACCATGCGGCTTCGAGATCGTCCTCATCGAGGAAGATCTGCACGAGGAGCGAATGGTCGAGGCGGTTGTAGAGCCGCATGGGGCCTTTGCTCCGGTTCATGGACGACTTCTTCCGGTCGAGGTTTCCCCGGATCACGGAGATGGCCTTTTCCCTCCACCGGTCCCATTGCCTCGTCCTTCTGGCGTGCCTCTTCAGACAGTGGTACCTCTCCATGACAGGATTCAGGGTAAAGGACATCCAGATGAGCTCGATAGCCTTATCGTGCAGCCCCCGCTTGTGGTACACATCGGCGAGGAAGTCCACGAGGCGCATGTCCGGCTCCTTCTCGAATGCCTTCACCCCCCGCTCGGCCCATACGAGGGCATCGTCGTCGCGGCCCGCTTCCTGGTAGAGCTGGGCGATCTCGAGGAAGCAGGCGGGCCGTGTGAGGTCGCGCTTTTTGATGTCGACGAGGGCATCGACATTGCCCTCCCGGCGTGCGAGGGTTTCCATGATCTGGCGGAGCCGGTAGCGGTAGATGTCGAACTGGACCTTGTCTCCCGGGCTCAAGGGCTTGACCCCGGTCCAGGCCTTCTCGGCAAGCCTGCGGTATTCGGAGAGGCCTTCCTTGCCGAGCACGTCCGCATAGGTTTCTGCCGCGCCGGAAAACATGTCGCACTCCGAACGGAGCTCCCATTCGAAGAGGCGCCGGGCAATGTCTCTCCTGTCCGGCCTGGCCTTCCTGCAGGCACGGTGATGGACATCGACGAGCTCCGAGATGATATCCTGGAGGTATATGCTCGAGTCGTCCATGAATCGCACCGTCTGCTCCATGCCGGCCAGGGCATGCTCGGTCAGCTCCATGACCTCGTGTGCGTGGCCGGCGGCGAGGAGCCTGTCGAGAATCTCGATCGCGTTTTCGACCCGTGCGAAATAGTCGTACGTCTCGTTATAGTCGACGAAGTCCTCGATGATGATGGCATGGTCGAGCCCTTTTTTCAGCCTGTCCATGTCGATGGTGCCGTCATCGTGCAGGGAGGAGTGCATCTCGAGCCAGTTCCAGAAATCGTCGTCATCTTCCGCATGCTCGAGGATGAAGTCGATAAGCAGAGACTTCTTCTGCCTGGCGAGCCATTCGGGGACACTCAAGGTTCCTGTTTTCTTCCTGCCCGGTCCCTTGGCGCCGTTTCCCTTTATCTTGGAGAGCCACTGAAGACCTGTGGCGACAAGGTGCTTGCAGAACCTGCCTTCTTCACCCACAGGGCATGTGCAGGAGAATTCGAGCTCCGAGCTCAGCTTGTCGATCTTGAGCTGAATGCGATAATTCCCGGTCCCGTGCACGGTTGCCGTGATGCTTCCGTTCTTCTCGGTGAGAGAACGCACCCGTGAATCCTGGAAGTATTCGACCCCAAGCCGGTAGTTCTGCGAGCCTGCAAGCCTTCTCAAGGTGAACTCGGATACGTATGACTTAAGATCGAGCTTCATAAGAGCACACATTTACCCTAAACAGCGTCTTTGTAAAGCGAATCTTCTCTCCGTATGCGTCGAGCAAATACCAGTGTTCGGCATAAGAGACCGTTTATTGATATCTTCTTTTCCCCATAAAATTTTCCCCACCCGCAGCCTCGAGGGAGGCGGTCCTCTGCCAGTAAAAGTGCTCCGGAGAGAGGCTCAGGGAGAGCTGCATCCTCCTGCTTGTCAGAGGGAGGCCAGGACCCTGCTCATGCCTCCTGCAGAGACAGGCACACGTTGCGTCCTTTTGATTTTGCATCGTAGAGGGCGTCATCCGCCAGCTTTATCAACGCCTCCACAGAGGTCTCCCCTGCCGGGACCATACACGCCACCCCGGCGCTGACCGTCACATAGTCATCCACAGAGGATCTCTCGTGCCGTATTTCGAGTGCACGCACACGAGCGCGAATGGTTTCGGCGAGATTCAAGGCGCCCTCGATGTCCGTATTGAGGAGGATTACGGTGAACTCTTCACCCCCATACCGCGCCGCCAGGTCGGGAACCCTCCTGCAGTACGACTCTATGGTCCCTGCAATGGCCTTCAGACAGTCATCGCCCGCCTGATGGCCGTAGGTGTCGTTATAGGGCTTGAAGAAGTCCACATCGAAGATGATGAGCGAGATCGGATCGCCGTCGCGCATACCCCGCTCCCACTCTGTCCGGAGGCATTCGTCGAACCTTCGCCGGTTGGGGACCTGGGTCAGGCCGTCGATCATCGCAAGCCGCTGAAGCTACTTGTTCGCCTCATTGAGCTTATCTTCAATCTGCTGCCTCTTGTTGATGTCTTCGATGAGCTGGTCATTGATATGCTCCATGATCCTGTTCATAACCTCGATCTTTTCGAGCATGCGGTCGAACTCGCGGGCCAGCGTCCCGATCTCGTCCCGCCTTCTCACCGAGAGCCGGAGGGAGAAATTGCCGGTCTCATTGATTGAGAGTATATGTCTCGTGAGATGAATTATCGGGTGGACAACGGTGCGCTCCATCATGATCAGAACCACGACAGCGAGCGCCAGGCCTCTCATGATAAAGGTGGCCAGGGCGTATCTCATCGTTTCATATCCGCGTTTGATGACATCCCTTTTGATGATGCTCCTGATGAGGAAGGCCGGCTTTCCCGTGATGTCGGGATACGCTGCCATAGCGTCCAGGCTGTCCCGGCTCTTGTATTCGATGGCATAGGGCAATCCGTCCTCAAGGGTATTGGGAGTGTTCTTCATGACAATCCCTGTCGATTCCGCGTCGTTCGTGACGGTGAATCTCACCCGTGTCTGATCGCTGAGCATCATGGCGAGATCCTTTGTAAGGAACTTGCCCATGATAAGGCAGCCCCTTGCCGGTCCTTGGTTGCCGGTCTTCAGGATCGGCCGCGAGGCAACGAGCATGGGGCCTCTTCCCGATACGATCACTCCGGAAAGAGCTGCCTCCGAGATATCTGCGCGATTGAAATCGAGCCTCAGGAGCGGATGATCCGGGGGCAGGACATTCCGGGGAAAATATGCATCGTAAACGGGTTTTCCGGTCTTGAGGTCATGGATCCCTCCCCAGATCACCCTGCCCTTGAGATCGCATATGTAGAGAAGATCGATTCCCAGGTCCTAGAACGTGCTTATCGTAAGGTTGCTCTTGATGTACTCGTCTGAAGGATCCCCGGCGAAGCTGTAGGTGTCGTCCCATGAGGCCCAGTCGTGGCAGGAGGAATCGAGATGCCCGATCTCTCTTTGAAATGCATGGACCGCTTTCTGCAGATCGTCTCTCACCTGCCTGTGTTCCAGCTCCTGGAACTTCGGGAAAACGACGAATCGATAAAAGCCGTAGTCGAGCACGCCGTAGAGGGCGAACACGGCCAGGATAATGAGGGCGATCTTGGATTTCAGGTTCATTCCCGGGCCGCCTTCCCGGCATGAGCAGGCCGAGGATTTTCCCTAGAGGGCGACTTGATGTCACGCTGCCCAGGTCTTCCGCCGGATATCCTTTCACGATCTCTTGCTGCCATACATAAGTCCGTGCTGACGTGCTTCCTCCGACGATATCGGTATGCGGCAGGTATATTCTTTATGCTCTTTGTGTGGGAAAAATATGTGTGCACGTTTTCAGCTGGAAATGATCACAGAGGAAGGGAGCGAGACTATGCCGACTGGGACTGGGAGAGGGGAATGCGGACCCGTAGGGTCGTACCTTTGCCTTTCCTGCCCGCAATCGTCACCTTTCCCCCCAGGAGGCTGGTGCGCTCCCTGATGCCCAAGATCCCGAAGGAATCGGCCTTTCTGATGTCGCTCCGCATGATGCCCTGCCCGTTGTCGCTGACCATGAGCTCGACGAAGGACCTCGTGAGCTTGAGGGTGATCTCCACCTTGGTCGCATAAGCGTGCCTGGCTATGTTCGTCAGGGCCTCCTGGCAGATTCTGAATACGGCGGTCGACAGCTTGCTGTCCTTGATCAGCCTCTCGGGGTCCGGATCGAGGATGGCATCGCAGACGATGCCCGTACGTCTCTGGAACTCCTCGGCCTGCCACTCGATGGCGGATGTGAGCCCGAGGTCTTCGAGCAGGCCCGGCCTCAGCTCGAGGAGGATGTGCTCCACGGTCTTGATGGTGGAGTCTATGTGGGAGATCATGGAATGCACCTTCTCATGGATCTCGGCGTTTTTCTCGGGAACCTTCCTGTCCACCCAGAAGAGGTCCATCTTGAGAGCGGTGAGTATCTGGCCGAGCTCGTCGTGTATCTCCCGGGCGATCTGGGACCGCTCACCCTCGAGCACCGAGTGGAGGTGCTCTGCATGGATACGAAGCTGCTTTCTCGATCTCCTGAGCTTTTCCTCGGTGAGCTTGCGGTCCGTGATGTCACTGATGAAACCCTCCAGGGCGATGAGCTCTCCCTCGGGAGAGAATATCCCCATTCCCTTTTCCCAGACCCACTTGACCCTCCCTTTGGGAGTGACGATCCGGTACATGATCTGGAACCTCTCGCGGGCCTTGAGCGAACCCTGCACCGAGCCCCAGACGAACTCCCGGTCGTCCGGGTGGATCAGATCTCCGTAAGCCACCTTCGAGCTTTCGATCAGCTCGGCAGGCGCATATCCCGTCAGGGCGTAACTTCCCTCGCTGACGAACTCCATCGTCCATCTCCGGTCGTTCCTGCACCGGTATGCCATGCCCGGGAGGTTTCCCATGAGGGTGGCGAGAATGCGCTGGCTTTCCTTGAGAGACTCCTCTGCCCGCTTGTTCTCGGTGATGTTCACGAGGGTGAGGAGGAGTGCCTGCCGTTTAAGATAGAGGATCGTCGTGAAGGTGACCATCACCCATCTGAGGTCCCGGCCTTTGGTGAGCAGCCTGAGCTCGATGGGCATGCCGGGCGTCTCCACGATGTGGTCCTGGGCGAGGGCTTCACTGATGAGATGCCTGTCGTCCTGGTGAATGAACGTGAGGATGTCTGCCTCGTCGAGCTCGCTCTCGCGGCATCCTATGTATTCCTGAAGCTTGGGGTTTGCATACTTGATCCTGCCGTTCTGGATGAGGCAAAGCCCTACGGGCGAGCTCCTCACGAAGCTCCGGTTCAGCGCCTCGGCCGTATCCCTCTCGGTGAAATCCTCGAGATACATGACCACCAGCCCGGGATGGATGAATGTGTAGGTGATCTCCGCAATCCGCTCCTCTCCGGTGGTGAACATATTGTAGAGGGTCTTTCTCTTGAGGACCGCTTTCTCGGTAAAGCACCGGGTGAAATCGGAAATGATGTCCTGCCTCTCGTGGTAGAGCTCATGGACGGTCCTTCCGATGTAGTTCTTTATGAGATCCCTCGTCGATCCTATGGCCCGATCGTCATAGCCGATGAGCACGAAGGTGTCTCCCCTCGACTCCCAGGTAAGGCACAGGTCGGGATACTCGTGGAAGACAGGGGCGGGACCGGCTATCTGCCCATGGAGCACGGGAAGCCTGCAGCAGTAGTTCTCGCTCACATCCCGTATGAAGGTGAGGATCCTCTTCCTGCCCTCGATGTCGATCATCTGGGTACAGTACTGCGTCGGGAATATCGTGCCGTTCCTCTTTCTGCAGCCGATCCAGACGAAGACCCCGGCAGTCGTGCTCGTTTCATCGATGAATTCGGGGATCGAAGACGCTACCTCCCTCGGCACCAGGTCCTTGATATTGAGTCCGAGCATCTCTTCCCGGGCATACCCGAAGATCTCGAGGGCTGCCCGGTTGCATTCGAGGATCCTGCCGTTCTGGTCTTCGATCAAGACCGCATCGGGAAAATGGTCGAGGAGAAACCGGTAGAAATCGGGGCGGCTCGACAATACGCCGCCGGGATCGATTCCCCCCCCGGCATGGACCTGCCCGATGCTCACCTGTCGTTTCGTCTTGGTGCTGTCATCCATGTGCCGCTCATTTGATGAGGTTGTTTTCCACTGCATAGAACGTCAGCTGGGCGTTGTTTTTCATGCTCATCTTTTCCAGGATGTTCGCCCGGTACGTGCTGATGGTCTTCACGCTCAAATGGAGCTCCTGGGCAACCTCGGTGACGGTCCTGCCCGATGCGAGCATGAGCATGACCTGGTATTCACGGTCGGAAAGCCGCTCGTGGGGCTGTTTGGTGCTGTGCTTGTCTATCTCGGAGGCCAGGATCTCGGCCAGGTTCTGACTGACGTACCTTCCCCCCTTCGACACCCTGTGGATCGCCTGGATGAGCTCGATGGGGGCGCTCGCCTTGGTGAGATAGCCGGAGGCACCCGCACGCAGAGCTCTGACGGCATACTGCTCTTCCGGATAGATGCTTAAGATGAGCACCCCGATATTCGGCCTGATCTGCTTGATCTCACCGATGATCTCGAGGCCGCTCCTCCCCGGCATCCCGATATCGAGAAGCACGAGGTCGCACACCCCCTTCCAGAGGTAGTCGATCACTTCCCCGCTGTTTGAAGCCTCACCCACCACCTCGATGTCAGGCTCTTCGGCAATGATCTGCTTCAATCCTGTTCTCACGATGGGGTGGTCGTCGGCAATCAAGACCTTGATCATTCCTGCTCCTTATCTCATGAAGGCCGTACGCAGGGCAAGCTCTCCTCGGGCCTCAAAATATTTTGCCAGGTATTCCCCCCGAGTTCAAGGCCTTTCATGGAAAGGAAATGTTTTGCTTATATTTTGGGAAAATAATTTCTCCCGCATTGTCAGCCCCCCTGTTCTTCATCATACAATATTTTGATTATAGGAGATTTTATTTTGGCACAGACATTGCTGACCAGTTATCACCGGCATGGTGCAATCATGAGGTTTTAGGCACTTCCGAGAAAAGAAAGGGGGCGCATGATGATGGGAGAAGACATAAGCATCCTCGAAGAAGAAAAATGCAGAAACGCCGTACGCGTGATCCGAGATCTCATCAGCCGCGAGAGCCAGGGGTTCATCCTTCCTCCTTCCGAGGTGAGGCGCCTGCTCGGAATCCCCGGACACTACCGGACATGGTACCTGCACCGAAGCGTCATCTCGCTGAGGAGAAGGCTCGCAAACAACTTCATCTCGGTGGCAGTGAGCCCTGAGAACGGGATCTTCTTCACCCTCTACAAGGTCCCCAGCCAGCCGAACATCCGCGTCTCGCCGATAAACTAGCCTTTAAGGACACAGGAAGAACACATATACCTCCTTTCTCCCAGCGAAACCGGATCCCGCTCTCATGAGGGGTTCGGTTTGCCCTGTCCGGAGATGCCCGTATCGATGCCTTGATATTGTACTGCTTATTTTTACTATACTTCCATCACTGCAGGGAGACAGATAACCGTGCACACCACAAGAAGGAGGACGTGTGGAGATATGCCCCGGGAAGCCCTACCCTCTCGGCGCTTCATATGACGGCTATGGAACGAACTTTTCAATCTTTTCCGAAATCGCTGAGCAGGTAGACCTGTGTCTCTTCGATGATTCTGGCAGGGAAACCAGGATTGCACTTCCCGAGGTCACTGCCTATTGCTGGCACGCGTATCTGCCGGAAATCAGCCCGGGACAGAGATACGGCTTCAGGGTGCACGGCCCGTGGGAGCCCTCGGCAGGGAACCGGTGCAATCCCGCCAAGCTCCTTCTCGATCCCTATGCCCGGGCGATCGAAGGGAACATCAGGTGGAACCAGGCCCTCTTTCCCTATCGCATGGGCGGTGCGGGCGATGAGCCCGACAGGGCGGACAGCGCCCCCTTCGTCCCCAAGTCCGTCGTGATCAGCCCGCACTTCGACTGGGGAGACGATCATCATCTTCACCGTCCCTTCAACGAGACGATCATCTACGAGGTGAACGTAAAGGGCTTCACCCATACTCATCCGGACATACCCAAGGCCATTCGAGGCACGTACAAGGCCATAGTCCATCCCGTGATCCTGGAATACCTCAAGGAGCTCGGGATAACGGCCATCGAGCTGATGCCCGTCCACCAGTTCGTTCACGACCACAATCTCATCCGGAAGGGCCTGAGAAATTACTGGGGGTACAACTCGATAGGCTATTTTTCCCCCCATAACGGATATTCCAGCATGGGATCGGCCGGCCAGCAGGTCCGGGAATTCAAAAACATGGTCAAGATCCTCCACGACGAGCACATAGAGGTGATCCTCGACGTCGTCTACAACCATACGGCGGAAGGCAACCACCTGGGCCCCATGCTCTGCTTCAAAGGAATCGACAACGCATCGTACTACCGTCTGGAGGAATCGGACAAACGCTACTACACCGACTTCACCGGGACAGGCAACAGCTTCAACGTCGGCCACCCGCATGTGCTTCAGCTCATCATGGACTCCCTGCGCTACTGGGTGGTAGACATGCACGTGGACGGGTTCAGGTTCGACCTCGCATCCACCCTTGCCAGGCAGCTCCATGCAGTAGACCGCCTCTCGGCCTTCTTCGACCTCATTCAGCAGGACCCGGTCGTGAGCCGGGTGAAGCTCATAGCAGAGCCCTGGGATGTGGGTATCGGAGGCTACCAGGTGGGGAATTTCCCGCCCCTGTGGTCAGAGTGGAACGGCAAATACCGGGACTGCATCCGCGATTTCTGGCGGGGCCAGGATCAGACCTTGAGCGAGTTCGCCTCGCGCTTCACCGGAAGCTCCGACCTGTACGAGAATACCCGGCGCAGGCCCTTTGCCAGCATCAATTTCATCACCGCACACGACGGATTCACCCTGCACGACCTCGTCTCATTCAACGACAAGCACAACGAGGCAAACAAGGAAGGCAACAGGGACGGTGAGAGCTTCAACCGCTCATGGAACTGCGGCTTCGAGGGGCCGACGGACGATCACGACATCCTCGACCTGCGCGCCAGACAGAAAAGGAACTTCCTCGCCACCCTCATGCTCTCCCAGGGAGTGCCCATGCTGCTGGGCGGAGACGAGATGGGGCGGACGCAGAAGGGCAACAACAATGCCTACTGCCAGGACAACGAGATGTCCTGGTATGACTGGTCGTCCATTGAAAGAGAATTATTCAGGTTCAGCACACGGCTCATCAGGTTCAGAAAGGATCACCCCATCTTTACCCGCAGACGATGGTTCCAGGGCAGGCCGATCCATGGAAGCACTGTTGACGACATCAGCTGGTTCACCCCGGACGGCCAGGAGATGTCCGAGGAGAACTGGGGGCAGGGTTTTGCCAAATCCATAGGCATATTCCTGAACGGAGACGGGATACCGAGCCCCGACAAATACGGAAACCGCGTATTCGACGAGAGCTTCTACCTTCTCTTCAATGCACATCACGAACCCATCATCTTCACTCTCCCCTCGAAGAAGTGGGGGAGGCTCTGGGTCAAGGTGCTCGATACGGGGGACGGTTCATTCTCCAACGACGGGCAAACCTATTCATCGGCCGAGGAGATCGAAGTCGGGCAAAGGTCTCTCGTCGTTCTCAAGAGGGTGGTTCCCCCGATAACCAGGAGGACCATCATCTCGGTTTCCGCAGACAATGATCAGGTGCAGGAGAAATATTCGGGCAGGCAAGGCGGATTCAGGCCGGGCTGCGAAGCCCTTCCGTTCTCATAGGGAGCGGGCAATGGCTTCAATCCCTGTCGCCACGTATCGGGTCCAGCTTCGGTCCGGGTTCGGGTTCAACGAGGCCTCGCACATCCTCGGCTATCTCGCCGACCTCGGGATAAGCCACCTCTATGCCTCACCCTACTTTCAGGCTGCCCCGGGGAGCACGCACGGGTACGATGTGGTCGACCACGTGAAGATCAATACGGAGCTGGGCGGAGAATCCGGCCATGAGCTTCTCTGCCGGAAGCTCGCACAAAAAGGCATGGGGCAGATCCTGGATATCGTGCCCAACCACATGTCGATCTCGAGTGCTGACAACACCTGGTGGTGGGACGTATTGGAAAACGGCCAGTCGAGCCGCTATGCATCATATTTCGACGTCGACTGGGATCCGGTCGATTCAAGGTTTGCAAACAAGATCCTCCTGCCCATTCTGCACGATCATTTCGGGCGGGTGCTCGAAGCGGGAGAGATCCGCCTCGAACGCAGGGGAGGCGCGTTCTTCATCCGGTACCGCGAGCAGGTGTTTCCGGTCGATCCCAGCTCACTGGCGCCTCTCCTGTCCCGCGCAGGAGAGGACCTGGCAAATGGCGAGCTCCTCTTCATAGCGGACAGCCTCGGCTCGCTGCCCCTTCATAGCGCGACGGATCGGATCAGCACCCGAAGGCGGCATCGGGACAAGGAGATCATCCGGACCCTGCTCGGCAGGATCCTGGATGAGAATCTCGAGGCAGCCAGGCTCGTGGATGCACTCATCAAGGAGCTCAACGTTCACCCCGACTCGCTTGAAGCGCTGCTGGACAGGCAGAACTACCGGCTCGCCTTCTGGCGTACGGCAAGCCAGGATCTCGGATACCGCCGGTTTTTCGACATCAACTCCCTGGTCGGATTGAGGATGGAAGACGAGGACGTTTTCGAGGACAGCCACGGGCTGATCCTCTCATGGCTGAAAGACGGAACCCTCGACGGGGTGCGGATCGACCATCCCGACGGGCTTCGGGAGCCTGCAGGCTACCTCGGCAGACTGCGGAGGGCAAGCCCGGGAACCTGGCTCATCGTGGAGAAGATCCTCAGCCCCGATGAGCGCCTCCGTCCAGACTGGCCAGTGGATGGAACCACGGGCTACGAGTTCATCCATCTCCTCACCCATCTCCTCACCTGCCCTGCAAGCGAAGCAGAGTTTTCGGCATTCTACTTCGAGTTCACCGGCGAGAGATGCACATATGAAGAGGTCCTCAGGGAGAAGAGGCTCCAGGTCATTGAAAAGCTCTTCGGCAGCGACGTGAACCGCCTCGCCACGCTCATGCTCTCGATCTGCGAGCATCACCGCCGTTACCGTGACTATTCCCGGCCGGAGATTTCCCGTGCCCTGCGAGCGCTCATCGCATCCTTCCCTGTCTACAGGACCTATGTGAATGCCCGGGCCGGCTGGATCTCCGATGACGACCGGAGAATCATCCAGAAGGTTATCGACGATGCCCGCGGGCAGGCATCCGACACAGACCCCGACCTGATCGCCTTCATCGGCGACATCCTCCTCCTCAAGGTTACGGGAGAGCTCGAATCGGAGCTCGTCATGCGCATCCAGCAGCTCACTCCTCCGGTCATGGCCAAGGGTGCCGAGGACACTGCCTTCTACTGCTTCAACCGTTTCATCGCACACAACGAGGTGGGAGGAGATCCCGGATCGTTCGGCATCGAACCCGGGCAGTTCCACTCCCGCATGAAGGAGGGATTCGAGTCCTATCCCTCCATGATGCTTGCAACCTCCACACACGATACAAAGCGCAGCGAAGACGTCAGGGCGAGGTTGGTCCTTCTCTCCGAGATCCCGGGGGCATGGTTCGAGGCGGTGAAACGATGGTCGGCAATGGCCGATCCCTACCGCAGCGGCGGGTTCCCGGACAGAAACACCGAATACTTCCTCTACCAGACCCTCGTCGGGGCGTGGCCCATCGGGATCGAGAGGCTCCTCGGATACATGGAAAAGGCCACCCGGGAGGCGAAGGCACATACGTCATGGACAGAGCCCGATCCCGCCTATGATGAAGCATTGAAGTCCTTCATCACGGGCCTCATGCAGGATCGGGAGTTCATCGCGGACGTTGCCTCGTTCGTCGAACCCCTGGTGGAGCCCGGCCGCATCAACTCGCTCTCCCAGACGCTCATCAAGATGACCGCGCCCGGAATTCCCGACATATATCAGGGATGCGACCTGTGGGACTTAAGCCTCGTCGATCCCGACAACCGCAGACCGGTGGATTTTGCCTTGCGCCGAAGCCTGCTCGAGACGCTCGACGACCTCAAGGAAGTGCAGATCGTCTCCCACATGGACACCGGCCTCCCCAAACTGTGGGTCATCCGCCAGGCGCTCATGGTCAGGAGAGACCTGCCGCGAGCCTTCGGAGAAAAGGGATCCTATGAGCCGATTTCATTCACCGGCCCCAAGGAAAACTTTGCCTTCGGGTTCCTCCGGGGAGGAGAGGTAGCTGTCGTCACGCAGAGGTTCGTTCTGAAACGGGGAAACTCCTGGGCCGGCACCAGGGCAGAAATCCCGGAGGGAAGATGGAAGAACGTGCTCTCGGGTGAAGAGATTGCCGGACCTTCTCCCCTGATGGACGGTCTCCTGAAGACATTCCCCGCAGCCCTGCTGGTCAAAGAGATATGAGAGATGAAGCAGACCGTTCTCAAGCGGCAGTGCAGAGGTGAAGAGTGGCGGTAACCAGGGTATGGGCTCCTCAGGCCCGGCAGGTTCTCATGATACTCGAAGGCAGGCCCTACCCCATGGAAGGCGCCGGCAGAGGATGGTGGTTTCTCGACAGCCCCCAGGCAGGACACGGCACCGACTATGCCTTCGTGGTAGACGGCTCGGATCCCCTCCCCGACCCGAGGTCCCCATGGCAGCCCTCCGGTGTGCACGGGTTTTCGCGGATGCTCGATCAGGGCCTCTTCCCCTGGACGGACCGCCGCTGGCAGCCTCCACCCCTTTCCGACGCGGTCATCTACGAGCTTCACGTAGGCACCTTCAGCGGCGAGGGCTCCTTCGAGGGTGTGATCGGACATATCGGCCACATCATCGATCTCGGGGTGACCCATATCGAGCTCATGCCGGTGGCGAGCTTTTCAGGAAGGCACGGATGGGGATATGACGGGGTCGATCTCTATGCACCGCACGAGCCCTACGGAGGGCCGCAAGCGCTCAAGACCCTGGTGAATACCTGCCATGAGTTCGGTCTCGCCGTGATCCTCGACGTGGTCTACAACCACCTGGGGCCCGAGGGGAATTATCTCGACCGGTTCGGGCCGTATTTCACCGACAGATACCTCTCCCCCTGGGGAAGGGCAATGAACTTCGACGGCCCCGGCAGCGACGAGGTCAGGAGGTTCGTCATCGACAACGCCCTCATGTGGCTCAAAGACTACCATATGGACGGCCTGCGCCTCGATGCAATCCACGCCATCGTGGATACCTCGGCCGTCCACATCCTCGATCAGCTTTCCCGTGAAGTGGACATACTCGCAAAAAGGCTCGGGCGCTCTCTCTTCCTCATTGCAGAGAGCAACCTGAACGACCCGCGGATAGTCGAGGCACGGGAAATCGGGGGCTATGGGATCGACGCCCAATGGAGCGACGACTTTCACCACGCCGTCCATGCCGTGCTCACAGGGGAAGGCAGCGGGTACTACATGGACTTCGGATCGCTGTCGGATATCGCCAAAGCGGTTACCGATGTCTTCGTCTATGACGGCCGCTACTCCCTCTACCGGCAGCGCACCTACGGGAGGCCGGTTAAAGAGCTCGGAGGGGAGCGGTTCGTCTCATGCCTGCAGAACCACGACCAGGTAGGGAACAGGGCGAAAGGAGAACGGGCAGGCATGCTCATGGATAAGGGCAAGCTCATGATCGCCTCCGCCCTCCTGTTCGACGCCCCCTTTATCCCCATGATCTTTCAGGGCGAGGAATGGGATGCATCATCGCCCTTCCTGTACTTCACCGATTTCGAGGACCAAGACCTGGGAAGGTCGGTGTCCGAAGGCAGGAAAAGCGAGTTCGCCGCCTTCGGATGGAACCCCGATGAAATCCCCGATCCTCAGGCCGAAAGCACCTTCGAGCTCTCGAAGCTCGACTGGGAAGAGCCCTATCGAGAGCCTCACGCATCGGTCCTCGCCTGGTACAGGGCGCTCATCGGCCTCCGCAGGTCCCTCTCAGACCTCAAGGACGGAGACTTAAGAGGGGTGTCGGCGGAATACGACGAGGATGAGGAATGGATCGTCATCACACGGGGATCGATCGTTGCCGCATGCAACATATCCGGCCGGGAAAGGACTCTTCCCCTGCCCGACGGGGGCGAGAGGAAGGTGCTCCTTTCTTCAAACGGAGATGTCGCCATCCATGAAGGCGAGCTCACCCTGCCCGGAGAAACCGTAGTTATCCTGAAGTCTGTCCAGGATTCGTTCGGAGGATAGGGAGTCGGGGGAATCCTTCCTTCACCTAAACCGCCTTTTGAAGCATCCACAGACTCCGTCTACGGCCGATCCCGTGATTCGCTCTGCTCATTCACGGGATCAAGAGGCCTCCGACTCCGTCTGGTCTGCTTTAGCAAAAGGCGCTTGACGGTTCATCCAGGCTTCCCCCGACTCCCTCGGCATGCTCTTAACAATTCATTCCAGAACAAAAGCCAACGAAGGGCAAGAGTCCTTGAGCCGGCTCTTTCGTGCTGCACTATATTCTTAAGGAGCAGCGCTTAAGCCCGAGGAACCGGTCCCCAGATGTATGCCATGGAAAACAATCACTCCATACTCATGAAGGGGAAAAACTACTGGAAGATGGGGAGGGCCCATCGTGTCTCCTTCCTCATCGATGCATCCGAGTATTTCTCCGCATTCGTGGATGCCGCCATGAACGCGAGGCGCTCGATCTACATCACGGGCTGGGATATCGACAGCCGCACCGAACTCGTCCGTGACGGAGGCGACCGCGATGTTCCCGGCCGCCTCGGAGAGTTCCTCAATTACATCTCCTCGAAGAATCCCGGCCTCGATATCCATATCCTGCTCTGGGATTACGCCATGCTCTACGCACTGGAGCGGGAGCCGTTTCCCGTGTGGGTGTTCGACTGGAAGACGAGCAAAAAGATTCATTTCTACCAGGACAACTCTCTGCCGCTGGGCGCCGCTCATCATCAGAAGATCGTCGTCATCGACGACCGCATTGCCTTTGTCGGGGGGATCGATCTGACGAACAGACGATGGGACGTGAGGGAGCATCAGCCGTACGATCCCCGCCGAATCGACCCCTGGGGCAAAGAGTATCCCCCCTTCCACGATGTCCAGCTCCTTGTGGACGGAGAGGTCGCCTCCATCCTCGGCGATCTCTACCGTTCGCGGTGGCATAACGCAACCGGCAGACACCTCTCGAAGCCCGACGGGGTGAAGGCCGACCCGTGGCCGGAGCGGTTCCATCCGGACATCAGCGAGATAGATGTGGCCGTCTCACGGACAGAGCCTGCATACCGCGGCAGGCCCGAGGTCCGCGAGGTGGAGTCTCTCTGGATGGATGCGATTCTGTCCGCACGCAAGATCATTTACATAGAGAATCCGTTTTTCACCTCCTCGAAGATAGCCGGGGCCATAGCGAAGAGGCTCCAGGAAAAAGACGGCCCGGAAGTGGTCATCATTACGAGAAAGAAGAGCCATGGATGGCTCGAGGAGTATACCATGGACGCCATCAGGTCCCACCTGGTGGAGAGGGTGAGGAAGCTGGACACCTACGGGAGATTCGGGTTCTACTATCCCGAGATCCCGGGGCGCGAGGACAGCCTGATCGAGGTCCACTCGAAGGTCCTCATCGTCGACGATACCTTCCTGCGTATCGGCTCCTCGAACCTGGCAAACCGGTCCATGGGATTCGATACCGAATGCGACCTCAGCATGGAGACGACCGGACATCCGCAAGCCTGCAGGGTATGTATCGACCTGCGAAACAGGCTGCTGGCCGAGCATCTCGACTCTACGGCCGCACATGTCGGCGAGATGCTGGAGAAGACAGGCTCCATGATCAAGGCAATCGACGCATTGAACAATGCACACAGGGTTCTCCTTCCCCTCGGGCCTTCGCCGGTTGCGGACAATATCCTGGCAGAGCCCTACCTGGTGGACCCGGAGCGCCCGATTCGCGCGGAGAAATTCGTCGAGAGATTCGTCGGAGAGGAAAACCAGAGCTCGGGAGGAAAGCGGCTCATCGGATTCGTCGTGCTGGTTCTCGTCATGGCCCTCTTCGCTGTTTTGTGGCGCTGGTCGCCGCTCTCGGAGTACCTCAACGTTTCCGTGATCATGCAAGAGCTTAAGGGCCTGGAAGACAACCCGCTGGCACCTGTCATCATCCTCGCCCTGTACCTGCTGGGAGGTCTGGTGTCCTTTCCCATCCTGGTCCTGATCGTCGCCACATCATTCATTTTTGAGCCCTTTTCAGCCTTTGCCCTGGCCATGGGAGGAGCTCTCCTGAGCGGGACCATGATGTTCTGGCTGGGCTTTGCCCTGGGCCGGAAGTTCGTGAGAGCGGTAGCAGGGAAGCGGATCAACAGGATCAGCAGAACTCTCGCGCAGGAGGGTCTCCTTACCGTCGTCGTCCTGAGAATCGTTCCCATAGCTCCGTATTCGATCATCAATCTCGTGGCAGGCGCTTCTCATATCAGGTTCCGCGACTTTTTCATCGGCACGATTATCGGCATGCTGCCGGGCATATTCGCCATCACCCTCTTTACGGAGTCGCTCAAGAATTTCATTCTCGAGCCGTCCATCCTCAATATCGCCGTTCTGGCAGGCAGCGTGGTCCTCGCTGCAGCCATCCTCATCTGGCTCGTGAAGACAACGAGGCGGATATCCCGAAAGTCTGCCGGCGGGAAGTCTCCATGATGCCTCAACGCCTGAGGGAAACTCCATCGAGGAGAATCCGTATCGCGACGTACAACGTGCACGGATGGATCGGCATCGACAACCGTCAGGTGCCCATGAGGGCCATGCGGGTGATAAGCGAGCTGGAGGCGGATATCATAGCCCTGCAGGAAGCCACCTTTTCCCTGGAGTACGGCGGGCACCTCGACGAAACCTTCTTTACGAACATCACGGGGATGGAAACAGCGCTCGGCCCGACCTTCTTCAAGAGGCCTTTCCACTTCGGGAACGTCCTCTTGAGCAGATTTCCCTTCACGAGGATCAGGACCATCGACTTGAGCGCCCACCCGTACGAGCCCCGGGGTGCAATCGACGCGGTCATCCGGATAGGAGACAGGAATCTGAGGGTGCTCACGGCTCATTTCGGGCTGAAGAGATCGGAGCGGAAGTTTCAGGCAGACATGATCATCCGGGCGCTTACCTCAAGGCCTCTCGGGAACGTCGTGCTCATGGGCGACTTCAATGAGTGGTCGCCGATAAACTCGTCTCTGGACACGCTCTACGCCCTGTTCGCCAAGACCAGGCATCCGAAGAGCTTTCCCTCCTTCTGCCCCATGTTCTCTCTCGACAGGATCCTCGTCTCTCCGGAAGGGCTCCTCGAGGGGATAGATGCCTTCACCAACCCGGAGACCATCCTCGCCTCCGACCATCTGCCCATCACCGGCATCATATCTCTCTAGCAATCCTGTCAGCTTCCCGGTTTAGGGAATGCCTTCCAGATCCCCATTTCCACCTTCTGATCTCCGACAGTGGCGTCGACCCTGTAGTAATATGCAGTTGTCTTCGTAGCACTGGCACCCGATCCCACGGGAGGGTTCCCGACACGCCGCAGGGTGATTCCCACGTTTGCTCCGGCCAGCGCGCTCCCTGCAGGCATTTTACCGGAAATGTTCACGCGGTTGTCGACGACCCATGCGGCTGCGCTCACGATGTCATCGAATTGGGGGAGGATGATTTCTGCCGCACTCTCGGCAAGGTAGAAATCCTGATTGTGTTCCTTCTCGTTCGTTACGATCTTCGTCTCGATGATCGTCGATCTCATCATGAAGATGCCTATCAGAATCGCTGCCAGCATGAACAGGAGAACCATCACCATCACCATGCCGCTGTTGTCACGACGAATGTCCATATGATCCCCCGCCCTAGTTCGACCGGAACATTTTCATTGCAACGCGATGGTTCACGGTTTTTTCCACCCAAGCCACCTGAATATCAATATCGCGGGCGTTCACCGCAGGTCCGAGCCCTGTAGTGCTCACCGTCCAGGACAGATCATACTGGATTCCCTGACGGGTTACGGATCCCCCGTTATGGTTGCCGAGCGTGAGGTCGGGGTCCCCGATATTCAGCCCCCGCAAGTATTCCTCTTGGTTGTCTATGATGTTGATCGTGTTGCTCATCTGCATGCTGAAGCTGTTTCCCATGATCGCATACTGCTGCATTTTCGTTACACCCAGGAATCCCAGGGAAAATATGAGGATCGAAACAACCAGCTCCAGGAGGGTAAATCCGCCATCGTTTGGGGTCAGCCTTCTCATCTTCTCATCCCCGCTCTCGTCTTTGTCATATTCCCAGATTTCTCATTTTGATCCGCTTGGTCATACTGCGCCTGATATAGTCATGGGTGTCCGGATCGATCCTGTCGCTCCGGACCTGGATATGTATATCGACGAACCGTACGCTATTCGCTTCTGCCGTTGTAAGAGAGGTTCCGCCTGTGCCCGTAGGCATGATCACGTTGTTGTCGGCATCGTAGTAGGTGAATCCGAGTGTTGTCGCGTTGCTCGTAAGGGTGGTGACGACATTCGCCGCGATATTGTTTCTCTGCAGTTTCGTCCCGTCGAGGGTATAGCTCACCTGCTCGGCAGGGTCCGTATCTGCCGTATCCCCGTCCTCGTTGAGGTCCATGCTGAACGATATGCTCGTCGGTCCCGTCTGGGTGATGACGAGACCTGCAGTGCTCTGGAGGGTCGGGTCGCATCCAGCCTGTCTGATATCCCAGGCCATGATGTCGAGAACGGCCCTTAGGTCCTGCTGAACAGAGGAAACTTCGTGCTGGACATCGCTCGTGGTTCTCTGGACCTGATACGTGGTGTATACCGCTGCCATAAGGACCATGGTCAAAAGCAATGCGACCATGAGCTCGATCAGGGTGAGCCCCTTCCTGTCTCCCGCGATGCAATCCAGCAAAAGAGCTTGGCTTTTCATGTATGGTCTTCCTTCAGTTCTCTTCAATTGATTAAGAACACTTCCTTATGCCACGACTTGAGAGACCTCTTCTGGATAAAATCCTTGAGTTCTCCGTCAGACAGTCTACCGGATAAGAGAAAGATATCTTTTGCCGCAACAGCGTCGCCCCTCAATCCTCCTCCCCATACAAGCACCCAGTCACCGGGCTTCAATCTGGCTGCATCAACGAGGTCATTGTCACCACTGTGGATTGCCGTGAAGAAGACGCTTCCCTTATAGGAGACATCGACGAGACAGATCCTCTTCTGCGATGACAGCACGAGATAATCTCCCGCAGAGCTCACCGATGTGATCATGCCCTGATAGCAGGAGTATTCCAGCTTCATGATCAGGTCATAATCGGATATCTTCTCTGCTCTGCAGACATTCGGTCGGAGAGGCAGGGCTATCGTGACGAAAACCATCGAGGTAATGAATATCCTGAAGATATTTTTCTTCATATGCTCCCCTTAAGCTCTTTAGTCTTGCTTCCAGTAGTATATCTTTGCACTGCTGGTGCTTGGAATCTCGATAGTCTCAGCCCCTGTGGTACCGCCGGCCCCACCCGTTCCGATAATCAGCTTTGCCCCGCCTGAAGCCGTAATGACAAGGGTCGGCGGGGATGGGATGCCGACACCCAGCTCCCTGTAGCGGTCCTCCCTGCCAAGCTGCGACGAATCCTCATTATTAAATAGATTCGGTATGGCCTCTCCCGTGAGGTAGTTCAGGGCATAGAGTCTCCCTCCGCCCAAACCCTCGACAGAGCACTTGTCGGAGCTGTTGCCGGTTCCGGGCGTATAGGTCGTAAAGAAGACGATCCCGTTGTAAACGAGCGGTGAGGAAACCACCTTTTCACCTGCTTGCTCATTGAGCTTGATGAACCATCCATTTCCGCTCTGGAGGCCTGCAAATACGGGGGATGTGTAATTGTACTCAGTCACATCCACCAGATCGGCTTCGGTGAGTGTTGTCCAGGAAGAAGCCCAGGTATTCTTGATCGCATAGAGCCTGTTGACCGTCGCAGTCTCTGACGGGTGTTCCCGGTCGCCGGTTCCGATATAGATATAATCACCAAAGGTCTCCAGGGCGACATCCGGTTCGTAGAGAAACTTCAGGAGCATATTTGCGGTATCTCCCGACCTGGCCTGAAAAACCTTCACCATCGACCAGGTTCCGTTCTTGTTACGGTCGGAAAAGCCGAAGAGGTCGCCGCCCAGAGAACCCGAATAGATGGTATCGTCCAATCCGTCGCCATTTCTGTCAAAAGCGACAAGCTCCACGAAGCAATTCGTCATACTGGGATAGTTGCCGTGGTTAAAGTTCAGGGTGGTCTGGAGAGCCCCGGTGGCGGCATCGACGGCGAATATCGCCCTGCCTTTGGTATCTGAAGAAGCCGGACTGTCAAGGTCCTGGTTGGCGGCATCATACCCTCCCGCAAACAGGAGCACCCTCTTGTTCGTCCCGGAAGTGTCCCTGATGGTGCTCACCCATGGCCTGCACCAGGACTGGCCGAGCGTTTCATTCCCATATCCCTGCAATTTATCAGGCCCGACATCCCAGGCATAATAAGGCGCTGTATAGTTACTCCCATCCAGACCGCCGACCCGCAGGGTGTAGTACTTGTCTCCGCCACGCCTGAACCCGAAGGTCAGGTACCGGTACGATCCCAGATCGAAGAGCACGGGCGTGCCGTCGATGAAATAAGGATGCGTGCTGCTGTCTCTGAGTTCGTGCAGTCTCGGCAGGAGCTCCGGGGGCACGAAGCACCAGGATTCGCTCAGGGTATGTTTGCTCAAATCGTTCGGATACCCTCCGTCGTCATCAGCGAAAACATGCAGGAACCCATCATTGGAGCCTGCAAAAAGAATAGTACTGTTTTCGTAGAACATGGTCGCCGGCTTCGAGTGAAGGAAATCTCCCAAAACCCAGACTCTTTTTGAGGCACCGTTCAGGGCATAATCCCCTCTCGCCGTGAGCCAATTGACGAGATCGGCCGCCTCCATATCACTCCCTCCCACGGCGGCCAGCACGTCGGCATTCGCTGCGCTGAATGCATTCGCTCCATCCGTCAGATCCCTGACCGTTCCGTTATAGGTATAGAAGTGGCGCGTGCTCTGATTGAGAACCACGGCACCGGCCCCTCCCTCTTCGACGACGCTACCGTCTCCTGAGCTGTAAGTCCATGCCGACGAAGCAGTGCTCACGATCTGTCCGCCTGCATCGGCAGCCGGGGTTCCGTCCTTCTGAAGGAGTTCTCCGCTGTCGCTCAGGCCGAATTTCTTGATGTTTCCTCTCCAGAAAGATTCGGTTGCATCAGGTTTGAAAAGGGAAAGGTATACGCTGTTGCCGGAATACACCTTGTTGAGCCTGTTTACCGGCACGACCGGTGCGATGAAGCTTGAGTTCGCGGCGATGATCGTGCCCACGGCATCCTGGAGGGCGAGCGACAGGCCGGCGCCGTTTGTCGTGCTGTAGTACTTCCCTCTTCCATGGGTATCGTCGGTCACCCGGCCGAGGAAGGAAAAGTCGGTCCCGCTGCCGAAGCCGATGGCAAAGGTTGAAATGAACTGTTTGGGGAAGTACTCGTCGTCGAAAGATTCTGAAGCGGAATCGGTCCTGCCCTTGATGAGGTCTTCCTCATAGAGGAACTTTGCCACATCGTCGAGCCAGTGGGTTCCGCCCTGGTCATTCGTACTTGGATCAACGGAGGTTCCGTCCGAGAATGTATCATGATCGTAGTTGCCGATGGCCTTGCCGAAATATTGGGGCATCGAATTCCCGTTCTTGTCTCTGTTGTGGATGATGTCCTGCTGGCGGTTGTTGACCCCCTCGTCCGAAGTGGAGAGACCGTCCGTAAGGATGATGACGTAATTCTTCTGGCACCTCCACTGCACCGGGGAGGTGTAGCGAACGCTGTCGTTGTTGTTCGACCAGGAATCCTTGCCCGCGAAGTAGAGCCCTGCCTCTGCCAGGCATTCTGCAAGGGGTGTGTGGCCCACCAGGTCCGACACCTGATCCGTCGCATTGTTCAGGGCGCTCATGATCTGGCTGTCCGAGGACCCTACGGGTGCGAGGATCTGGCCTCCCTGTCCGGCCTGGTTTCCACCCCGGTACACCATGAGGCCGAAACGGACCAGGTTATCATCTGTTCCTGCCAAAAGCTCGCTTAAGACCGTCTTTGCGATTTCCAGCTTGGATAGAGTAGCCCCTGTCGTGGGGGCGTGTCCCTCATCGAGCCAGGTGCGGAAGTTGAGGTAGTTGCCGGAGTAGAGACGGTATATCTTGGTCGCGTTGTCGCACGTATACGGACCGTTCGGAACGTCCGTGATGTATCCCATCCACCATCCGGACTGCCTCAATGAATTCACGGCTCCGTTTGTCACGTTACAGGTGGTCGGGTCCAGGATGGTCGTAGTTTCCGTAGCGGCATCTGCCAGCATCACGGGTTTCGGGTTTTTTATGGCCTTGGTGGCGGGCGGGAATGCTTCGAAATTGTCGCACTCGTGGCCCCCGCACGTTGATTTGTAATAATAGTAGACCCTGTCCTTGGTATATGCTTTACCCGGATGATTTATGTGCTCTCCATAAGGATAATCCGGATCATATTCTATCTGCTGGACCGGATCATTCATGGTTCCCGAATTATCGAAGATGATGAGAACGTTTGGTGGTACACTGCTGGAAGCTGCCGGGAAGATATCAGTGTCATCGGCGAAAACGGGGATCCCGGCGATGAGGAGGAGGACAAGATATGCCGCCGAAGTAAGCTTCTTCATGATACCGCTCCTTATTCGTGAGTTGCCGAAAACATTGATGCGCAAAGTTTACTTGTTCTATCGTCAATATCCCCCCTTCAGGTTAATTCATTTTATATTTTGATTGATTTTAATGTCTTATATTTTTTATGCTATTGTTTGCCTAATTATCCTCCATTTATTAGCATAATTTGAATATAAGATTACTTCCTGTCAGGTAGGGCTATTGATGGTGCCTTGATCGACCTACCGATTCTTGTTCAGGAATCTTGCTTGCTATTTAGACTTCTTCCACGCCATCGAGGGATCGGATTTGAACCTGATCGTCCCCTCCTGCTCCGGGAAGTAGACGACCTCCATCAGGTTCGTCTTCCCGCCTTTGTCCGAGTAGGAGATCGAGTAGAGCGTGCTGCCGCCCGCAGCGCCCTTTTCCGACTTCACCTTCGTAACCGAGTTCTCGACGACCCCGAGATCCGAGCTGATGATGACGCTCCTTTCCTTGAACTCGATGGAGACGCCTGCACTCTCCTGATTCTGCGTCGTCCATACCCCGATGATCTCGGCCGGCACGGTCGAGCTCTCGGTCGGACGATCCGAACAGCCCGGAAGTATCCCGGCACACAGAACGGCAATGACGAAGACATGGTAAATTCTAAGGAATTTCATGCGCCTTCCCTCCTCGGATCCCAGAGATTCATTCATCAGCGAGTTTGGAGGTCTTGTCAAGTGCTGTTCTCGAAGGGATCGATCCGTCCATGGTACGGTTTCTCGAGTCCTTGAGGGCGAAGCTCAGGCAGCTCCGGCAGACCGATAGCGACATCTGTCCTAGCTTTTCATGATCCTCTCGAGTGGAGGTTTGATGGCCCGGTAGAGAACGGCTATCATGAACGGCGCGACAAAGGCCCACACGAGGGCGGCGTGGAGCATGGTGGTGCCCAGGACCTCAACACTGCCCGCGAAGCCCGACTGGAAAACAGTCACGAGCGACGAGGCATCCCTCATGATCGGTTCCGTTCCGAAGAGACGTGCCCCCATCATGAAGAAAGGGATGAAGAGGGCGAGCTGCAGGGGATAGGCTGCCCAGTTCGCAATCTGGATCACGACGTGGTTCAGCCGGAAGAGGAGGGCGACCCCGACGCACAGGATGGAGGTCACGCCCAGGACGGGAAGCGTGCCCAGGGTAAGGCCCCATGCCATGCTCATGGCGATCTTCTCCGGAGAGATCCCCTGCCTGAGAAGAAAGACGGCAGGCTCGATCAGCCGGGTCCGGATATATCTCTTAATCATTTAAAATCATTCAATAGCGTTTTTTTCACTTGTCAGGCAACCATGAATCGGGTCTCCCGTCATGCCTCCTGCCGCAACTGACGGGGATAGGTGGTGAGGACCGTCGGGCCGTCGCCGGTGACGACGACGGTGTCCTCTACCCGTACTCCCCAGGGGCCGGTATAGAGGCCGCAGTTTCCTACGGCGATGACGGTGTTCGCCTTGAGCGGCTCCGGGGCTTTTTCCCCATGGAAGAAGGCATGCCCCGGCGGCAGCGGAGACTCTTCGAACTCTATGCCCACACCATGGATCGGCGGACCGAAGATATGCTCTGCCTGTCCGGCATCCCTCAATACGCCGTGGAGAGCCTGTTCGAGCTCTGCCACACCCATGCCGGCCCTTGCCATGCCGATCGCTTTCTGCTGGGCCCTCAGGTAGAGGCTGAAGGCGTCTTCCTGCTCAGGTGTCGGCCTGCCCGCGCATATCGTGCGGCACATGTCCGCGCTGTAGCCGTTCACGATGGGATGGATGTCGATCATCACGAGGTCGCCTTCCCGTATTGTCCGCTGGGTGGGCAGGCCGTGGGCGATGTTGGTCCGCTCTCCCGAGCTGATATAGGACAGCCAGAATCCGTCGGCACCTTCCTGTCTCATGGCATACTCCGCCTCTGCTGCGATCCGGCTCTCGGTCACGCCCGGCCTGACATGCCTTACGGCCGCTTCCATTCCCGCATCGGCAACCCTGGCAGCCTGCCCGATGCGTTCGATCTCCTCCGCGTCCTTGATGATCCGCAGCTCGGACAGGATGGCCGTGCAGTCCCGGGGAGCGACATCTTCGGGCTTGGCATGGGGATGCGTGAGCATGGAGAACATCGACTGGGTGAGATAGGTGTACTCGAGCCCGACCGTACCCTTTTCGATCCCGAATTCCTGGAAGTAATGGCCGATGGCGTGAATCATCCCGACCTCATCATCGAAGCCGGTCAGGTGGCTGTAATGAGCGGTATTCGCGACATCCTCGACATCTGTCTTGGGCACGCCGAGGGCGACTTCACCGCCCCCGGTGATCATGGTGAATGCGCAAAGACGGCCGTCTCCCGTCATATAGAACATGTTTGCCGGCTTCGTCAGAAGCAGGACATCGAACCCTCTTTCCGCCATGAGCCTGCGGCAGCGCTCCATGCGGCCTTTCAGTGTTTTACTATCCATTTTCCTCTCCCTGTCTCATCCTTGATTCAAGAATATGACCGTGGAAGACATATCTCAATCTCACCTTCTCATGAACAGGTGAATGAAGAAGGCAATCACGGCAGGAATATGAAAAAAGTCCAGCATTTGATTTGCCGGGCAGTACGTTATCTAGTATAGTCGGAAACGGCGGCACTGCCCGCCTTATCATTCGATACGGGAGGATCCCTATGAAGGCAAGAGATCTGATGGTACAGGTTGATGCCTTGCTCAAGGCCGATGATGAGCTCAAGGAGTACATCGAGAAGATCCGCATCGTGAGGTCCAAAGCCGAAACGCAGGGTGCCAGGGCCCTGCCTGTTCTCGATGCTTCGGGGATACCCATCGGGGTCCTCTCCATGAAGGATATTTTGAAGGCGATCTATCCGCCCTACATGTACAGCACCGACCTGAGCCTGTTCACCTGGGACGGCATGCTCGAGTCCCTGGCCAAGAACATCTCCGGCAAACGGGTCTCCGAGATCATGTCGTCGCCGGTCATCACGGTGAAAGGCGACCACTCGCTCATGGAGTGCGTCGACCACATGCTCAAGCACGGCATCTCGACCATTGCCGTGGTCGACCCCACGGGCAGGCTCACCGGCATGATCTATGAATGCCAGCTCTTCTTTGCCATAGCCGAAGCCCTTACAGGAGGAAAAGGAAATAGAAAATGAGTTTTGCCACTGCATCGATGAACCCCCAAGCTGCATTCTGGACGGCAACAGCAATCTTCATCCTGGCCTATGCGCTGATCATCTCCGAGAAGATCCACAAGACCATCATCGCCCTCACCGGGGCTGCGCTCATGATCGTGCTCGGGATCGTGACCCAGGAGGAGGCGTTTTCTTCGGTAGAACTCGGGGTGGACTGGAACGTCATCTTCCTGCTCTTTTCGATGATGGTGATCATCAACATCATGCGTCCGACCGGGATCTTCGAGTACATCGCCATCAGGAGCGCCAAGTTCGCCAAGGGCAGGCCCTTCATGATCATGGCCGTCTTCTCGGTGGTGACGGCCGTCCTGTCCGCCTTCCTCGACAACGTCACTACGGTCCTGCTCATCGCACCCGTTACCCTGCTCATCTGCCAGGCCCTCGAGCTCGACGTGGTGCCCTTTCTCATCACCGAGGCCCTCGCCTCGAACATCGGCGGCACCGCCACCCTGATCGGCGACCCTCCGAACATCATGATCGCATCGAGGGCCCAGCTCGACTTCATGGCTTTCATCTACAACCTCGCCCCGGTAGTCATCATTATTCTGGCTGCCTATGTAATCACCCTGCGATTCATCTTCGGCAGCAGGATGACGGTGAAGGAAGAGCTTCGCCGGCGCGTCATGGCCATGGACGAGAAGGAGGCCATCAAAGATCCGGTGCTTATCAGAAAAGCCCTTATTGTGCTCGGACTGACCATGACCGGATTCGTCCTTCACGGCATGCTCCACATGGAGCCCGCCACGATCGCCCTCGCCGGCGCTGCGACTCTGCTTCTCGTCTCGAGGATCAAGGAGCCGCACCACATCTTCTCCGAGGTGGAGTGGACCTCGCTCTTCTTCTTCGTCGGGCTCTTCATCATCATCGGAGGTGTGGTCAAGGTAGGGCTCATCACATGGATGTCGGTCAAGGTGCTCGAGATCACCCAGGGCAACCTCTTTGCCACGAGCATGGTGGTCATGTGGTTCTCCGCATTCGCCTCGGCCTTCATTGACAACATCCCCTACGTGGCGACCATGAATCCCCTCATCATCGACATGGCAAAGCAGCTCTGGCCGAGCCTCCAGGGAACGGCTCTCCTCCACCATCCCGACCTCATGCCTCTGTGGTGGTCGCTCGCCCTGGGCGCCTGCCTGGGCGGGAACGGCACCGCTATCGGCGCGTCGGCCAACGTGATCGTCGTGGGCATGGCGGAAAAGATGGGCAGCCCCATCTCGTTCAAGAGGTTCATGCTCTACGGCATGCCGCTCATGATCGAGTCCGTGATCATCTCCATGATCTATGTCTGGCTGAGGTATTACGTGCTGAATATCTGAGAAATGCCGTCAAGGCCGGAGCGGAATCCACCCCTGGCCGGAGAGGAAAAGATCGACCCCGCACTGATCCGCCTGAGGCTTTGTTTATGATGACATCGACTGCTGGTTTCATGGCCCGCTCCGGCATCCCTGAAATATATAATCAAAGGGACGGGATGTGTTCTCCTGCGCTGTCCGTGGCGGCACCGGATGCCTCTCTCTCATCAGCGGCAAACGGTGTATGATGTTCTGCTGAAAGATCAAGGGATCTCTAAAACCCCGGGAAGCTGCCTTTTACGTGTGGTCCGGGCTCAAGGCCTTCTTCTTGTCCTTATAGACCTCGAGGCCCGTAATGCAGACGGTCAGCCAGAAGAGACCGCCGGTAAAGCCTGCAAGCACATCGCTCAGGTAGTGTACCTGCAGGTATATCCTGCTCATCCCGATCACGAAAACCATGAAACCCGCCATGGTAATGAAAAAGGCCCTCAGCCTCCAGGAATCGAACGCACGCACCAGCACGTAGGCGACCATGCCGTAGAAGATCATCGACATCATGGCATGGCCGCTCGGGAAGCTCCATCCGCTGACAGCCGTGAGGGTCGTCTCGCTGATGGGCCTCGGCCGGTGGATGATGTATTTCAGTATCGTACCGAGCATACTCCCGCCCATGACCGCCACCACAAAGCCTGCTGCCTCGTCGAGCTGCCTTCTGAAGATCAGGCATGCCACCATGGCAACGGTGCCGAGCGCGATGAATATCGTCCCGCCGAGCCGGGTTATCCCTCTCATGACGAGATCGGCAAGGGGGGACCTGAAGAAGAGGACGTGGCCCACAACCCAGTTATCTACGGCCACCAGCGGATCATTGGTGAGGATGTCCTCGGTGATGCCGCCGAATATCCAGACGAACAGGGCGCTCAGGATCAGCCCGACAGTAAGGTGCAGTCCCAGGTATGAGCTCGGGGAGAGCCTGCGTCTGATGAAGGTGATGAATCCCGGGTGCTCCTGCTCGAACCTTCTCACTGCAGGAGAAGATCGCATGCCCATGAACCATCGGAAGATCTCTTCCCGGCACTCGACGAGCTTCCGGTACAGATAACCGAAAACGGCAATCACGAGGACCATGAACAGGATGAAGACCCCTGCCCTGCCCGTCCATTTCTGGGTAAGCTGCCAGCTCCGGCCGAAGTAGTACCCGAGCAGGGTAAAGGTTACCGCCCAGAGTGCGCCGCCCGCAATGTTATAGAGAACAAAACTCCGGAAGCGCATACCGGACATGCCGGCGGTAAAAGGCACGAGAACCCGGAGCAGGCGGACAAACCTGCCCCAGAACACGGTCATGCCTCCGTGCCTGGCGAAATACGCTTCGACTCTGCGCACGTGCCTGCGCTTGAAAAGAAGGAACCTCTCGTGCCGCTCGAAATAGCCCTTCCCCACCATCTTCCCGATGGCATACCCGGTGCTGTCGCCCAGGATCGCGCCCAGGGAAATCACCACGATGCAGTCGATAAGATCGAGATATCCATGGGACACAAGAAACCCTGCCAGGACCATGACGATCTCGCCTGGAACGATCAGGCCGAGAAAGGCGGAGCTTTCGAGGAAGGGCCCCAGGAATATGAGCAGATAGCCCCAGTGGCCGAGAAGGCTTATGATATGAAGGAAAGCATCCAGCATGTTCAGCAAAGTAATAATGATTTCAAGCTATGAGTCAAGAGATGGAGGAAGGGACACAAGGATTGTGAAAACATGATAAGAGGGTGGCGTAAGGGATGAGCCAGGGAAACCTCTGAATCCCGACCGGGGCCCTCAGGCCGGCCGGGTCCCTCGAGATCGGACAGCTCCGGCACTTCCGCAGCCCAAAAAAACGATCCCGGCTGCGAGTCCGAAAACGGGTATCCTCCGATCGCGATCCCGGACGGAAAAACAGCCGGAGCCATCGATGCATCCTGAAGTCTGCCCATCATGCCTTTCTTTTCGCCGACTCCCAGATCTCATCCATTTCCGCGAGGCTCATATCTTCGAGGGGGATGCCCCTCTTTTTTGCCTCGTCCTCGATCTTCGAGAAGCGCTCCTTGAACTTCCTGTTCGTCTTTCTGAGGGCTGTTTCCGGATCGGCGCCTGCATGCCGTGCCAGGTTCACGATGCTGAAGAGGAGGTCTCCGATCTCGCTCTCGATCTCTTCTCCATCCCCGCTCTTCACTGCCTCGAGGAGCTCGTCCGCCTCTTCCCTGATCTTGCCGATCACCGCCTGAGGGTTGTCCCAGTCGAAGCCAACCCGCGACACCGCAGACTGGATCTTGCGTGCGTAGAGAAGGGCCGGCAGCGCCTCGGGAATGCCGTCGAGGATCGACTTCCGCTCCTGCTTGCCCTCTTCCTTCTTCTTCAGGCGGTCCCAGTTTTTGATGACCTCCTTCGCGTCCTTTAGATCCGCATCCGCAAAGACATGGGGGTGCCGGTAGATGAGCTTGTCCGCAAGGTCATTGATGACATCGACGATCGTGAACTCGCCCAGGTCCTTGGCAATGGTGCTGTGGAAGACGACCTGGAGGAGCAGGTCGCCGAGCTCTTCGCGCATGTGTCCGATGTTTCCGTTGTCGATGGCATCCACGAGCTCATAGGCTTCTTCGATCGAGCAGCGGGCTATGCTCTTGTGGGTCTGCTCCGCATCCCACGGGCAGCCGCCCGGCGCTCTGAGGATCTCGAAGATCTCCACCAGCCGGTCGAATTCTTTCATCGCCTTCATCCTCTTTGTGTCTTTATTCATGAAGAGATATTCCCTCCAAAACGATTTGCAAGAACCATATCCCACAATCCGCTGCGGGAACAAGCAGCAAAGATGTCCGATTTTCTTTGTATAAATATCCTCCAAAGGGATATATAAGAAAGAACTGTCCTCGGAGATGCATTTGGCGGCCCCGGGGGATACAAGACAAAAAAGGCAGGGTTACCCGTATGAGAGAGATCTTCGATTTTCTCACCCTTCACCCGTTTCTGTCCGGGCTGCTCATCGGTCTCATCGTGAGCATCGTCGTATGGATAAAGGGCATGATCCGCATGAGAAGCCTCCGCAAGGAGATCGCGAGTCTCAAGGAGAGTCTCTACACGAGGATGCAGATAGAGACGAAGGGCCACATGACCAGGGAGAACGAGGTCGAGGCCTTGAGGAAGCAGAACGAGAACCTGAGGATAACAGTCAGGTCCCTGCAGAACAAGCCGGGCCGCTCCGAGATCCGCCAGCTCCACATCTATGACAGGGCCGTCCACTCCATGCTCGCACGGGCGCCCGGATTCGCACCCACCTGGGAGATCGTGCTCAAAGAGGCCGAAGAAGAGGTGCAGAAATCGGAGACCGGAATCACCGCATTCTTCCGGAGGGTCTTCGTCACCCAGCAGGCACTGCCGATAAACGGCGAGGAGCCGAAGCTCATCGAATCCGAGCAGAAGAAGGAAGAATAGACTGTTCCGCCTGGAATTTCTTGCTCCGGGCGGGAGTTGGATGGCCGGGGAATCTTCCGTGGCCAGACAGCCCTTTTTGAAGCAGCCAAGGCTTGCTCTTTAAGGGCAGCCCCGTAAACTCGCTCCGCTCCGCTGTGCTCAGACAGTACGGGGCTTAAGCGCCCTCCAGGCTTCTCATGGCTGCTTTCGCAAAAAGAGCTGTAATGTCCACTCCAGATCCCCCGACCATCCAACTCCGGTACCGGGTATCTCCGCCATAGTGAAGAGACAGCCTGTTCGTATCTTCACCGCTTGAGGCATATGGTTTCGAAGTCCATGTGGTGCTTCAGTATCATGGTCCCGCCTCCCTCGGAGACGATCTTCTCCACGGCTGCAGCGTCACGGACCCGGGCCCCGGCGAGGTGGGTGACCGGCGTTTCCGAGAAAACCTCCGGACGCATGAAGGTGGACGGCCCCAGAATTACGACGGCTCGGGGATCTCGAAGGCCGGACAGCAGCCCGTCCAGAGTGCCGGTGATGATCGATGTCCCGGTTATGATCGCAACGCTGCAGGCGGCAAGAGACGCCCGCCCCTCCTCCGGCGACATGGTGTCGGGCGTTTCGCTTTTCAGCTCCAGAATATCCAGGCGGCAGCCGGTTCGGTGAATCCGCGGCACGAGAGGTCTGAAGAACCCCACCATGACCACGTGATCCGAGGCCTGAATATCAATAAGTTCCAGAACATCGGCCGAGCCGGCTTCCGGCCGCGCCATCCCGGCGGCAAGCGCATTGGCTGTTGCGAGGCCGATGGTTCTGGAAAGCGGATTGTCCGGTCTTGCAAGCATGTCGAGAAGCTTGCGGGCCGGCCTTCCGGCAAGCGTCCCCGCCTCCTGTTCGTACGTGCAACTCCCGGAATGCGCCTGCCCTGTCCACGCGAGCCCCAGGCTTCCATTATCGAGCCGCACGCTCGTATACCCAAGGCCGATGCGTACATCGGCCACAAAGAGGCCTTCCGAGATCGGATCCAGGAAATCGATTATCTTCTGCTGAATCGTTTTGTCCATGAGATATTCCTTACAACGGTTTCAAGCTCTGCATATGCATCAGCGACGTCGCTCCGCCGCGTCCGCCTGGATGCACCTGATTACTCAGGCTTCCAATCACGGGCCCCGTGAATAACCCCTGTGATCCGGACTTCTTTCCCTTCTCTTCGATACATCTACCCTCTCGAATCTCTTTTTCGCCACGCGAAAACTGTAAATTCACATAGAGGGCATGAATGATCCCGTCCATCGAGACATCATCTGGCAGAGAATCAATCACCCTTTTTGCAGTTTCTTTATTGAGCATACGTTTTCTCCCAACATGGATACATTACAATAGCATATGTCTCCCAAGCAATAGTTTCCAGAGACACCGAAGGCGGTCTTCAGCCGCGCGGGCGACAGCCCGCGTCCGTCTGGATTGAATGATGGAAAAGGGGACAGATTTATTTTCCCTCTTTTGATCCCGGTATTTAAATCTGTCCCCTTTTCCTACTTTTTCCTGTTTTTCCTACCCTTTTCCTTTCCCTTAAAAAAAGGCGCGCTTCCGTCTGATGAGTTTTTTTAAAGTTCCCACCGGATCTCGGCGATGTATGTGCATAGAAACAGACAACCGAGGAGGATTGAGCATGAATCTCTGCAGAAATGGATTTGTTCTGGTCATTCTCATGGCGGTCAGCATGTTTGTGTCTGGCTGTTCCCATCATGGGCATGATAACGATGGCACCCCCGCGGCCCCCGCACCAGGGGCGTATATAACCGGTTTCTATCTCAACGATTCAGACGTCTTTATCCCGGTTTACTGGAAAGACGGCGTCTTGAATTATCTTGACCCACTCGTGCCCGGCAAAAGATCAAGGGCAACCGCAGTCGATATAGAGGGTTCCGATATTTACATTGCAGGATCCTGCAATGACGACAATGATGTGTCCGTGGCGGGTTACTGGAAAAACAACGTGTGGACCAGCCTTCCATCTCTTGTCGCAACAGAGGATGCCCGTGCCAAGGGCATACTGGTGAAAGGATCCGACGTGTATGTCGTCGGAGGCTCTGAGTCAGAGGTAATGGAAGTGCCCGGATACTGGCTGAATGGCGTATGGAATGCCCTGCCGACCCTTGCTGACAACGGCGGCAGCGCTGTGAGCATAACCACCGATGGTACGGATATCTATATTTCAGGATACACAATTAATTCATCAGACCAGGAAGTTATGTGCTACTGGAAAAACGGCACAAGGACTGATTCCACGACAGTTGATTCCTCGCCCTCGATTAACGGGGGAATGACGATCGCCCTCTCCAGCGACGGCGTCCTGATTCCGGGATTTGAGTATTCAAACCCCTCATCTATATATTGGCCGGGATATATGGATGAAAACGGAACATGGATTGACATCGAAAATTTGGATGACGATCAACATTCGGAAGCAAGGGCTATATACGTCTCGGACTCGGACGTATACATGGCGGGCTACAGCTATAATTCGGATCATGATGGCAGGGCTGTCTATTGGAAAAACACGGAAATCAAGGACCTGGAAGACGAGGGGTCCCCGCAATATATATACGTAATCGACAACACGGTCTATGCGGTCGGCTTCAATGACTCCGAGAACGAATTCGGACACTGGAAGGATGACAGTGGCGTCATAAGCTGGACTGCGTATGAGATGCCGCCTGATTTCAATTACTTTGGAGTTATAACGGGCGGAAAGTATGTCCCATGATACAAGGTTGAGGCGCGTTTCTGAGAAAAGGATGAGAAAAGGGGACAGATTTATTTTCCCCCCAAGAAAAAACGGGGATGACGATTTCTGCACTTCCCGATGCGTGCCAGGGAGGCAGGGGTGGCCCTGGATGAACCGTTGATCGCCTTTTGCTAATGCAGCCCGACCTTAAGGCGGAGGCCTCCTGGACCCGTACTGTCTGAGCGAAGCGAAGCTGAGCGAGTTTACGGGTCCGGCCTTAAGACGCAGGTCTCGGCTGCATCAAAAGGCGGTCCCCGGTGAAGGAAGGGCCACCCCTGCCTCCCCTCTCCGAGCGTGACTTCAAGATCTTTGTGGAGGAAGGGCTGCCCCTGCCTCCCCTCCTCCGAACAAGCACTTTGCTCCCTTACCAATCTCCTCAGAGTTCAACTGCAGGGCACTCGCGGCGCTCGGCACAGATTGCCGGCGGGTGCACTTCTATGACCCGCATGGATTTCCATTTGCCTTTGAGAAATCTGAGCAAGAAGCCCAGCCCGAGAAAGATCACGTAGAGCGATGCGAAGGTCCACCCCATGTAGAGACCTCCACCGAGGACGATGATCCCGATATAGCTGGGTATCACGAGGACGAAGACCGAGACGCCTACGATCATGTACATGATGAAGCGCGTGTCGCCCGCCCCCTTTAATGCAGACGAGAACACGATGCTCAGGGTGTCGAAGAGGGAATAGACCGCAACGAACCGCAGGAGCACGACCGTGAGGTTCCAGATTCCCGAGAACACCCAGGGGTCGGACCTGGCGGCGAACGGCTCTATGAACAGTCCGGGGACGGCCACGTACAGGAAGGAGATCGTCGCCATATAGACGAAGGTCATGATAAAGCCCGAATAGGTGCTCTTCTGGGCGAGGTCCGGCCTGTTCTTCCCGAGATACTGGCCCACGAGCACCGAGATGGCGATGCCGAAGCCGAGCATGGGCATGAAGGCGATGGTGTTGATGTTGAATGCAATATTCGTGGCGGCCAGGTTGACGGTGCCGAGCCGTCCCATGATCATGAGGAAGGCCGTGAACCCCGACATGTCGAGAAAGAACTGAACACCCGAAGGCACCCCGAACCGCACGAGCCTCCAGAAAAGTTCCTTTTCGAACCGCCATCCCCTGATGGTGTGGAACGTATGGTTGTACCAGGGCCGGACAATGATGACGAGATAGGCGAAGAAGTTGAAGAACGCTGCTATCGAGGTCGCGATGGCCGCGCCCTTGATGCCCATCTGCGGCATGCCCAGGCGGCCGAAGATCATCCCGTAGTCGAGGATGATGTTAATGGCCGTCATGGCGAGGTTGACCCACATGATGATCACGGTTTTTCCGATCCCCGAGAAGAAGCTCGACATGGCGGCGGCGGCGATGAGCGGCATGGAGCCGATGCAGAGGTACTGGAAATAGATCACCTCCTGCTCCCTGACGGCCATATCGTGGCCTATGGCGTTGAATATGGGCCATGCCAGGGGAATGAGCCCCATGACGAAGAGGCCGCCGATGATCGCGACATAGATGCCCTGCCAGATGGCGGGGCCGATCCGGTGGGGCATGTTCGCGCCGTAATACTGGGCCACGAAGGTCCCCACATAGCTCGCGGTCCCGATGAACAGGCTCATGACCGTAAAGTTGAAGATGCCTGCGGGAGATGCGGCGGCGATGGCATCCGCGGAATACCAGGTGAGGAACATGCGGTCCATGAACTGCTGGATCGACCACGAGCCCGTGCTCAGGATCAGGGGCAGGGCCAGCCTCAGCACATCGCGGAACCCTCCCTGCTCGCTCCATCGTTTTTTGAGCATGCTTGTCAGACTCTTGGGCATTCGGGCATCCAAACCGGTTGCATCACCGCCTTTATCCATGAAAAACAGTGTCAAGGAAAGGCCTTTCTTTCTGAAACGTTGCAATTTCATCCTGAAGGAGTGGACATTCTTCATCCGCTGCCCGGGCAGCCGGATGAAGACCCATCAGTTAGACCTTTATATAAGCCTGAAGGAGGCGCGTGCAACGGGCTCTGTCTCGCAGGTTCCCCGCGGGCCTCGCGAACCCTTTCCCGATGAGGATCATCAAAGAAATAAAGATGACAAATACATGAGGAAATGGTAGTTTGCCATACCCGAACGAATATCTCACCGGAGGACATAATGGCTATTGAACGTGAACAGGTTGAAAAGGCATTGGAGAAAACCCGCTCCATTCTCCGCAACGACGGCGGGGATGTGGAGCTCGTGGACGTGACGAACGACGGCGTCGTCCAGGTTCGCCTCAAGGGCGCCTGCGGCGGATGCCCCATGGCCACCATGACGCTCAAATCCCTGATCGAGCGCGTGCTCAAGAAGGAACTCCCGGACGTAAAGGCCGTACAGCAGGTACAGTAACATAATCCTTTGCATTTCAAGGTCTATGAGGCCGGATGACATCGATCCGGCCGAATAGGGCCGTTCGTTTAAGAGATGAATCCAGATACGTGATAATCAGAGAATTCCCCCAGACCGATCATATCCGTGCCCTTGTTCTGGAGCTCCCCGGCTTCGGCGATCTGCTCACCTCGAATATCTTCGTGCTCGGCAAGGGGCCCATCACCCTCATCGATACCGGACCCAAGTTTCCGAACTCGCTCGAGACGGTGCGCTCCCAGCTCAACGGGCATGGGTTCGATTTTCCCGACATAGAGCGCATCATCCTCACCCACGGCCACATCGACCACTTCGGCATGGCATCGCTCATGGAAAAGGCGGCGGGCCACCCCATACCGATCCATCTCCACAGGGACGACATCTGGCGCACGACCCGGGAATACATCAAAGAAGGGCTCTGGAGCGAAGAGGTCATGGATTTCACCCGGAGTGCAGGCATGCCGGAGTTCGCCATCGACAGGATGAAGCGGCGGTCGGCCTTCTTCAAGCATCTCTGCGACCCGATCGACGGCGCCATACCCATGGAGGACGGAGAAATCTTTTCCGGAGAAGGGTTCAGCCTCGAGGTGATCCATACCCCGGGCCATTCCCCCGGAAGCTGCTGCCTCTACGAGACGGAAAGCAAGATCCTCTTCACCGGGGACCACATCATCAGGCACATCACCCCCAACCCCATCATGGAGGTGCGCAAGTCTCTCCTGAGCGATCCGGATTACCAGAGCCTCAGGTCATATGAAAATTCGCTCGCCAGGGTCGAGGACCTCGACGTACGGTACGCATTCTCCGGACACGGAGAGTTCATCGACGACGTAAAAGGCCTGATCTCCCGGTACAGGCATCACCACGAGCAGCGTAAACGCCAGATCCACGAGGCCATACGGAGCAGAAGCCGGTCGATCTACGACCTTGCCGAAGAGCTCTTCCCGGGGATACCCGAGAGTGAGATCTTCCTCGCCGTCTCGGAGGTCCACTCCCACCTCGAGGTGCTCATGAACAACGGACAGGCAGAGGTCGCGCAACCGGGCCCCCCTGCCCTTTTCCAGGCTGTCGGTCATACATCGCACCTTTAATCCGGGGGAGAAGAGAATGTCCTTCTCACGCTGCACAAGTGCTTTTCAAATTACTATCAATATAGTAGGATTAGAAATGCACCAGAAAACAAGAGGATATTTCCGGATGGAGACAGGGCTTGTATAAGATATCTGCCGAGAACTACCCCATCATCGAAGAATGGATCCCGCCTCAGAGCCGGGTGCTCGACCTGGGGTGCGGGGACGGATCGCTCCTGAGCTCCCTGATCTCGAAAAAGCAGGTCGACGGCATCGGCGTCGAGATCTCGCACGAGATGGTCCTCCAGTGCGTCCAGAAAGGGATCTGCGTCTACCAGGCCGACATCGACAAGGACCTCTCGGAATGGGCAGACTCGAGCTTCGACTGCGTGATCCTCAATGCAACGCTCCAGGTCATCACCAAGCCCTACAAGGTCATCGACGAGATGCTCAGGGTCGGCAGGTTCGCCATCATCTCCATCTCGAACTTCGGCTATCTGAGGAACCGCATCCGCGTCCTTTCGCAAGGCAGGGTGAGCTCGCGCATCAGGCTCTCGGAGACCTGGCACGACACCCCGGTGCTCCGGTTCGTCTCGCTCAAGGAGTTCGAGTCGTCGCTTCGTGAGATGGGCATCGAGATCATGGAAGCCCGGTACTTTTTCCCGCTGAATTTCATCTCGAAGGTCCAGTGGCCGGTCTACAACCTCCTCGCCAAGGAGGGCATCTTCAAGCTGAGGCGGCTGCAATGAGCGGACAGGCTATTACCGAAACCCGTATCCTTCCGGTGGACAGGCCCTTCAGGTTCGAGTCCGGAAGAACCCTCGAGAGGATCGACATCGCCTATGAGACCTACGGCTGCTTGAACGAGCGAAGAGACAACGCGATCCTCATCGAGCATGCCCTTTCGGGCGATGCCCACGCCGCATTCTACCACGAGGGAGACAAAAAGCCCGGCTGGTGGGACTGCATGATCGGCCCGGGCAAGGCCTTCGACACGGACCGCTACTTCGTCATCTGCTCGAACGTCATCGGCGGATGCAAGGGGACCACCGGGCCCGCCTCCATTGATCCGGCAACGGGAAGCCCCTACGGCCTCACGTTCCCCACTCTCACGATCAGGGACATGGTCGAGGTGCAGAGGATCCTCCTCAAGCACCTCGGGATCGACAGGCTCAAATGCATCGCCGGAGGCTCCATGGGCGGGATGCAGACCCTGCAGTTCTTCTGCGACTACCCTTCCCAGTTCGAGTCCTTCATCTGCATCGCCTCGGCCATGAAGCATTCCGCACAGCAGATCGCCTTCAACGAGGTGGGCAGGCGCGCGATCATGGCAGACCCGAGGTGGAACAACGGCAACTACTACGGCGACATCTCTCCCGAGGGAGGACTGTCCGTCGCACGCATGATCGGCCACATCACCTATATCTCGGAAAAAATGATGCAGGAAAAGTTCGGGAGGATCAGGAAGGACAAGGATTCTAAGGCCATCTTCAAGCCCTCTTTCGAGGTGGAGCACTACCTCGACTATCAGGGCGTCTCGTTCGTCAAGCGATTCGACGCCAACAGCTACCTCTACATCACCGACGCCATCGACAACTTCGATCTCATGGCTTCAATAAGCTCCAAGGAGCGCTTCCGGGGGCAAGGCAGGGACAGGGGCGTGAATTTCAGCGACCTGCGCACGAAGAAAGGGCTCGTGATCTCGTTCTCCTCGGACTGGCTCTATCCCTCGTCCCAGTCAAAGGAGATCGTCCGGCTCTTCTCCGCGCTCAATGTCCAGGTCTCCTACACCGACATCACCACCGAGCACGGCCACGACGCCTTCCTTACCGACTACCGCCGGCCCTCCGAGCTCATCAGAGGCTTCCTCTCCTCGCTGGGATAAGTCCGGTACTATTCGTTCCTGGAGGGAGATGGATGGGCATACTCTCTTCATTTGGCTTGTCATTCCCTAAGAAGGCGCATGGGCGTTAACGTAAGGAATCGTTCATGATGGTTAATACTTATGGAGTGAATTCTTCTCCACCGTGTCATTCCCGCTTTCTCCCCTGCCCACCCCCGAACAATGAAATATATCCTCAGGCAGTGAGCGTGATATTGTCTATGAGGCGGGTCTTTCCCACTCTTACTGCCAGGGCCATGACCGCCCTGGTCTCGAGCGTGTCGAGAGGATGGAGGAGGTCGGGATCCACGATCTCGACGTAATCGATCGTGCAGCCTGGCGTGCTCGAAATCATCTTCTCGACTTCGGACTTTATGGCAGCAGCATTTCTCTCGCCGCTTTGCACCCGGTCCTGTGCAAATTTGAGCGACCGGTTGAGCACGAGGGCGTTCTTTCTCTCTTCGGGGTTCAGGTACTTGTTCCGCGAGCTCATGGCGAGGCCGTCCTCCTCACGAACAGTCCCGTGGGCGAGGATCTTCACGTTCATGTCCAGGTCCTCGACCATCCGCCTGATGACCGCGAGCTGCTGGTAGTCCTTTTCACCGAAGACGGAGATATCGGGCTCGATGATGTTGAACAGCTTGGCGACCACGGTGGTCACGCCCCGGAAGTGGCCGGGCCGCGATGCCCCGCAGAGCCCTTCGGTTATGCCTTCGACGTTCACGTAGGTGGCATACCCTTGGGGATACATGTCCGCCGCCTCGGGGTTGAAGATGCAATCGACCCCCACGGACTCGGCCAGCCGCGTATCCCGCGGCAGGTCGCGGGGATACTTGTCGAGGTCCTCGCCCGCGCCGAACTGAGTGGGGTTCACGAAGATGCTGATGATAAGATGGTCCGCAAGGGGCCTTCCCATGCGCATCAGATCGAGGTGGCCCTCATGGAGGTATCCCATGGTGGGGACGAGGCAGATGGTTTCCCCCTTTGTCTTTATCGCCTTCACATAGGCCTTCATGGCCTTGACGTCCTTGATGATCTCCATAGGCCTAGTCCTTGAAGCAGTGCTCTTGTGCAGGGTATGCCCCTTCCCTGACCTCGGTTGCGTACGCATCGAGGGCCTCTTTGATGACGTCGAAGAGGTTCGCATACTGCTTGACGAATTTAGGCTTGAAGGTCTTGCTCATGCCGAGCAGATCCTGAAGCACGAGGACCTGGCCGTCGCAGTGGGGGCCTGCACCGATTCCGATGGTGGGGATGTCGAGGCTGTCGGTCACGTCCTTGGCAACCGTCGCAGGGACGCATTCGAGAACGATGGAGAAGACCCCGGCATCCTGGAGGGCAAGGGCGTTTTCCTTGAGGAGCCGTGCCGCCTGCTCGCCCCGCGCCTGAACCTTGAAGCCGCCGAATGCATGGACCGACTGGGGCGTGAGCCCGAGGTGCCCCATTACCGGGATGTCGGCACGGACAATGGCTTTCACCTGCTCGATCACCCGGATGCCGCCTTCGAGCTTCACTGCCTGGGCGTCCGCTTCCTTGAGGAATCTCCCGGCGTTCCTCACGGCATCCTCCACGGAGGTCTGATACGACAGGAACGGCATGTCGCCGATGACGAGGGCGCCCGGCTTCGTGCGGGTGACGCACTGGGTGTGGTAGATCATCTCATCCATGGTGATGCCCAGCGTGTTGTCGCGACCAGCCATGACGTTGCCGGCAGAGTCTCCCACGAGGATGACGTCGATATCTGCTGCATCGATGATCCGGGTCATGGTGGAGTCGTAGGAAGTGACCACGACGATCCGTCCCTTGCCTTTCTTCTCTCTGATGTCGGCTACAGAGATCTTCTGCTTCATTGTCGCCTCCTTATGTGCAAAGGTACTATCGATCGCCCATCCGTTCAAGGGGAAATGTGAGGAGAATCTTCCGTATACCGTGATTCCATCCCATCATGAATTTTTTCATATCCATGTATTCTCAAAGAGCCCCGGGGTTTCCTCAGACCGACCTGAGCCAGGAAAGGGTCGTGCCCAGGATGCGGGCGTAGACCTCTTTTTCCGACGCCTCTGACGGCTCGGGGGGCCTGAACGAATGGTCGCCGCCTTCGATCAGCTCGAGGGTGCTCGGGGCATCCAGTTTCGCCAGGACCTCGCCGAGCTTGTCGATGCTGCAGTAGGGATCGTTCGAGCCTGCGAAAAAGAGCATGGGCACCCTGATGCGATAGAGGTGGGAGTCCCGGAGCTCGTCGGGCCTGCCCGGCGGGTGGAGGGGATAGCCGAGGAAGATGAGTCCTGCCGCCTGCACGAGATTGTCCGAGACCGCCTGGGATGCGATTCTGCCCCCGAGGGATTTGCCCCCCGCGACGATGGAGGACGGCTTGTAGAGGGGATGGTCCCGGAGGAACTCGTACACCCGGACCCACGAGGCCGTGAGGACCTCGTTGCTGTCCGGCACCTTCCTGCCCTCGTCGCGGTAAAGGAAATTGAACCTCAGGATCAGGTATCCGGCCTCGGCAAGCATGTCGGCCATATGCACGAGCAGGGGGTGGAACATGTCGTTATCGGCACCGTGGGCCAGGATGATGCCCGGCTTCTTCCCCCGGATGAACCCGTCGGGTACGGACACGATCCCCGATATCTTCTTTTCCCCCTTTGTGGGTACGAACACGTATTCTTCAGCTGCCATCACTATTCTCCTGCATTGTTTTCGTACGGGACCCGACCACAGATCCTCTCTGTCCGGAATGTTGCCTGTGGACACCATCTTTAGGGCAAGACTCCATCCGATGTCAAAGCAAATGAGAATCAACGAATGGCGGCACCGATGAAATCAGTTCCGGCAACCCGTGAGGATGCTGCGGACATACGAGCAGGTGTAGCCGGCCAGAGGCTCCAGCAGCTCCTTGAGGAGGGCCGTGGCTTCGGCTAGGGCCTGCTCCCCTTCCTTCAGGGAGACGAACGCGGTCGACTTCCAGATCTGACCTGGACCTGGTATGAAGCTCGTGCTATAATTATATTATTGAGTTTTGTGTGCTTGTGGTCCCCACATCCGGGAATTGCTATCGATGGAGCCCGCAAAGGCAGTGCCCGGCTCGCTCCGCAGAGATATGGACGAAGCCGTGCAGGGGCCTTCCGACGAGCTCCTGCAGACGAACAAATCGTTCAAGGAGGAAATTGTCCCATGTCCGCCATGGAGCGTTTCTCGACCTCTCCGGCCTCTCCGCCGGGCACGGCACCGGTTGCGGGATTCACCCCCCCCGGCGCCCGTATTGCCGCCATAAGGGACGAGCTGCTGTCCACGCCGTACTCGATCTGCCTGGAGCGGCCCAGGCTCATCGAGAAATTCCGGCATTCCGAAGAGGGACGCCGAAGCGCCCGGACCGATCATCCCCTCATCCACCGCGCCCTGACCCTGAATTACCTCTTCTCTCATCGAAGGCCGCGCATCTACGACAATGAGCTCATCATCGGCAACATGACCTCGAAGCGCATCGCGGCCAACTACTATATCGAGGGCGGCTCGATCAATATCCTCGAAGACATTGCCCGTCTGAAGAGGCGGGCCATCCCCCTGAAGCTGAGCGCCTTCGAAAAGGCGGAGCTCCTCCGCATCGGGATCAAGCACGCCTTCAAAAGCGTCGGCGCCAGGGCCCTTCTCAGGCCGTCACGCATTTCCTACTTTCTCGATTTCTTCCGGGCCAAGCGGCATTTCGTTACCGAGGAGGCGGGTGTGGGCCATCAGGTCGGGAACTACCGGATGGTCGTGCACGAGGGCCTTCGCCGCCCCTATGAGGAGGCCGCGTCGAGGCTCGAAAAGGGAAGGCTTGCGGACGGCTCCCTGCTCGATGCCGACCAGCGGGCCTTTTTCCGCTCGATCATGATCACCATCGACGGCATCAGGAACATGGCCGGAAACCTTGCCGCCGAGGCAGAGCGCATCGCGAACGGCCCCGGCGTATCCGAGCAGAGGAAGGCCGAGCTCCTCGAATCGGCGAGGGCCTGCCGCCACGTCCCCTTCGAGCCCGCCCGGACCTATCTCGAAGGGCTGCAGGCGGTCTGGCTCGTCCACGTGGCGCTCAATCTGGAAGACTTCGAGCAGGGCCTCTCCTTCGGCAGGATGGACCAGATCCTCCTCCCCCTCTACCGCAGAGATGTCGAGCAGGGCAGGCTGACCCCGGAGAAGGCTGTCGAGATGACCGCCAGCTTCTGCCTGAAGGCCTGCGAGACCATGCCGCTCTACTCGGAGCGGATCGATCAGTTCTTCAGCGGAAACGGGGTCGCCCAGGCCTTTACCCTCGGCGGGACCGACGAAAAGGGAAACGACGCGACCAACGAGCTTTCCGGCCTTATCCTCAACGCCTACGCTCAAGTCCTAACCCGCGAGCCGGCCGTGCACGTCCGCATCCATCCCGCAACCCCCGACTGGTTCTTCGAGAAGAGCGTGGAGCTTCTGCAGATGGGGACGAGCCGCCCCTCCTTCTTCGGGGACACCGCCGTGGTCAGGACGCTCGAGGAGGCGGGCATGACAGAAGAGCATGCCCGGGACTACGCCGTGATCGGCTGCGTGGAGATGGCGAGTCAGGGCCGCACGTACAATTCGTCGGATGCCGCCCTCTTCAACCTGCCGCTCTGCCTGGAGCTCGCCCTCAACGAGGGCAGACGCTTCCACGGCAAGGGCCGGATCGAAGGCCCGCACCGATTCGGGGCGGCAACGAAGCCTGCATCCTCGATGAAAACCTTCGAGGACGTTCTCGAGGCCTTCCGGGAGCAGGTCCGCCACGGGGTCGCCGACATGGTGAAGGTGATCGGCTGGCTAGAGGAGGCCTACCGGGTCATCCGGACGACGCCGGTGAATTCGATCCTGACCGAAGGCTGTCTCGATAAGGGCAGGGATGTGACCTGGGGCGGAGGCCTCTATGATTACACGTCCGTCCAGGCCGCTGGCCTCGCCGACACGGGCGATTCCCTCTATGCCCTCAAGAGGGTCGTGTTCGATGAGAAGCGGTTCAGTCTGGAAGAGTTCGTCCGGATCCTCAAGGAAAACTTCAAAGGCCATGAGAGCTTGAGGGTCGAGCTCGCCACGAAGCTCCCCCGCTACGGCAACGGGGACAGGGAGGCCGACCACATGACGCAGCTCGCAGCCGACGCCTTCAGCGATGCGTTGTGGTCCCACAAGAACTCGCGGGGAGGGCAGTACGTGCCGGGATTCTACTCGATGACCTGCCACCTGGGCTTCGGCCGGGTGACCGGCGCACTGCCGAACGGACGGCTTGCGGGCAGACGGCTCTCCAACGGCCTCGCCCCCGCGGACGGATCGGAAAGGCTGGGTCCTACGGCTGTCCTGCGCTCTGCCGCCTCTCTTGACAGCAGGAAATGGACGAACTGCCATGCCCTCAATCTGAAGTTCGAAAAGCGGATGGTGCAGGGCAAAACAGGGCGAAAGGCCCTCATGAGCCTCTTCAAAAATTATTTCGACCAGGGAGGGATGCAGGTACAGGTCAACATCCTCGATTCCGAGACGCTCAAGGCAGCCAAGATCGACCCTGCATCATACCCGGGGATCGTGGTCCGCGTGGCCGGATACTGCGCCTATTTCAACGACCTGCAGCCCGACGTCCAGGATGAGATCATCGAGAGGACTGCTCATGGGATCAACTGATCCGCTCATCTTCTCTATCCAGCACTTCTGCCTTCACGACGGACCCGGGATACGGAGCCTGGTCTTTTTCAAGGGATGCCCGCTTCGCTGCCCCTGGTGCCAGAACGTCGAGTCTTGGAAGGCGGAGGCGGAGATAGCCTTCAAGGGAAAGCTCTGCATCGGCTGCGGCACGTGTGTCGGCAGATGCCCGGAGCGCGCCCTGGCAGCAGCCGGAAAACGGGACAAGAAACGATGCAGAAGATGCTTCACCTGCGTCGAGGCCTGTCCCTCCGGCGCCCTGACGCGATTCGGCGTGGCCCGGTCCGCCGAAGAGATCGCCCGGGAGCTGCGCCCCGAGTTCTCCCTCCTGAAGACCTCGGGCGGCGGCGTGACCTTGAGCGGAGGCGAGCCCGCCCTGTATCCCGAATTCACGGAGAAGCTGGCAGGGCTGCTTCATGATGAAGGCATCGATGTCGCGATGGAGACCTGCGGGCTCTTCGATTTCGAGAGGCTGACGCCCCTCCTCCGTAAATTGCAGCTCGTACTCTTCGATATCAAGATCCATGACAGTGATCGGCACAAACGGATCTGCGGTGCGGACAACGCGGTGATCAGGCACAACCTGAAATCCCTCGTCGAAGCAGGCCCTGAAAAAGGGTTCCCGCCGGTCTGGCCGCGTCTTCCCATCGTGCCGGGCATGACCGACGGAAAGGAAAACATCGGAGGATGGGCCGGCTTTCTCAGCAGCCTCGGTATCCGTTTCCTCACCCTGGTCCCGTATCACCCGATGGGAGCGGTCAAGCGCACGTGGCTCGGCCTTCCCGACGGCCCCGATTTGAGGACGCCCACGGAAGCCGAGCTCAAAGGTATTGAAGAGCTGTTCCAGGCCGAAGGAATCACGGTGTACAGACCCGGCGATGAGGACTTCACCCTTGCGCTCGGGCCGAGCCAGGCAAAAGCTGCGGTTTGAAGCAACGGAGCATCATCCCGGCCTTCAACAAGATCATGGAGAGCACCGAGCCCCTGGAAACGCACTCGAAGTACATTTTCGACTACGTTCTCAAGGCGTGAATTATGACTTCCGGAAGGCAGCCGGCTTCACGGCCGGCCCGGCAGCCTTGAAGGGGATATCTGCGGGAGCCCCTTTAAGGGGTGCTGACGGAATGTATGAATGACTTTCTCCAGAAAGGAGTGCGTATGGACAGGAAGGCTCTGTATGAAAACCTCGCACGTCACTTGAACCAGGGCATAGTAGGCGCACCCATGTCGCCATCGCTCATGGGCATACTCGAAATCATGTTCTCCGAAGAGGAGGCGGAGGTCGCAGGCAGGCTTCCCTTTGAAAACAAGACCCTCGAAGAGCTCAAAGAGCTGTTTCCCGACAAGGCCGGAGTCAATCCTGATCTGTGCATCGGCTGCGGCGTCTGCACCCCGACCTGCCCGACAGGTGCAGTCTCCCTCGAACTGCGGGGAACCGTCACGCCCCCGCCCGGCATCGCCGAATTCTTCACGAAACGCTATCTTCCCCCCGAGCCCTGACAGACGATCCCGGAGTCCCAAAAACTTCCTCGAAGCCCAAAGGACGGAAAACAGGGATCGCAGCCCGGCATTGGAGCTGATGGGAGACCATCGAAATAAGAGCATGCAAACACGAAAGGCAGGAGCGTTTTCCCTGACTTTCGTGTTGCCTTCGGCAGATGCTTTACTGCTCTGCCAGGCTTTCTTCGAGCTTGTCGAAGGATTCGTTCCAGCCCTGCCTCATGTCGTCACGGTCTTCGGGGCTGATCCGGTCCGTGCCCGAATGCCTGAGGGTGAGCCTGGTTTTGCCGTCCTGCTCTTCAAACGTCACCGTCACAAGCATTTCGAGGGGCCAGTTGCCTTTCATACCGTAGTACGAAGCCGGGACAGTGTTTCCCTTCTCGTCGGCGAAGGAATCCGTCAGCACGAGCTTTTCCGGAGCATCGATCTCGCAGTACCTTCCCTTGCTCCAGTACTCATGGCCGTCGGGCGACCGCATGCTGCCGAGGTATTCGCCCCCCACACGGACATCCATCCGGCATGAAGGCGACGTGAATCCCTTCGGCCCCCACCAGCGCTTGAAGCGGTCGCAATCCGTCCAGGCCTCGAACACACGCTCGCGAGGCGCATCGAACGTACGTGTTATGACGAGCTCCCCCGATCCCTCGGAAGACTTGTCTCTCGTTTCCATGTCGCATCTCCTTTCTGCCCGTTCTTGGCAATGAACTTTTCCATTTCGATTCCTATAGGGACGCGGAAACATTTCGTGAAGGGACAGTCTCGGCAATATCCACTCTCGCCTTTTAAGAGCGAAAGACGCAGGTGGGCGATCCATTCCCTGGTCGTTATTATCATATTAGACAGCAGGCCCTTTTGATCAATTGCCAAGACTCAAGGAGGATATAACCATGGACGAGCAGTTCAGACAGCACGGGGCATTCAGCTGGTGCGAGCTCATGACGACGGACGTGAATGCGGCAAAAGACTTCTACACCAAGCTCTTTGGATGGGAAACCGAAGAGATGCCGATGCCGGAGATGACCTACATCGTGGTCAAGGCTGGAGGCAGGGGGATCGGCGGCATCATGCCGATCCCGAAAGATGCGAAAGGCATGGCGCCCATGTGGAGCGCCTATGTCACGGTGGACGACGTCGACTCGACGGCCCGGACAGCGGAACAGCTTGGAGGCAAGATACTGCTGCCTCCCACCGACATTCATGAGGTCGGCCGGTTTTGCGTGATCCAGGACCCGCAGGGTGCTCTGATCAATGCCATCACCTACGGGAAAATGTAAGGCAGAGGGAGCGTACGGGCCAGGCAGGCCTCATACGAGCAAGCCTCTCAGCCCGCCTTCTTTCTGTCTTCGATGCCGGCGTTCTTTAGTCGGGCACGTGGGTGAACACCCACTGCAGGAATTCCTCAGGGGTGGCGGGCGAGCGAAAGCAATTCCGGCATCACCCTGACCTCCCCGGACGGAAGGTACGCCGCCGCACTCGCATCGATCTCTTTTACAGACCACGCGTGCTGTTGCCTGTAAAAATACACAGGGAGGAGAGCATGCCCCGCCATGTCCGCCTCGCAGCATCAGATATCGAGAAGAGCCTCTTTATGTAATTCTGTGTTTCCACTATTGACAAAGTTGCTATTTAGTTTATCAACCAATTAAACAATGTTCTTCTTTCCTCATCCGAATAACGGGATGCAAGGAGGTGCAATGAATACAGCTGCTTTGGGGCAAACACTCTCCCACCGTCTGACGTTCTCCGGTGTGCTTCTCATGCTTTTCGGACTGCTTACCGGCCTTGCCGTGCCGAAGTTTGCAAACCCCAGAATGGGGCTGGCGAGCCATGTCGAAGGGGTGATGGGCGGCATGCTGCTGACGGTCCTCGGTCTCATCTGGCCGAGGCTTAAACTCGGTCCTCATGCCATGAAGGCTGGAGGCCTCCTTGCGATTTACGGGGCTTTTGCCAACTGGATCAATCCCCTCATTGCAGCAGCATGGGATGCGGGCGGGAGCATGATGCCCGGGGCCTCGAAGGGCAAAAAGGGCACGGCGTTCCAGGAGGCGGTGATCGGAGCGCTGTCTGTCAGCCTCGTGCTGGCGCTGCTCCCGGCTGTCGTCATCGTTCTCTGGGGTCTTCGAAGAACCGGCTGATTGCGCATACCCTGAACAGGCGCGTTCCCCTGGTGAACCGAGGCATGCCTTTGCCCTGAGGGATCGGTGCCTGCCTTTCGCCGTCCTGCCTCGATGGGCAAGGAGGCAAGGCCTCATGGAGCCGGATGAGATACAGGGGGTAAAATCGAATGACAGGAGGAAAGGATGAAGAAGACCCTTGCAGCCGTGGCCGTTCTCTTCTGCATGTCCCTCCCCCTGGAAAATGCAATCGCAGGGGAGCTTCCGGCCTGTCTCCATCTCGGGAAGTCTCCCACCGTCCGATCGGTGATCGAGGCGGGCCGCATTGCCGAAGAAGAGGTGCTGGCGAGGCTCGTTTATGCGGAGAGCTTGTCTACGGGCTATGCCGACGACCAGGCCGTATACGAGGCGATCGCCTGGGGGGTCATGAACCGTGTCCGCCTGAGCCGGGCCTTCCCCTCGAAGGCGAGGATCTATGGCAGCGGGATCAAGGGCGTGATCTTCAAGGAAGGCCAGTTCAATCCCGCCGTATCGAAGAGGTCGAGATTCTCGAAGGAATTCCTGTGCCCGTCGGACAAGGCACGGTGGCGCATGGCTGAGCTGGCGGCCTTGAAGGCCCTCGCCGGCAGCGGGAACCCCTTTATCGAGACGCCATGGGAGAAGGAGCACGGCCTCTCCCTGGTCGTGGGTTTCTACTATCCTCACTCCATCCAGGCAAAGAGCCCCCTCGCGCCCTGGGAAAAGAGCCGGGCCTTGAAGTTCATCGGCGATGTCAAGATCGGCGGCACGGTCCTGTCCAGCCGGAAGGTAAGGTTTTACCGGCTCACCTCTGCACCTGTGGATGCCGGGTCGGCACACGCTCTCGATGAGAAATGAAAAGGGCGGGGAAGTGACAGCGCCGCTCTCCGTCTTTTACCGGCGGCTCGAGGAGCCCCGGGTCCTCTGGAATCTCACGTCCATGGCAAGGAGTGCCTTTTCCCGCCAGTCAAGGTGAGCACAAGGCCTTATGGGGCACTGAGCTTTGTATTATAATTCATTGAGATTACAGTTCATGATGGAAGTGTTTCAACAAATCGTATATTAATCTATTAATGAGAGACGATCGGGGCAAGGTAATCGCATTCATGGATATGGGTACCAATTCCATGCGCCTCATGATCGTCCGCATCGACTCGAATCACACCTATACCATCCTCTCCCGCCAGAAAGAGATGATCCGCCTCGGCGAGGGCGAGTTCGAAAACGGCTACATCCTGGAGAACTCGATGGACCGGGCGATTGCCGTGTGCAGGAACTTCGTGGACATGGCCGCCTCCTTCAAGGCCGACGACATCGTCTGCGTCACCACCTCGGCCACCCGCGACGCGAACAACAGGAACGAGTTTCTCTCGCGGCTCAAGAAAAAGGCAGGCCTCGACATCCGCGTCATATCCGGCACCGAGGAGGCGCGCCTCATCTACCTCGGCGTTTCGAGAGGGACCAACGTCCCGGGCCGGTCCCTCTTCATCGACATAGGCGGCGGCAGCACCGAGCTCATCGTCGGCAACGGAAAGCACTATGAGTACCTCGACAGCGTAAAGCTCGGGGCCATACGCCTGAGCACGATCCTTCCGGGCGACGTCAACGCCCCGGTGTCCACCGTCAGCTACCTCCTGCTCCAGGATCACGTGCTCAACAAGAGCATCCGCTCCTTCCAGCGGATCAGGGAGCTCAGGCTGGAAAAAACCTACGGCAGCTCGGGCACCATCCAGAACCTCGCCGAGATCTGCTGCCAGACCCTGTATGGAGGAGATCCCGAAAAGAGAAACACCCTCGCCCTCAAGGACCTCAAACAGATCGCCAGACACCTGTGCAGCCTTCCGCTCAAGGAGCGCAGACGCGTTCCCGGGATGAATCCCAGCCGGGCTGACATCATCATACCGGGAGCGGCGATCCTCGAGACGATCCTCACCGAGCTCAAAATCCAGGAGATAGAGATCAGCAACCGCGAGCTCAGGGACGGCCTTCTCGTGGACTATCTCTGCCGGATCGACCGCTCTGCAGTGGACGAGTCCTCCGTCAGGCAGACGAGCGTTCTGCAGCTCGGCCGAAGGAGCGACTTCGACGAGGACCATGCCCGGACGGTCGCACGGCTCGGGCTCGAGCTCTTCGACAGCGCCCGGGAGCTCGAGCTTCACCAGCAGAACCGGTGGGAGCGGGAGCTCTTTTTCTACGCCGCCCTTCTCCACGACGTGGGAACCTTTCTCTCGTACGCCAATCACCACGCCAACAGCGCCTATTTCATCCGTAATGCCGACCTCCTGGGCTTCAGCCAGGAAGAGCTCTCGATCATGGCCGCGACGGCCCACTTCCACCGGAAGGGGCTGCCCGGCGACAAATCCATCGAGTTTGCCGGCATGGACGAGACGGCCCGGGAAATCGTCAAAGGACAGTTCATCTTTCTCCGCATAGCCGAAAGCCTCGACAGGAGCCACGCCGCCCTCGTGGAGAGCGCCCGCTTCCTGAGCGGAAAGAAGGGAAGCGTCGTGCTGGAAGTATGCTCGACCAAAGACTGCCAGCTCGAGCTCTGGGGCATCGAGAAGCACTGCGAAACCTTCGAGGCGGTCTTCGGCAAGCCCCTGATCATCGTTCACGTCGCAAAGGGAGAGCAGCCCGCTTCGATGAACTGAATGCCCGTCGGGGTGCGCACCCAAGCCGCCCGCTTCAGCCGTCGGCACTGGCCCGACTTCTCCTCCACGCGCCGGATGCGTTCCTCTTTTTTCACCGCGATCGTGCCCTGTCGGCGGATGGCGTCGATGATAAGGTCCCGAAGCGGCAGGCCGGTCTTGACGCATTGCTTGCCTTTGAAGACCGCATAGCCGTCGCCGCCCGTGGAGAGGAAGTCCGGGACAACCACCGTATAGACGGCCTTCTCATCGAGGTGCCGGCCTTCCGGACCCACACGGATGTCCGTCACACGCCTGCCCGCGACCGTGATCGAGATGCCCGAAACCTGGAGGAAACCGCCGTCTTCGTCTTCACGGGAGCCGCTCACCGAGCGTTTCAGGACCTCTTCCACCTCTCTGCCGGTCAGCTGCGTGGTCACGAGCTCGTTGGCATACGGTACGGCCCTGAACACGTCCTCGACCGTGACAGGCCCCTGCCTGATGCTGGCGCGCAGGGCCCCCGAGTTCATGAAGGCGATCTGCGCGCCGGTATGCTGCCTCATGACGTCGGTCACGAAATCTCCCAGGCTCGTCTCCTCATAGCGGATCCGCTCCCTCTCACCGTCGAGGAAGGTGTCAGAGTGGCCGATCACCTCTTTGAACCGCTCGCCCAGGCGTTTGTCGTAGTCTGCCACGATAGCTGCGACCTGCGCATCTTCGGGCATGCCGGCTGTGATCGGGATGTAACCGGATCGGACCAGGCGCGCCTTCTTCGTTGCCGGGTCGATCTCGAGGTCGATGCGGCCCAGGTAGCGCCCCTTCTCGAAGGCCTCGAATATGGGCACGCCGCCTACCTTCCGGCAGGGGTCGAGGAGGATCTGGTCGTGGCCGCCGATGATGGCGGCAAGGCCGGGCATGGCCTCGGCCATGTCGCGGTCGGTCTGATGCCGGCTGTGGGAGAGCAGCATCACCGGACCCTTGGATTGGAGCCGGTCATAGATCTCCCGGACAGAAGCGACAGGATCGCGCACGCCGAGCGAAGCCACGTTGTCCTGTCTCGTGGTGGTCAGCAATTCCGGGGTGGTGACCCCGATGACTGTGAGCGATATGCCCTTGGCGAGGCTGACCATCCGGAAGGGCCGGCAGAGGAGCCCGCCATGATCTTTGAGCACGACGTTCGCGCTCAGGAAGGGAAACCCTGCCTGGCTTTTAAGCTTGAGGAAATTGTCCAGACCGAAATCGAACTCATGGTTGCCCACGCAGGCAGCGTCGAGCCCCATGACATTCAGGCACTTGATGTCCGGCTCTCCCTTGAACACCGTGGACATGGGCGTGCCCTGCAGCATGTCGCCTGCCATGAGCACGACGGTCCGGACACCCCTGCGGCTGTTTTCCTGCCGTATGTCCCTGATGAGGGCGGCCATCCGGGCGATGCCGCCGACCTCCCGGACGCCTTTCTCATCCTTGATCTCGAACGGCTGCAGATGGCCGTGGAGGTCGTTGAAAAAGAGGATGGTGAGGGCGATGTGAGCCGGCGCCTCTTTCTCCCCGAACCGGCCTGCACAGCCCGGCATCAGGGAGACCAGCAGGAAGACGATGACAATGCCCGTACGGATGGAGACATGCCGAAGGCTCATAGCGTAAGCTCCTCTTATTTCATGAAACCTCTCATTGCCCAAGGTTTAGCAGGTAACCGGCCGGCGATCAAGGCATGAAGGGCAATGGGCGATGGCAATGCCTGCCGGCCGACAATCCCGATGCATTTTTGCGGATTCTCTGCTAAGAAAATCTCAGAGTCTTTTTTTCGGATAATACATCGAAGCCGGGCCACGGCAATGACCGGTCTGCATCACGCCGGGCTTTCACATGAAAGGGGGTTGTATGAACCGAATCTTCCTGTCGGCTTTCACAGCGGCCTTTCTTTTTTCCGTATTGACGAGCAGCGGGATCCTCGCAGCGGGCAGACAGGCAGGCGGCCCCGGCAGGCCTGCGGCCGCAGCAAACCCTCAATCGTTTCAGGAGCACCAGGGGCGGTATTTCACGTGGAAGGCGCCGCAGGGATGGCGGGCGAGCGAAAGCAATTCCGGCATCACCCTGACCTCCCCAGACGGAAGGTACGCCGCCGCGCTCGCATCGATCATGCGCTCGCAGGGAACGAGGACTCCTGAGGAATTCCTGCAGTGGGTGTTCACCCACGTGCCCGACTATAAGAACGCCAGGATCGTGTCCCTCAGAAAGCTGCCCAATCAGCAGATGTCGTACCAGACATGGAAGTTCGTCGAGGCGGTCGTATCCTATACCGACAAGGGGCTTCCGGTAAAAGGGGTATGGAAGGCGGGCACTGCGAACTATTACGGGATGAACGACGCGATGATCGTGGGTTACCGGGCCGCGAATGAAGACTTCGCCCGGGCGCGCTCATTCCTGCCGCGGATCGCGGGAAGCATCGTCCTGACGAATGCAGCGGGGGCGAACGGCATCAACACCCTCCTGAAGCCCAGGAAAAACCCCCTCGACAACTCCGCCCTGATCAAGGCGGGCAAAAACAGGGACGCTTCGAGGGACCGCACCAGCGAGAACTGGCGGGAGGGCATGATGGGTACGGAGCCCACCTACGACCCGAAGACGGGCAGGACTTACGACTCCCCGCTGAACAGCTATGACCCCGCCAGAGGCGGGTACGTCAACCCGCAGAGGCCTGACGAACTCCTCCAGCGCGGCCGGCCGGGCCATCCGAAAGGGGACTGAAAAATCGTCCCCGAGCCGAGCGGGTACATTATTCCATCAGGCGTCGACTTCATGGCGAAGATATACTCCTGTGGAGAAGGTCCCCGATCCTGTTCAACATGCCGCGCTGCTCACGGGTGATGCCCTCAAGGGACATCCACCCTTCCAGCAACGACAGGATGCGTTCTCTGTCTCCCTTTTTGGAAAGAAGCAGAGGAAGCGCCTTCAGGGTTCGCTCCGGCTCCAGGTGCGCCATGATCGCGGCCTCGGAACGGATCTGTCGAAGCCGGTCTTCGGAAAGGCCTGACATCTCCTCGTCCGAACTGATGAACTCACCTTTTCTTTTGAGGTGATGCAGAGGTATGGGCCCTGCGTACAGGCCCACCAGCGCCATGATCCGGGCGACGGCCTCGGGGTATCCGCCCCTGTCGATATCGGCAAGGGCTTCTTTCACGTAGGGGGGCTCGCACGGATGTATCTCTTCCTCGTACGGCAGTGCGCCGGTTTCGGCATCCTCCGGGGCGCCCATCGCAACCATCGAGCCGTAGATCTGGAAGAAGGCCGATTCGCTTACGGCATCCCTCAGGTCCCGGAAAAAATCCAGGTATCCTTTGATCATTTCCGACCACACGCCTTCGAGCCTGCAAAAGGGATTGTCTTCCGAAACCGGCTTGCGGCCTGCCCTTACGGCAGGGGCCATAGCAGCAACGGGCCACATCAGGGGATTGATGTCGCTGATGAGCCAGCGCTGTGCACGCAAGGGGTGAAGCATACGGCCCGCCTGAGCGGTTGTCTCGTTTACCATGTTCCGGACCAGAGGCCTGCCGAAAAGCGTGTACGCCTTCTCGTTCATCGCCGAGACCTGGGCGACGACCTGGAAAGGCTTCTCATCCTTCCTTTCCAGATGGTTGAGCTGCCGGAGCTCTTCCAGAGGGACTTCTTTGAAGGTCGTGATGTATCTCTCTTCCCCCTTGCCGGGCGTTTCCTTGATCTCCATAACATAGAGGCCGGGCCGGAGTCTCTCGATGTAACGGAGGGCTCTCGTGATTTTCGTATGCTCCTTCCTGACGACCTTGCCGGAGACAAAGATCCCCAGATGTCCGACGTCTTCCTGCAGGAGCATGATGATGACCTGGCCGTTCGCCTTGATCTCGGCCGTACTCGAGTAGACATCGGAAATCCAGTTGATCGCCTGCTGGGGCGGGGTGATGTTGTCGCCCCTCGAGGAAAAAATGACGATGGGCGAACGGATGGCCTTGAGGTTCACATAGGTGTCGGGGTCGGCCTTCACCTCGCCACGGGAGAGCTTGTTGCCGATGAAGAGGTTGTCGACGATCCAGTGAATTTCCTCCTCGTTCATCAGGTAGTAGCCGCCCCACCACCTCTCGAATTCGAGGAACCGTTCGCGCTCCGTATCGATCTTTTTCCATAAATTGTAGTACTTGGTCCAGAAGGTGTTTTCCGGGTTGAGGCTCTCGAAGTTCACCACGAGGTGGGCGCCGTCGAACCTGCCTCCCCCCAGGTCGCTGGCCAGAAGCGCCACCCAGGAGCCGCCCAGGAGCCCCCCGCTGTAGCGCATCGGATTTTCAGCGCCGCTTCCGCTCCAGCTGCCGCTCCAGTAGGACATGGGAGCGCCGTTGATCACGACCGGCCCCACCTTATCCGGGTCGTTGGCGGCGACGAGCATGGAGGCCCAGCCGCCCTGGCAGTTGCCGTATATAATCGGCTTGGGGCTGTCCGGATGCCTTTCCATAACGGTTTCGAGGAACTTCGACTTGGCCGATGCAACGTCGAGGACCGTCTGTCCCGGTTCCGGTTCCGGGAAGAAGATCACGAAATAAACGGGGTGTCCGAATCGAAGGGCGACGCCGACCTCGGAATCCTTTTTGAAGCCGCCGATGCCCGGTCCATGCCCTGCACGGGGGTCCACGATGACGAAAGGGCGCTTTGCGTCATCGACCTCCACGCCCTCGGGCGGGATGATCCGGACGAGTGCATAATTGACGGGGCACTCAAAAGTCCGCCCGTCCGAGACCATCTCCCACTGAAATGCCAGGAGCGGGGGCGAGCCTTCTTCCTCATGCTCGATGAATATATTGCCGCGCTCGCGCAAAACATCCCAGAAGAGGAGCGACCGCTGTGCAAAATCAATCGCATATGTGACCATTGCATGCAAGAGATTCTCCGGTGCCGCTGCCTCGATCGGTTTTGCATCCGTCACGGTCTTGCTCACGTGGTCCATGAACGCTTTCTGGGCGCCAAGAGTGCGGTCCGTGAAGAGCCTGTCGATCTTCCCGGTGAGATAGAAAAGGTTGTCTGCAACCTTCGCCTCTTGTTTTTCCATCGCGGCCTCCTTGTTTGCTTAAAAAATAGTCATGAATGGTCCGGCGAGATTAAGATACGATTATGGTGGGGTTTGCAGCGCGGGTCTTATCTTACATCTCGATTTGAGTATGGCATGAATGATGAAGTTTCAAGCTCACCACTCTTGAAAAAATCTCTCCCCCGAGAAAAAGAATGCTCTTGCTTAAAAAGATGCCGGCGCAAGAGATACCAGGCTAGTCGTTCAATCTTCCGGGCTCTTCAGCCTTCACGGAAATGATGGAGAGACAGCCGCGAGGGAAGCGGGGGCCACCCATACGGATTTTTCGCCGAGCTTTATTCCGGGCTGGTGAACACAATGGTCCGCTGGTGTTCTATCCGCGACCAGTCGGCGACGATCTCGATCTCTCTGCTCTGAAAATTCAGAGATTCCAGAAGCGCTATGGAATGGGCGTTCCTGCCATGGAAAATCAGAACGATCTTCCTCGGATTCAGCATGTGCGATTCCCGTATGTTGCTGATGACCTGCTCCAGGACGCTTCCCTCGAACGGGCTGTAGAAGAACAGGACCAGGGGGCTGTCGGGAAGAGGGAACTTCACGGCATCCTCGCATACGAGCTCGATCCCGGCGGGTTTCTTCGTAACAGATTCGTAGGCGGCTAAGTTTTTCACCGCTATGTTATGAAGCTCTTGAGCGAACTCCACGCCGATTATCTTCTTGAATCCGTAACCGGCAGCCAGAAGGAGGACCCTTCCTTTTCCCGACCCGAAATCTATGAACTCGAATTCGCTGAAATCGATATCCACGTGATCCATGATCCTCTTGAATACCGTTACCGACATGGGCTGATACCAGTGGCACTCCTCGATGTTCCTGCCCTTGATCGTGAGGTCCTTCAGAGGAATGAATCCGCCGGTGTCCGTGCGGAATCTCCAGTCGAACGGCCTGTCGAAGCACAGCTCGGTGAAATAGAGTGCCTTGTCGATAAACCAGAAAACAGGCATGCTCCCGGGGACCTTGCTGTATCGGGACCTCAAGCGATTTCTCGCGTTCCAGGCAGTCACCATCGGCCCGTTCTTCAAGAAAGAATCAATGTGATTCAACATGGATAAAGCCCTCCTTTGTATGTGCAAACAGGGATCGACCACGGTGCACGGACAGATTCATTGCACAAAGATAATATTATAATATAACGGAGCTTGATGAACTAAAGGGGTGAACTGAAGATAAACGGGGTCAGGTCCTGTAAGACCTGACCCCGGGACCATGTTTGGCTTCAGTTCGAGATCTTCACGCGCCAGCTGAAGGGATCTTCCTTTTCTCCGTACTGGATTTTGAGGATCTCGTTGTACAGGCGCTCCGTCAGGGGGCCTGTCTTGCCGCCGTTGATGATATGCTCTTTGCCCTGGTAATAGATCTGGCCGATGGGAGAGACGATGGCTGCCGTTCCGGAGGCGAACGCCTCTTTCACCGATCCGTTCGCGATACCGGCAATGATCTCGCTCATCGAGGGTGCCCGCTCCGTCACCTTCACGCCCCAGCTCCGCGCGAGCTCTATGACGGAATTCCTCGTGACACCGGGGAGGATCGATCCTGAGAGCGGCGGCGTAACGAGCTCATCGCCGATCACGAAGAAGGCGTTGCTCGTCCCCACCTCCTCGACGTATTTCCGCTCGATGGCATCGAGCCAGAGGACCTGCGTGTACCCCATCTCCTTGGCCTTCTGGCTGGCATAGAGGCTGGCGGCATAGTTGCCCGCGTTCTTGCAGTTGCCCACGCCGCCGCGAACCGCCCGCACGTAATCCTCGGAAACGTAGATCTTCGTGGGGCTGAACCCCTCCGGGTAGTAGGCGCCCACAGGACCGACGATGATGAAGAAGAGATACTGATCAGCCGGGTGGACACCCAGGGCCGGCTCCGTGGCGATCATGGTCGGCCGGATGTACAGAGACGTCCCTTCGCCGCGGGGGATCCAGTCCTGCTCCAGAAGGACGAGCTGCTTCATGCCTTCCATGAACAGATCGGGGTCGATGGTGGCCATGCACAGGCGCTCTGCCGAGGCATTCATCCGCTTGATGTTTTCCATGGGCCGAAACAGGTAGATGTCCCCGTTCCTGCCCCGGTAAGCCTTCAGTCCTTCGAAGATCTCCTGGCCGTAGTGAAGGCTCATGGCCGTGGGGTCGAGGACGATCGGGGCGTACGGACCGATGACGGGATCATGCCAGCCCTTGCCGTCCTGGTATTTCACCGTGAACATATGGTCCGTGAAGATCTTCCCGAAACCCAATTTTGATTCATCTGCAGGTTTTGCCTTGAGTTTGTCCGGTGTGCATTTAACGATTTTGATATCCATAAAAATTTTCCCCTATTAATCCAAAACTTAATTGCCTACATTCGTAGCACTAACTCAACCTGCGATCAAGGCCTCTGTTTGAACGGTCTGAGGAGGCAGGAGACGTCTCCCGGGAAATTGGAGCGAATCTGCTTGCCGTGGATTTCATCCGCCGGGAAGAAAACCGTCGCCGGTAATCGTGAAAAAACAGAAATACGGGTGCCGATCATGAGATGAGGCGTGCCGAATGATGCCGGGATGCCGGTTCGGGAGACGCCCGATAAGCAGCCATACATTTGATCATCTCTGTGTGTGACACTAATCTAATATTATTCACCTCCTGTATTCTGCTTTTTCTAAGCAAAAATGGCTGGGCATACGCTTAAGGTCGGGGAACGCCCCGGTCCTCGAATACATAGCGGGAGATCATATGGAAAAGAGGCGAGACGATGCACCGGCCGAAAAGAACACGGGCCCTCACGGAGCCCCTGACCCCGTGGAGGACCTCCTGCACTCTCCTGCCCTGCTGCAGGCCTTGCTCGATAATTCACTGGTCGGAATAGTGGTAGCCGATTCAGCCGGAAAGATAATCCTCGCCAATCCGGCAGCACGGGAGATCATGGGAGGGCCCGTTGCCGGTACTGCCTATGGGCTCGAGGGCGGATACGAGCTCTTCAATCCCGACGGCTCGCCCATCTCTCCCGATGATCTGCCGCTTTCACGAGCCCTTCAGCGGGGTGAAACAATCAGGAGCATGAAGATCCTGGTCAGAAAGAATGTCGGGAGCGAGATCGCGGTATTGGCCTATGCCCGTCCTGTCCGGGATGCTGCGGGTGCAATTGCCGGAGCCCTTGCAATACTTGTCGACCATACCGAGCTCAAGCTGACGGAGCTTGCCTTGCAAAAGAGCCAGGAAGAGCTCAGGCTTGCCCAGAAGGTCGGACATGTGGGCATATTTGAATGGGACCCCGCCACCAAGACAGGCAACCTGAGCAAGGATCTGCTGTCATTCCTGGGGCTGCCCCGGGACTATCCGGTAAACATTGATGCCTGGTCCAGGGTCACCCCCAGGGAAGATATACACAAGGTCTTGGAAAATCTGCAAAAGGCTGCAGCCGAGCACCGCAGTGAGGCGGAAGCCGAATACCGGGTGTTCCGCCCCGGGGGGGAGGTTCGCTGGCTATCCGTCCGGGGAATGATATCCTATGATACCTCCGGCAGAGCTGTCCGTGTCATCGGCTCGGCAATCGACATCACCGATCTGAAAAAGGCCCAGGAAGAGTTGACCAGGCTGAATGAAAAGCTCACGGACATGGTAGCCGAGCGCACGAGAAGCCTCGAGCAGACCGCCCGATCGTTGAAGAATCAGAAAGAGCTTCTCCAGGCGATCATCGACAGCATCCCTGTCGTCGTCACCGTATGGAAGCCTTACAAGGAGCTTGTAATGGCCAACAAAGAGTTCGAACGGCTTTCCGGATGGTCTGAGGAGGAAGCAAAGAACATGGACGTCATTGCCGCAGCCTTCCCTGATCCGGCATACCGGAAGGAGATCATCCGGCAGGTGACGAAGGCAGGTCCGGGCTGGGGAGAGTTCGTGATGAACACGCGCTCCGGCAAGAGACTGGACATACTCTGGGCTGCAGCCGACCTTTCAGACGGATCGAGGATGGGCATCGGAATCGACATGACTGAGCAGAAAAAGATGGAGAGCGATATGCTGCGCCTGGGGGCTGCGGTCGGTCAGGCCGGAGAGGGGATCGTGCTGTTCAGCTACGAATGGACGATCGAGTATGTGAACCCGGCATTTGAAAGGTTAAGCGGGTATACAAAAGAAGAGCTCGTCGGCAAGAATACGGATTTCTTCATCGAACATGCAGTGGGCGACTTCGATCCGGGAATACCCTTCGAAACTGCTTCCAGAGGGAATACGTGGAGCGGCAACATCAAAATGAGCAGGAAATCCGGGGAGGCCGTCGATATAAGCCTTACCCTGTCGCCGGTCAAAGACAGGGCAGGCAAGATCGTCAACTATATATCCATCAACCAGGACATCACCCATGAGATAAAACTCCAGCAGATAATGATGCAGTCCCAGAAGATGGAGGCCATCGGCACCCTGGCAGGCGGTATTGCCCACGACCTCAAGAACATCTTCACACCGATCCTCATCAACTCAGAGATGGCCGTGGAGGACATGGGCAGAGACAGCCCGGCATACCCCCTCCTCGAAGAGATACTGAATGCGGCACGGATGGGCACGGACCTGGTGAAGCAGATCATGACCTTCACCCGCCAGACAGCCGAGAAAAAGGTCGAGGTGGACATCTCATCGGTCGTGCGGGAAACCCTCTCTCTGCTGAGATCGGCCATTCCCAAGACCATCGAGATAAAGACCGGCATCCATGCCGGCAATGCCGTGGTGCAGGCAAACCCCACCCAGATAAAGCAGGTGCTGATGAACCTCGGCAGCAATGCTGCGTATGCCATGAGGGAACGGCACGGAATCCTGGAGGTGGACGTCTCCTGCGTCGATCTCGATGAGGAGTCGGCCTCGAGGATCTCGCCTGAATTGTCCTCGGGACCGTACGTGGAGATGGATGTGAAGGACACGGGGGTGGGCATGGATGAGAAGACCCTTCAGCATATCTTCGAGCCGTTCTTCACCACCAAGCTCTATGGTGAAGGCACGGGCATGGGCCTGTCCGTGGTCCAGGGAATCGTCAAGGATCAGGGCGGCGCCATCAGTGTCTGGAGCAAGCCGGGAAAAGGATCGGTCTTCAGGATCCTGCTCCCCAGGCTGAGCAGGACATGCACCCAAGGTGCGGGAACGCAGTAAAGAATTCCTGAGCCTTTGTCGGAAAGAATCCGTCAACCATGCAACGTTCCTCGGACATGCAAAGGAGAGCCAGCCTGATGCACACCGTTTCTCCCTGGTGCTATTGACAGATGTATCAATCAATCTAACGACGATTGGCCATGACGGACGGTCGGACGTCCATCGGTGCACAACTGAAAGAAAGGCGTACGGCGGCCGTGCTGTCCGTGGCTGTCGATACCACCATCGGGAGAGCTGTATGAGCAGACAGGCACAGAGCAACATTCGCACAGAGGCATACGGGTCGTACATCGAAGAATTCAAATCCAAGCTGATCTCGGCCGAAGAGGCTGCAGGCCTGATCAGGTCGAACGACAGGATCTTCGCAGGCGGCGGTGTGAACATCCCGAAGGGCTTTTCAACAGCGCTCGGCTCGCGCGCAGGCGAGCTTTCGAACGTCACGATCTACCAGGGATTCGCCATGGACCTCTATGACTATATGAAGCCCGAGGCCAAAGACAGCTTCAGCATCGAGACCATGTTCGTGGGCCCCCTCGAGAGGATCTGCATGGAGTGGGGCGTGGGATCGTACAAGCCGCACAGCTTCTCCGACCTGGGACAGGTCGCGCTCAAGGCCGCGCCCAACAAGGTCGTGTTCTCGGCGACCCCACCCGACAAGGACGGGTACGTGAACAAGTCGTGCTTCGGCTCGTTCCTCCCGAGGAAGGAGTGCCTCGAGCCCGCCGAGGTCGTCATCTGCGAGATCAACAGCTACCTCCCCTGGTGCTGCGGCGAGGATTTTAAGGTCCACATCTCCGAGATCGATTATTTCATCGAGAACCACAACCCCATCTTCGAGCTCCCCGAGATCCCGATCACTGACGTCGAGGACAGGATGGCCGAGTACATCGTTGAGATGATCCCGGACGGCTCGACCATCCAGCTGGGCTTCGGCGGTCTGGGCAATGCGATCGGCCACATGCTCTACAACAAGAAGGACCTCGGCATGCACTCCGAGGTCATCACGCCTTCCGTGACCGAGCTCGTCAAGCTCGGGGTCCTGAACTGCTCGAAGAAGAACTTCTATCCCGACAAGATCGTCACGGGCTTTGCCGTCGGGACGAAGCAGTTCTACGAAGACATCGACAGAAACGACATGTTCGAGTTCAAAGAGGTCCACTGGGTGAACAAACCCGAGAACATCGCGAAGAACGACAACTTCATCTCCATCAACAACACGCTGATGCTCGACCTCACCGGCCAGGCAGCCTCGGAATCGATCGGCACGAAGCAGTACAGCGGGACAGGCGGTCAAGTCAACTTCAACCAGGGCGCAAAGATGTCGAAGGGCGGCAAGAGGATCCTCGCGCTGGCCTCGACCTATACGGACAAGGACGGAAACCTGAGATCGAAGATCCTGCCGACGCTGCCCGAGGGGACTGTCGTCACGACCACGAGGAACGAGGTCGAGTACGTGGTCACGGAATACGGCGTGGTCAACATCTATCTCGATTCCCTGAGCGTCAGGACGAAGAAGCTGATCTCGATCGCGCACCCCCGGTTCCGTGACGAGCTCACCTTCGAGGCGAAGAAGCACAAATGGATATAATGGCCAGTTTGAAGGATCTTGAAAGCTGCCTCTCGAACAGATCGTTCTCCATCGACGGCAGGCAGGTCAGGTTCCGGCTCCTGAAGAAGGAAGACACCGGCCTGTGGACCGATTTCGTGAACGGGTGCTCCAGGGAGTCTCTCTGGCTTCGCTTCCTGGTCCCGTTCAGCGCCACGCCGGAGCGGGCGCAGAGGTTCTGCGACATCGACCCCGGGAAAGAGCTGGCCATCGTCGCAGAGATGAGCGAAGACGAGCGCAGCAGGGCCATCGGGATCGCCCGCCTCGCAAAGCTGTCGGGAACCGACAAGGCGGAGTTCGCCGTGATCGTCTCCGACCCATGGCAGAAAAAGAAGCTGGGCTACACGCTGTCGGACATGAGTGTAGGCCTCGTGAGGCAATGGGGGGCCAAAAGCGTCTTTTCCGAAACGCTCATGGAAAATTATGCCATGATCAGGGTATTGAAGCGATGCCGGTACAAGGTGGAAGAAAGAAACGGCAACATGTTCACGATGTCTTTGGACCTTGCATAAAAACCGCATGGCAGGGTATTCAGGACCCCCAAAAGGAGACAGATTATTCCCGGAAAGTCAGCCTGTCTCCTTTTCGTCCTGTCCTCCAGTCTTGGTTTTCGTTATTTATGTAATATCCTGTATATCATATGAAGCGTATTGAGGAGGTTTGCAGGGCGCCCTTCATCCTTACCCAGCCTTTCGATCCTTGCACGGCACAGGAATGATCGCACACCCGCAGGCCTTTTTGAATACAGCGACCGGCAAGAAAACTTCACGTGATTTGGATTTCTTACATACCCGCATCAAGCCCGAATAACTTCCGGCTAACTGGAGAATGATCATTCCTTGATAGAGGGAGGTAATCTCTATGATTGGAAAGACAGTATATTACATGTCGGCTGTTCTCCTGCAGGGCCTGTTCATCGCATCCCTGCTTTCACTGTCCATACCAGTACATGCACAGGGGCAGACGGGTGATCTTCAGAAAACATGGGGAGAGCAATGCAAACCCCCTTCGGAAGAAATCGGGCTCGCTCCATACAAAAAGCCCAAGAACGGCTCCGACTCGGTGGGGAGAATTATATATTGGAACGAAATCATGGGATATGCCAATGGCATCGATCACACACCCGTGGCGCCCGGGGAAGATCGGGTCTATGGGGAGCAGTACGGGCCTGCCCGAACTTCCCGGGCATTCGCAATCGTACAGATCGCAATCTTCGATGCGGTCAATGCGATCGATGGAAGGTATCAGAGCTACACGGGTTTCATGCAAGCCAAACCGTGCGGCAAGGCATCCATGGCCGCTGCAATATCACAGGCTGCACATGATACACTGGCTGCTCTGTATCCATCGCAGAAGGCACGTTTCGACAGGCATCTCGCCGATGACCTGATCCAGATTCCCGAAGGGAAGGCAAAAGCAGCCGGGATCTCTATCGGAAGCCTGGCTGCACAGGCCATTCTGGCACTCAGAAACGACGACGGGTCCCAGTATCCCGATCCCCTGATCGGTGTCGATTTCTTTCCCAGCGATGAGCCCGGCAAATGGAGGCCGGACCCGATCAGCCCCGACCCGCTGGCCTACGGCGCATACTGGGGAAGGGTTGAGCCTTTTGTCCTGCGGTCGAGCAGACAGTTCATGGCCCCGCCTCCTCCTGATCTCAGGAGCTTCAAATACACCTTGTCTTATTGGGAAGTGAAATCGATCGGCGGTGACGGCGAAATCACCCCGACAAAACGGACTTGGGACCAGACGATATCCGGGATCTACTGGAGCTGTGACGGGACACCGTATATGGGAACGCCGCCCCGGATGTACAACGAGATTGCAGTCCAGATCGGCCGGCAGATGGGAACGGATGCAGTCCGGCTTGCGCGGCTCCTGGCCCTGGTAAACACAGCATTGGCCGATGCAGGCATTGCCTCTTGGGAAACGAAGTACTTCTACCAGTTCTGGCGGCCGACCTCCGGCATACGGGAATCGGACAGAGGAACCGGGCCCACAGGGGCCGGCGACGGCAATCGCCTGACCATCGGCGATCCTACCTTTACACCCCTGGGCGCACAGGCAAGCAACACAACGGAACCGAACTTCACTCCGCCTTTTCCTTCATACACATCCGGGCATGCCGCCTTCGGATCAGCCCTGTTCCAGATCCTCCGCAGGTTCTACGGCACCGACAATATCACCTTCACCTTCGTTTCTGATGAGTTCAACGGCATTACGAGGGACAACAAAGGGAACGTGAGACCGCGCATACCAAGGACCTTCAAGACACTATCCGCTGCCGAGGAAGACAACGGACAGAGCAGGATCTATCTCGGCGTACACTGGCCCTTCGATAAGACGGAGGGCATGGCACTGGGCAAGAGGGTCGCTGATTATGTATTCGACCACTCATTCCAGCCCTTGTGCAGGCGGCGTTGAAACACCCGTCTCTGTGAATGACTTAAGCCATTAATTTTATATATAATAAATATATTTTCTGGTATAATCCTCTGCAAGATAGGTGAGATGGGAGGAAAATTCCCGCAGAGATGAAGCCGAAGAAGAGGGGCAAGGGACCGGTCCAGAGTGCGATGTTCAAGGTGTGCCTGAAGGAGATCATCTCCGAGGAGCACCCCCTGGCAAAGCTGGCCGACACGGTCGAATGGGAGGTCTTCGAAGAGAAGCTCGGGCCGACGTTCAGTGAAGAGAGCGGCAGGCCCGGGCTGCCGGTGAGGCTGATGGTCGGGCTTCACTATCTGAAGCACACCTACTCTCTGAGCGACGAGGCTGTGGTTGAGAGATGGGTGGAGAATCCCTATTGGCAATACCTGTGCGGCGGGATCTTCTTCGAGCATAAACCTCCGATCGACCCGTCGAGCATGTCGAGATGGAGAGACCGGCTTAAACGAGCCGGCCTGGAAGACCTGCTCAAGGACACCATCCGCGCGGGGCTTCGGGAGTAGGGTTCATCAGATCGATTCCTGCCGGTAAAAAATATGAAGGGATAAAGATCATGGATATTTTAGAGGCAATCGCAAAGAGAAAAAGCGTAAGGGCGTACCTGGACAAACCGGTCCCTGCAGATGATCTCGAGAAGATCATCGAGGCCGGCAGGTGGGCCCCGAATGCCGGGCCGTTCCATATTTCGGTGATCCGCAACCCCGAGCTCCGGCAGAGGATAAACGACCGGACGCTCGACGCCATGGTCAATTCCGGCATCGAATTTCTCCGGAAGAGGGCAGCCCTGCCCGGGTATCAGCCTCTTTACGGAGCGCCGGTGCTCATCCTGCTTTCTGCCCCCGAGGAGGGTCCCTACAGCCCGGTCAACACATCCCTGGCTGCGGAGAACATGCTCCTTATGGCGACCGGGCTCGGGTTCGGATCATGCTACCTCGTCAGTCCGACCCTGGCATTGAAGGGCGAGAGCAATCGCAGCCTTGCCGAAGAAGCAGGCATTCCTGACGGCTACGGGCTCGTGTGCGCCGTCATTGTCGGGTATGCTGCAGCTGAGAATAAATTCACGGTCGGTGAGCGTACACGGAAGGGATCAGTAAGCTACATCGATTGAGGAGAATCAAGGCCTTATCAACCCAGGGGACAGATGTATTTCAAAACGAGCGGAAAATACACCTGTCCCCTCTTCGTCTCATGCTCAAACAGTAAAATGCCGCCTTCTCCCTTTTCGCATCAACGGATCACTGCTCCTGCCCGGAGAACAAAATCGAGTACCTGCCGGTTAGGCTGTACGATGCCGTTTCTGTGAACACATTATAGGATAGCGATCATGGACCGGAATTCTCAAATATGCCATTTTCAACTTTAAATGATTTTAATTATAATATATTCTTCATTTAGATATTTTTATTGTTTGTTGGGATAGAATGCGGCCGTCACGGATGAGCCGATACGTAAGGTGATGGTTTTCTTTACCGGGGCACCCATATGATGGATACGAGCAGGTCGAAAGGGCAGCTTATCCAGGAGCTGTTGAAGGCACAGAGGCGGATCGTCGAACTGGAGCAGTCTGCGGCTGAGAGAAGGCATGATGAGGAGCCCGCTTCAGTCAACCGGAGGATTTACGTCATCCTGGAAAGCATCCAGGACGGCTTCTTTGCCATGGACCGCAATTGGTGTTTCACCTATGTCAACAGACGATCCGCAGAGCAGCTCGGCTGTAAGCCTGCAGATCTCCTGGGGCAGAATGCCTGGGAGAAATTCCCCCAGCTCATAGGCACGGATCACTATCTTTTCGCCCTCAAAGCCATGGAGGAACGACAGGCTCAATATTATGAAGCTAAAGGGGTGATCACTGATACGTGGTACGGCGTTACGGTCAATCCTGCGGCAGAAGGCGTTTCTGTTTATTGGCAGGACATCACCAAGCGCAAGCGGATCGAGGAGACGCTGCGGAAGAGCGAGGAAAGATACCGGCGCATCACCGAAAACATGAGCGATGCCATAAGCGAGATAGATGCCGAGGGCAGGTTTGTTTATGCCAGCCCCTCCCACTTCAAATTGCTCGGATATAACCCTGAGGATCTCGTCGGCACGTCTATTTTTGATGGCCTCCATCCCGATGACCGGGATCATGCAATGGATGTTTATACACAAGGCGTCCGATCGAAAACCGCCCGCGAGCTGGAATTGCGCTACCGGAATGCGAACGGGCGCTATATCTGGATTCGGGCATCCGGCCAACCCCTGTTCAATGAGGCGGGTGAGTATATCGGGGGTGTCATCAACGCCAGCAACATCACCAAGCGAAAGCAGGTTGAGAAGGAGCTCAAAAAATATCAGGATCGCCTCGAGGAGCTCGTGGAGGAGCGGACCGCCGAGCTGAAGGAGATGAATGCGGCCCTGAAGGAGAGCGAGGCCAAGTATCGCTTCCTGACCGAGAGTATGAGCGACACCATCTGGACGACAGATGAACATATGAAGCTCACCTACATGAGCCCTTCGGTTGGAAAAGCAAGAGGATTTACACCGGAAGAAGTATCGAATCAAAAAATGGCTGATTATCTGACACCGGAATCGTATGCCAAGGCCATGAAAATCATGCAAGGAGAACTCGAGCGCATCCACGTGGAAGAGATCGATCCGGAGAGAACGATCACCGTAGAGCTGGAATACTATCACAAGAACGGCTCAACTGTCTGGATACAGAGCGTCCTCAAGGGAATCTATGACGAATCGGGTAGATTCATCGGTGTCCACGGGGTCGGCAGGGATATAACCGAGTGGAAAAGGGCTGACGAGGAAAGGAAGAAGCTGGAGAGTCAGCTCATGCACATGCAGAAGATAGAGGCGCTCGACAGGTTTGCCGGAGGCATCGCCCATGACCTGAACAATATCCTCTACCCCATTATCATCAATACGGAGATGCTCCTGGAAGAAGCGGGGCCGGAATCCCCTTCGTACCAGCCGCTCAACCAGGTGCTCAAGGCGGCCTATCGACAGAAGGATCTGGTGAAGCAGATACTCGCCTTCAGCCGGAGAAACGAACAGCAGCGCAGTCTTCTCCGGGTCGCTCCCGTCGTGCGCGAGGCGCTGCATTTCCTGGAGGCCTCGCTGCCCAGCACGATCGAGCTTCGGGAGAACATCCACGTGGGATGCGATACGGTTCTGGGGGACCCCACCCAGATCCACCAGGTCGTCATGAACCTGGGCACCAATGCCGCAGAGGCGCTGGGGTCGAAACCGGGCACTATCGAGGTGAGCCTCATGAACACCCGGCTGGAGAAGGACCGGCTTCGCCCGGATATGCGATCGGGGCAGTACCTCAAGCTCACGGTGAAGGATACAGGCACCGGTATGCCGGATGACGTGGTTGAGCGGATCTTCGAGCCGTTCTTCACGACCAAGGATAAGAGCACCGGCATGGGCCTGGCGGTCGTACACGGGATAGTCAAAAGTCACGGAGGGGCCA
>JAKPPU010000203.1 GCA_029547185.1 Deltaproteobacteria bacterium | reverse complement strand
GCGGCCGTGTGGACGCGGTCCAGGATCTCCGTCCGGTTTATGACGACCTGGCGCTCGTCCAGGTTCCAACGGGCGTCGCCGCGTTGATGGACCTGGTAGTCGCATAGGAACACCGGGAAGGCCTGGCCTCTCTGGAATTCCCGGGCCTTGTGGATCTCCGGCTCCATGTCGATCACGCAGCAATCGACGTTGAAGCGGATCCCCAGGTCGCGCAGTTCGTTCCAATCCTTATGGCGTCCGGCGTAGCAGACCTTGACGACGCCCGGGGCCGGCTTGTAGCCAATGACAACGTGCAGCCAGGAGCCGACGTCGACACCCATCGCGGCCGGCCCAGGGTGACGCGAGTCCATCGGGTCCGCGCTCGTGCAAGCCCACAGGTCCGAGGGCTTGATCCGGTTGGCCGCGTCGACGTAGGCCATTGCGAGCTTCGAATTGTAAAAGACCTGGCGCTCGCCGGGCGTGAGCTCGGAGATTCGCTCATACTCGTTGAGAATGACCGTCGGGTCGACGTACAGCGAGTTGAGTTGCGAGATCCAATAGCCCCGGAGGTCCTTGACGGAGGGAGCCTGGGCGATCCATTCACCGTCGCGCGGGAAGATCTCGGCCCCGCACCGGACGCACGACCGGAACGCGGAGCCGTCACGGCGTCGAGAGAGGCATCGAGGGAATTCAAGCTCGAGGATGGTCCGCGTGTTGCAGGACCGGCAAAGGATCGCCCAGGCTTGTTGATCGGATTTTTTATAGTCAGCGTCCACGCCATAGTCCGGGATCGTCGGCGTCGAGAGCTTCTCGATCTCCTTGACCTTGGAGTGCGCGACACGTTCAAGAGCCAGGGCAACCATTGACGGGTCCATTTCGTCGTATTCATCCTCGACGATCCGGTCGACCGGGATGCTCTTGAGCTTGCTCGAGGACGAAGCGAGGCCCTGGATCCGTTGGGTTGCCCTGGCGCCTCGGAGGTAGAGCATGGCAGAGTTGATCCGCTTGATGTTGGCCGCGTCCGTGGACTGAACGAAAGAGCCGATCGCCTCCGGGTTCGAGTCGATCAGCGTATTGAACCGGGCCTTCGAGAAATCCGTGACGTCGTCGTTCGTCGGGAAAAGATGGAGGACGCCCTGGGGATAACGCTTGTGGATCATGCCGTGAAGGGTCTTGAGGACGCTTTTCTCGGTCCATCCCATTTGAGAACCCTTCTTGGCGACCTGGTGCGGGTGCGTGTCGCGGAGCGGCGCCGCGAGGTACTCATGGGCCTCGTGCGCAAACGGGCCGCTCTGGAGCATGATCTTCGAGGCCTGGGTCCAGAACCAGGCATCAACGACCTTCATGCGCTCCAGGTCGATCCTGGCGCTTTCTGCGGCCTTTTTTGCCGGCCTCTTTGCCGCGCTTCGCGTTTTTTTCGTTGAGGCGTCTTTCATAGTCCCTTGCAACGGCCAGGAGGAGCTCGCGCTCCTCCGCGGGAATATCGTCGTAACTCAGAGGGCCGCCCCCAGGCCCGGAGAGCTCCAGGCGCTCCTTGTAGAGCCCCAGGAGCTTTTGTGCGTCCTCTCGGGCCTCGACCTGGGTCCCGATCGCGTCGACGTCGATCGCGATAACTGTTTCGTCCGAGCTCGAGGCCAGGACCCGGTAAGGCTTCTCGACGGCCGGCGCCGGAGGATCCGCGCCGTTGAGCCTGGCGGCTTCGCGCTCCAGGTACTCGGCCCAATCGAAGATCGAGCCCTTGACCTTGATGATCTTGGTTTCTTTACGGTCCAGATCGCGGCGGAGGCGCCGGGCGAGCTCGTCGAGCGTGATCCCGTGTTTTGATAGAGCATCGGTCACGGGATCCGCGAGAACCTTGTCGATCGCGGCTTTCGTGACCTTCTTCCCGTTCATGCTAAGTACTTGATATCAAAAAGAAATCACCCATGCAAAGTGCAACGTATCCGTGCATCGCAGGGGTGAAACAGAGAAGTGCATCCGGAGAGTGAAAAAAAATATTTTTTCGATCTAATGATTTCGCATAGTTGCGGCGTTTTTACTGGTGCGGAGTGCAAAATATTTTCAAGTTGTCTCCTTTCGTTCGCTGAATTTTGCGCGCATGAAGGCGAGCATGAGGACGTCGTAGGAAAAGGCGACGCGGCGCCTTGCCCTTCCCTTTCTGCGGTAGAGAAGAACGCCGGCCTCCTCGAGTTCGGGTTTCATTGCGATCGCGGTCCGCCGTGAAACGCCCATGAATTGAGCCAGTGCATCCCATCCTTGAAGAATTTGAGCCATGATTGCCATACCTCCGCCTCCTCATGGGTTGTGGGTTTAATCTTCGGCGCCTGTGTCATGTTGAGCCGGAGATTTTGGCCGGCGCGATATAACCTCGACCCCCTTCTCGTTGCGGTCCCCGATCTTCCGGTCGATAAATACGCGCTCCTGAGTCTTGTCCTTCTTTTCGTCCATCGGGTTTACCTCCTCGGGTTATTTTGTCCAGAGTCCAGAGCTCGCCCCGTGTCCTGGAGAGTTCGCGGGAAAAGTAGCTGTTGACGTTTCGTTGAGCCTCCTCGAGGTCCTGGATCTTTTTCTCGAGCTCGGCGATCTGCGCCGTGGCGCCGGCGCGGAAGGTGTAGAAGTGAACAGCGACGGCAATGGAAAAGATCAGGATCAGGCAGAAGGCGATGATAGTCGCGGCGAGCGTTTGCTCGAGCTTGTCTAGGATGTATTTCACTTTACCCTCCGAATTTTCGTTTGTTCTTTGATGGATTCGATACAGGCCTCTGGACAAGTTACCATGATCCGGACCGGGATCCGGAGGATCCGATAGCCTAGCCTGGCGAGGTATGCATCGCGCTTCTTGTCGCGCTCCTGGTTGTGCTGTGGCCCGTCGAGCTCAACGACGAGATAGCCGGCGACCAGGTAGTCGATACGGTAGGGTCCGACCTTTCGCTGAAACTGAAAGGGAACGCCGCTTTCCTGGAGGAGCTCGTAAAAGATCATTTCGATCTTGCTGTCGGCCCTCTCGAGTTCTGCCAGGGTTCCGTTAAAAAGATCCTGGAGCGGAGTCATGCTGAGCCGTTTGTCCGCGTATGCGTTGCTTGCCCTTTGTCGGACCCATGCCTGATATGCCCGGACGATAGTTTGCTCGTCGGCGCCCTCGGAAGCCATTTGTTCGGCCAGGGGTTTGAATTCGGCCAGGTGCTTATCTCGCAGTTTTTTGGTAATCTCGCTCATTGTAGTTGAGGTTCTCCAGGTCGATTATTTTTTTGCAATAGGCCCAGGGATCGTCAGGTCGTGCGAGATAGCACCGGCTCAACGTGTGAAGGATTGACCGCGGGTTTTTCTTGTGCTTGACCGCCTGGGTTTTGAAGGCGTAGACCTCGGGAAAGATTTTTTCGGTGTAAAGCTTCTGGCAGACCTCCTCGAGTGTTTCCTCGATAGCCGGCTCGGCGGCTTCCTGGATGAATTCTTTTGACAGATTTTTGCGGGGCTCTTTTTCTTCTTCTTCTTTTGAAGAAGAAGGCGAAGAAGAAGAAGGGGGCGTTATGTTTCCGTTACTTTTGTCCGTTATTCCTCCATTACTTTTGCGCCGATCGCGCAACCGCTGTTGACGTAAGGCATTATCTATACGGGCTTTTTCCTCTCTATACATCCTTCGGCAAATGATCGTTATCAACCCGTTACTTTTGTCCGTTACGGACCCTGGAAAATCGCCGACATTTTCGTGACAGAGATATGACAAGATCCGAAACGCATTTGAGTTATCAACACGCAAAACCCTGGCCCATTGGTCGAGCGTGAGGGTTAATTTCCCCCGGACCTCCTTCGAGTACCATAGCTTTGCGCAAATCCTCATCCAGGCGCCTTCAATCTCGAGTGGATGCTCCTCGAGATCCCGGGACCATTCATTCCAATAAAATTGAGCCGCCGGTGCTTTGCCCATCATTTCCTCCGCTTTGCCTGGCTGTCCGGGGCG
>JAKPPU010000200.1 GCA_029547185.1 Deltaproteobacteria bacterium | reverse complement strand
CGCATCGGCTACCCCTCGAACTTCGTCATCTACGACGAGGCAGACCAGCGCTCGCTCCTCTCGAAATGCCTCAAAGAGCTCAACCTGAAGTCGGAGCGCGGCACCGACGCCTCGCTCGCCTGGCTCGCCAACTTCGCGCGCGACACCATGCAGGACCTTACCGAGCTCTCCGGCAACTTCTCCTACGACCCGCAGCCCGTGCTCACCCTCTACGAGCGCAGAAAAAAGGAGAACAAGGCCTTCGACTTCGCCGACCTGCTCTATGTCCCCTGCATGATGTTCTCGTCCGACGAGGACCTCAGGGAGAAATACCGCAAAAGGTTCCGCCACATCCTCGTGGACGAGTACCAGGACACGAACACGACGCAGTACGTCTTCCTCATGAACCTCGTGGGCGAGCAGGGCAACATCTGCGTGGTGGGCGACGACGACCAGTCCATCTACGGCTGGCGGGGCGCCAACGTGAGCAATATCCTCAGGTTCAAAGACGACTTCCCCCACGCGCAGACGGTGGTCCTCGAGCAGAACTACCGATCGACCGAGCCCATTTTAAAGGCCGCTTCTTCGCTCATCGCGAACAACCGGTACCGGGCCCCGAAAGTCCTCCGGTCCATGCAGGGCAAGGGCAAGGAGATCGCCGTGAGCGAGTACGTCGACGACGACCAGGAGGCCTCCCACACCGCCTACCGGATTTCGAAGCTCCTCGACTCCGGCGTGAGCCCGAGCCAGATCGGCGTGTTCTACCGGGTCAATTCCCTGTCCCGTGTCGTCGAGGAGGCCTTCGTGCGCAGGGGCATCCCCTACGCCGTATACGGGGGCATGAGGTTCTACGAGCGCAGAGAGATCAAGGACCTCCTCGCCTATCTGCGCATCCTCGTAAACCCGTCCGATGAAGAGGCATTGAGCCGGATCATCAACGTGCCAGCAAGGGGCATCGGCGAGAAGTCCGTTGCCGCATTGCGCGACTATGCCCGGAAGCGGGGGGTCCCCATGGCGGAGGCCATCCCCGGGGCCGTCGAGAACAAGGTCGTAAAAGGGACCGGGGCGAAAGGCCTGGCAGGCTTTCTTCAGGTGTACAAAGAGCTCGTCTCGTATATCGGGATAGGCGACATCTCCTCGCTCCTGAAGGACATCCTCGATGTCACCGGGCTCGAAAAGGCCCTCAAACAGGAGGTCGACGGCGAAGACCGGCTGAACAACATCCGGGAGCTCATCGCCAGCGCATCGGGGCAGAGGGACATCGGGCAGTACCTCGAAGAAAAGGCCCTCATGAGCGCGGTGGACGAGGACGCGGGCGAGCGCATCTCCGTCATGACCCTGCACATGTCGAAGGGGCTCGAGTTCGACTACGTCTTTATCCTCGGCCTCGAAGAGGGGCTGCTTCCCCACAGCAGATCCATGGACACCACGATGGAGATCGAGGAGGAGAGGCGTCTGCTCTATGTAGGTATCACCAGGGCCAGAAAGGAAGTCCTCCTCTCCTGGTCCCGCCTGCGGACGATCTACGGCAGGGGCTCCTACCAGGTGCCCTCAGGCTTCCTGGCCGAGATCATGGAAGGTTAAAACTTCACCGCCGGCGTCTGTGTCTGTGCCTCCGGGATGTCGAAGTACTGCACCGGGCCGATGCCTGCAAACGCGGCGAAGATCCTGCCCGGGAAGGTCTTCACATAAGTGTTGAGCTCTCTTACCTGGTCGTTGAACCGTTTGCGCTCGACCGAGATGCGGTTCTCCGTGCCTTCGAGGCTGTCCTGGAGCTTGAGGAAATTCTCGTTCGACTTGAGCATGGGATAGCGCTCCTGGAGGAAGAGGAGGCGTGAGAGGGCGCCTTCGAGCTCGCCTGCGGCCCTGGCCTTTTCATTCACGTCCTTGGCGGAGAAATAGGCCTTCCTGGCCTCGGCGATGCCTAAGAAGACGCTCTTTTCCTGCGCGGCAAAGCCTTTCACCGTCTCCACCAGGTTGGGGATGAGGTCGTATCTGCGCTTGAGCTGGTTTTCAACCTGGGCCCACTGGGCGTCGACCGCCTCCTTCATCCTGATGGGCCGGTTGTACTGGGAGATGAACCACCAGATGCCGTTTAAGATGATGAGCACGACTAACGCCAGTATGATCCATGTCCTGTTCTTCATATCTCCTCCCTGTCGAGTTATCCTTTAACGTATAGCTACCATCCGCCCGAGGCGCCGCCGCCCCCGAAACCGCCGCCTCCTCCACCGCCGAAGCCGCCGAACCCCCCTCCGCCGAAGGAGCCGAAGCTGCCCGATCCGCCCCCCATGGGGAAGCCCATGCCATAGTCCCTCCGGGGCGAGCGGTTCCACGCGTTCTTTCCTCTGTTCTGCCTGGAGAACGCCATTCCCATCGTGAGCAGGAAGACGAAGATCCCGATGGCGTTCATCATGGTCCTTGTCGACGATCCCCTTGCCTTATGCGGCTGGAGGTTCGGACCTGCCCCCAGTGTCACCCCCTGGGAGCGGGCGATGACCTCGGAGATGACGCCTGCGGCGTTATAGATCCCCTCGCCGTACGCGCCCCTCCGGAAAGAAGGCACGAGATACTGCCTGCCGACGGTCCCGGCGAGGCTGTCGGGAACGACCGATTCGAGCCCGTATCCCACCTCGATCCGATACTTCCTGTCCTTGAGCGCAACGACGAAGAGCAGACCGTTGTCTTTTCCCTTCTGCCCCAGCTTCCACTCGGCTGCCTTGTTTATGGCATATTCTTCGATGGGGACGCCGTCCGTTGTCTGCACGGTAAGGACGAGCATCTGCACCCCGGTCTTCTGCTCGAGCTCCTGGAGGCGCCCCGCGAGGGCTTGCCGGACGTTTCCATCGATGATCCCGGCGTTGTCCACGACATACGAAGCGGGCATCCTGTCCTGGGCGGAAGAGGGCATCGGGCACAGGATGAGAAGGGCGAGAAGGATGATCTCAGGAAGAAAGTTTGTCCACCGCAAGTGAGAGTTCATGAGTAATCCTGTAGAGGTCAGTGAAGATCTTTTTGGGTGTATTCCAGTCGAGGCCGAACCCGCTTTTCATAGCCAGGGCTTTGGTCTCCCTCAGGGGCTCCATGGAGACGCCGAAGCTAGCCTCGATGTCGGCGAGAACCGAGGCCTTCGGGAGTGAAGGCGCCTTGTCCGGCCGGACGATGGAGAGCATGGCTCTGAACAGGGGGAAAAAGCCGGGATATGCTTCGATGAGCAGGGCGCGCAGGCCTCTGCCTCCGCCCGAGCAGGAGATATACCCCTGATGGAGATGGATGAGCTTTGCCTTGAGGTCCCGTTCGCACTGGAGCCGGAGCAGGGACGTGCTGATTGCGAGATCGGAGAAGAGGTCTTCTCCGTAGATGGTCTTGTGTATGAGCTTGATGTCGAGGAACTCGACCGGGAAGACGTCGAGAGACCTCCGGATGTACTCCGGCGTCATGACCAGCGGCGCCCTCAGACGCTTCTTCCCGTACCTCCTGCCCATCGAGGCGAGAAGGTCGAGGAACTCGGGCGTCATCTCACTGACCACGATCACCGAGTTGATATCCGATTTCCCGTGGATGTAGTCGCCCGTGAGGCAGCTCCCGGTGGCGGCGGCGGATACGATCTGCCGGGGGAAGGCTGAAACGGTTTCCTGTATGAAGGAGGAGAGGATCCCCTCTGCCTGCTGATGCAGCTCCTGGAGGCACGTTCCTGTCATATGCTCTTTCATTCCCGTATGAGTAAGTGCGGAGCATCCGCCACGAAATGCTCTGCTGGAATCTTTCCTCCCATATCGCCCATATACGCCGGCCGGTCAAGAAATTTATATCGCCGGCACAGGGTAAGGATGGGCTTGTGGGCATAAACATGACTATGGAATGACAGAGAAGGGAACTGAAAGGAGAGACAACACGAATGGGGGGGGATCTCGCTTGGAATCGGTATCCCCTGAAAAGGGCAAAAAAATAGCCAGAAGAATTAGGTGTAAGGACGAAGCACGAGAGGACTTGTCCCCTCTTCTGGCGTAAAGGAGGTCAGAACAACACTTGTTGTACCTCCCGTATATGGTATTATTATATGACAAACAATAAGATAAGTGCCACTGGGGGTGTCATACTTTTCGCCCGGAGGATGTAGGAAACATCTTACAAGGATTCGGGTAATATTGGAAGATCCTAGTCTACGAGCTTGTTCTGCACCGCGTACAGGACGATCTCCGCATTGTTCTTCATGTTGAGCTTCGTGAGGATGCGTGCGCGGTACGTGCTCACGGTCTTCACGCTCAATTCGAGCTCTTCCGCGATTTCCTTTACCGACTTTCCGGTGGCGATCATGTGCATGACCTGGTATTCCCGGTCGGAGAGCACCTCGTGGACAGGCCTGTCGGAGTCGCGGTCCAGCTCGTAGGTGAGCCTCTCGGCAAGAGTGGAGCTGATGTACTTTCTTCCTGAAGCTACCTTGCGGATAGCCGATATGAGCTCATCGGGTGCGCTCGACTTGGTGAGGTATCCCGATGCCCCTCCCCGGAGCACCCTGACGGCGTAGTGCTCTTCGGGATACATGCTCAGGATGAGGACCGGAAGCTTCGGCTTCTGCTGCTTCAGTTCTCTGAGCACCTCGAGCCCGTCCCTGCCGGGCATGGATATGTCGAGGAGGACCACGTCGCAGTGATGCTTCGACGTGAAGTTCAGGACAGCCTGTCCGTTGTCGGCTTCGCCCACAATGATGATGTCGTTGGTATCGGAAAGGATCTGCTTCAGCCCTTCCCTTACGATGGGGTGATCGTCAGCCACAAGCACTCGTATCATCTAGACTCCTTGATTGATCGACCGGTATGGAAACCCGTACCGTCGTCCCTTTTCCCTTCTCTCCCGATATGCTGGCCTGTCCTCCGCTGAAGTACGCCCGCTCCTTTATTCCCATGAGCCCGAAGGATTTCGGGTCATCGATCTGCTCCTTCGATATTCCGACCCCGTTGTCGCTGACGGAGAGCTCAAGGGCGCCATCCTTTTCAATCAGGGAGACCGCGACCTCTGTCGCATGGGCATGCCTGGCGATGTTCGTCAGGGTCTCCTGGAAGATGCGGAAAATGCATGTGGACCGGTCAGGGCTGAGGACGATGTGCTCCGGATCGACGGTCAGCCGGTGCCTGATTCCGGTGCGGCTCTGAAATTCCTCTGCCTGCCATTCGATAGCCGCCACCAGACCCAGGTGGTCGAGCAGCCCGGGCCGCAGGTCCATGGTGATGCGCTTCACCGACTGGATGGACATGTCGACGAACTTGAGCATGTTGGCTGTTTTGGTTTGAAGCGCCTCGAGCTCGGGGGGGAGTTTTTTCGCCAGAAAGGAGAGGTCCATCTTCAGTGCGGTGAGAACCTGACCCAGCTCGTCATGGATCTCTCGTGCGACCCGTGCCCGCTCGCTCTCTCTGACGTCCTCGGAGTGCCGGTGCAGGTTGCGAAGCCTCTCCCGGGAGATCTTCAACTCTCTCTCGGCATGCTTCCTCTCCGTAATGTCCCTGGTCACACCGACATAGCCGGATGGCCTCCCGTCGGAATCGAAGACATAGCTCGCCGTCACCTCGGCCCACATTGTGGAACCGTCCTTGCGGATGAGCTCCGCTTCGAACGTCGCCGACCTGCCGGGTTCGGCTATTTCTCCCTTCTCGTAGCGGGCTGTTTCCTGTGCGAAGATTTCCATCATCTGCCTGTATGATTTCTCGGTAAACATCTTGTCCAGCGGCAGGTTCATGGCCTCTTCCACGCTATACCCGCGCATTTTCTCCACCGAAGGGCTGATGTAGGTATAGTGGAAGTCCTTATCGATCGCCCAGATCACATCGATCACGTTCTCGGCGAGCAGCCGGTAGCGCTCGTTGCTTTTCCGGAGGGATTCTTCCGCCTCCTTGACGGACGTGACATCGTAGATGATTCCCTGGACGGCCGTGGGCCTGCCGGTACTGCCGCACATGTTCTGGATGTATTCGCGCACCCAGCGGACCTGCCCGTCTTTCCTGACGATCCGGTACGTTCTCTCGATGGTGTAGTTCGGGATCGATCGAATCAGGCCGGCGCTCTCACGAAAAGCCTGAGCGTCATCCGGATGTATGATCTCGTCCCATCCGGGCGAGCCGGAGAGGAAGTCCTGCTCGCTGTAGCCGGTGATCTGCTCCACTGCGCCGTGAAAGAATATCGTGACGAAATCCAGAGTGCCCTGATATGCAATGCCCTGGAAGTTCTGGACGAACGACCGGTATCGCTCTTCGCTGAACTTGAGCGCTGTTTCCGCTTCCTTCTGCTCGGTGATGTCGATGCCGGCGGCGTAGAGGAAATCGATCTCGCCGTTCTCGAGGTAGGCGACCCTGCTTTCCCACTGCACGAGATATTCTTTCCCGTGGCGCGAAACGAGATGCCTCTCGTTTCTGGTTGGCGCCCCGGACTCGCTGAGCTGTGCGATTGTCCGCAACGCCCCCTCGCGCTCCCTCTCGGGCACGAACATGGACGGGTATTTCTTTCCGACCACCTCTTCGAGGGTGTATCCGAGCTTGTCGAGGAGGGACCTGCTCGCCATGAGGATGCTGGCGTCGGGGTTTACCGCCAGGAACAAGGTGGGCGAATCGTACATGAGGATATCGGAGATGACCTTCTGCCGCTGTATCTTCTGCTCGTCCCCGGGAGATCTTTTTTTAATAACGGCAAGGACGAGATAGACGAGAATGCCTGCAGCCAAGGCATATGCGCTCTCTATCGCCGCTTCGGTCCAGTTTGCCGGGATGGCCGGCGAGCCGAGGAGGACATGGGGAAGATCGAGGACCTCGTCTATCCAGACGAGAAGCACGAAGAAGACGATCTGGGTGAAAACGGCAGCCTTCAGAATCCGCAGGTTCCGTCCTTTGCTGATCCGTCCATGGTAACTCTTCGCTGTAGTCATTGAATCAAAGCTTCCCTCTTCACTCTCTCTCGAAGGGATCTTCGATGCGCGAGCTTAGTTTCTCCTCCGGTGACAGGGGACCTTCTTCAGTGAAGAATCATTGCATCGCAATTAATACAAAGTGTTGAGAAATAAAAGCCCCTCTCTTGATGGCAGCCAAACAGCAAGGTATCAGAAAAGAATGTTCCCCATGAAATCAGGGACCTCCATGTTAACAGATACCCATATGCCTTATCCGGCAACGAGTTCTTGTAAATAGACTCCGATTTAAGCCATAGAACTCTCTTTATAATTTTTCTCGCTGCTTTGCAACGTTGTTTTGCACCTATGCGCCGATCCTGGCCTCTTTCAGCCTCAGGGCATTCGTAATCACAGACACGGAGCTCAGGCTCATGGCTGCCGCCGCAATCATGGGGGAAAGGATGATCCCGAGGAAGGGATACAGGACGCCTGCTGCAACGGGAATGCACAGGGCATTGTACACAAAGGCGAAGAACAGGTTCTGCCGGATGTTACGCATGGTTGCTCTGCTCAGGAGAATTGCCGAGACGACTCCCCGGAGGTCACCCTTGATCAGGGTCACAGGCGCGCTCTCCATGGCGATATCCGATCCGTGCCCCATGGCGATGCCGACATCGGCCCGTGCAAGGGACGGGGCATCGTTGATGCCGTCTCCGGCCATCGAGACGATCCTTCCCTCGGCCTGGATCGTCCGGACGATCAGCTCCTTTTCCGCAGGCAGAACCTCGGCGTAGACTTCATCGATTCCGAGCTGCTTCGCAACAGCCTCGGCATTCGATCTGCTGTCCCCGGTAAGCATGACGACCCTGATGCCTTCTTTGCGGAGCGATTCCACTGCTTCATGCGAGCCGTCCTTGATGGGGTCCGACACCCCGAGGAATCCTGCAACCCGGCCGTCTATCGCCACATACATGACGGTATGCCCTTTTTCCCGGACTGCCTGAACCCTGGTCGAGAGCTCGCGTGTCGGGATGCCTTTTTCGTCGAAGAGCCGCTCGTTGCCGAGCATGATCTGATGATCAGAAACCGTCCCGGTTATGCCCCTTCCGGGAAGCGAGGAAACATGCTCCACGCTCTCGAGGATTGCCCCCCGGTCGAGGGCGCCTTTGATCACTGCCCCGGCCAGGGGATGCTCGCTCGCCCTCTCGAGGCTTGCGGCAAATCCGGCAAGGGCCTTTTCATCCCACCCGCTTACGGCCTCGATATGCGTCAGGGTCGGCTTTCCTCTCGTAAGGGTACCGGTCTTGTCGACCACCAGGGTGTCGATCTTCCCGAGAATTTCGACCGCTTCGGCATTTCTGAAGAGGATGCCTTTCGCTGCCCCCTTAGCGGTCGCCACCATGATCGAAACGGGCGTAGCGAGACCCAGAGCGCAGGGGCAGGCAATCAGGAGCACCGAGACGGCCGCGACCACTGCGTGGGCAAGCTTCGGCTGAGGGCCGATCCAGAGCCAGACACCGAGCGTGACGAGAGATATGAGGATCACGACGGGAACGAAGTAGCCCGAAGCGACGTCGGCGATCCTCTGGATCGGGGCGCGGGACCTTTGGGCCTGTGCCGTCAATTGGACGATCTGGGCGAGCATGGTTTGTGTACCCACCTTCTTCGCCTCCATGACGAAGCTCCCGGTTCCGTTCACGGTCGCCCCGACCACGCGGTCGCCCGCCTTTTTCTCGACGGGCACCGGCTCGCCCGTGATCATGGACTCGTCGACCGCGCTGCTTCCCGAAAGCACGATGCCGTCTGTCGGGACCTTTTCTCCCGGCAGCACCCGCAAACGATCTCCGGGGGTGACCAGGATTAAGGGGACATCCTCTTCGCTCCCGTCCTTGCTTATCCTCCTCGCCTTCTTCGGGGCGAGGTCGAGGAGCGCCCTGATGGCTTCACCGGTTCTGCTCCGGGCCCGGAGCTCGAGAACCTGTCCCAGGAGCACGAGGGTGGTTATGGCTGCCGCAGCCTCGAAGTAGAGCCCCATCATCCCCTCCATGCCCCGCATCGACGCAGGGAAAATGCCCGGGAAAAGCAGGACGACCAGGCTGTAGACATAGCTCACGGTGATGCCGATGCTGATGAGGGTGAACATGTTCAGGCTCCTGCTCAGGAGCGACTTCCAGGCACGGACGAAGAACGGCCACGCCCCCCAGAGCACGACCGGCGTCGCCAGGGCGAGCTCTGTCCAGGAGAGGACATGCGCAGGAATGCGGGCAAAGAGAAGAGAAAGCCCGGGGATCATCGAGTGCATCGCGATGAGAATAAGGGGAACGGTCAGAATGAGACTGACCAGGAATCGGCTTCTCATGGAGGTATACTCCGAGCTTTCCTCCATGTCGGATACGCTCGGCATTACGGGCTCGAGCGCCATCCCGCAGACCGGGCAGCTCCCGGGGTCGTCTCTCACTACCTCAGGATGCATGGGGCACGTCCACTTGGCCGGGCCGTAGGACAGAGGCATGGACGGCTCGAGGGCCATCCCGCACTTCGGGCAGCTCGACGGGACCGGGCTCTTCACATCCGGGCACATGGGACACCAGTATTCCGCGCTCTTCACCGCTTCCTGCCCGGTGTGCACAGGAGCCCGGGTCTGGCCGGACTTCCCGATGTAGGCCCGGGGGTTCTCCTTGAACTTCTTCAGGCAGTGGGGGTTGCAGAAGTAGTAGGTCTCCCCCTCATACTCGTACTTGAGATATGCATCCGGGTCGGTCGTAACCATCCCGCACACCGGGTCGCGGTATTCCTTTGCGGGCTGAGCGCTTTTCGAGGCGCAGCATGCCTTCGGGAGATCTGCCGCTCCATGTCCATGGCGAGGTTCATCCTGCGACGGTTTCCGGATATACCTGTCCGGGTCTTTCTTGAATGTCTCGAGGCAGTGCGGATTGCAGAAGTAGTAGGTCTGTCCGCCGTACTCGTACCTGATGTAGGCGCCGGAATCATGGGTGGCCATACCGCATACGGGGTCGCGGTATTCCTTTCCCTGTCCGCCGTTTTTCGAAGAGCAGCAGTGGCTGTGATCTGAATGGCTCATGCGCGCTCCTTCCTTTGTTCTGCGCTATATATGATTTCTCTGTTATTCCTGTTAAGTAATGGCTGCATTGATCCTTATCAAGGATACATCAAATTTCATACACTTTGAGAGAGACCAAAGGTATTTGTGCTGAGGACTCGTCATTCCCGCGGAAGAGGGAGTCAAGTAGGTCTCGTGCTGCCCGGGGCCTCGATTCCGGTCTTTGCGAGGGCAAGCCCCACGGGGATGACGTGTAGGTGATATTTGCACGGCCAAATCCGGCAACACTAAAAAATTGTCTCGACCCGCGTAATTTCCCACGCGCGTATACCATCCGGGGAAAACGATTCGAGGATGGCCAGCGGCGACAGGGTCCTTCCGTCTTTTGAGCGGATGGTGAGCGTCGTGGCATCGTAGGTTTCGAGATATTCATCGAGAGGCAGGGCCTTGTCTCCCTTCGTGACGGTGAGGCCCGGTTCGAGTCGCAGCGTGAACGGCCTGTCCGTCCAGTACACGAAAGATGAAGCCGCTTTCAGCTTGCCCTGCTCGCACGACAGGGCGCGGACCCCCCTCGGCAGCACTGCGCCGAGCACGTGAAGGATCTCTCCGGGGTCTTCCTCCTCTTTGAGATCGAACTGGACGTACTCGCTCAAGGAGGCGATGCCGAACGACGGCGGAGGGGTCATGCTCACCTTCATGATGGGGCTGAATCCCTTCGTGTAGACAGCGGACAGGGAGCTGCGCCGGATGGCGCGCTTGATCATCTCGATATAGTCCCGGGGAGGAATAAAGCGGACATCGCCTTCCTTCGAGAGCCGTATCACGTACGAAACCGGTTTGCCCTCCGCAGGCTCGGGAAAGAGGGGGGCCGGGGCCGTCTCATGATGGAGAACGTTCCCGATCTCTTTATTGCATACGCCGCACCCGGCGCATTTGTCGAACCTGCAGTCCGGTGTGGGCTTCTCTTCACGTGCCCGCTCATCTTCCTCGAGGAAGAAGGCGCGGTCGATCCCCATATCGATGAATTCCCAGGGCAGGGGCTTTTCCCTGCTTCTCCCGGAGAGGTACGCCGATGGATCGATCCCGGTCTTCTCGAAGGCCTCTTCCCAGGCATCTCTCCTGAAGGTATCGCCCCAGCCGTCCAGGTATGCGCCCGAGGCGGAAGCCTCTTCGATCACCTTCGAGAGCCTCCCGTCCCCTCTGGAGAACACGCCTTCGAGGAAGGAGAGGTAGGGCTCCTGCCAGCGGAGCGCAAGCCCCTTCTGCCTCAAGCTCGACTGCAGGTGCTTCAGTATTTCTCCATGGGTTCCGGGCGAGATCTGCTCCTGCCACTGGAACGGTGTCCAGGGTTTGGGTATGAACCCGGACACGCTGATGGTGAGGCTGCCCCTGAACTCCTTCGAGAGCGAGCGGGAGAGCGTGCAGATGGCCTCGATATCTTCCTGCCTCTCGGTCGGCAGACCGACCATGAAGTAGAGCTTCAGCGATTTCCATCCCATCGAGCGCGCGATCGAAGCGCTCCTGAAGAGGTCTTCAGCCGTGTTGCCCTTGTTGATGACCATCCTCAGCCTCTCCGTGGCCGCCTCCGGCGCCAGGGTGAACCCGGGCTTCTTCACCGACGAGAGGATGTCGGCCACCTTCTCCGTGATGCCTTCGACCCGCAGCGATGGGACCCCGATGGAGATCTCGCGTGAAGGGCAGGCGAGCGATTCCATGATCGTATTGATATAGCTCAGATCGGTCATCGACAGCGCGAGCATGGCGAGGGTGTCGTACCCGGTTGCCGGAAGCCCTTTGCGAAACGTTTCCATCACCGACTCGAACGACCTTTCGCGATACGGGCGGTAGATCATTCCTGCCTGGCAGAACCTGCAGCCGCGCGTACACCCCCTGGCAGCCTCGACCCCGACCCGGTCATGAACGATGGAGATATGGGGAAGCACGGTGTTCGAAGGGAAGGGGTACGAATCGAGATCCGGCAGAATCCTGCGCTTCACCGAAGGCGCAGGGCCGGGACAGTACACCCCTTCGATCTCTGCCATGGCAGCCAATCGCTCGTCGCGGTCTTTCGTCCTCAGGCAGATATCCGCCATCTCCTCTACGATCTCTTCGCCGTCTCCGATGGAGATGAGATCGAAGAAGTCGGCGAACGGGCTCGGGTTCACGGTCGACGTTCCGCCTGCGATCACGATGGGATCGTTCGCGCTTCGCTCCGCAGCGTGCAGCGGGATCTTCGACAGCGCGAGCATCCGGACGACCGTCGTGTACGAGAGCTCGTAGAGCAGCGAGAATCCCACCACGTCGAAGGTCCTCACCGGCCGCTTCTCTTCGAGGCTGAAGAGCTCGATGCCTTTGTCCTCCATCGCGGAAGCCATGTCGTGCCAGGGAGCGAAGACCCGCTGCGCCCAGACGCCGGGAACGGCATTCAGGATGGAGTAGAGGATCTTCATCCCGGCATGGGACATCCCGATCTCATACGTATCGGGAAAGGCCAGGGCGAACCGCACGGAAACCTCCCGAGCAGGCTTGACGACCTCGCAGATCTCCCCCCCGATGTAGCGCCCGGGCTTCGTGACGGCATACAGGAGATCAGGACTTACTGCATTCACCGATATTTCCTCCGAGAAGTATGCGGATACAGTCACTGAATCAGGATGTCAATTGAAATCACAAGAACAAATTTTATGCTCATCTTTGAGCCGGAAAATGTGGTAGATGCAGGACGGGAAACGACAGTCATTGCTTGCCACGCGGATTTTGGCATGGTAAGTGGATGTGGAAAGCAAGGAGGAACAGATGTCCGAGGATAGACTCACACTGGGACAGTATTTCAAGAAAGAACGAGAGACACGGGAGATCACCCTCAAGGAAATCGAGCAGACGACCAAGATCCCGGCCCAGACGCTGAAGTTCCTTGAAGAAGATCAGATAGATGTGCTTCCGCCCAGGGCGTTTTTGCGGGGCTTTCTCCAGGTAATCAGCAAAGAGTTCGGCTTCGACGAAGAAGAGCTCGTCAAGCACCTGGATGAGACCCTGTCCTCCCACGGGAAAAAAGAGGAGGCAAGAAGCAGGTTCATGAAGAAAGGCAAAGGGAAATCCACCCTTCTGCGTATACTTTTCGTGGTTATTCTTCTCGCGATATTGGCTGGAGCCATCGGCTTTTCCATGAGGACGTGCCAGCAGACGTACCAGGGATTCCTCGATACGTCCGCCTTCGCCTCCATAGAGAATGCATCGCCCGACGCTGCTGCGGATTCATGACCCTGCATGCCGGCATCCTGAAGCGAGAGCCCCTTGTCTTGACAGCAAAAACTGCACCGGGGTAAGGCCTTTCAATCGATACTCAATATTCTGTAAAAAGCGTATATGAAGATTCAAGCAGTCACCCCCTTAGAAGACGGGGGTCCGGGAAGCACAAGATCCGCAGGATTCCCGCTTTCCACGGGAATGACAGACGCATGGCTCAAACACAAAGCTGACAAGGGACAATACGAACATGAGCCTCTTGAGCACGGATGCCATCATCCTCAATAGCATCGATTTTTCCGAGTCGGACCAGATCGTCTGCGCGCTCACCAGGGAAAAGGGGATCGTCAATGCGATCGCCAAGGGCGCGAAACGGAGCAGGATACGGTTTCCCGGGACCCTGGAGCCCTTCTGCGAGGTGGTCATGGACGTATTTCTCAAGAAGGAGGGGGAGCTCCACCGGCTCGAGTCGGCAAAGCTTTCGAATGCCCATCTTCCCATCAGGGAAGACCTCGAGCTCCTCGCCCACTCGACGATCCTTCTCGAGCTCATCAAAGAGCACCTGGGACAGCTCGACCCGAGCCCGGCCACCTTTGAATACCTGCAGCGCGCCCTCCATGCCATGGAGCCCGACAAGCAGTGGTTTTCGGTCTGGTGTGTCGCGCTCATGAATATCCTGTCTTCGATCGGGTACGGCATCGATCTCAAAAGCACGGGCAGGCCGGATTCGAGGCGCACCCATTCATTGAGCATGCTCTCGCGGGAGGCCGCCATGTTTCTGCTGAAATCTTCCCAGCTCGAAACCGACGTGCTCCAGAGGCTTTCCATAAACATAAGCCTCAAGCGGGAGATCACCTCCTTTTTCCTTGCCATGTGCAACCATGTGACCGACAAGAAGCTCAAATCGACCAGCTTTCTGGCAAAGCTGCTTGATTTTGGCATGAACCAATGATAGATGGAGGCGTATGGATTTTCAGGAATTGATTTTAAATTTGCAGGATTATTGGTCCCGGTACGGCTGTCTCATCGGCCAGCCCTATGACCTCGAGGTGGGCGCCGGAACGTTCAACCCCCACACGTTCTTGAGGGCCTTGGGGCCCGATCCGTGGAACGTGGCATACGTGGAGCCCTCCCGCAGGCCGACCGACGGACGCTACGGCGAGAACCCGAACCGGCTGCAGCACTACTACCAGTACCAGGTGATCCTGAAGCCCTCGCCCATCGACGTGCAGGAGATCTACCTAGATTCCTTGAAGCAGCTCGGGATCGACCCGCTCGAGCACGACATCCGCTTCGTCGAGGACGACTGGGAATCTCCGACCCTGGGCGCCTGGGGCCTTGGCTGGGAGGTGTGGCTCGACGGCATGGAGATCACCCAGTTCACCTACTTCCAGCAGGTGGGCGGATTCGACCTCGATCCGGTCTGCACCGAGATCACCTACGGGATCGAGAGGATCGCCATGTACCTTCAGAACAAGAACTCGGTCTACGACATCATCTGGAAAAATTCGACCACTTACGGGTATGTCCACCATGCGGGCGAATACCAGTGGTCGAAATATAACTTTGAGGTGGCGAACGTCCCCATGCTGCTTCAGCTCTTCGGCCTCTACGAAGAAGAGGGCAGGAGGGCAGCGGACCAGGGCTTGTGCCTGCCGACATACGACATGTGCCTGAAGTGCTCACATATCTTCAATCTTCTCGACGCCCGCAACGCCATCTCCACGACCGAACGCCAGTCCTACATCCTGCGGGTCCGGGACCTGGCGAAGGCTTCTGCACGGCTCTACCTCGAAAGCCTGCAGCAGGGCCGGGAAGAGGGGTAGTCATGGCGAGATCGCTGCTCTTTGAAATCGGCACCGAGGAGATCCCCACCAGCTATATCGCTCCGGCACTCGAGTTCATGCGGGGCTATCTGTCGGGCAGATTCGCCGACGCCAATCTTGCCATGGAGCCTCCCGAGATGTTCGGGACCCCGAGAAGGCTCGCCGTCAGGATACGGGGGGTGGCTGAATCGCTTCCCGACATGGTCGAGACGAAGATGGGGCCGGCCAAGCAGGCGGCCTTCGACAAGGACGGAAACCCGACGAAGGCGGCGCTCGGCTTCGCCCGCTCGGCAGGGGTCGATATCTCCGAAATCTCGTTTGCAACAACCCCGAAGGGCGAATATCTCTGCATGACGAGAACCATCCCGGGAAAGCCGACCATCGAGTTTCTCCCCGGCGTTCTCCAGGACATGATCATGCAGATCCCCTTCCCGAAGACCATGAAGTGGTCGAATCCGGATGTGCGCTTCGCGAGGCCTGTCCACTGGATCGCCGCGATCTTCGGGAACGACGTTCTGCCGGTTTCGTTCGGAAACGTCACGGCAGGCTCCGTCACCTACGGGAACCGGTTCATGGCGCCTTCCGCCATCGAGATAACCAGGCCCGAGGACTATGAGGAGCTCCTCGCAGCCGCGTACGTGATCCCGGCCGTCGAAAAGAGAAAGGGCCTCATCTGGGAAGGGGTGATGCTCAATGCCGTGAACCTCAAGGCAGAGGTGAGGGACAAGGACCTGCTCGACGAGGTGGCGAACCTCATCGAGTATCCGCACATCATCATCGGCCGGTTCGACGATTCCTTCCTCGAATTGCCCACCGAAGTCCTCGTTACCGTCATGAAGCACCACCAGCGGTACTTCCCCCTGTACTCCCTCGAAGGGACGGGCTTGCGGCCGTACTTCGTGGCGGTGAGCAACATCATCCCCAAGAACGATGCCGTGGTGCGGGCCGGTAACGAGCGGGTCCTGAAGGCCCGCCTCGACGACGGCAAGTACTTCTTCGAGGAAGACCTGAGCGTGCCGTTGAAGGAGTATGCGGAAAAGCTCAAGGATGTCATTTTCCACAAGGACATGGGTACGTCCTACGAGAAGATGGAGCGTTTCAGCAGGATCGCCCTATATCTCGCCGACATCCTCGCACCGGACAAGAAGGATCTCGTGAGGGAGGCGGCATATCTTTGCAAGGCCGACCTGAACAGTCTCATGGTCTGCGAGTTCCCCGAGCTCCAGGGGATCATGGGCAGAGAGTATGCCCTGCGCCAGGGGTATGACCCCGAGGTGGCGCTCGCGATCCGTGAGCACTATCTGCCCTCCTCGGCCGAAGGCGAGCTCCCTTCCGACGTCATCGGCGACATCGTGGGAATGTCCGACCGGATCGACACCATCTGCGGGTGCTTCGGCGCGGGCCTCATTCCGACCGGCACTTCCGATCCGTTCGCCCTGCGGAGGCAGACCATCGCCATCGAGAACATCCTGCTCACGAAGGGATACCGGATCTCGATCTCCGCGCTTGTCGACCAGGCGCTCCTCCACCTCGCTCCGAAGCTCAAGCGGGACGGCGCGGAGGTGAAGGACGACGTGATCGCCTTCTTCAAATCCCGGTTCGTGTCGATCCTCCAGGGCCGCGGCATCGCTGGCGACGTCATCGAGGCGGTGCTGCGGGACTTCGACGATCCCGTCGACACCTTCATGCGGGCGGGCGCGATCATGAGCGTGAGGCAGGAGGAGTGGTTCAAGTCGATCTGCTCGGCCTCGAAGCGCGTCGAGAACATCCTCAAGAAGGTCGAAGCGGAAGACACGATAACGCCCTCCCTCTTCGTCCAGGAGGAGGAAAAGGCGCTGTACCTGCGCTTCAAAGAGGCCGAAGACCCCTTTATCGCGGATGCCGCCAGGGGGGAGTACACGAGCGCGCTCAAGCTTCTCGCATCGCTCAAGGAACCCATCGACAGCTTCTTCGACAAGGTGCTTGTCATGAGCGACGACATCGATGTGAGGATCAACCGTATCGCTTTGCTCAAGAACCTCGTGAGCCTCTTTGACAGGGTGGCGCAGTTCTCGAAGATATCGACGACCTGAAGGAAATGACAGGCACTCATCCCATTCAAGGCCTGAGAAGGAGAGTCGAGAAATCGGGCAAATGGGACATGAGGGATGCCTTCTCCATCGACGTGGACAGGATCCTTCACTCCCAGGCCTACACCTCGTACATCGACAAGACACAGGTCTTCTACCTCGTGGGACACCAGGGAATATCGCACCGGGTCATCCACGTACAGCTCCTCTCCCGGATCGCCAGGACCGTAGGACGGCGGCTCGGCCTCAACGACGACCTCATCGAGGCCATCGCCATCGGCCACGATATCGGGCACCCGCCCTTCGGGCACGACGGCGAATGGCATCTCGACGAACTGTGCAGGAAGGCGGGCATCGGGCCGTTCAGGCACAACGTCCAGGCCATCCAGTCGCTCGAGCGGATCGAGAAGGGCGGCAAGGGCCTGAACCTCACCCTGCAGGTCTTGGACGGCATCCTCTGCCACAACGGAGAGACCTGCGAGCAGAGCGTTTCTGCCGAGCCGGCCCACACGTTCGCCGACCTCGACGGAAAGATCGAGAGCATCGGGCAGGGAAAAACGCTGCTGCCCATGACCATGGAGGGGGCGCTCGTGAGGATCGTGGACACGGTGAGCTACATCGGCAGAGACATCGAGGATGCCATATCGCTCGGCATCATCGCGCGCGAGCAGATACCGGCGCAGGCGAAAGGCATCCTCGGAGACACGAACGGCAAGATCGTGTACGCCCTCGTGGAAGACCTCATCAGGCACTCCACCGAGGGAAGGATCGCCTACTCCTCGAAGGTGTTCAGGGCCCTCGAGGTCCTGAAAAGGTTCAACTATGAAAACATCTACCTCAATCCCCGGGTAAAGACAGAGTCGTCGAAGATCAGGACCATGTATACCCTCGTTTTCGAGCGGCTCCTCGAGGATGTCCGGCAGGAGAGGAAGGACTCGGTCATCTATGCGAGGTTCCTCGACCGTCTCGATGCCTGCTATCACGAGAGCCATGTCCCCGGAGAGATGGTGAGGGACTTCATCGCGAGCCTCACGGACTCGACCTTCCTGCGGGTGTTCAACGAGCTCTTCGTGCCCGAATTCTTCGAGTGATCGGCAGAGGCAAGCCCATGACCATGGGCCGTTTACACTCCTCAGGACCCGCCGTAGCCGATCGTGACCTTTTCACCCTCGACGATCACCGGCACCTGGCGCGAGCCATTCGTATGGGCAAGCATCTCGTCGAGCTTTGCGTGGTCCTTCTTCACGTCGTAGTACGTCGCCCTTTCCCCATAGGCCGACCTGGCCTGGTCGGTATAGGGTCAACCCGCCTTGCCGTAGATGAGTATTTTTTCCGACATATCCAACCCTCCTCTGAAGCCTCCGATTCTGGTAGCACTCTCCTTAGAAGTATAAGATTTTCATAGAGGAATTCAACTTGTAAACAGCAATGTCTTTTTGATGCGTCAGTTCTCGAGTGCCCGGCGGACCGCTGTCTTGAGCTCAACGGTGTTCAAGGGCTTCATGATCATTTCCCTGATGCCCAGATCCTTCAGCTCATGCTCATCGATGGCTTCGGAAAAGCCTGTGGAGAGAATGACAGGGGTATCAGGGCGTATAGCCAGGAGCTTTTTTACCAGATCTATCCCTGTCATGCCGGGCATCGTCAGGTCTGTAATCACGAGATCGAATTCATCGGGGCTTCTCGAGAAGGCATCGAAGGCTTTCAGGGCGTCTTTCTGTGCGGTGACCGTGTAGCCCGAGGCTTCCAGCGCACGCTGTACGCTGGAAAGAATCATCTCCTCATCGTCTATGAGGAGGATCTTCCCGCTTTCCCCAAGGAAGGTGTGGCTTTCCCTGTCGGATTCTCTCGTGACGGATCCTCCATCATACGCGGGCAGAAACACGGTGAACAGAGACCCTTTCCCCGGCTCGCTCTCGACCGCAATGCTCCCGCCGTGGCTTTTCAGAATGCCGTGGACGACCGACAATCCCATACCGTACCCTTTCCCTGCCGCTTTTGTGGTGAAATACGGCTCGAATATCTGATCCATGATGTCGGGCGTCATTCCGCACCCCGTATCTTTCACCGCAATCTTGAGGTAAGGCCCTGCCTTGATCTCGGAAGTGTGCTTTGCCGGCTCCAGATAGGCGCGTTCAAGGGTTATCTCTATGGTTCCCCTCTCCGAATCCAGCGAGTCTGCAGCGTTGCGCATGAGATTCATGACGATCTGCTGAATCTGTGCCGGGTCTCCCAGAACCGTATCAGACGAGGCATCGATATGCTTGAGGATTTCAATCGTGCTCGGAAGCGTCGACCTGATGAAAGAAATGGTCTCGTCGATGAGGTGCACAAGCTTGACAGGTACGGCTTTGAGCTCGGTTTTCCGGCTGAAGGAAAGGATCTGCCTGACGAGATCCCTCTGCCGGTAGGCGGCCCTGAGAACTTGCTTCATTACCTCATGCATTCTCGTGCCGTGCTCCATCTCCTCGATGATCCATTCGCTGTTGATAATGGTGGGATACAGGATATTGTTCAGATCGTGCGCGATCCCTCCCGCGAATCTTCCGAGGGCATCCATCTTGTATGCCTGGATGAGATCATTTTCGAGCCGCCTCTTTTCTTCCTCCATCTTCTTTTTATCCGTGACATCGAGGAGGAAGTTCAAGGTGGCAGGCCTTCCCTCCCATGAGATCAAGACCACGTTTGTCTCCACCCAATGGACAGCTCCCTTCGCATCGATCACCCTGTAGGAATGAACATCGGGAACCTCCTCGCCGCTTATCCGCTTTTGATGGTTTTCCAACACCATTTTCAGATCCTCGGGATGAACGAGCTCAGAGATAGGCATCGAGATCAGCTCTTTTTTCGAATATCCCGATTGTTTCTCGGTCTCTTGATTGGCGAACCTGATCATTCCGTCCTGAACCACGAAAATGGCCTCGTGCGAGTTTTCCACCACAAGACGGTATCTTTCTTCCGAGGTACGCAGCTCCTCCCTGGCCTTCATTCGATCCGTGATATCCCTTGCCACGGAGATCACTCCCGACACCCGACCGTCACGTATGAGGGGGACCCCGCTCACCTCACCGAAGAGCCTCGTCCCGTCTTTGGCAATAAACCTGTATGTGGAAAACATGATGGTCTTCCCGGAGAGTACGGTCAGGGCATTGTCGACTGCTTTGCTCAGGTCGCCATCATCGAGCAGGTTCAGGTCCTGGAAGGACCTGCCGACCAATTCTTCGGGCTTGTATCCCAGGATGTTCTCAACGTTGGGAGAGATGCTCCGGATTCTGAACTGGTTATCGTAGAAATAGAGGACATCCCTGGTGTACGAGAAATGAAATCTGTATATTTCCTGGATTTCCTGCAGGGCGCTCAGCAGCTTCTTCTGCTCGAGGATGGATTCTTCCAGGGCAGAGATCTTGCGCTGCGCCTCTTCAAGCTCTCGTTCGAGGCATTCTTTCGACTTTTTGTCGTCTTTCATGCCGGCTCGCTCCCCCCCATGGGAGATCTGTTCCCGACACGTCCCTGTGCCAATTCCCTTATCTGAAAAACCGGCAGAGGAAGCATGACCGAACCGTCTATGGAAGCGAGATTCCTCCCGGCCGTCCTCAATACCATGAGCTCGGAGTATCGGAGCGATCAGGAGAGACTGTCTCTGATCGCTGTGTCCCCTTGTGCTCAAATTCATTTCATCTTTTATTCAAATATAATAAGAGATATTACAATACGCTGTTGTAAAGTGTAAAGATAAATATGAAGGCTTCCTGAGGGTATAGTACGAAATGCCTTCATCCCATGGCTGAGACGGGCATACGGCTGCTGGTGCGAGGATCGGGCTATTTCCACTCCCTCTCGTCCACGAGCAGCTTTGCATTGTCCGGGATGCTCCTCGAGGGGACGATTTCGACCCGGTCGACCTTTACCGTGCAGATCTCCTGAAAGGACTTCTCGAAACGGGCTTCGAGATTCTTCGGATCGATTCCTGAATCCCTGATATCGAGCCTCGCTGTGAGACTGTCCCGATGCCCGGACCGGGTGACGACGAGCTGGACGGCTATTCCCGGAAAGCCTTCGCTGACGCGCTTCACCTGGCTCGGTGCCACGAACATCCCCCGCACCTTCACGGCGTCGCCGACCCGGCCAGCAATGCCTGCAAGCTTGAGCGACGTCCTGCCGCAGGGGCACGGCTCCTCGATGAGGCTCGAGAGGTCTCCCGTGCCGAACCTGAAGAGAAAGAAGATGTGGTTGAGCCTCGTCACCACGACCTCGCCTAGCTCACCGGGGCTTACCTGGAGGCCGGTCGCCGGATCGATGATCTCGACGATGGTCTCCTCGCAGATATGCCAGCCCTTTTTGTGGCGGCACTCGTAGGCCACGTCGCCTACCTCGGTCGCGCCGTACATCTGGTAGGTATCGATGCCGAACTCGGTCTCGAAGCGCTGCCGCAGTGATGGCTGGAGAGGCTCGGCCGCAAAGCTTGCACGCCTCACGCGGAAGTCTTTCGAAAAGTCGAAGCCCATCTCTCCCGCCTTGTCGATGATGGCCATGAGAAAGCTCGGCGTCCCGGTATAGCCCGTGACCTGCAAGTCCCTGATGAGCTGAACCTGCTGCTGGGTCGTCGAGGCACCTGAAGGCACGACCGTTGCGCCGACTTTGCGGAGCCCGCCGTGGAAGGTGAGCCCGGCCGCCACCATGTGGTAGGAGAAGGCGTTCAGGGCGATGTCGCCCCTGCCGAAGCCGGCAGCCTTGTAGGCGCGGGCCCAGAGCGGGTCCCCGGAGTGGAGGTGAGGCTCGTAGACCGGCCCCGGAGAGGTGAAGATGCGCTCGATCTCGGCATTCGGGTCTTCGAGCCCTCCAAAGGGCGGGCTCTTCATCTCGAGCTCCACGAGCTGCTCTCGGTTGATGACCGGGAGCTTCACGAGGTCTTTCAAGGTCTGGATATCGGAGGGTGTGAGGCCGCGCTCGTCGAAGATCTTCCTCACGCCTGCCGAGCGCTCATAGCCGATCCTTGCCATCTCTGAAAGGCGCCTGCCCTGGTACTCCTCCCGCTCGAAACGAGGCATGGTTTCGAGATTGTCGAGATAATCACCCATCATTCTCCTCCCTTCATATCCTACAGCCACCTCTTCCGGCGCTTGTACGATTTCACGTCGCGGTATGACCGTGCTCCACCGCCTGTGCCCACTCCCAGGTAGAACTCCTTCACGTCCGGGTTCTCTTTCAGGGACTCGGCCTCGCCCTCCATCATGATCTTCCCGTTTTCCATGACATAGCCCCACTGGGCTATTTGAAGGGCCATGTTCGCGTTCTGCTCCACGAGGACGATGGTCGTGCCCTGCTCCTCGTTTATGCGCTTGATGATCCGGAAGATCTCGCGCACCACGAGCGGTGCCAGACCGAGCGAGGGCTCGTCGAGGAGGAGCAGCTTGGGGTGCGCCATGAGCGCCCTGCCCATGACCGCCATCTGGATCTCGCCGCCGCTGCAGTAGCCCGCGAGGGTCTTGCGGCGCTTTGTGAGGGCCGGGAAATAGTGGTACACGAGCTCGAGGTCCTTCTTGTAGGGCCTGGTCCAGCGCGTTGCCGTGCCCACCTTGAGGTTTTCCTCGATGGTGAGATACTTGAAGGGCTGCCTGCCTTCGAGCACCTGGATGATTCCCTGCCTCGTGATGTCCTCGGGCGAGAGGTTCTGGATGTTCTGACCGTCATAGACGATGCCGCCGTCCGTGACCTTGCCGTTTTCCGGCTTGAGGAGGCCGGAGATGGCCTTCAAGGTGGTGGTCTTGCCCGCCCCGTTGCTCCCGAGGAGCGAGACGATCCGGCCCCGCGGGACCTTCAGGGACACGCCCTTCAAAACCTGGATCACGTCCGAATACACCACGGATATGTTGTTGATCTGGAGCAGGATGTCGTTCTGGTCGTTTTCCATATCGTCTCACCTTTAGTAGGAGAAGGGCCAGAGTCTGAAGGACGAGCGCACGATCCGCCAGAGCTCAGCAAGGCCCTTGGGCTCGAAGAGGATGAAGAGGACGATCGCCAGCCCGAAGGCGAACTCGCGCAGGCTCGCCATGTTGAGCCCGAAGGAGCTGAGCGCGCTCATGTTCATCATGGCGTCCGTTACGAAGCGCAGGCCTTCATTGAGACCGGTGATGAAGACCGCCCCGAAGATGGAGCCCGGGATGCTGCCGAGGCCCCCGATGATGACCATGGCGATGTACTCGACCGAAAGGCTCAGGGTGAAGGGCTCGGTGGAGATGCTCCGCATGTAGTACGTCCACAGAGCGCCTGCAAAGCCCGCATAGAACGAGCTCACCGCAAAGGAGAGGAGCTTGTAGAAGAAGATGGGGATGCCCATGCCCTCGGCTGCCCGGTCGTTGTCCCGGATGGCGATGAAGGCCCTGCCGTATCGCGTCCTCATGAGGTTCGACGCCATGAAGGTGACGCAGACGAGGCAGAAGAAGATCACATAGAAGAAGCGCGTGTCCGAATTGATCTCGAGGCCGAACAGGCTTGCCGGTTCCGTCAGCATGATGCCCATGGTCCCCTTCGTGAGGCTCTCCCAGTGGACGAGGATGTATTCGATGATGAACTGGCCTGCGAGCGTTGCGATGGTGAGGTAGAGCCCTTTGAGCCTGCCCGAGGGGATGCCGAAGATCATGCCGACGCCTGCGGTGATGAGCCCGGCCGCAGGGACCGAGGCCCAGAAGGGGAGGCCGCAGGTGGTCGCCAGGATGGCGCCCGCATAGGCCCCCACGCCGAAGAATGCCCCGTGGCCGAGCGAAATCTGACCAGTGAACCCGATGAGGATGTTCAGGCCCAGCGCGGCGATGGCAGCGATGCCGGTCATGTTGAGGACATAGAGCAGGTAGGGCGAGGAGATGAAGGGAACGACGCCGAAGAGCAGGGCAATGCCGATGATCGCCCACATTCTCCCGAAGTCGGTCTCGAAGATCGTGAGCTCCTGCGCGTAGTGCTCCTTGTAGTTGCCGCAGGGATGGAAGTGAAGCCGCCTCATCGCCATGGCTACACCCTCTCGATCTCGACGAGCCCGAAGAGGCCGTAGGGCTTGATGAGGAGGATCACGACGAGCACGATGTAGGGGATCACGTCCCTAAGCGAGGGTGAGATGTAGCCGCTCGTGAAGGTTTCGAGAAGGCCGATGATGATGCCGCCGATGATGGCCCCGCCGATGGAGTCGAGTCCGCCCAGGATGACCACCGGGAAGACTTTCAGGCCGATGGAGGAGATCTCGTGGACGTTGATGCCGTTGATGATGCCGAGCACGATGCCGCTCATGGCCGCGACGAGGGCCGCGATGGCCCAGGAGAGCGCGAAGACCTTCTTTACGTGGACGCCCAGCGACATGGCAGCGGTCTGGTTGTCCGCGACCGAGCGCATGAAAATGCCCTGCGGAGAGTATTTGAAGAAAAGGCCGAACAGCAGCAGAAAAACGCCGCCCATGAGCGAGGACGCCACGTATACCGGCGGGATATAGATGTTGCCCGCCTGGATGGCGAGGGCTTCAGGCAGAAAGTCGGGGTAGGTCTGGAGGTTGCCGCCGAAGAAGAACAGGAGCAGACCCTTGAACATCGAGGCGAGCCCCACCGTGAGCATGATGACGAAGATGAGGGACTCGCCGATGAGCGGCCGCAGGAAGATGCGCTCTACCACGAACCCGAGGACGAAGCTCCCTGCCAGCGTGATGAGGAAGGCGAGGATCACCGGGATGTGGAGCCAGGAGACGAGGACGAGAAAGAAGAAGGCGCCGATGGCGAGGAGCTGGCCGTGGGCGAAGTTCAGCACCGAGGACGATTTGAAGATCATGACGAACCCGAGCGCCGAGAGCCCGTAGAGCAGGCCCACGCTCAGTCCGTTGATAAGCAGCTGCAGGAAGAAATCCATATATGCTCCTTTATAAATACCTTATCAGTTCACCGTGATCACCCGGGCGACCGTCTCGATCATGCCTTCGCGGCCGTCCCGGTAGCGCACCTTGCCCTTGACCGGAAGCTCCTGCAGACCTGAGTACATGGCCTCTATCATGGGCAGGTAGAGCCCGTACACGAAGCGCCTCCTCACCTTGCCGGTCCGGGTGAGCTCCTCGTCGTCCGCATCGAGGAGCTTGTAGAGGAGGATGAACTTCCTGATCTTCATGGGCAGAGGCAGCTGCTCGTTGACCTTTTTCACCTCTTCGAGGATGAGCTCCTCGACGCCTTTCTGCTGGGAGAGGTCGGTGTAGGTGGTGTACGGGATCATGCGCGCCTCGGCCCAGTTGCCCACGTTGCCTTGGTCGATGTTGATGAGCGCGGTGATGAAGGGCCTGGCCTCGCCGAAGGTGACCGCCTCCTTGATGTAGAGAGAGAACTTGAGCCTCGTCTCGATGAAATCGGGCGAGAAGGCGTTGCCCTCCTTGTCGTGAATGATGTCCTGCTTCCTCCCGATGATCACGAGGTGGCCGTCGTTGTCGAAGTACCCGGCGTCCCCGGTGAGGAGCCAGCCGTCGTCGAACGCGGCCTCCGTGGATTCGTAGTCGTTGTAGTACCCCGCAAAGACCGAGTGCGAGAGGACCATGACCTCCTGGTCGGTTGAGATCTTCACCTCGGTGTTGGGCAGCGCCTTGCCCACGGTCTCTGGCTTCACCTCGTCGTCGGGCTGCACCTGGAAGATGCCGCAGGTCTCGGTGAGGCCGTAGCACTGCTTCAGGTTCAGGCCGCAGGCCCGGAAGAACCGGATGACGTCCGGGCTTATGGGGTGGCCTCCGGTGTAGGCGCAGACGAACCGCGAGCATCCCACGCGATCGAGCAGTGGGTCGAAGACGAGGTGCTTCATTATTCTGCGGAGGAGCCTCAAATGGATCGGAACGAGGCTGTCCTTCCTGTCGATGCACGCCCTGCCGATCCTCTCGGCCAGCGAGAACAGCGTGCGGTTGATGAACCCGGCGTCGTCGATCCTGACCCGGATCTTCGAAGCGAGGTCCTCCCAGAACCTCGACGACGAGATGAGGAGCTCGGGTCCGATCTCGCGGAAGTCCGCCGTCACGGTCTCGGGCGTCTCGGGGAAGTTCATGGTCATGCCGCCCATGAGCGCCACGCCGAAGGCCCACATCTGGTCCACGATCCAGGCAGGGGGCGTCATCGAAAGCCAGTTCGCGCCGATGCCCACCGGTGCCGCCTCGATCCAGTTCCTGCCCATGGCCGTATAGCTGCGGTGGTTGAGCATGGCGAGCTTCGAGATGCCGGTCGTACCGGAAGTCATGATCATGTGGGCCGTCTCGTCCGGCTTTCCCTTGGCGACCTCCTCGGCGAACAGGGCCGGGTTTTCCGCGTCGTGCCTCTTTCCGAGCTCGAGCAACTCTTTATAGCTGATGAGGAGTTTGTTGTCCGCATACTCCCTCATGCCGGTCGGATCGATGTAGACGAGGGCCTTCACATGGGGGAGCTTCCCGATCTGCTCGAGGATCTTGTCCGCCTGCTCCTGGTCCTGGACGATGACGAAGCTCGCCTGGATGCGGTGCAAGGCAGAGGCGAGCTCGCTCGCGATGGCAGAGGTAAAGAGATTGAGCGTGACCGCGCCGAACGCCTGGGCCCCTATCTGGGAGAAGAGCCACTCGGGATGGTTGTTCACGATCATCCCCACGTGGTCGTGGCGCTTGAGGCCGAGGGCTTTCAAGCCGAGGCCGGTGAGCCTGGCGTACTTCAGATAATCTTCCCAGGTATACGTCTGCCAGACGCCGTAGGCCTTTTCCCGTATGGCCGTGTATTCTTTTCCGAAGAGCCCGGCCTGCCGGAGGAGGACCTGGGGAAGGGTGCAGCCCTCGAAGGCTTCGAGCAGGTCTGCAGCGACTTTTCTCATTGACGCCTTACCCATGATCCCGCTCCTCTGCCGCCTCTTCGCCCCCGTTCAGGCCGAGGTCCGTGGTATCCCCGAGATAAGCCTTTATGACCTCGGGGTGGTCCTGGATCTCCCGGGGCGAGCCTTCGGCGAGCTTTTCGCCGAAGTTGAGCACGATGATGCGCTCGGAGATGCTCATGACGATGGACATGTCGTGCTCCACGAGGATCATGGTCTGGCCCCAGCCGTCGTGGAGCTCGAGGAGAAACCGCACCATGTCCTCCTTTTCCTCGAGGGTCATGCCGGCAAAAGGCTCGTCGAGCACGAGCAGGCTCGGCTCGGAGGCGAGCGCACGGCCGAGCTCCACCCGCTTGCGCATGCCGTAGGGCAGCGAGCCCACGAGCTCCTTGCGGATGGACTGCATCTCGAGAAAGTCGATGATCTCCTCGAGGATCTCGTGATGGCGCACCTCTTCCCGCTTCACCGAGGGGGCATACAGGCATGCCAGGCCGAAATTGTATGACGAGCGCGTATGGCGGGCGAGAAGCATGTTCTGGAGAACGGTCATGCCCGGGAAGAGCTCGATGTTCTGGAAGGTCCGGCCGATGCCCAGCGAGGTGAGCTTGTGCGTGTGCAACCGGGTGATGTCTTTGCCGTTGAAGATGATGCTGCCTTGCGTGGCCTTGTAGAAGCCGGTAATGCAATTGAGGAGGCTCGTCTTGCCGGCGCCGTTCGGTCCGATCACGGCCATGAGCTCTCCGGTATGGACATGCAAGTCGATGTTCCTGATGGCGTGGATGCCGCCGAAGGACAGAGACAGGCCGCGCACCTCGAGCTCGGCCCGTCTCTGCGCCATCTTCTCGGCGGAGAATATTCGTGGTTGTCCTCTGAATGCCCTCACGGTGCTGCCTTTTCTCTTTATTTCACCTTCAGCAGGGTGATCCTGTCTTTGCCGGGGGTGAAGAAGTTTGTGAGCGGGGTGAACGTTCCGTTCTCATGGATCTGGACGATCCTCGCCTTGAAGGATGCGCCGTGGTCGGTCTTCGTATAGGTGACGTTCGGGACGAGCCCTCCGAAATCCTCGTTTTTGAAGGTCTCCATGGCCTTGTTGACGTTCTCGGGGCTTAAGTTGCCGAACCTTTCCAGCGACCTCAGGAAGGCCCGCTCCATGATCATGCCCACGACCACGCCTTCCCAGTAGGCGGTGTCGAAGGAGCTGACGGTTTTATAGCGTTTCCAGAGATCTTCCATGAGCCTGATGCCGGGGGTCTTGTCCGTTGGCAATCCGCCGCAGAACTGCATCTTTACCCGGTCGCGGATGAGGCCCTTGCCGTTCTTGAAGAAGTCGGGATCGGTCGAGGTCCAGGTGCCGATGAACATCGGGTTGTAGCCGATGCGGTCCGCGCTCTTCAAGGTGCTGATGATGGCGGCGGGCAGCATCTGGATGAACACGTACTGGGCGCCCTTCTGCCTGAGGCGGAGCAGCTCGGTGGTGAGGTCGACCGTCTGGGGAGGGAACTCCTCGATGGAGACGATGGCGATCTTCTTTTTCGCAGCATACTCCTTGCTCGGGGCGTGGATGGAGCGGCCGAAGGGATTGTTGTAGGTGAGCAGCCCCACCTTGGGTGCGCCCGGCCCCTTATGGACCGCCGTGATGTAGTCGAGCACGGCATAGCAGTCGAGCTTGTAGCTGCCGAACGGCAGGTACATGTAGTCGACCGGCGGCTGAAGGATCTCCCAGGCGGTCGAGTAGTTGATGGCCGGGATCTTGAACTGCTGCAGGAGAGGCTTCGCCTGGATGCCCTCGCCTGCGCTCCAGGTGGCGATCATGTTCACCCTGTCCTGCATGGCGAACTTCCGGACCGCGGCAACGGCCTCGGGGGCCTTGTAGGCGGTATCGACGGTGATCATGGTTATCTTCTTGCCCTTGACCCCGCCTTTGACCTCGTTGACGTATCGGAAATAGTCCTGCTGGCCTTTGGCGTGGTACTGACCCCAGGTCGACGCCGGGCCGGTCAGGTTCATGGCTGCCCCCACCTTGATGTTCTCTGCGCATGCCGTGACCGGCGCAAGCGCGAAGAGGACCGCACCGATCAACCCCGCTAAGGCTGAAACCCTCCATACTCTCGTCATGACATTCCCCCCTTTTTGATCTATTAGCATTCTCATGCACCTTCCCTTGTTCTCCATGCACTGTGCATAAAAAAAGCCGCAGGTAGACAGGTTCCGGTCTACCTGCGGCTTTTTTCCTCTTCTCTTTGATCAGATCTTAAAAAGCGATTACGCAGGCAGACCTAATCAAAAAAGAAAAAGAAGCTGATGGATGATGTGGGCATGTTAGCCATAGAAACGGGAGTTTAAAGGAAGAACGGCAGATGAGTCAAGCAAAAAGTTGGTCTCATAGAAAATGATGCAGGCGGGAAGCCATTTCTGCGGCGATCCATCCAGCTTCTGCCGGTTTTTCCTTATGAGCGATTAGATCACCGAGGGAATCGATCTGTAGTAGGCGATCCTCTCGCCTTCCGGCAGGCCGAGGAATGAGTCGATGAATTCGAGCATTCTCGATTTGTCGGCATTGAGGCGCCCGTGGACCTGGAGGTAGTTGTTCGCATGGTCGCAGGTAAAGGTCGTGCCTTCGCTGTCGAGCCCGGCAATGAGCCCTCGAAGCTCCCTGACCGTGCCTTCCGGAGTCTGCTCCCTGAACTCACCTGCCTGTATCTTTCCGGAAAGCCGGGACAGGGGATGGATGAAGAGCCTTCTCACCCTGATGAAGTGCGGCTTGACCTCATTGAAGACAGCCGCCGATTCGTTGACGTGCTCCTCCCACAGGTCCTGTCCGCCCAGGCCCAGGAGAAAGTAGTAGCTGAGCTCCATGCCTGAAGCCATGGCCTTCTTCCCGGCATCGATGAGCTGCCTGTGGCTCGTTCCCTTCATCTGGAATTTGAGCACCCTGTTCGATCCGCTCTCGAGCCCCACATGGACACGGTCGAGCCCGGCTTCATGGATCAGGGAGAGCTCCTCGGCCGTCTTCCTCGACAGGCTCGATGCCCTGCCATAAGCGGTCACGCGCTCGAGCCGGGGGAATTTCCGGCGCAGGTGCCGGAGCACATCCGCGAGGAATCCGGCATCGAGGTCGAGAGGGTTGGCATCGCCCAGGAACGCAGTCCTGAAGATATCGCCGTACATCTCGTAGAGCGCGTCGATGTCCCTGATGACCTCGTCCTTTTCCCTCGTTGAGTAGGGAGTCCCGAAGAGGTCATAGATGCCGCAGAAGTTGCAGCGGTTCCAGTTGCACCCGCGCACCACGCGCACGAGCAGGCTTTTCGCCTCGCTCGGGGGCCTGATCACCAATTGCTCCGGCATATGCATGAGACTTTTATAGGGAGAATCGCTTGAATGGTCAAGGAGATGAAGGCGGGTGCAAAGTTTGTTCGGTGGAGAGGAGGCAGGGGTAACCCTTCCTTCACCGGGGACCGCCTTTTGATGCAGCCGAGACCTGCGTCTTAAGGCCGGACCCGTAAACTCGCCTCACTTCGTGAGGCTCAAACAGTACGGGTCCAAGAGGCCTCCGACTCCGGTCGGGCTGCATTGGCAAAAGGCGATCAACGGTTCATCCAGGGCCACCCCTGCCTCCCCGGCACGCTCAATGAGATGGGTAATCTGTCATTCCCGCAAAAGCGGAAATCCAGGGGATCTCGTGCTTCCTGAACCCTCATCCAAGGTTATCCATTCCCTTATAAAACGTGATCTTCTCTCCTATATCATCCCCGTCTTCTTCCCTGTCATCCCCGTGAAAACGGGATCCAGGGTTTTTTCTTTTCGCTTCCTGGATTCCTGCCTTCTTAGGGAATGACAGGGAGGAGGGCGGGAATGACAAACCAGATGTAGAGAGTGCGCACCTCCCTCCCGGCACGTTGATATCAGCTATCCCATTCAGCGGACCATTCCGGGGGGTGACCAGGACACGGGCCGGCCTGAGAGCGTTTCCACGAGCGACTTGTATTTTTCGTGGATCATCATGCGGTCGAAGTCTTCGAACTCGCCCTTCATCCGGTCCTGCTCTTCCGGGCTCAAGTATTCCATGGACTGATGGAAAAAATCCTTGTCTTCTTTTCTGATGTGAGCGGGATAGAATCCGGCCAGGAGCTCGAGCTGCTCGGTGATGTCGCGAATCGTATCCTCGCCCTTGATGTACCGGTCGTTTGCGTCAACGAGCCTTTTCACCACGCTCCTTGCATAGATATGCTCATCGATGAGCTCTCCCATGATCCTTGCAAGATCGGGAGCCAGAGGCTTCTCTTTCAGCTCCCTGAACAGGATGTCCTCTTCCTTGCCGTGGTGGGTCCTGTCTGCATAGGTACGGATGAAATCGACAGCGGTCTGGATAAAGACCGTGTTCACCCTGTTCGTCGTGCCTATCCGTGCAACTTCTTCCGGAAACAGGCCGATCACCCGCTCAATGAGCCTGTGTTCCCACATCAGCATGCCGATCGTTTTCATGGAAGACCTCCTCTTTTCTCATTCATTCCCCGGTCTCATAGAGACAATGGTAAATAATAAGGATTGCTTTTCAACAAGGCAATCGTTTATTCGACTGCCTGGCCTCCCTTGCCGGGATCGCCAGGCCGGGGACCTGGGTCGGACAGACAGTGCGGGATAATTGATTTTCGGGTGTCGACTGTTATTTAAAACCACAGATATCCCTTTCCAGACCGAACAGAGCACACCTTGAAAATCGAGAGACAACATCACGTTCACAGGCAGTAAAGATCGAAAACACATGGAGGTCCACCATGCAGAAATATGTAATCCTGAGCAGGCTCTCTCCTGATGCCCTGAAAGACCCGAAGGGCTTCAAAAAACTTGCAGAGCACGTTAAGGATCATATCAAGAAGGAATGTCCGGCCGTCGCCTGGAAGGAAAGCCATGTCGTCATGGGCCGGTTCGACATCGTCGACCTCATTGAATCCGATGATCCGAAGCAGGTCGAAAAGGCAGTGATGATCATACGGACATACGGGCACTGCATTACCGAAACCATGCCCGCGACCCCATGGAAAGATTTCCTCGATCTGCTCTAGCCTGAAAGGAACCTTCTTCTCTTGCGGCAGTCTCTCCGATAGCTCTGCCTATGCAGTTCCCTGCCTGCCGTGCACTCGATCTTCCCGGAGGCACCAATCAGAGGCCGAGATCTTTTTTCTTCTGCTCGAACTCTTCCTTGGTGATTTCTCCTTTTGCATAACGCATCTTGAGAATGTCGAGAGGCGTTTCGCCCGGACGTGCCTGCCGTGTCGAACGGACGATCAGGTAGGCTGCTACCGCAAGTATTACGAGGAAGACAATCCACATAAATCCCACTCCCATCCACGGACCCATCATATCGCAAGGACCATAGCCGTACATCATATCCGTCTCTCCTCCCTGCATATGCGCCGGCCCTCGAAGATCGGCCGGGCATACGCTCCGGACATCATGTAAGGTCGAAAGAGGCTTCTTTCAAGGATTCAGATAAATTCATGATGCACCTGCTTGATTCGCCCGGCTCTGGCCCGTGTTGATATCTTTAAGAATAACCGGGCCTTTGCCCGCCAAAGCGCTGTGGAATATGACTCGCCCGGTCCGGGAAAACAGGCTATGAGACCGACTGAGAGAGATGGTAAGAAGGATTGCCCTGATCACGGTTTTTTCTGCGGGATGCTGTTTGTGACAGCTGCCTCTGCAGAGAAGTTCGTCCTGAAGAGCCCTGATATAAAGCAGGGACAGAAGGTCGGCGTGGAGCAGGTCTTTTCGGGGATGGGCTGCACCGGGAAAACATTTTACCGGCCCTGAAGTGGGAAGGCGCCCCCGGGAAAACAAAGGGCTTCGCCGTAACGGTCTACGATCCCGATGCTTCAGGGGCCATGGTGGCTTCAACCTGCAGCAGCATGCCCTGGCAAAACCGACCCTGACGGGCATGTATTCCCGAAAGGCATATACAGAGAGATGAAGAGGCAGGGCATCCCTCAGAGCACCGATACCGGCGTAAACTCCTGAAGATCGAAGATGCCGAGCCTCTTCTCGATCATTTCGACCCGGCCGACCACCTTGAAAAAGCCGTCTTTGCCGAAGGCCTTGTCCTCTCTCTCTTCGAACTCTTCACCGAGCTCCTCGAACTCGCGGGGCGGGACGATCTTCCTGAACTCGGGAAAGAGAACGGTGTCTTCCCGGGATGCATGAGGCCTGTACATGCGGATGAACCGATGCATCGACTCTTTGAGCCTGCTGCGGTCCTCCGGGCTTAGCGGCCCTTTCTTCTCTGACGCACTCAGGGTTGTCTTCGTGAGCCTCTTTCCGGCATTGTGCTGTTTTGTGAGCACATTGACGAGGTCGGTGAGCGTGCCTGCCTTTTTGAACCGCGGGAAGAGAAAGTCTTCCTCGAGCTTCTCGTGATAATTCTCGACAAAATCATGAATGATCCCGGAAGCATCAGCGACCGAATCCAGGGGCAGGGCTTCATCTGTGTCGATGCGGCGGATGGACTCTTCATAAATAAGCAGGATTCGCCTCAGGACGCCGTGCTCCCGCATGAGATCTTCAGGCGGGGAGATGCCTGTGCCTTCTTTCCCCTCATCTTTTGCCGGCTTCATCGGATGTGCACATCCGGCGAGGGAAACAGCGAGGAGCAGACCCCCTCTTCTTAAGAATGCCCTCCGGCCGAAATCCGAACGGATTTCCATCACGAGCCTCCTTTCATCTGACGGCTCCCGCCCTGAAGCAAGGCAGGGGAATGATGTATCCTTCAAAAAAGGGGCGCAGCTCTCTTTCTTAGCTGTCTAATCATATTCATAAGGGGCAGACATTTTTCTGCAACGCCTTAAAGGATGGCAGAAGGATATGGAGAGTCCTCGACCGCCGGGAGATCGGCAGAAAAGTGCACGGCCCTTTGCCGGAGAACTTATTTCATCGCTTTGCCGGACGGCTTCTTGCTGCCTGCTGCCCTGCTCTCCGGCCCGGACCCCACCGGAGCTTCCTCCACGAAAACCATCTTCCCCGGCTTGGGCATCCTGGTTGTCACTACGGGGACTGCCGTCTCCTCGGAAGTGTTCCCGATCTCGGGAAAATAGATCTCGATGGTGGTTCCCTGGCCGGGTGCGCTCCTGCAGCAGATGGTCCCTCTGTGGCTTTTGACGATTCCGTGGACCACCGACAGCCCCAGGCCCGTACCATACCCCTTTCCCTTGGTCGTGAAATAGGGATCAAAGATCCTGCTCAACACCCGAGGGGACATACCCCTGCCCGTATCCCTCACGGAAAGCTTCACGTAGGGGCCTGCAGGCAGGTCCGGGTCGATCCCTTCACGCGGCCCTTCGATCCGCACCCTCTCGATGCTCACTTCGACCTCGCCCCCGGACTCGTTCATGGCATGGGCTGCATTGGTGAACAGATTCATCATGATCTGGTGGAGATGGGCAGGATCGCCCAGAATCGTACCCGAGGAGCTCACGTTCTCCCGGATCTCGATGGTTTTGGGCATCACGGCGCGCAGGATCCGGATGGATTCCCTGACGGCAGATCCGAGCTCCACCGGAACGTGAGCCTTTTCCGAATGCCGGCTGAAAGCGAGGATCTGGTCCACGAGATCCCGGGCTCGAAGGGCTGACTTCTGAACCTCGCTCAAGTCGTTCCGGATCGTAGCGAGACTCGCATCCCCTTTTGACAGGGAAGCGATATCCTTCATGGACATCCTCGTGTACCCGATGATCGTTGTCAGAATGTTGTTGAAATCATGGGCTATGCCGCGCGCCAGTGTCGTTATGGATTCGATCTTTTCCGATCGGATCTCGAGGAGCATTCTCTCTTCTTTGGCCTTCTTGACGGCTGTCACATCGGTCATGACCATGATCATGCATTCCGTTCCGGCAAAATGTATGGGCCTGGCAGAAACGAGGGCGTCCAGGATCGTTCCGTCCTTGCGCCGGAACCGGCGTTCCTTGCTGTCGACATTTACGCCCTCTCTGATGGGGGCCGCACAATCTTCGAAACCGTTCGGACTCACTTCGAGATTCAGTTCGGCGGGCGCCTTGCCGACCGCCTCTTCGAAGGAGTAGCCGGTCATCTTGCAGAAGCCCGCGTTCACATAGAGGTACCGGCAATCCTCCAGTCCCATGATGCCCACGGCATCGGGCATGGTCTCGAGGGTAATGCGATATCTCTCTTCGCTCTCTCTGAGAGAATTCTCCATGCTGATGCGGGGGGTGACATCCCTTGCCACGGTGATCACAGCTTCCACCTTCCCATCTCTGATGAGGGGAACGCCGCTCACCTCACCATATTTCCTCGTCCCGTCTTTCGTGATGAATTCGTAGATCGATGAGTGAACCGTCTCCCCGGAGAGCACTTTCAGTGCGTTGTTTATAGCCAGGTTCATATATCCGGGGTTCAGGACGCCTGCTTCATGAAAGGTTTTCCCGACAAACTCTTCGGGCTTGTATCCGAGGATCCTCTCGACATTCGGAGAGACACTCAGGACTTTGAACTGATTGTCATAAGAGAACATGACGTCGTTCGCGAGAGAGAAATGGAAGCGGTACCTTTCCTCACTGCGGAGGAGGTCCTCGATATCGTTTCTCAGCCTTGATATCTCCTCCTTGAGTTCAGCGATGATGAGCTGCGACGTTTCCAGGTTCTCAGCGAGCCGTTCTTTCGATTTGTCATCTTCGGTCATCAGGCACCTCCTCTGTTAAGTTCCATGTTCTTAACAAGAGACCCGGCGATAATGATTCCGTCCTGCCTTTCCAATGCTCCTCAAAGAACGACCATCGCAAACAATGATATTGATACAATCATTCTATAAGAATCATGACAGGAAAAGAGAAGGAAATTTTTATTCTGTAATGCTCGCTGATTTTTAAGGCCGGTTGAAAAGAGAGCTCAGAGAACGGCAACAACGATGATGATGCCCCCCACGACGTACCTGTACCATACGAAGGGAAGAAAGTTCTTCGACTGCACGTATCGAAGCAGAAACCCTATGCTCAGCATCCCGGTGATGCACGATACGAGCATCCCGATGATGAAATTCACGGAGATCATCTCCGGATGCGAAACGACCTCGGGCAGTTTCACGAGGGCTGCCCCGAGGATGATCGGGGTGGAGAGGAGAAAGGAGAATCGCGCCGCGCCTTCCCTGGTCAGGCCGAGCATCAGCCCGGCAGACATGGTTATGCCCGACCGCGAGACCCCCGGAATGATCGCCAGCGCCTGAGACAGGCCGATCAGGAAGCTGGAGCTCAAGCTGATTCCCTCAACGTCGGTGTTTTTTACGCTCGTGCGGTCCGCCCAGGAGAGGAGCATGCCCATGGCGATCAGCATGGCGGCGATGAGAAGAGGGGTTCTGAAGACGCTCTCGGCCTTGTCTTCCAGGAGGAATCCGATAGCCGCACCGGGCACGCTTGCCAGGACCAGGTACCAGAACAGCTTGCCGTCTCTGCTCGAACGGTCGGTGATCCCTTTGACGGTCAGGTGGATCCAGTCCTTCCAGAAGTAAACGACGACAGCCACCAGGGTGCCTATATGCAGGGCGATGTCGAAAGTCAGCCCTGGGTCGGGCCATTTGAAAAGCCAGGGAACGAGCACCAGATGAGCAGAGCTCGATATGGGGAGAAACTCCCCCAGCCCTTGAACGAGTCCCAAAATAACAGCCTGCGATAAGGTCACATCTCCTCCGATCGTCCAACCCGGTATGAATCGTTCCTATATGGATACAGGATTCCTATCAACAACAAATTATCCCGCCCACGGTTTCCGCCCTCCTCCGCAGGAGCGGGAATCACGTGTGCCCCGCATGCCGCGACTGTCTGCGAGCTTTCCTGTATCGAGCCACTTTGAGCGCTTCCTGCCAGAAAATGGCGACGAAGCAGATCAGTATGATGACGATCACCTGCCCGGCCGGTATGGATGTCGTTCTGATACGCAGGCCCACAGCGGGCATGGTGAGAGCGACGAGCAGAAAGAGAAACGCGGCGGCTGCCCAGATATCCATCACCCTGTTCGAGAAAGGGCTTACGGCATAGAGCGGCTCCTTCTCCGATTTGGACACGAACGCCAGGAACACGTGCCCTATGATCCATGCGGCAAAGGCAAAGGTCTGCGCCTCGATGAGAGGCCGTCCCTGAGACAGGGCAAGGGAAAAAGAGCCGAACACGGCTGCGAACAGGCTCATGCCCGAAAGCCCGATCCCGGAGAGCATTCCTTTGTCGAAGAGCTTTCTCCCCGGCCCGGGCTCATAGATGGACCTTTCTGCCGGCTCTGCAACAAAGCCTGCCGAGGCGGCGAGATCCATGAACAGCTCGAGAAGAATGATCTGGATCGGTGCGAGGGGGAGCGGCAGGGAGAGGAGAACGGGAACGAGGAATACGAGAATGAGGGCCGTCTTGACCGACAAGTAATACCTGAGGCCTTTCTTGAGGTTGTCGAAGAATTTGCGGCCTTCGAATATGCCGTCGGCAATGGTCACGAAATTGTCGTTTGCCAGCACGATGTCGGCCGCTTCCTTTGCCACGTCGGTGCCCTTGATGCCCATCGAGATTCCTATATCGGCGGCCTTGAGGGCAAGGGCGTCATTGATGCCGTCGCCGGTAACTGCCACGATCTCTCCATCTTCCTTGAGAGCCCTGACGAGCCTGTACTTGTCTTCCGGCGTAGTCCGTGCAAAGACGGAGACCTCTTCGACCTCTTTCCTGAGGTCCTTATCCGACATCCCGCTCAAGTCGGCGCCCGTCAGGACCTTGTTGGCCGGGATCCCCACCTCGCCCGCAATGAAGGCCGCGGTCCGGGGATGATCTCCCGTAACCATGATGGTCCGAAGGCCTGCCCCGCGAGCCGTCTCAATGGTTTTCTTCACACCGGGCCTCGGAGGGTCCTCGATACTGATGATCCCTTTCACATCGAGGGAAATCTCCATTTTGCCGAAGGGCTCCCGTTCCTCCTGAGCAGGAATGATCTTCTGTGCAACGGCAATCACCCGGCGTCCGCGTTGGGTTTCTTCCTCGAGCGCCTTCTGGAGATCGGGCCTCGGCGACTTCGACAGCTTGAGGACCTCTTCGGGCGCACCCTTCAGGAACAGGACGAACATTCCGGCGATGCGTCTCAGCAGGGCGATGGTCTTTGTGGCGGGGTTGAAGCTCTGCTCCCGGACGATGGTTCCCTCGCCTGTTACGCCCGACGCCTTTGCTTCATCCATGATTGCCTGATCGGTCGGGGATTGGGCGACTGCCGTCATCGAATTCATGGCCGCCTTCAGGACATCCCGGCCGGCATCTTGAGGATAGACGGCAGCTACCGTCATCCTGTTTTCCGTTATGGTGCCGGTTTTATCCGCGAGGATGACCGTGGCATCCCCCAGGACCTCGGCTGCCCGCAGGGTTTTGACCAGGAAGTTCTTCTTCGAGAGCTGATAGGCGCCGAGGCCGAGCACCATGGTGATGATGATGGGGAGCTCCTCGGGGATGACGGCGAAAGCCAGGGCAAGTCCGGTCAGGACCATGGTCTTGAGCGGCAGACCGCGGATATAACCGATGAGCGGGATTGCAATGCTGAAAAACAGGGCGACCCACACCAGGCTGAATGCCAGCGACTTCATGGTCTTCTGCAAAGGGGTCTTGGGCACTTTTATCTCCTGGGCCGCGGTTGAGAGCTTGCCCAGCTTCGTGTTCCTCCCCGTCACCGTTGCCTCTGCCTCGCCTTCTCCCGAAACCACGACAGTGCCGGCGTATACTTCGTCCCCTGTGTTTTTCTGAACCGGATACGACTCGCCTGTCAGAGCGGATTCGTCCACCTCGATGCTGTAGGCGACCTTGAGCTCGGCATCGGCCGCGACCCGTGTCCCCTGGCTGAGGATGAGAATGTCCCCCGGGACCACGTTTTCCGTTTCGATCTCCTTTCCGGAATGGTCTCTCAGTACCTTGGTTTTGGGAGCAGCAACCTTCGAAAGGGAGGCGATGGCCTTCTTTGCCCGGTATTCGTTCAAGACCTCTGCCAGCACCAGCAGGATGATGACGATGAAGATGGTGAGAGCATCCTCCAGCCTGCCCCAGATAGAGTAAAAGAAGCCGACGGCAAGGAGCAGCAGGATCATCGGCTCCGTGATCTCTTCTCTGGCAATGCCCAGGAAGCTGATCTTTTTCGGTCTCGTGATCCGGTTGGGCCCGGCCTGCTCGAGTCTCCGTGCGGCCTCTTCATCCGTTAGGCCGGATGGTCCCCTGTCAAGGTCTGTGGCCATTCATCCATCCCCTCCAGTTTCCCTTTCCGGCCATCGGGGTCGTGAATCAAGGCAGGATACGACGGAGGGGAAAGCAGCCGAATGCAGATGGTTCTCTCCCCCTGTTCTCGTACGAGCGGACGTCATGAGTATTGTTGACGATCCAGGAATGTCCTTACTGCTGCGCCTTTTTGATCTCCCCGCAGGCAACAGGCACTGTCTGATATGCGGGCAGCTTCATCACTGACTGAACAGAGGCAGGGAGCTTTGCCTTCTTGTCGACGCCATGGATGTTTAACGCCATGTTCTCGAGGTTGAGCGTCGATATCTTGTATTTTTTCTGCATATTCTTCATGAGCTTCTTCAGAGATACCTTCTTGCTGTACTGGATGGTCCCCTGCTTTGTGGCCTTGGGATACGATGCTGCTTTTATTTCGAGATCCTGAGGATCATCGTTGAGCGGGATGAGCTCGGGCCCTGTCACGGCCACGGACTCTTTGACGTCAACGACGCCGTCCTTATTGGCGTCGGCACTCGGGGTCGCACATGCGGCCTTTTTCCCGTCCACGAATCCGTGCAGGTGAATGAGGTGCTTCATATCCGGGGTCAGACCTTCTGCATTGACCGTGATCAGGAGCTCGTCACCTGCAATCCTGAACTCTGCCGTGCCTTTTGCGGCATTGCCGTTCAGCCCCTGATTCACCGTGTTGATCTGCGACTTGTACACCTGGACAGCTGCGGGCGTCTTCCCTGCCGCCTGGGCATGCAGGGGTGCGGGAGAAACGAACAGCATGGCGACGGCAATGATCAATATTCCGTTTATCAGTATGCAGGAACGCTCAAGGCTTTTCGTGATTAAGCTCATGATATTACCTCCTATTTTCCCCGAGATTGGTCTCGTTATCACTCATGAATAATCTTCGGAAGAAAATTCTCAAGATACGTGGATATCACGGATGTCCGGCCTGGAATCTCCCGGGACGACGCCTCGAATGTGCCGCTTTAAGGGCAAGGGTTTTGATAGTTCATCGAAAAAAGGGTTCATTATCCTGTTGCTTCACCGGGGTATAGTATACTAGAGAAAACTGCGAGACAGGGTTTTCAGGCGGAACGCCGTGGTGAAAGAGGAACCGGCGTGGCGCGGGAAGATCTATTCCAGGGGTAAGGAGGATTTGCATGTCAGCAGAAAATATCGAGAGGTCGCTCGTACTCATCAAACCTGATGCGCTCAAGAACTCCCTGACCGGGTACATACTCTCGCAGTTTTCAGAATTTCACACGGGCCTGCGCTTTGCAGGGCTCAAGGTCGTCTCCGTAAACCTGGAGCTTGCCGAGGAGCATTATGCCGAGCACTATGGGAAATTCTTCTACCCGTCGCTTCTCGATTACATCAGGGGATACCTCCACTACCCCGAGAATCCCGAAAAGCGGAGGGTCATCGCCATCGTCTACCAGGGCAAGGGTGCCATCAAGACGATCCGGGACATCTGCGGTCCCACGAATCCGCATGATGCCCGCATCCAGAGGCCGGGATGCATCCGCGCCCTCGGAACGGTCGTGCCGCTCAAAGACGAAAAGGGCGAATACGTCGGCGACAGGGTGGACAATCTCATCCATGCCTCTGCGAATCCGGAGGATGCGGAGCGCGAGATCAAGCTGTGGTTCAAGCCCACCGATATTCCCCCGGCCATGCGCGGATTTGCGACCGAGGTGAACGAGGAATACTTCTATTACAAGGACGGTGCCGTCAGCGAACGCTATGAGCCCGGCAGCTTCTGCTTTACCGCACCCGGCCATCTCGTCTGGAAAACCGACCTGAAGGTGCTCCGCCAGGCCAGACAGGGCCAGGAGCCGGACTATCCGGTAAAGGCCGTCGTTGCCAAGTACCTCATCAACAAGGAGGACGAAACGGCGTAAGGCCTTTTTGTCCCGCGCTGTCCGGCAGCTCCTCAGGGGAGACATCTGTCGCCCCGCATAGAGGCACGATGCATGAAGATCTGCTATGAGCCAATCGGCGTGATGCACTGCGAGCTCAAAAAGCCCGAGGATGCGCCGCGGTTTTATGCCATATCCGAGGTGAAGGGCGCCATCGAGATCTACGAGCCCTATCTCGAAGGTCTCGATGCCCTGTCCGAACACGAGAATATCGTCGTCCTCTTCCACTTTCACCTCTCGAAGGGCTATGAGCTCAAACAGAAGGGCCCGGCGGGAAGGGTCAAAGGCGTTTTCAGCCTCTGCTCGCCCATGAGGCCCAACGCCATCGGCATGTCGATCCTGAAGCTCGAAAGGATCGAGCTCCCTTTGCTTTTCGTAGATCACGTCGATCTCGTGGACGGCACCCCGATCCTCGACATCAAACCCTATAAGCCCATAAGTGAGTGACGCCTGTCATGCCCCGGGGTTCACATTGATTTTTTCAGCTTTTTGTGGTTTTATTTGCAGATACGATGAAACAGCTCCAGGGGTGTGCTTGGTTTACGCTATGCCGTTCACAAAACCGGGTGAAGGACAGCCGGATCCCCCTTTCCGTGAAGCTCATTGAATCGTCACACCAGGGATACTATATCCTGTTAAAAATAGGAGGATAGTATGGAATACGATATGCCGCTCTACCGACCGCCTTCCGAAGGGAGGTCGCTCATCTTCCAGGTCACCCTCGGGTGCTCGTGGAACAAGTGCCTGTTCTGCGGCATGTACAAGGGGAAGCGCTTTGCGGTGAGGCCGTGGGAAGAGCTCAGGAAGGATATCCTCGAGATGTCGTGGATGCAGCCGGGCACGAGGAAGGTATTCCTCGCGGACGGCGACCCTCTGTGCCTCGATACGGACTACCTCATCAAGGTGCTCGACCTCCTGAACGAGAAGTTTCCCTACCTGGAACGGGTAAGCATATATGCAGGCCCGACGAACCTCATGGAAAAAAGCGTCGAAGAGCTCAAAGAGCTCAGGAAGCGCAAGCTCGACGTCCTCTACCTCGGGATCGAGACCGGGAACGATGCCCTCCTGAAGAGGATCCACAAGGGAGCCACGGCCGACGAGATCATAGCAGGGTGCAGAAAGGCGATAGAGGCTGGGCTGCGCATGTCGACCTTCATCATTCTGGGCCTGGGCGGGGTCGAGGGGAGCTATGATCACGCAAAGGACTCCGCGCGGGTGGCCAATGCCATCGACCCTCACTTCCTCGCCACGCTCACCCTCATGCTCGGCCCCTATGAGGAGCTGTACGAGAAAAAGCTCATGGGGAAAGGCTTCAAGCTCATCAACAAGGCGCAGTCGCTCCAGGAGCTCCGGTGGTTCGTGGAGGACCTTAACGTCACTGACTGCAAGTTCGGCACGGAGCACGCGTCGAACTATCTTCCCATAAACGGCCGCCTCCCGGATGACAAGGAAAAGATCCTCGATCTCATCGACCGCGGCATGAAGGATGAGGGCTCGAGGCTGCTGCGGCCGGAGTGGCTGCGGGGCCTGTAGGAATCGGGGATACACAAACAGGGATTGATGCCCGTGCGGGGAATCGGATATGGGTGTCTCATCCCGGCGGTTTGACCGGAATCGCCCGGGGAGAAGACCGATTGACAGAGCAGAGATGAGTGAGATAACAATCCGTTTTTCGGAGGCATATTTTGGAGATTAAGGCGATACGCGGGATGAACGACATCCTCCCGGAAGACGTCTCGAAGTGGCGGTTCGTCGAGGAGACGGCACGGAGGATCTTTGCGCTCTACGGGTTCGAGGAGTTGAGGACCCCTATCCTCGAGAGGACCGAGCTGTTTCTCCGCGGCATCGGGGACGACACGGACGTGGTCGAGAAGCAGATGTACACCTTTACCGACAAGGGAGGCGAAAGTGTAAGTCTGAGGCCCGAGGCCACGGCCTCGGTGCTGCGCGCCGTCATCGAGCACGGGCTTCTCACGGAAGACCCGATCAGAAAGCTCTACAGCCTGGGCCCCATGTTCCGCTACGAGCGGCCTCAAAAGGGAAGATACCGCCAGTTTCACCAGATCAATGCCGAGCGGCTGGGCGAAGAAGGGCCCTTCTCGGATGCCGAGACGCTTCAGCTCGCCTATGTGCTGGCGACATCGCTTGGGCTGAAGAATGTCACGATGGAGGTGAACTCTCTCGGATGCGAAGACTGCAGGGCGCAATTCAAGAAGGCGCTCCAGGAGTTCCTCATGAAGCAGGCCGACCGCCTGTGCCCCGACTGCTCCCGCCGGATGCGCACGAACCCGCTCAGAGTCCTCGACTGCAAGGCTGCCTCCTGCAAGGAAGCGGTCATCGGCGCGCCCGTCATCGAGGACTTCCTCTGCAGCGATTGCCGCGATCACTATCAGCAGGTCCTCGCATCTCTGGATGCCTTCGGCGTTCCTTTCCGGAAGAACCCGAACCTCGTGAGGGGACTCGACTATTACACGAGAACCACCTTCGAGATTACGGCCGAGGGTCTGGGCTCGCAGAATGCCGTGGCAGGAGGCGGAAGGTACGACAGCCTCGTGAAGACGCTGGGAGGCCCCGAGACCCCGGGAATAGGCTTTGCCTTCGGTATGGAGCGGATCATCATGCTGCTCGGCGAAAGCATCATGCCCGCATACGGGTGCTTCATCGTCGCCCAGGGAGACGAAGAGGTGAGGCGCTACGCCATAGGGCTGCTCACCGAGCTCCGCTCCGCCGGCATCGCTGCCGAGTCGGTCCCGGAGAAGAGCTTCAAGGCGCAGATGCGGAGGGCCGGGAAATCGGGCTATCCGCTGTGTGCCATCATCGGCGAAGACGAGCTTAAGGATTCGATGGTCACCATCAAGAACCTTGAAGATTCCTCTCAGGTGAAGATCGCGAGGGCGGATGCCCGGGAAAAGATAGCAGCATTGCTGAAAGATCGAGGAGAAAACGCGTGATGAGCACGATGCACGGGATGAAGAGAACGAGTTACTGCGGCGAGGTTCAGAATGCGCCGATAGGGAGCACGGCCAGGCTCGTGGGCTGGGTGCAGAGGAGGAGAGACCTCGGAGGACTCATCTTCATCGATATCAGGGACCGCACCGGCATCGTCCAGGCCGTCATCAACCCGGAAACCGATCCCGAGGCACATGCCGTCGCCCACACGCTAAAGCCCGAGTACGTTATCGGAGTCGAGGGCAGGGTCGAGATGCGGCCGCCCGAGATGCGCAACCCTAACATGCCCACCGGAGATGTGGAGGTGCACGTCGAGAAGGTCGTGATCCTCAACGAGGCAAAGACCCCTCCCTTCGTCGTGGAGGACGGGGTCGACGTGAGCGACACGCTGAGGCTCAAATACCGGTTCCTCGACCTTCGCCGGCCTTCGCTCCAGGGAAACATCTTGCTTCGGCACAAGGCCACGATGAGCATCAGAAGATATCTCGACGGCCGCGGCTTCATCGATGTGGAGACCCCGTTCCTCACGAAGAGCACGCCGGAGGGCGCGAGAGACTACCTCGTCCCCAGCAGGGTGTTTCCCGGCAGGTGCTATGCGCTCCCTCAGTCTCCCCAGCTCTTCAAGCAGCTCCTCATGGTCGCGGGATTCGACCGCTACTATCAGGTCGTCAAGTGCTTCCGCGACGAGGATTTGCGGGCGGACCGCCAGCCCGAGTTCACCCAGATCGATATCGAGATGTCCTTCATCGAGATGGACGACATCCTCGATGTCACCGAGGGCATGATCGCCACCCTCTTCAAGGACACCATCGGGGTCGACCTGCCGAGGCCCTTTCCTCGGATGAGCTACGAGCAGGCCATGGATGAGTACGGGAACGACAGACCCGACACGCGCTTCGGGATGCTGCTCAAGGACATAACCGATATCGCGGCACAGAGCACCTTCAGGGTCTTCACCTCTACCGTCGCCGAGGGCGGCGTGGTGAAGGGCTTCAATATCAAGGCGCCCTCCAGCCTGAGCAGAAAGGACCTCGACTCGTTCGGCGGCGTGGTGTCGGACTTCGGCGCAAAGGGAGTGCTGTGGGCCAGGCTCGAAGAGGATGGATGGAAGTCGACCCTGTCGAAATTCTTCAGCCAAGAGCAGTTTGCCGAGATCGGCAGAAGGCTTGAGATGCAGCCGGGAGATGTGGCGGTATTCATTGCCGCGCCCAAAGACATTGCCAATGCGAGCCTGGGCGCGCTGAGGCTGCACGTGGCCCAGGCCCAGGGTCTCATCGATCCTCGTGCATTTTCGGGCTTGTGGATCACAGACTTTCCCCTGTTCGAGTGGAGCAGGGAAGACAAGCGGCTCGTCTCCGTTCACCACCCGTTCACTGCCCCGAAGGCATCGGACATCCCCCTGATCGGGACCGAGCCGCTCAAGGTGAAATCCCAGGCGTACGACATGGTCATCAACGGGTCCGAGGTGGGCGGCGGAAGCATCCGTATCCATACCCGTGATGTCCAGGACATGATATTCAAAACGATCGGGATAAGCGATGAGGAGGCAGGGGTGAAATTCGGTTTCCTGCTCGATGCCCTCCAGTACGGCGCTCCTCCCCACGGAGGAATCGCCTTCGGCCTCGATCGGCTTATTATGATCCTCACAGGGGCTACGAGCATCCGGGACGTCATCGCCTTTCCCAAGACGCAGAAGGCATACTGCGTCATGACCGAGGCGCCCTCGAATGTCAGCGCAGACCAGCTTGCAGAACTCGGTCTCGAATACCGGAAGGAGGACAGATGAGGAGGATAGGATTCTTCATTTTCTTGGCAGGAATTCTCCTTGGATGTGCGGGAAAACCGGCACCTGATATTACCAATGGTTCAAAAGAGGTGGTTTCCGAGCGTGACTCGCTCAAGCTCGGAATGGAATATATGGAGAAAGGGATCGAAGCACAGGACCAGGGGGACAAGGAGGCGGCCCGGCAGGCCTTCATGCAGGCCAGCAGGCATTTCAGGCAGGTGGACAGGGAAAGCAGAGAGATCATGCACCGGGCCATCTCTGAAATGAAGAATATCGTGGACGTCTCTGCCTTCGAGTATGCACCCAAGGAGGCGTTCGAGGTTCTTCTCACGTATCTGAAGATGCAGAACGCCTATATGGATGGCGACCTGCAGGTGCTCTCGGTCCTCGAGAAGCAGCTCGACGAGGGATTTCAGAAGGCCCAGGCATCGACGGTCCTTGCCAAGCAGAAACGGATCGAGGACCTGAGCCATGATGTGGCCCAGAAGCGGGACGAGATCAAGAAGCAGGTGCAGACGGACGTGCTCGAGGTCTACCCCACCATCCACGTGGTGAAGAAGAACGAGACCCTCCCCAGCATTGCCGCCCGCCACGACATATACAACGATTCGTTCATGTGGCCGCTCATCTACAAGGCAAACCGCGACCAGATCAAAGACCCCAAGGCGGTCTATGTGGGGCAGAACCTCAAGGTTCCGCGCGACATGAGCACCGAAGAGATCATCGAGGCGAGAAGGGAAGCCGGGGCCCCGGACCCCGAGAAGATTCCCAAGGACGCGTATACACCGAGGAGGAAGTAGCAATGGCACGATGGGATGACAGCAAGAAGCTTTTTTATTATACACCGGGCAAGAATTTCGCGGCAGGGATCCACGATGTCAAAGAGGGCAACTACTACCGTGCGATCTTCCCCTACAGCGAGGTTCCCAAGATAGACTTTGACATGCGCATCCTCCCCATCCAGCCTCCCGAAGAAATCTTCATCACCGACACCACCTTCCGCGACGGCCAGCAGTCCATGACCCCCTTTTCTGTCGAGCAGATCTGCCGCATCTTCGATTTCCTCCATGTTATCGGAGGGGAAAAAGGGCTCATCAGGGCCACCGAGTTCTTCCTCTACTCCCGCAAGGACAGACAGGCGGTCGAGGAATGCCTTGCAAAGGGGTACGAGTTCCCGAAGGTGACCTCGTGGATCCGGGCCAGCAAAAAAGACCTCAAGCTCGTCAAAGAGATGGGTATCACCGAGACGGGCATGCTCACCTCGATATCGGACTACCATATCTTCCTCAAGCTCGGCTCCACCCGGAAAAAGGTCATGGATGAATTCCTGGGCGTGGTCAAGGAGGCGCTCTCCCTGGGCATCGTTCCGAGGTGCCACCTCGAGGACGTCACCCGGTCGGATGTCTACGGCTTTACGGTTCCCTTTGTCAGAGAGCTCATGAAGCTCCGGGAAGAGAGCAAGATCGATGTGAAGATCAGGCTGTGCGACACGCTCGGATACGCGGTCTCGTTCCCCGGGGCGTCGCTGCCCCGGGCGGTCGATAAGCTCGTGCGGGCCATGATCGACGACGCCGGGGTCCCCTCGCACCTCCTCGAATGGCACGGCCACAACGATTTCCACAAAGGGCTCACCAACGCCACAACGGCATGGCTCTACGGGTGCTCGGCCGTGAACGGCGCCATCTTCGGATTCGGCGAGCGCACCGGCAACACCCCTGTCGAGGCCATGGTCATCGAGTACCTCTCGCTGCGGGGACACGACGACACGATCGACACGAAAGCCATAACCGAGCTGGCCGAGTACGTGAATGCGGAGCTCAACTACTCGATCCCTCCCAACTTCCCGTTCGTGGGAGAGAACTTCAACGTCACGAGGGCGGGCATCCATGCCGACGGCCTCATCAAAAACGAGGAGATCTACAACATCTTCGATACGGGCAGGATCCTGAACCGGCCCATCGAGATCGCCATCACCGACAAGTCGGGCAAGGCCGGCGTCGCCCACTGGGTCAACCGGCACTACAAGCTCGCTTCTCCTGACGACATCGACAAGCGACATCCAGGGATCTCCCGCATCTACCAGCACATCGTGAAGGAGTACGAGGACGGAAGGATCACCTCGATGTCCGACGAAGAGCTCGAGAAGCTCGCCAAGCGCTTCATCCCCCAGCTCTTCCTCTCCGGCTTCGACCTCATCAAGTACGAGGCCCGGGAGTATGCCGGCCAGCTCATCGCCGAACTCCTCGACAACGAGGACATCCGGAGCATGAACCCCAAGCGGCAGGAGCCGGTGATCACGGAGTTCATCAAGGAATTCCCTTTCATCCAGTTCGCCTATGTTACGGACATGAACGGCATCAAGATCACCCACAACATCACTCAGCCCGAGTACAAGGGCCAGTTCAAGCATATGATGAAGGAGCACGAAGACTGCTCCGACAGGGAGTGGTTCATTAAGACCATCGAAGAGGGAAAGCTCTACGTGAGCTCGGTGTGCACCTCGCGCATCACGCGCGCGCTGATCATTACCGTATCCTCGCCCATCGTGGACAAGAACGACGAGATGATCGGGGTCCTGGGGCTCGACATCCGCTTCGAGGATGTGGTCAAGGCCATCCAGAGCGTGTATGAATCGCGCGGCATGCAGATAAGCACCAAGGATCTCCAGAAGTATCAGCACCTGATGTGGGAGGAGCTCCACCGGATCACCCGCTCCAGGGCGCAATGACAGCCGAGAGGAGTCTGTTCATGGAAAAAGGCACGAAGATCACGTTTACAGGCGGGAAGCTCATCGTTCCGGATGATCCGGTCATACCCTACATAGAAGGCGACGGCGTGGGCCCCGACATCTGGAGGGCCTCGCAGCACGTCTTCGATTCCGCCGTCGAGAAGGCGTATGGCGGCAGGAAGCGCATTGCCTGGAAAGAGGTGCTCGCGGGCCAGAAGGCCTTCGACCTCACCGGGAGCTGGCTTCCGGAAGAGACCCTCGAAGCGTTCCGGGAATACATCGTCGGGATCAAGGGGCCGCTCACTACGCCCGTAGGCGGAGGGATCAGGTCGCTCAATGTCACCCTGCGACAGATCCTCGATCTCTTCGCGTGCGTGCGGCCGGTGAAATACTACACCGGGACGCCTGCGCCCGTGAAGAGGCCCGAGCTCGTCGATATCACCGTGTTCAGGGAGAACACCGAGGACGTCTACGCAGGCATCGAGTGGCCCGAGGGCAGCAACGAGGTGCACAAGGTCATCGGGTTCCTCAATGAGAATATGAAGACCAATATCCGGGAAGACTCGGGCATCGGCATCAAGCCCATATCCGTCACCGGCACGAAGCGCCTCGTCAGGATGGCCTTCGAGTACGCAATCGAAAACAACAAGAAGGTCGTCACCCTCGTGCACAAGGGAAACATCATGAAGTACACTGAAGGCGCCTTCAGGGACTGGGGCTACCAGCTCGTCAAAGACGAGTTCGGGGATATCGCGGTCACCGAAGGCGACCTCGCAAAGGTCTACGGCGGCAGGCTCCCCGAAGGAAAGATCCTCGTGAACGACCGCATCGCCGATTCGATGTTCCAGCAGGTGCTCCTGAGGCCTTCAGAGTACAGCGTGCTCGCCGTGCCGAACCTCATCGGCGACTTCATCTCCGATGCGCTGGCCGCCCAGGTGGGCGGGCTGGGTATGGCGCCGGGCGCCAACATCGGGATCCCCTTCGCCGTGTTCGAGGCGACTCACGGCACCGCACCCAAGTATGCGGGCCAGGACAAGATCAATCCCGGCTCCCTCATCCTCTCCGGCGCCATGATGCTCGACTACCTCGGCTGGAAAGAGGCGTCTTCACTCATCCGCACCGGCATCGCCCGCGCGATCTCGGACAAGCAGGTGACCTACGACCTCGAGCGGCAGATGGAAGGCGCAACCCTCCTCAAGTGCTCCGAGTTCGCCCAGGCCATCGTCGACAGGATGGAGTAGCTGCGCATAAGTGAGAAAACCGGATTCGCAGTAACTATTCTGTCGTTCCCGTCCTCTCCTTTGTCATTCCTGCGAAGGCGCATAGGCGTTAACTTGAGGAATAGTTTACGATGAGCAAGGACAGAGAGCGCATTCCTCTCTATGACGCCTCGTGAAAACGGGGATCCATGGGATAGTGTGCTTCCAGCTCCCTTCTCTGAATAATAAAGATATCGTCAGGAGAAGAGGGAGCCAGAGGCAACCTTTCCTTCACCGGGGACCGCTTTTTGATGCATCCACAGACTGCATCTCCGGCCGCCCCCGTGATTCGCTCCGCTCATTCATGGGCCAATGAGGCCTCCGACTCCGTACGGTCTGCATTGGCAAAAAAGCGATCGATGGTTCATCCAGGGGCACCCCTGTCTCCCTTGGGCACGCTCTTGAGTGGGATAAAGAACCTTGACGGACAAGAAAATGACTCTGCTTTCAACAGTTGATTGCTATGAAAATTTTCCAGCCCGAGGGGATAGGAACTACACGAGGGGTTCGTTTCTCCGGGCTTCGGCCCAGATTTTTTTCTTTGCATAGATGTAGCCGAGGACAAAGCCCAGGAGGAAGGTCACGCCGATCACGACCAGCTTGGGGGCTACGAGAATATGGAAGAAGAGAAACTGGAAGGAGGTCATCTCGAAATTCTGAAAGAGGAAGATGACGAGGCAGAAGACCCCGATCCCTATGAAAACGAGCTTCAGATTACTCTTTAACCCGGAAAACGCCATTTCAAACTCCCCCAAGGGTAGTAGCCGGAACTATGGCATGGAGAGGGTGTACCTGTCAATAATTTATGAAGATTCATGAGTCGGGGCAGGGGATTCTTCTCTGCCGCTCCGCTTTGTGAAGCAGGATTCATGGACGACAAAGGTTCTGGAATAAAGTCTTGTCACGTGGTATATTGTAAAGATCTTTTTATATAATGGATTACCCATGAACGAGGGCTTGGTCATTACCGGAAAAGACCTGAAGGTGGTTTCTTCCAATCGGGGAGCGTCCCTGCTTTCCCTGCAGGGGGAAATCGCAAAAGATGATGCCCTCTCGAAGCATTTTCCCGATCTTGCCGGGCGTATCTCTGAAGGGAGGTTCGGCTCTGACTTTGTTTTAAATTGCATACCCGTCCGGGAAGGTCTTGCGGATGTCCACGTCATGGAGGCGGGCGATCTCGTATGCTTCCGTTTCGTCCCCAAAGAGGAGGGCAAAGACGCCAGGGTGGAACCCCCCGAGCTGAAGTTTCTGCGCGAACAGAACAAGAACCTCATGACGGTAATCGAAGAGGCGCCCATCGGGATAATGCTCATCAACGAAGCAGGCAACATCGTCTATATAAACAAGAAGCAGGAAGAGAATTCCCGCATGAAAAGGGAAGATCTCCTGAACCGGCACATGCGGGATGTGTATCCGAAGGCCTACGAGCATCCCAAGGTCGAGGACATGTACAAAGCGCTTTTCGAGGGCGGGCAGAAGCAGGTTTCCGTGTTCATCGACCACTACTATCCCCAGTTCTACCGGAAGGACATGATCATCAAGTTCTTCGGGTACAGGCTCGAGGAGACGGGCTGGACCGTTCTCTTCATCGAGATCGAAGACGAGCTCTACCGCGAGAAGCGCAGGGCCGAAAAAGCAGGACAGAAGCTCAGGCAGTCGAAGATCTTTCTCGCCCAGGTCCTCGACGCATCGCCCAATATGGTCATTACGACGGACAGCAGGAGGAGGATCGTCAGCTTCAACAAGACGGCCGAGCGCATCCTCGGATTCTCTCCGCACCAGGTATTCAACACACCGGTTGACCGTTTTTTCCCGCCCGAAGAGCTCCCCAAGCTCTATCAGGCCATGGAGGCGAACACGCTCTGGTTCGATACCATGAACATCTACCGGTTCGACAAGACTGCCTTCCAGGTCGAGATCTATGCCACGAAGATCAAGGACAGCGAATCGGGAAAGAATATCGCCACCCTGCTCCTCGGGGTGGACATCGAAGAGAGGGAAAAGCTCAGGAAGAACCTCATCCAGTCACAGAAGATGAACTTCATCGGCGAGCTCGTGAGCGCCCTTGCCCACCAGCTCAACAACCCCCTCGTGGGGGTCATGAATATCAGCGACGTGCTCCTGCGCAGAATGGACCAGTCGGACAAGAACTACGCCCTGCTGAAGATGATCCGGGAGGCGGGGGTCACCTGCCACGAGACCATATCACGGTTGCTGAGCTTTTCGAGGAAGCCCGAGAAAAACGCCTGGGTGACGGTGAATGTTCAGGACGTCCTCAATGCAAGCATCGAGTTCGTGACCAGACATTCTCTCTTCCAGAAGGTCGAGCTTGCAAGGAACTTCCACCCCGTACCCTTTGTCCGGGGCGATCCGGTCCTCCTCCAGCAGGCATTCATGAACGTCCTCTATAACGGGGCCCAGGCGACAGACGGCGTGGGAAAGGTCGAGGTCTCGTGCTCGGGCGTTTACGGAATGGGCAACCAGGTGGAAATATCGATAAAAGACAACGGCCGCGGCATCCCCAAGAATGACCTGCCGAGGATATTCGAGCCGTTTTTCACAACGAAGAGCGAAGATTCAGGAACAGGGATAGGCCTGAGTCTCGTCTATTGGATCATCCAGGATCACAAGGGAAGAATCGAGGTCGAGAGCGAGGTCGGGAAGGGAACGGCATTCACGATCATTCTCCCTGCCATAACGGGCTAAAAGGAAAGCACATGAAAGAGGTCAAACCGGAGATACTCATCGTAGACGACGAAGACTACACCCGCACCTTTTTTCAGAACATCCTCATGGACGAAAACTACACGCTCGTCTTTGCAAAGAACGGCAGGGAGGCCCTCCAGTCGTGGAAGAACGAGTGCATCGACCTCATCATCATGGATATCATGATGCCCGAGGTGAACGGGATGGAGGTGCTCAAAAACATCCGCTCTTCGGACACCGACACCATGGTCATCATGGTGTCCGCCTATGGGGACATGGATTCCGTGATCGACGCCATGAGGCTCGGCGCGAATGACTTCTTCACGAAGCCGTTCGGGAGCATCGACAAGATCAAGCTCGACATCAGGAACGCCCTGGACCGCAAGAGGCTCATCAAGGAGAACGAGCGGCTGAAAAACCAGGTGGCGGAGCGCACCGGCAAGATCAGGATGGTCTATTCGTGCAGGTCTATGGCAAACGTCGTGGACCTCGCCGCCCGCGCCTCCATGCTGGACAGCCCGGTCCTCATCCAGGGGGAATCGGGAACGGGCAAGGAGATCATCGCACGCTACATCCACATGAACAGCAACCGAAGGGATGAGCCCTTCTTTGCCGTGAACTGCGGGGCGCTCAGCGAATCTCTCCTCGAGCCTACCCTCTTCGGGTATGAGAAGGGGGCCTTTACCGGCGCCGACAAGACGACCCCGGGATACTTCGAGGCTGCAAACGGCGGCACGATCTTCCTCGATGAGATCACCGAGACGAACCGGTCTTTTCAGGTCCGGCTTCTCAGGGTCCTCCAGGAGGGAGAGATCATGCGGGTCGGAGGGACGAAGGTGATCAAGGTCGACTTCCGGCTCATCTCCTCGACGAACAGGGATCTCGCGTCCGCAGTGAAAAAGGGCGATTTCAGGAAGGATCTTTTCTACAGGATCAATGTCATCAAGATCGATCTCCCTCCCTTGAGGGAACGGGCGGAGGACATCCCGCTCCTTCTGGATTGCTTCATGAACGAGATCTGCGAGAGAAACTCGATAGCGCCCAAGGAATTCACCCCGGCAGCCGTCTCTTTTCTCCAGAAGCTGCACTGGGAAGGTAATGTTCGGGAGATGCAGAACCTCGTCGAGAGGCTCATCGTGATGACCCGGTCAAAGGTCATCGACGTGAAGGACTTCCCTCCCGAATACAGGCTGTCAGCAGGGGATGGCGACCTTTCCGGTGAAAAGATCCTCGATTACGAGCAGGCGAGGATTTCCTTCGAGAAGGGGTACATCGAGAAGCTCATGAAGCACGCGGGAAGCGATATGAAAAAGGCGGCCCGGATATCCGGGCTCGACCTCTCAACGCTCTACCGCAAAAAGAATAGACTCCACAATTAGTTAGGCAGAAATGCAAATCGTTGGAAGAAATGCAAAAGCTGTCGATCTGCTGACTTCCCGCTGAATTGAGAGGTTGTTTTTGCACGCCTGCAAAAAGGGAGCGGCCTCCGGTCCGCTCCTCGAGAGTGGCCTCAGAGGCTGTTTGCTCATAACTGATTGTTAATTTAAGAGATATTTGATTCATAGCCATTCTGGCATGCTCATTGCTGTAAGACAATAAGTTGGTCTTATTTGTCATTTTGCTCGGACAGGGAGAAATCAAACAAGGGAATGATTTTTTCTTCGCGATAAGGAGGAGGTTTTATGCCAGTTTTCAAGAGTACGGAACATCTGTATGAAACACTGGGGAGTTTCTGGAAGTACCTGTACGAACGGGATGATTTCAGCGGAGGTCTGAAGAGTACGGGCATCCAGATCAAGTTCGAGATCTCTGATCCCCCGGCGATCATCTGGGCCGGCCCGGACGGAATCGAGTTCGGCGAGCAGAGCCTCAAGCCCGATGTCACCATGAAGCTCTCCGGCGATACCTGCCATGCCTACTGGAAAAAAGAGATCAGCCTGCCGGTGGCGCTCGCAAAGAGAAAGATCGTCTCGAAGGGCAACATCTCCAAGGTCATGAAGCTTCTCCCTCTGGTGAAGCCCGCCTTCGAGATGTATCCCGGTTTCATGTCGAAATACGGGCTGTAGTTATAAGCACCTGTACTTATCCGGCGTCTGCAAATCCTACGAGAGGGGGAGTTCTATGGCAGAAAGCATCACGGAAGGCCTGTTCTTTGACGAATTGATGGTGAAGTGTGAAAAGATTCCTGATTTCAAGGTAATAACCTTCGAGAATGGGGAATATCCGAACGAGCCGCTGAGCTATGCGAACCTTTTCGAGAACATCTCGAAGGTGGCCAAATGGCTCAAAAGTCAGGGTATCGGCAAGGGCGACTCCTTCAGTCTCGTCATGAGGAACCATCCGGAATTCCTCTACTGCCTGGGGGCAGCCTCGATCCTGGGGGCAATCGTCGTCCCAATCGATCCGCGGTCAAAGGGGAGCAAGCTGAGCTACCAGATCAAGGACTCTTCCTCGAAAGGTGTTATCTTCACCGACGAGTTCAGGCCGGAGGTGGAGAGGTCGCTCTCCGAGCTTCCCGGGGTGAAGGTTTTCGGGGTGGTCTACAAGCCCGGCTTCGATTCGGACATGAGCTCCAAATATCCGAGCCTGAATGAAATCCTCGAGGGGCCTTCCGTCCCTCCGCCCGACGGAAGGAACAACGATATCAAGGCGCCCTTCGAGATCATCTACACCTCCGGCACCACGGGCGACCCCAAGGGTGTGGTGGTCAAGGGAAACCGGATGCCCATGTTCAAGCTCCTCGCACAGTTTGTCTGGGGTTATACGGAGGCGGACAAGCTCTATACCGGATTGTCTCTCACCCACGGCAATGCCCAGGCCGTCACCCTGGTGCCTTCGCTCATGCTGAGCATTCCCTCGGTCATCAGCCGGAAGTTCACCAAGAGCAGGCTCTGGGACATCTGCCGGAGCAACGGCTGCACCACCTTCTCCCTTTTGGGCGGCATGATGATGGGCATCTACAGCGAGCCGAGGCAGGCAAACGATGCAGACAACCCGGTGAAAAAGGTCATCAGCGCAGGAACGCCGCGGGCCATCTGGGAAGATTTCGAGCAGCGGTTCGATGTCAAGATCCATGAATGGTATGCAGCCGTGGAGGGCGGATTCGCCCACAATCCTCCGGGTTCAGGCCCCATCGGATCGTTCGGCAAGACGCTCGAGGGCGTCATGGAGATGAAGGTCGTGCGTGATGATGATACCGAGTGCGATCCCGGAGAGATCGGCGAGCTCATCTTCATCCCCAAGGAAGGGAAGGCCGAGGTCGAATACGTCGGCAAGAAAGAGGCTTCGGAGGCAAAGACGAGGGGCGGCATCCTCAGGTCGGGCGACATGTGCCACCGTGACGAAAACGGCTGGTTCTTCTTCGATTTCAGGAAAGGCGGGGGCCTGCGCCGGCACGGCGACTTCATCCAGCCCGAATACATCGAGAAAGTCCTGGCCGACCTCGACGAGGTCACCGATGTCTGCGTCTACGGGATCCCGGCTGAGACCGGAGCACCCGGAGAGAGCGACATTGTGGCCGCTGTCGTGCCTGCAGCGGGAAAAGCCGTCGATCCTGCCGGCATTTTCAAGAGACTCAAGGAGAGCCTCGATAACAACTCGATACCTTCCTATCTCCAGATCGTGAGCGAGATCCCCAAGAGCGCCTCGGAAAAGAACCTCGACCGGATCCTGAGGGACGAGTTCAGGAAAGACGCACAGAACGTCTACAACTTTTCGGCCGGCCGCTGACGAGCGTGCGGACGGATTGAGCGTGATGATAGATTGATTGCTTTAAGAATAAAAATTTAAATGAAAGGAGAACTCTAGTGGCATACGATTATTTAGAGATCCAGCAGGGGGATCTTTGCCAGTATACCGACGATCACGATGAACTCAAGAAATCCGTGAGAAAGTTTGCAACCGAGGTGGTCAGGCCCGTCTCCATCGAGCTCGACAAGATGTCGGCCGAGGACGTCATCAGGGAAGGCTCTCCCTACTGGGACGTCATGAAGAAGATGCACGATCTCGGATACCACACCATCTTTATTCCCGAAGAATACGGAGGCATCGGACTCGACCCTTTGGGTCTCCACATCTTCTTCGAGGAGATGGCCGTCGGCAGCATCGGGCTCACCGTTTCCCTGGGCGTCGATGTGTTCCCCACCTTCTTTGCCGCCATGATCCTCCCCGATTATCCCGAGCTCGAAGACCTTCTCATCAAGCCCTATGTCGCTGACAAGGACTGCTCGATGATCGGCTGCTGGGCCATCACCGAGCCCGAGCACGGCTCCGATATCCTGACCCCGTTCCAGCCCCACTTCCACAATCCCAAGATAAGCCATCAGCTCGTGGGAAGAAAAGACGGGGACGACTGGATCTTGAACGGACAGAAGGCCGCATGGGTCTCGAACGGCACCATAGCCACCCTGTCGCTGCTCTTCTTCGGGGCCGACAAATCGAAGGGCATGTCCGGTGGCGGCATCGCCATTGCCGACCTGAACGCCAAGGGTGTCACGAGGGGCAAGGCACTCGAGAAGATCGGCCAGAGGGACCTTCCTCAGGGCGAGATCTACTTCGACGACGTGCGCGTCTCCAAAGACCGGATCGTCTGCGACGAGGAGGCATATGAGAATATGACCGACCTCGTCCTGGGCGCCGCGAACGCTCACATGGCGATCTTCGGCCTGGGCGGTGCCCGGGCCGCGTTCGAAGAGACGCTCCGCTATTCAAAAGAGCGGATCCAGGGAGGCAAGCCCCTGTGCGAGCACCAGGACGTCCAGAGAAAGCTCGCGGAGATGTTCATCAAGATCGAGGCGGGCAGACAGCTCTCCCGCAACGTCATGAAGTTCAACCTCTACAGCTTCCCGCCGGTGACGGCATACTCCATGGCCTCGAAGGTCTACAACACGAACATGGCGCTCGAGGTCGCGCAGGAGGCCGTGCAGATCTTCGGCGGCAACGGGCTCACGAAAGAGTACGTGATCGAGAAGCTCTACCGGGACATCACCTCCACCCGCATCGAGGACGGCTCCAACGATGCCCTCACTCTGGCTATCGGGCACGACATCCTGTTCGGGGAGCGGCCCTACTGAAGAAGACACCAATGATTTAAGAGGAGGATCTCATGGATAACGTGTATGTCATCGGCGTGGGGATGAACAGATTCGGCAAGTACCTTGACGGATCGGTCAGGGGTATGGCCAAGGAGGCCGTCGATCTGGTTCTCAAAGACGCCGGGCTCGGGAAGAACGACATTCAGGCTGCCTACGTGTCGAATACGTTCTGGGGCATGTTCTCGAACCAGCACTCGATACGGGGAGAGGTCATGCTCTGGGATATCCCCATGCGGGGAATTCCCATCGTGAACTGCGAGAATGCCTGCGCGGGCGCATCGACAGCCCTCCATCTCGGATACACTGCCATCAAGGCGGGCATGTATGACGTGGTTCTGGCACTGGGTTCGGAAAAGATCACCCACGAGAACAAGGCGCTCTCCTTGAGCGCTTATGCCACCTGCATGGATGTGGAGAATTTCGCCAGGCACATCGAGATGTTCCAGGAAGTCTCGAGACAGATCAACTTCAAGGTTCCCGAAGGGGAGACCCCTCCGGGCGCCGGAAGGAGCATCTTCATGGACGCCTACGCCATGGGCGCCAGGTGGCACATGAACAAATACGGCTCTACGAAGAGGCAGCTCGCCGTCATCTGCTCGAAGAACCATTTCCACGGATCTTTGAACCCCAACGCCCAGTTCCAGGAGCCCATGACCGTCGATGAGGTCATGAACGCAAAGCCGGTGACCTATCCGCTCACGGTTCCCATGTGCGCACCCGTCGGAGACGGTGCGGCGGCAGCGATCCTGTGCTCCGAGAAATACCTCAAAAAGCTCAACGGCGCCAGGCCGGTGAAGATTCTCGCCTCTGTGCTCGGCTCGGGCTCGGGCCGTGATCTCGACGGCGAGGACATCGGCGAGCGCCTCTCGAAGCAGGCATATGAAATAGCAGGCGTGGGTCCCAATGACCTGAGCCTTGCCGAGCTCCATGATGCCACCGCCTATGGGGAGCTCCACCAGTACGAGGCTATGGGCTTCTGCGCCCCCGGCGAAGGCGGGCCTCTTGCAGAGTCCGGTGCCACGACGCTGGGCGGCCGCATCCCGGTGAATACGAGCGGCGGTCTCGAGTGCAGGGGGCACCCGATCGGGGCTTCCGGACTCGCCCAGATCGTCGAGGTCGTAACCCAGCTCAGGGGAGAGGCGGGAAAGCGGCAAGTCGAAGGAGCGAGAATCGGGCTCACGGAAAACGGCGGCGGAAACCTCGGTGTGGAAGAGGCATCCATGACCATCCATATCTTCGAGAAGGTGTGAGGAAAGGAGAGGCATGGACTCTTAATACTGGCTGCACCGGGCTCTTGACACCTGCCCTTAAGTATCCATACCGGCCCGGTGCAGCCCCTCCTTCGTACGGAGGAGCATCCTCAGAGAACGGAAGCGGGTGCTTTTGCCAGAAGGAGGGCAAAACGGGAGTATATTTGATTGATGGTTCATGAAAAAAGACAGACTGATCTGTCTGATGCATTTAGGGGAAAGGGGGTATCGTATGGCTGATTCTTCTGGAAGAAGCAAATTCACGTATCTGAGCGACCCGCCGGTTTCGACACGGCCGTTTTCCATCATCGTAGACAAGGACAAGTGCATCGGGTGCGGGGTGTGCATAAAGCAGTGCCCGTGCCAGACCATCGAAATGGTCAAGAGGGATGCCGCCTCCGAAAAGCAGCATCCGGCCTGCCAGTTCAACTGCCCTTCGGGCATAGATGTCAGAGGCTACCTGAAGATCATAAGCGAAGGCGGCTCTCTCGGGGATGCCTGGAACCTCATCACCCAGGCGAACCCCATGCCCGCGATCACGGGCAGGGTGTGCCCGCATCCGTGTGAGACGGCATGCAACAGGTCGTACCTCGATTCCGGGGTGAACGTGCACAGCATCGAGCGCGCCATCGGCGACTACGGAATCGAGAACAATCTCGCCTTCGAGAAACCGGACAGGAAGGCGAAGGCCAAGGTAGCCGTTGTCGGGTCCGGCCCTTCCGGAATGTCCTGTGCATACCAGCTTGCAAAGGCGGGGTACGAGGTAACGGTTTTCGAGGCGTCGAACAGGCCCGGCGGCATGCTCATGTATGCGATCCCGAAGTACCGCCTTCCCGAGGCTGTCGTGAATGCCGAGCTCGGCAGGATCATCGATCTGGGAATCACCATGAAGTACAACACTGCCGTAGGCAGGGACATCTCCCTCGACGATCTCAGAAACCAGTTCAAGGCCGTATACCTCGCCATCGGCGCCCAGGGCAGCACGGCGCTCGGCGTCAAGGGAGAGGACAGTCCGAACGTCCTCACCGGGCTTAACTTCCTGAAATCCCTCAAGGAGGGCACGCCTGTCAAGATCGGGAAAAAGGTCCTCGTCATAGGCGGCGGGAACACCGCGGTCGATGCGGCCAGGGCCGCCAGGCGCATGGGATCGGAGGTGAGCATCCTCTACCGCAGGACGATAACCGAGATGCCGGCCTATGCACAGGAAGTGGAGGCAGCCCAGCAGGAAGGCATAGCGATCGAATACCTCTGCTCCCCCGTCAAGATCGAGTGGAATGGAAAAGGCTCTGCTACCTGCCAGAGAATGGAACTCGGAAAACCCGATAAATCGGGCAGGCCTGCACCCGTACCCATCAAGGGAAGCGAGTTCAGCCTGCCTTTCGACACTCTCATAGCCGCTGTCGGCCAGGACATCAACGCTGCGGGCTTTGAATCGCTCATGGGCAAGACCTCCTGGATCTCCGTCGATACCTTCGGGCAGACCGGCCTGAAAGGAATATTCGCAGGCGGCGATGCCGCGACCGGACCGGGGATGGTCACCGAGGCCATAGGAGCAGGCAGAAGGGCCGCCCTGGCCATTGATGCCTTCATCCAGGGCAAAAAGCCGGAGACACCGGAGTTCAAGGAGATCTCCTACAAGGACATCCCCATGAACGACCTCAAGAAGATGGCGCGCAGCGAGGCGAAGGAGCTCGGAATCGAGCAGAGGCTCGCGAGCATGGATGCAGAGGTCATCCTGCCTCTCGGCCAGGCGGAAACGCTCATCGAGGGAAAGAGATGCCTCGGATGCGGTCTCTCCGAACCGAAATTCTCGGGCCAGCAGTACTTCGGGAAGATCTGCATCGCGTGCCACAACTGCGAGGCCATCTGCCCGCAGGGCGCGCTTGCCTTCCCGCACTTCTACCGTGTGGACAAGGGCCGGTGGGTGTACGACTTCGATTACCCTGCCGAGCGCGGTGCAGGCTTGCCGAACCCGCTCGGGCTCGAGAAGCCCAAACCCCTCTCCGAGATCGATTCAGAGCTCACCGAGACGGAAAAGGTCATCTACAGCCGGAGATCCACGCGTGTCTACAAGCCGGACAAGCTGCCCAGAGAGCTCATCAACCGGGTGCTCGAGGCAGGACGGTTCGCCCCGTCTGCAGGAAACTGCCAGGGGTGGAAGTTCGTTGTCTGCACCGACCAGCAGCTCCTCAAAGAGCTCTCTGAATCGACGATCAAATTCCTGGGGCTGTTCACCAAGCTCTACCAGGGAAAGGGCCCCATGCGGACGGCAGTGAAAGACCTCCTCGCCTTCGCCAAGCCCAATGCTGCAGACCAGCGGCCGATGTGTGCGATCCAGGCCCTCATGACGCCCAAGTTCGGCGACGGAAACCTCAACGTCTTCTTCAACGCGCCTGCCGTCATCTTCCTCCTGAGCCATCGCTTCCACATCTCAGAGCCTGAGCTGGGCATGGGGATCTGCGGCCAGAACATGGCCCTTGCTGCGCACTCCCTGGGCCTCGGCACCTGCTATGTGGGGTTTGCCTCCAATGCCCTGAACATGGACCTTTCCACGAAAAAGAAGTTCAGGTCGAGGCTCGGGATCGAATATCCCTATGATCACGTCTCCACGTGTCTCTGCATAGGGTATCCCGCCGTCAAGGTCGACAGGCCGGTGGACAGGGAGAGCCCGAAGGTCGTCTGGGTCGAGTAGAATACTGATGCCCCGGCCTTTAGGTGATTCCTTGATGCCGGGGCTTGCATGGTATCCATGGGAAAGCCCATCGGTAAGGGGTTTGAAGGGAGAACGGGATGCCTCCCCAAGTTCCTCAGGACCCATGTTTTCATGAGTTTTTAAGCTCGGGCACACTGACCTTTTGAAACGGAAGAAGGGTTGCCATGAAACATATTCTCATCACGGGATCTTCGGGTTATTTCGGGCAGAAGCTCGTCAGATTCTTCGAGGACAAGCCCGAGGTCGAACGCATAACCGGGATCGACATCAAGCCTTTCCCTGCCTTCTCGAAAAAGTTCAGATTCATGAAGTTCGACGTGAGAGACAGTCTCGAAAGCGTGTTCAGCGGACGGGGTATCGACTGCCTCATCCATGCCGCCTACATCCTCCCGCCGATCCATGACACGGCTCTCATGGAAGACATCAACGTGGGTGGCACCAGGAACGTGCTCAGCAGTGCTGCACGGCATAAAGTAACCCAGATTCTCGACTGTTCTTCGACGACGGCATACGGATTCCATCCCGACAATCCCGCTCTGCTCACCGAGGAAAGTCCTTTGAGGGGAAACGACGATTTCACCTATGCCAAGAACAAGCGGGAGATCGAAGGCTGGATCAAGGACTTCGAGAAGGCAAACCCGGACATAAGCCTCACCGTCATCAGGCCGTGCTTTGTCGTGGGCCCGGGGTTCACGAACCCCCTCGCACGCCACCTGTGCAAGAAGATCTGCATTCTGCCGACCAATCCGGCACCCTTCCAGTTCATCCATGAGGATGACCTCGTAGAGATCATGTACCTGCTGCTCAAGGAAAAGAAAACCGGGGTATACAATCTTGCAGCAGACGGAACCATGACCTTCGATGAGATGCTCCACCTTCTCGGCAACCGGCCGCTCAAGATCCCCTTTCAGCTCCTGTGGCCGATGAACAACCTCATGTGGCATTTGCGGGCAACCTTCATCACCGAGTTCCCCAGCCCGTGCCTGAACATGCTGCGGTATCCCTGGCTGGCAAGCAACGACAAGATCAAGAGAGAACTCGGATATACCTTCAAGTACACGACGGCTGAGGCGTTTGAAGATTTCGTCCGGCATGTAAAGGAAGGCCTTTCTTAAAGGGGGATGGCATATGGGATTGAACTTCACCGGAAAGAACGTGCTCGTTACCGGATCTTCCATGGGGATCGGCCGGGGGCTGTCTAAATGCTTCGCTGAAAGCGGGGCGAATCTCGCGCTGGCAGACCACCCCGGCGAGCAGGAGCGCCTCGAGAAATGGGCAGAGGAGCTCAAACGCACCTATGGGATCAGGACGTGGACCTTCCTTGCCGACCTCACCGATCCTGACGGGCCCGAGAGGCTCCACCGCGAAGTGACCGAGACAACGGGAGAGATCCACACCCTCGTGAACAATGCCGGGATCTGCTGGTTCGGCAATTTCTCCGATATGCCCCTCGAGAGGCTCGAAAAGATCGTCCTCTTGAACTGCCTGGCCTATGCAAAGCTGAGCCGGCTCTTTCTTCCTTCCATGATCGAGAGGGATGACGGCGGCATCCTGAACGTCTCATCAGTATCCGCTTTCCAGCCCGTGCCCACGCTGGCCATCTATGCGGGGACGAAAGCCTTCACCCAGTATCTGTCCGAGGCCGTACGAAGCGAGCTCCCCAAAAAGAGCCGGGTGACGGTCTCCACGCTGAACCCGCCCTTTACGAGAACCCACCTCATCCAGGATGCGGGGGTGCCTCTCGATTTCATCCCGGTCAAGATGTCCTTCATGAGCGTGGATGACGTCACGAGAGAAGGATTCAGAGCATTCAGGCAGGGCAAATGCCGATTTGTCCCCGGCTTGCACAACAGGATCTTCTATTGCGGGCTGACCAAGCTCATGCCGCACGGCGCCCTGACCTGGGCCACCCGTTTGCTGACGCACAGGCTTTCAGACGTTATACCCCGGAGCATAGCGGTTTTGCTTGACGGTTCGAAATAAATCCGTATATCGAAACTATTACTGCTATGCAAATTATTTCTGGGAGGACTCTTGCAGGAGCATGTTATCTTATAGATCACAGGGGCAAAATCCATGGCTTTTCCTTTGCCTTCCTTAAGACCGCATTGCCAGTCCACGATCGAAAGGAGATGACGGAATGAGCACGTACAGGAGGGATCTCTTCTTCCGCCCGTTTTTGATCCAGGAAAGCATCACGTACATTGTCCTCGTTCCCGTGGTAGTTTTCTTTTTCTTCAAGATAGAGCCGCAGATCAGAGCCCACATTCTGGAGATCGTCCTCTATGTTGTACTTCAGGGCTTGGTTTCCATTCCTTTAGGTGCATTGGCCAAGTACTATTACGTGTGCCCTGCCATAAGACTTATGGAAGGCGAACAGTACGATGAAGCCAAGATCAGGCGAGCCCTGAAATCGGCATCGATCGCTCCTCTGGCAGAAGCGATCGCCATATACCTCAGGTGGGCCGGTATCGCCTGGGTTTCAGTGCCCGTAGTGATGTATTTCAAGGGCATCGTATCCTTCGAGGTCCTCATATTCGCGGGGAACATCTTGGGAATGACGGGTGTTTCCTGCATGGCATACTACTATCTCATATCCGATTACAGCCTCGGATCCTTTTACGAATGGTGCAGCAGGGAGAAGGTCCTCGGCACAGGAATGCGCACGTGGAGGCTGAGCCTCAACCAGAAGCTCCTCCTTGTCATCCTCCTCATCGCAATCCCCCCCATCGGAGATCTCCTGGGAATCATCTACCTTTCCATTTTTACCGGCCTCAATCTTGAGGAGGTCCAGATCGGATTTCTCCTGATCCTTCTCCAGACCGTCATCGTGACGTTCTTGAACGGTCTCCTCCTCATGAGGGGGGTGACACAGTCGGTTGGCAGGATGTCCGGAATGCTCAGGGACATGGCCGAGGGGCATGGCGACCTCACGAAGAGGCTCGAGGTGAAAAGCTCTGATGAGGTGGGGGAACTCGCTCACTGGTTCAATGATTTCATGGACAACCTCGAGACCATTATCGATCATGTTCGGGAGACGACGCTCCAGCTCCATGAGACGGTCGAGAATGTAAGTGCCGGCTCTCTCGGGCTTTCACAGGCCACCCAGGAGCAGGCTGCAGCCATCGAGGAGATATCGGCATCCATCGAAGAGATGAACGGAACTATACGGCACAACGCCGACCTTGCCCGGGAAGGACACGGAGCATCGGGTGCAATCACCAAGCTCATCGACCACAGCCGTGAAGTATTTGCCCAACTCATGAGATCGATTGCCGAGATATCACAGGATTCACAGAAGATAGGCGATATCGTCGTCACAGTGAATGAGGTGGCTTTCCATACGAATCTCCTGGCGCTCAATGCCTCGGTCGAGGCTGCCAGGGCAGGCGAGCACGGTAAGGGGTTTGCCGTGGTGGCGGACGAGGTGAGGGGCCTTGCTCAGCGCTCTGCCCAGGCTGCGAGCGAGATCAAGGTCCTCATCGAGGGTACTGTGGCCCGGATCAAGAATGGCGACGAAATGATGATGAAAACCTCTTCCTCGCTTGAGGAGCTCATGTCCCATATGGAGTCTTTTTTCCAGATGATAGAGGTCATCAGCACATCGAGCATGGAGCAGTCCCAGAACGTGGGCGAGCTTTCGAAGTCCGTCATGCTGATCGACAGCTCCACACAGCAGAATGCCGCTACCGTGGAGGAACTGGCAAGCACCATGGAAAACCTCAAGACCGTTGCCGCCCTGCTCGCTGATGATGTGAGGAAGTTCAAAACCTCGACGGGGTAACAGAAAACCGAAGGGGAGTTGTCGAACCCTGGAGCCCACTCTCTTTGCTTGGCGCTCAGTGTCATTCCCGCGGAGGAGCATGGGCGTCAACTTAAGAAATCGTTAATGATGGGTAATACGTATGGAGCGAATTCCTCTCGACTGTGTCATCCCCGTGAAAACGGGGATGCAGGGGGGTCCTGGACTTCAGAGAAAATGTTTCTGATATAAGCGCTTGAAATGTTCACAGAAAAAGTACCCGGTGATGAAATCCTGCTAGGGTGTGAATATAATAGGCTTGACACCTCTATTGTTCTGGATTAAGTGTGCCTGGCATCTGAAACATGAAAATATCTGACGTGAATCCTGAAAGAAACTGATCAAAGAACAGCTTCCACAATTCATGATGATATCTTTCTTTTTCAGAAATATTACCCAAGGCTGCCGGTTTATCCGGGGGTCTTAAAGAAAGAGGAACACCGATGGTAAAAGGAACAGTAAAATGGTTTAACAGGGAGAAGGGTTACGGATTCATCACGTCCGAAACCGGCGAGGAGATCTTTGTTCATCACACCGCGATAAATCAGAAGGGCTTTCGAGCCCTCGATCAGGGCGACGAGGTCACCTTTGAAATCGTCAAAGGGAACAAAGGCCCGCAGGCTTCGAATGTGAGCAAATCGTAAAAGGCACGATCGGGGAGCGGATGAGCACGCTCCCCGTTTCATTTTGATGAATATGCTTAAAAAAGCCTTTCTTACAGAGATCTTAGCGTGATACGTTAGCGCTGGCCTTTGAGCAGACACAAGCGGGAGGTGCTTATGTCGACAAAATCGGCAAATACATTCAAGAAAAAAGAGCGAGAGGAATCCAAACGACGTAAGAAACTTGCCAAGGAAGCGAAAAAGGTCGAGAGAAAGGAAATCAAGGCCGGCATGAAGCCGGACAGAACAGGGGAGATCGACCCGGATATAGCCGATATCGTTCCCGGGCCTCAGCCCAAAGTGAACGAATAGGGAGATCTCCGGCGCACCTACCTCAAAGGGCTGCGGCAGAGCTGCACACTCGAAGAAAAAGTCAGGTTATCGCCTCCCTCCGATTTTCTGCGGCCTTGCGTTTACCATCTTCGCGGATAGAGCCGATTCGATTTTTCACGGTGATTCGATCTGTTCAAACCTCAGGCACAGGCCAGTGATCCGGTTTCCTTCTGGTAGCCCGCGATGATCGCCTGTGCGACCCGGTCGTAGAAGAGGTCGAGATTCACGAAAAGCTCTGTCGTCTCTTTTGCTGTGTAATCAGTCTCGAGAGCCATCCTTTCGGTGATGCACTGGTAGATTCTTTTCTTGATGAGGAAGAGCGACTGGACAATATCCTGGAGGGGAAGGCCCTCCCGTCGTCTCTGTTTACCCAGCTCGGAGTAGTAGGCGAAGATGGTGTTTTTCGAGGTGTCATTGCCCAGCCAGGCGGAGTGGCGCTTGTAGGTATGGTAGATGACCTGGTGAACCCAGTTGTAGAGCTTGTCTTCCTCTACAGCCCGGTAGTGTGAGGTTTCCGGGGATTCGCGGATCTCTCTGACCAAATCCCTCGTGAGGAAGTATTCGTTTTTCCGGAGCGTTTCCATGAGATTGTAGTAAATCATAGAAGAACCTCCTTTGCGGTGTATTCTGGGCCGGCGGATATACCCCGGCCGGACCCGTTGAGTTGCCCAAAACTCATCCCGCCCTTGCAACAACGCAACCTCTATAATGTTATGGTAAGCATACGGTATGCCACAACAATGAGTGTAAGACTCGATGGTATTTGATTGATTTAATAGTGGAAATATTCATGCAAGAGCCTGCCGCGGACTGATGGATTGAAAGATTTCTAAAACCGCATCGAAAAATTTAAACAAACGTTCAACAAAGTGTGTTTTTTTATTGCCCCCTCTCTGGGTCGCGTGAAAACCTCTTGACAGCAACATGTATTCGGATCAAATGGCTTAATTACACGGTAATTCACAATAAGACCAGAGATTGCCTTATCCGAGGAAGTCAGCACTGAAGGAGAGAGAGATCATGACAGCTCGAATATTCTTCATCTCATGTCGTTTGGGAGGCAGCCGGTGAGCACGAAAGGGAAGACAGGAAGCGGGAAAAAGGTCCGGGAGAACATCGGGGAAAATACCGGCGATCTCTCGGAGAGGATCAGGGAGCTCAACAGCCTCCACGAGATCTCCGATGTGATCGACCGCAGGGGCCGCCCTTTTCCCGAGATCATCGAAGGGGTCTTAAAGGTCATACCCAGGATCATGACCTATCCCGAGATCACCTGCGCGCGGATCACCATCGACGACGAGGTCTACCAGACAGAAAACTTCCGCCAGAGCTCCTGGCATATGGAAAGCGATATTACCTCCCGGTGCAATGTCGTGGGGGCGATTGAAGTCTTTTATCTCGAAGACCGGCCGAAGAGCTTCGAAGGCCCGTTTACGAAATCCGAGAGGGGACTCCTCGACAATATCGCCTCACGTCTCGGCAGGGTAGTCGCCCGCAAGCGCTCCGAAGAAATGCTCACCGAAAGCGAGGAGAGATACCGGAGCCTGTTCGAGGACTCGAGCGATGCCATCTACACCGTATCGAGAGACGGGATCATCCTCGATGCCAACGAGGCGGCCTTAGACCTCTTCGGCTATTCGAGCGTCGAGATGCCGGGAATGAGCGTCCTTCTCCTGTACGCCACCCCCGAGGAGAGGAAGAGATTCCAGGAAGAGGTCGAGAAGAAAGGCTCGGTCAAGAACTTCGAGGTCAAGCTCAAAAAGAAGGACGGCACCGTGATGGATTGCCTGTATACCTCCAGCGTACGGAGGTCGGCTTCGAACAGCGATATATTAGGCTACCACTGCATCATCCGGGACATAACCGAGAGCAAGCGGCTCGAGCAGGAAAGGCAGCAGCTCATCGAAGACCTCAAGTCCGCCCTCGAAAAGATCAAGACCCTGCGCGGGCTCATCCCGATCTGTGCCTCCTGCAAGAAAATCAGGGACGACAGCGGATTCTGGAAGGGCATCGAAGAGTATATCGAGGCCCATTCGAATGCGATCTTCAGCCACGGGCTGTGCCCCGAGTGCCAGAAGCTCCTCGAGGAGGAGTAAATCACGCTCCGCATTTTCGCACCCGGGATTTATTCATGCAGAATGCGAACCTTTTTTGCCAATCACATCATCTCATTCTATATGAAGACATCGGTCGGATGCCGCTGCAGCAAACCCGGCCAGAGAAGATAAGGTTGCCGGATTTTACCATGGAACAATCGAATGATAAAAAATCATTACTCTTTGCGCCGTGAAGCAGAACTGTGTTATATTATATTATTATAAATTACTATATTGCGTCCTCTTTGTAGTGCATCAACGAGCATACCAGAAAGATCCAATCCTGAAAGGAAGGGATGATGACAACTGCCCAAGGTGAGGTAATCCACAGTCTCATGATAGAGAAGGTGCCCTCAGGCATAAAGGGGCTCGATGAGATCATGGGCGGCGGCCTGCCCAAAGGGCGGACAGCGCTCGTGACAGGAGGACCGGGCACGGGCAAGACCATGCTCGCCCTCGAATTTCTCGTGCGGGGAGCGTCCGAATTCGGCGAGCCGGGGGTGTTCATCTCCTTCGAAGAGACCGAGGACGAGCTCATTGCGAACGGGGCATCGCTCGGTTTCGACCTGCCCGGGCTCCGCGATCGGGGACTCTTCACCATGGACTTTGTAAGGGTCGAGCGCGCAGAAATCGAGGAGACCGGCGAGTACGACCTCGAAGGCCTGTTCATCCGCCTCGACTATGCGGTCAGTTCGATCGGTGCAAAGAGGGTGGTCCTCGACACGATCGAGTCGCTCTTTTCCGGTATGGCCAACACCTCGATCCTGCGGGGCGAGCTCCGCAGGCTCTTCCGCTGGCTTAAAGACAGAGGCCTTACCGCGATCGTCACCGGCGAGCGCGGTAATAACACGCTCATGCGCGAGGGGCTCGAGGAGTACGTCTCGGACTGCGTCATCTTCCTCGACCACCGCGTGAACGAGCAGATCTCCACGAGGAGGCTCCGGGTCGTGAAGTACCGCGGCTCAAAGCACGGCACGAACGAATATCCCTTCCTCATGAGCGACCAGGGCTTCATGGTGCTCCCCGTCACCTCCGTGGAGCTCAATTACGAGGCAAGTACGGAGCGCATCTCGTCAGGCATCCCCCACCTCGACCAGATGCTCGGGGAAAAAGGCTACTACCGCCGGAGCTTCATCCTCGTGACCGGCACGGCAGGGACGGGCAAGACGAGCCTTGCTTCGACGTTCACAGAGGCGGCGTGCCGGAGGGGAGAACGTACGGTCTACTTCGCCTTCGAGGAATCGCCCGATCAGATCATGCGCAACATGGCCTCCATCGGGGTGAATCTGAAGCTCTACCGGGATGCGGGCCTCCTCCTGTTCTCTGCGGAGCGGCCCACCTTTTATGGGCTGGAGCACCACCTCCTCAAGATGATAAACACGGTCGAAGCCTTCAACCCCTCGGTCGTTGTCGTGGACCCCTTCAGCAACCTTCCCGAGGTAGGCTCTCCCCGGGAGGTCAGGTCCATGATGCAGCGGCTCGTGGATATCTTCAAGAAGAGGGGCATCACCATGCTCTTCACGTCCCTCACAACCGGGGGTGAGAATCCGGAAACCACAGACGTGGGCATCTCCTCCCTGTCCGATACGTGGATCCTTCTCAAGAGCATCGAGACCGGCGGCGAGCGCAACATGGCGCTCTACGTCCTCAAGTCCCGCGGCATGGAGCACTCGAACCAGGTCCGCGAGTTCAGGATCACGGACAAGGGGCTCGACATCTTCAATGTCTATGTCGGGCCTGAAGGCGTTCTCACCGGCTCTGCCAGAATCATCCAGGAGGCAAGGGAGAAAGAGCGCGAAGAGGCTCTCAGGCAGGAGATCAGCCGCCTCGAGAAGAACCTCGAGGAGAGGCGCGGGATCATGGAGTCGCGCATCGGCCAGATCAGATCCGAGTTCGAGTATGAGAAGAACGAGCTCGCCAACAGGATAGACGAAAAGAATATCTCGCTCAAATCCATTGCCCGGATGAGAAAGGAGATGAGCGAAAGCAGAGGGGGAGGCAGCTCGGGAGATGGAGGCAGGCCCAAACGGCAGGGAAGGGCAAAGAGGCCTTCGTGAAAGGATACATCTATATCGGGAGATGGAATGAATACAGAGACAAAAAACACGAAGAAAAATGATGAGGTGTGGACCCTGAGGCTCTATGTAGCGGGCCAGACCCCGAAATCCGTTGCCGCCTTCGCCAACCTGAAGAGGATCTGCGAAGAGTTCCTGGCCGGGAAGTACCGTATCGAGGTGATCGATCTTCTCAAAAACCCCCAGCTTGCCAAGGGAGACCAGATCCTTGCAATCCCGACCCTGGTGCGCAAGCTTCCGGAGCCGGTGAAAAAGATCATCGGAGATCTTTCCAACACGGAAAAGGTGCTCGTAGGCCTTGATCTGCGGCCCGCAGAAGCATAAAGCAAAGAGGCCTGCTGAGGAAGATCGAGGAGAACATCGTGAATGATAAAAATAATGCGAACAGCGCAACCGAGGCTTTCGAAAAGGCCCTGAAGGACAAATCCGGGAAGCACTATGTGTTGCGATTATACGTCACCGGATCGACATCGAAATCCGTGCGGGCCGTCCGGAACATCAAAAAGATCTGCGATGAACACCTCGGAGGCCGTTACGAACTTGAGGTCGTCGATGTCTATCAGCAGCCGGGCGAGGCGAAGAGGGAAGGCATCGTCGCCACACCGACGCTCGTAAAGCGTCTTCCGCCGCCGCTGAAAAAGTTCATCGGAGACCTCTCGGATTTGAAGCAGGTTCTCGTGGGGCTGGATATCGTTCCCAAGGACTGAGTATTCACTCCCGCAAAAAATCAGCACAGAAATGGAAGAGACATGCAGCAGAGCACGATCGAAACAATGACGGAAAAGAGTAGAGCAGAGCTCATCAGCGAGATGGAAGACCTGAAAGTTCAGCTTCGGGAGGCGCAGGAAAGCCTGCAGGCCATCCAGAGCGGTGAGGTCGACGCCCTCGTTGTGTCCGGTCCGAGAGGAGAGCAGGTGTATACCCTCGGAGGAGCGGACCGCCCCTACCGCATTATCGTCGAAGAGATGAACGAGGGCACGGTCACCGTGGGCGAAGACGGAATCATCCTCTACAGCAACAGGCAGTTTGCGAGGATGCTTTCAGTGCCCCTTTCCCAGGTCATGGGGTCGTCCATCTATGAGTATGTCATGCCGTCCTGCAGAAACACGGTCAAGAGCCTTCTCTCCAAGAGGATCGATGAGCAGACAAAGAGAGCAGAGGTCTCCTTCGAGAGGAAGGATGGAGGCAGGGCGGATACCTATGTCTCCTTTTCGCCTCTGACCATCGACGAATCTCCGGTTTTCTGCGGCGTGATCACCGACGTCACCTCTGAGAAGAAGGCGCAGAAGGAGCTCCAGGAAACGACAAATCTCATCGAGAGGATATTCGACAGCACGAACATTCTCGTCTCGTACCTCGACAAGGACATGACCTTCGTCCGGGTCAACCACGCCTTTGCCGAGGCCAGCGGCAAGAGCCAGGAGTATTTCAAAAACAGGAGCTTTTTCGATCTGTATCCTACGGCAGGAGACAGAGAGATCTTCCGCCAGGTGACCGAGGACGGAAGGCCGTACAGTGTCATGGACAAGCCCATCGAATGCTTCAAGAAAGGCAAAGAGACCCTGTACGCCGACTGGAACCTCCAGCCCGTGAAGGATCTCTCGGGCCGTGTGCAGGGCGTGATCATGACGCTCGTTGACAGGACCGACCGGAGGCTCCTCGAAAAGGAAAGGCTGCAGCTCCTCAAAGCCATCGAGCAGGCAGGCGACGGGATCATCGTGACCGACACCGCAGGGACCATCCAGTATATCAATTCGGCGATCGAGGAGATCAGCGGCTTTTCCCGCACCGAGAAGCTCGGCACAAAGCTGGGCCTCCTCACGGGAGGAAACGGGATCTCTCGGGAGGTGAGGGATTCCCTCAAAGCCGAAGGGCTCTGGAAAGGGCAGGTGAGCTCTTCGAGGAAGGACGGTACGAAGGCCGAGATCGAGGCCACGGTTTCTGCCGTGCATGATGAGGAAGGCGCCCTCCTGAACTACGTGGTCGTCGAGCACGACGTGACCCATGAGATCAAGCTCGAGCAGCAGATGCGCCAGATGCAGAAGATGGAGGCCCTGGGCAGGCTGGCAGGCGGCATTGCCCACGACCTGAACAACATCCTCTATCCCATCATCATCAACACCGAGATGCTCATGGAAGAGGCAGGACCGGGCACTTCGCTCCACCAGTCCCTCCAGCAGGTACTCACGTCTGCTTACCGCCAGCGTGATCTCGTGAAGCAGATTCTGGCGTTTTCCCGGAGGACCGAGCAGCAGCTCAAGCCCATCAGCGTCGTGCCGCTGGTAAAGGAAGCCGTCAGGTTCCTCAGGTCGTCCCTGCCGAGCACGACCGAGATCAGGCAGCATATCGACGTGCGCTCCGATATGGTTATGGGCGACCCGGCGCAGATTCTTCAGGCCATCATGAACCTGTGCAGCAATGCGGCTGAAGCACTCGATTCTCAGGCAGGCGACATAGATGTGAGCCTCACGAACGTACACATCGAGGAACTCAAGTCCCATCCGGAGATAAAGCCCGGCGAGTATCTCAAGCTCGAGGTGAGGGATACGGGCCGCGGCATGACGCGCGAGGTCGTCGAGCGCGTTTTCGAGCCGTTCTTTACGACGAAGGATATCTCGAAGGCAAGCGGGATGGGCTTGGCGGTGGTGCACGGGATCGTCAGGGGCCATCGCGGGGCGGTCATGGCCGAGAGCACTCCCGGGAAAGGGTCGCTCTTTACCGTATACCTGCCGCTCCTGGACGAGAACTACCGTCAGCAGATGGCGAGCGCCGGGAGTGCGGCTCTCCGGCAGGAAAAGGAAAGAAAGCTGGTCCTCCTCATCGACGACGAGCCCATGGTCCTGAGCTCGGTTCAGCGTGCGCTCGAGCGACTGGGCTATGCAGTGTCCTCCTTCAGGGACCCCGAGGAGTCACTCGACGCCTTCCGGAAGAGGCCCCGTGATTTCGACCTGGTCATCACCGATCAGACGATGCCGCGCATGACAGGTGCGCAGCTTGCAGGCGAGGTCATGCGCGTCAGGCCCGACATCCCGGTCATCCTCTGCACGGGTTTCAGCGAGGTCATCACCGAGCAGGAGGCCAAGGATATGGGGATACGGGAGCTCATCATGAAACCCGCCACCACGAAGGACCTGGGAGAAGCCCTCCACCGGGTGCTCAAGGCGTAGAAACCTCCTCCCTCACCAGGAAGAGGGCAGGGGGAAGAGGGGATCTTTAAGCCCGATCTTTAGATCACGTATGCGATGAAGACGCCGTAGAGCAGTCCGCCTATGAGCAGCACGAAGGGGTTGAGCCTCTTGAAAACTGCAATCCAGCCGAGCACGAGGAGCGACGAGCAGAAGGCGAGGCCGGCCGAGAGCATGGTAGCTCCGGAAAGGTTCCACGGGGTGAACAGGATTCCGAAGACCACGGGGAAGCAGCTCTGGAAGACCATGGCCCCGGTGATGTTTCCCATCGCGAGCGTGTCCTTGCCCCTGCCGACCCAGATGATCGAGTTCATCTTCTCCGGAAGCTCCGTTGCAATGGGCGTGATGATGATCGACAGGATGAGCGGAGCCACGCCGAGCGACACCGAAAGCTCTTCCACATAGCCGATGAACAGGTGGGAGCCTGCGATGATGAGTGCCAGCCCGAAAAGGATCTGCACCGATATCCAGGGAATGCTCTCCGGGACCTTGAGGATGCGGGAGAGATAGAGATCTTCGCAGTCTTCGTTCGCAAGACACTCCGACGAGATGGTCACCTTCAGGTAGACGACGTATGAAAGCATGAGCGCTATGGCTATGGCGATCCGTGCGTTGTAGCTGTGGACAAAGGTGGTGAGCACGGCCACTCCGTAGATGACCGTAAAAAAGCTCAGGTCTTTGCGCAGCAGGGGGATGTCCATGTTCATGGCAAGAGTCCGCCTGCCGAATGCGGCGTAGACGAGGACAGACGCGCCGGTGACGAAGAAGGCCAGCGTTCCCAGCATGAACGGGGCGCCCGCGATGGCGCCGATGCCGATCTCATGACCGCTCGGGGTTGCCGTGATGAGGATGGCCATGATGGGGATGATGGTCTCAGGCAACGCCGTTCCTACGGCGGCGAGGATACTTCCAATGATGCCCTGGTGGAGGTTCAGCTTGTCGCCCGCCTGCTCCACGGCATTGACGAAGACATAGCAGGAAAGGAGGATCAATCCGAGACTCACTGCTGTCATACACACGGTGATCGCCATACGCTTTCTCTCACATGATATAGTTTGTAAGCGCGGCATAACACAGAAGCCCCGAAGAGTCCATACCTACCGGGGCGTTGTCGGAGATTTGAATTTCTTAGGAATAGTCCTGGATTATCCTGTCATTGCGAGGAGCGTACACTGAAATCCTCCCCGCTTTGACAGGGATTGAGAGGGTAAAGAGTCATTGCGATGGGAAGCTGAACAATCTTAACTTGTAGTAGCTAAGACTCGATCTGACAGTTGGTCCCCTTTCTGAAGTTCTGTCTGGTCAGATCTAAGCTGTCAGATGGTCATCGGTAAGAATACCATCGACATGTCCCTCATCCATATACCCGATACATTTTTCTTTCGCC
>JAKPPU010000192.1 GCA_029547185.1 Deltaproteobacteria bacterium | reverse complement strand
CAAGCTCCTGCTGCTTCTCATCGACAAGTTCAACGGCGGCCCCGTCGGGATCGACAGCCTCTCCTCGTCCCTCGGGGAGGAGCGGCACACGATCGAGGATGTCTACGAGCCCTACCTGGTGCAGGAAGGGTACATCGTCAGGACCGCCCGCGGCCGGGTGGCCACGAAGGCGGCCTACGACCATTTCGGCAGGGCGTGGGTGGGAAATCAGAAAGAGTTGTTCTAAAAAGTCAGGCACAAGGCGTCAGGCACAAGGCTAAAGGCATGAATCGAAGATGTCTTTTTCTTGCCTTCCACCCTTAGCCATAAGCCTTCATCGGTACGATGAAAATTCTGCTCCACATCTGCTGTGCGCCGTGCACGATCTACCCGCTGCAGGCCCTTCGCAAGGCCGTGGGCAGGATCGAGGGGCTGTTCTTCAACCCGAACATCCACCCCTACCTCGAATACCGGAAGCGGCTCGAGACGCTGCGCGAGTTTGCCAGGCAAGAGGGCCTCGCGGTCGAAGAAGCCGGGGACTACCCGGTGGAGGATTTCCTGCGCAAGACCTCCTTCATGGGGAAGGATCGCTGCAGCTACTGTTACGAGGTGAGGCTACGTCGCACGGCCGCGCAGGCACGGAAGGGGCTCTTCGATGCCTTCACCACGACCCTGCTCTACAGCCGGTACCAGAAACACGACCTGATCCGGCAGACCGGGGAGGCCATCGCCCGGGAAATGAAGATCCCCTTTTATTACCAGGATTTCAGGATGGGCTGGGACGAAGGGGTTCGGATATCCAAAGAGACGGGCATGTACCGGCAGAGGTATTGCGGGTGTCTTTTCAGTGAAAAAGAACGGTTTTACAAGGGTGCATAACCGCTGCCGGGGGCACAACCGGCCAGCAAGAGAAGGTAAGAAGGTGAGAAGGGAAGAACGTTGGATGAGTCGGCAGCCTGTTCGTGAGGCCGCGTTGCAGACCTCCCATCCTTTTCAGGGGATGTGTGTCTTTCTTGCAACAATGGGACGTTGCCGTTGCCCTGGTTGTTCGATGAATCCACAGGTCATCACCAACATATGCTTAATAATTACATGGACATAAATATTTTTCAGGCCACTCCTTCCCCTTTTCTCCTCTGGCATGCCGCTTGCTCATAGCAAGACCACCTTGTTTTTTAGGACATGCAATGTACTGGCAGAAAACCATTAAAGAAGAGATCGATTTCCGCAGCGTCGGGCTCCATTCCGGCAGGAAGGTCGGCATGACCGTCAAGCCGGCCGAGGCGGATGCGGGGATTGTCTTTGTCCGGAAA
>JAKPPU010000191.1 GCA_029547185.1 Deltaproteobacteria bacterium | reverse complement strand
GAAGCTCCTTGTCTCGGAAGAGAGGATCCTCCCAGAAGGAGCAACCGGAGAGGTGTTCAAGACCAGGCTGGCTCCAGACATCGCTCTGCTTTCGGATACGGAACTCGAGGTCCTGATTTGGGTGAAGAGGCACCTGGCGTGTCTCTCCGCCTCACAGCTCAAGACCATGTCGCATGACGAGGATGCCTGGAAGAAAACGCCGCACGCGAAACCGATCCCCTATTCCTTCGCCGCCGACCTGCGGGGAGCAGTGCCTGACTGACCATAGCCAAAGGTACGCCGTCGTTTCTGCGTGTTTGAGATCGCGAGTCCGTTTTCCTCACCTCATGACATATGCAAGAGCTCTGAAGCTTCTTCGCCACTAACCGAGGCTGCCAGCCCGCGTAGCTCCGGTGCAGCTTCTTCAAAGTGTTCTAATGTCGAGAGATATTCCCCGCGTCTTGATTGACGCCGATCCCGCATCTCGTGATTGTCATACCAAAATACACCAGGACGGGAGGAGACACGATGTCACTGCTCATTTTCGCCGTCATCATCGCTTCCGGCACCGGTTACACGTTTCGGAACGCCGAAGGAACTCTCTTCGACTCGGAAACCTGTTCCGCCATCCCTTCCGGGCTGGATATCCTGCCGGGCTTCCAATCCGCAGTCCCGGAGCCTGTCCCGGCAGGTGAGGACACCTGGACGGGTTCAGGGCCCTGGGGCGGCAACCTGAGGGCCATAGCATCTCTCCCGGGCAGCCCCTCGGTGCTGATCGCCGGCTGCGGCTTTACCATGGCATCCGACGCCGGCGGCGTGTGGCGGAGCACCGACGGCGGGCAGACCTGGCAGGCGTCCGATCTGCAGGCCAAGCAGGTCAACAGCGTCTGCAACGGAGGCTCGGCCCTTCCGAACACGTTCTTCGCCTCCACGCGCACGGGTCTCTACCGATCCGACGATCAGGGGCAGACCTGGTTCGCCGTAACGGGCGGGATGTCGTCCGCCTATGTCCTACTCACAGGAGTCCACTGGACCGACCCAAGCATCCTCATCGCAGGGCTCTCCTCCAACCAGGGGATCCGCCGGTCGACCGACGGTGGCGCGACCTGGTCGAGCGTAGGTCTGAACCAGGGTTACCTGAAGGGCTACGGATTCTGCATCAATCATCCCGACACGATGTTCATAGCCATGTCCGGCCTTTCCAACTCGGTCTACAGAAGCTGCGACGCGGGAGCGACATGGACTGTCGTGGGCCCGTCGGGCTCCGGCTGGGGCATTCTCACTTCTCCCGGTGG
>JAKPPU010000190.1 GCA_029547185.1 Deltaproteobacteria bacterium | reverse complement strand
GCATTGCCCCAGTCTGTGCGCCATCCGTTCGTCCCTGTCACGGTGACGGAGAACTCTCCGCCGTTGCTGTAGATCGTCCTCAACCCGAGATTGTCCCGGCTGTAGGTGGTGGTGACTCCGGCGTTCGTGATGCTGCCGGTGAGCGAGTTGAAGGTCGCGGTGATCGGTCCGGTCATGGAGGGGGTGCCGACCTTCAGATAGTTCAATTGCCTCGTGCCGGGGTCTGTTATGTTCGAGAAGCCGGCCTGGATATAGAGCCCGCGGCAGACGAGGTCTTCTGAGGGCGAGCCGAGAGAGACCCCTGTCCAGTCCTGGTCCCATCCGAGCGACGTCCCGTTGTCGTAGTACCCCATCTTGAGGGATTCGATCTCGGTGAAGGTGGACGCTGTGATATTGAAGTAGGCCCGGGCGGTCGCCCCGCCTGCCCCGTCGTCGGTCAGGGTAAAGCTGGAGAACCCTTCGCCCGTCACCTCGGAGAGCTGCTCGTCTCCGACCTCCCACATCCATGCGTGCAGGGGAGAAGCGAGCAGGCACAGGCTGATCAGGGCTGACAAGAGGGGTAATGATGGCATCCGTCTCGGCTTTAAGATCTCTGTGTAAAGGGAAACATTCTCCAGGTAACGTTCATCTTTCATGGTCATGGCCTACCCGGGGAGCAATAAGCATGCCATATAAAAATATCTATATTTCAATTAGTTGTAATCTATTAACCCGGGGGCAGGCAAAAAAATGGAAAGCTTTTTCCATGGCCTTAAGAAAAGATTTTCATCCGAGCTCTCATAATGCATTGGAATTTCTCACAGAGGGTCAGGGTACGCTTTGTCAGCATTGATGCCGGACTTTTTTTCTGTCATTCCCTCAGGAGGCGCATGGGCGTTAACTTTAGTAATAGGCTAATTATGAGCAATTCCTTACGCTAGTGCCTATCTCCAAGGGCGGGAATCCGGAGATGCTTTTAAGAATTACGGCGCCAGCGTCTTATAGAAGGAGGCGAGACCGCTGAAGGATTTTATGTCCTCCGAAGATGCGCTCGATACACCGACGGCCATTGACCTCGATATAACGACGCCGTTGGTGTCATACTCATTTATATAGGCCGCGAATCCGGCCAGATCGATGCTGTCGGGGCTGTCGAGTGTTGAAAGGTTTACGTTGTAGATATTATATGCCCTATCATTGGAATAATATACTCGTATCGTTCCAGGGTTCAGAATGTCTGTGCCGGTCGTTATGTCGGTTTCCGACATGTCCCTCTTTACCCGGATTTCACCGTTTGTCGTATTTGCCAAGGAAGGTGTTATGACGAGAGAGATCTTGCCTCCGAATCCGGTCGTGTTCGCCAAGTGCCACACGCCTTTGAGATTCATAATATTCGGCGGTACCTCTTCGTAGGTCGTGCTGTAATAAAGCTGGCCGATCTCTCTTTTCTCGGTGGGCTCCATCAACACCAGAGCCCTGGCCAATATGAAACCGGTATAATCCCTCGTGGAGCTCGTCACGTCGAAATAGTCGGCAGGAGTCGTGTCATCATAGAGATACTCGGAAAAAGCCCCGTTTACGAAAACGGTGGCGGGATCAACTGCCAGGGCCCCCTCAGGCCCCACGAACTGCGAGTCGTCAGAGACGAGTCTCACCTCGTTCTCCTCGGAGATGACCCCGAAAACGAATTTATCGACTGCGCTCTCCTGCGACGAGATATATCCCCACCAGATACCTGCGACTTTCTGCTCCGGGAAAGGCTTCTCGTCGCTGTCACTCGAGCTGGTGTCGTTCCGGTCGCATCCGGTGACGAAAAGAACGGTCAGGCACAGCCAGGAAAGAATCAGGGCAGCATACCTCACAACATTACCTCCCCTTGATGCTCTAACGTCTCTTTAGCAGATTCCGGGACAAGATTCCACTTGAAACTCTCTTGAATACCCTGCTGTGATCGTTATATATTAAAATAGATTATTGCAGCGATATGTGATATTTTAAATCGTTGACCTTGCATTCATTATAATGGGCTTGATTGATTGTTTCGCATTGCCCGGGGAAGCAGGATGGTGCCCAAGGCAGTGTCTCAGCAGAGAAACCTGTTAACTTCAGGGAGGAGGTAACAATGCATAAACCCATCACTTTCATTGCTGCGAGCGCGCTGTCCTTGATGATGCTCGCATCTCCGTGCTTCTCGATGCAGGATGCCCCGGCCGGGGGAGCCGACACCGGCGCCGTATCCGGAAGATCATATTCACCTCCGAGCGTGGCCCTCAATGAAAACGAAACGATCATGGTCCAGTCGACACACAGCATGCAGGGGGTGTCAGAGAAGCTGTACTCATACTTCGTTCAGGCAGGGGGCGTACTGCCCATCTACGATGAGGACTTCCGGGAGTTTGTGGACTACGGCGCATCGATCACCCTCGGGATAAAGAGAGAGATCACGAGCCGGCTCTTCCTCGTACCCACCATAGGCATGACACTGCTCAACGGAGACTGGAATTCGGGCCAGGAGAGAGAGGGCATCTTTGCCGACTCCGGACTG
>JAKPPU010000181.1 GCA_029547185.1 Deltaproteobacteria bacterium | reverse complement strand
CGAGGGGGCGAAGAACAATATCAAGACGAACGTGATCGTGCCGGTGGCGGCATCGAGACTCACCGAGGACGTGCTGCCGCCGCAGTTCTTCGAGAAGATGAAGCCGGACTTCATCTCTCCTGCGGTATTGTACCTGTGCTCCGAGCAGTGCCAGGACTCGGGGATGATCATCAATGCGACTCTCGGGTACTTCAGCCGGACGGCCATCGTGACAGGGCCCGGGGCGATTCTCTCCGACGGGGTGAAGATACCGGAGCCCGAAGAGGTGATGGAGAACTGGGACAAGATCAAGAGCATCGAGAATCCGAAATACTTCGACCAGCTCGGTGAGATGTTCGGCGTGCTCGGACCGCTGTTTAAGTAAAGAATAAAAAAAGAAACAGTGCTTCGTCGGAATAAATATCTGTCACCCCCGCGGAAGCGGGGGTCCGGGAAGCGCGAGACCCGCTGGATTCCCGTTTCCACGGGAATGACAGGCGACTCGAAAACGACGTTGGCGGGGCACTAAGATTTCGGTATTGCGATAAAGCGGATTGAATACCCCTCGGGCAGGAACAGGGCGCACGAGGCATTCTCGATCGCCCCTACGGTGATCACGTATCGCCCGTTCCGCTCGAGGGGTATTTCTTTTCTCGTACCTAAGGAGATCTTCTTCACGGACTTGCCGTCGATCTCGAGAATGGACGGCCTGTGGGAATGCCCCCTGAAGAGGAGAGAGAAGGGGATGTCTCCGTCTTTCATGATGAGATTCATGAATTCCGAAATGGGCCGCTTCGTGGCCACGGGATGGTCCATGGGGATCGAGTGGGTGAAGAGCATCGACCCCGAACGGATGGTGTAGGGCAATTCATCGAGGAAGCGGATCATGTCCGCAGGCCCGTTCCCTACGTGGGCTGTCCGGAAGTCCTGGATCATCGTGCACTCGTTGTTGCCCCGCACCCCCTCAACTCCGTACTCTCTCATGATACTGAAGGTATCTTCGACGAGGTGGGGGGAGAGCGAATCGCACATATCGCCCAGGTGGATGAGCCGCCCTGCGCCCATGGACTTCAGGGTCGTGATCGCCCCGAGCAGGAGATCGTTGTTGCCGTGGCTGTCGGCCATGATGCCGATGGGCAGATTCTCTAAAGTGTATTTCATACCCTACATATAAAGCATCGTTCACGGTCAAAACGCAAGGCCGACGCCTGATTTTACTCTAATGATTTTCTTTTGGAAGGAACAGATAATCTGATTCCGAGACCTCTGCGTGCACTCCTATATGATCTATCCGATGCACCGTCCCGCTCCGAGATATTTTATATATATCGTACTCCAGGCCGTTAAGGATTGACTCCAGCTCTTCTTGACGCGAAAGCCTGAATTTTCCGTTTTCTCTTTCCGTGCTGTAAAACGGCAGTACCTCACACACAACGGTAGGCCTATGCACCGAGATGGTACCGATCAGGCCTTTAATTACATCGAGCTCTGCCCCTTCCACGCCAATCTTGATAAAAGAGATCTTGTATGCTTCAATGCCGGAAAGAACATCGTCACCTTTAAATACGGCTACCTTCTTTGTATTGCTGTACCACATTCCTTCCCTGAATCCTTCGATGATGCTGGCCGACGAGTCCGTATCCTTGCATCCATAGAGTGTTTTGATTCCAGACGCATCACTTAATCCACACGGGAAGAGGACCACCTTGTCGAGCAGGCTCTTCTCTATGAGCCTGCTCAGATAGAACAGGCAGGTCGGGTTTGGCTCGAACCCTATGTACAGCTGACCTTTCGTCAAGCTTTTCACTTTCAACAGCGTCTGGCCCATATGGCAGCCGACGTCGACAAAAGCTCCAGATTCATCATTCCAGCGCTCCAGCATGGGGTCCAGCCACGTTTCACGGCCTCTGACCAGCAAGTTTTCCCATCCCAACCTTCCGATTATGGGGATATTGAATCGCTGCCCGGCGATCTTCAGGGGCACGGAGAAGACGGCTGGATTCAATGACACTATTTTTTTGACTGTTCGGAGCACGGTCTGCCGCATTTTTGTCCTGTCTTTCTGACCTTATACGCCAATCGATCCATGCTTATCAAGGACTGTTATCACTGTGGCGGAAACAAATTCATGACGGGCATGTTCTTGGCGGCAGAATTCATTTCCTGGTCATAATCCATTACCGATCTCTTCTCAAGGAAGCAGAGCGACAATGAGAGACGGTATCTCCTTCTCTCATAGTTGACGCATTCAAAGTTCAGTGATTCACTTGACAAGAGAGGGGGCAAGGGATATTTTAAAGGTTGAAGTTAAACTTTAAAAAGTTATTCCTTTCCAGGAGGTCTGCGATGCCTGAATACGATGCGGTGGTTATCGGTGCAGGAAACGGTGGGCTCACCGGCGCCCTCACTCTGGCAAAGGCCGGTCGCAAGGTCCTTCTCCTCGAGCGGCACAATGTTCCGGGCGGATGCGCCACGAGCTTTGTTCGGGGCAGGTTCGAGTTCGAGGTGGCCCTCCACCAGCTGAGCGGCATGGGGTCTCTCGAGAGGCCCGGCCCTTTGAGATCGATCCTGGGTGAGCTCGGCGTGCTCGACAAGGTCGAGTTCGTGGAGATCGAGAATCTCTACCGGGTCGTGTGGCCGGGCGAGTTCGACATCACCCTCCGGGCAGAACGGGGCGCCATCATAGACACGCTGCAGCAGCGCTTCCCAAAAGAAAAAGAGGCAATCCCGAAGTTCTTCGACCTCCTCTACGGCTTCAGCATGCAGATGATCCAGGGGCTCTTCTTCCACGACCCGGAGATCTCAAAGGAGAAGTATCCCCTGTACTTCAAGTACGCCTTCACGCCCACACAGAAGGTCCTCGACGAGTTCTTCGCCGATCCCGTATTGAAGGCGGTCTTGAGCATCTACTGGTCCTACGTCGGGGTGCCGCCCAGAGACCTTCCTTTCGGCGACTTCGCCATCATGCTCTTCTCCTACATCGAGTTCAAGCCCTACCACCTCAAAGGCGGCTCGCAGGCGCTCTCGAACGCCCTGCTCGACGAGTTCCTGAGTAGCGGAGGAGAGGCCAGATTGAGCTGCGGGGCCAGCAAGATCGTAACAAAAAACGGCAAAGTGACCGGCGTCACCACCGAGCACGGGGACACCGTGAACACACACTACGTGCTCTCGAACGCGAGCATGCTCCAGACCTACCTCGACCTCATCGATCCCGGCGAGGTGCCGGCCGGGGTGATCGAGAGGTTCAGGAGCACGGACATCAGCCCGTCGGCCTTCACGATCTACATGGGCTTCGACTGCGAGCCCGGCGAGATCGGTATCCACGAGACGTCGAATTTCATCACTAACACCCTCGACATGGATGAGGCCTTTTCGAAGTGGAAGACCCTCGAGCAGGCAGGAGTGGGGATGCTCTCCTGCTACGACGTCGCCGACCCCGACTTCTCGCCCGCCGGGACGTGCCAGGCGGCGTACGTCACTCTGCTCTACGGCGACCCCTGGTACACGGTCCCTCCGCACCAATATTACGATGCGAAGTACCGGTATGCGGATGAGATGCTGAAGCTGGCAGAGAAGGTGTTCCCGGGACTCCGTGACCACATCGAGGAGATGGAGGTCGCTACCCCCATGACTCACCTGCGCTACCTCGGGCACATCAAGGGGGCCATCTACGGCCACGAGCAGTATGCCAAAGACACCCCCTATTTCATGTCCCACAAGTCCCCGATCGAGGGGCTCTCCTTTGCCGGCGCATGGGCCATGTCGGGCGGGTTCCAGCCCACGCTCATGTCCGGCAGGTCCTCTGCCCGGGCGATCCTGAAATCCATGGCGAAAAAGTGAGAGGAGGGCGAGATATGAGCTTGAAAGATGTCATGAAGGACTTCGACGGTTACGAAGAGATCAGGGACGAGATTGCCGTCCTCAGGAAATATGGAATCGACCACACCCCGAAAAGGGGCGAGGTGGAGAAGATCCTCGAGGTGCTCCATCCGAAGAAGCTCCATGTGAAGGTCTCGGAGATCATCGACGAAACAGCCTCCACGAAGACGTTCAGGCTGGTGCCTGCACAGGGCTGGCTTCCGCCTTTCCAGGCCGGGCAATACATCAACCTGGTCGTGGAGACGGGGGGTATCATCACCAGCAGGGATTACAGCATCTCGTCCTCGCCGACGGAGACGGCGTTTTACGACATCACCGTGCGGCAGGTCGAAGACGGGTTTGTCTCGGACTTTCTCCTCGGCAGCACCAAGGTCGGCGACGAGTTCGAAAGCAGCTCTCCTGCCGGCAATTTCTTCCACAACCCTCTCTTCCACGGGAACGACCTGGTTTTTCTCGCAGGCGGCAGCGGGATAACCCCGTTCATGAGCATGATCCGCGAGGCTGCATTCAGGAATCTCGATCGGCGCATCCACCTCTTTTACGGCAGCCGCTCGGACGATGACGTGATCTTCGAGCAGGAGATAGAGACCATCTGCTCACGCCATAAGAACATCTCCTGGACAAAGGTGATCTCTGACCCGCTGCAGGGATACAGAGGCCGTACCGGCTTCATCACGGCCGACCTCATGAAAAGCGTCCTGAGCGATCTCTCGGGCAGGATGTTCTACCTCTGCGGACCTGAGGCCATGTATACCTTCTGCCGGAACGAGCTCTCGAAGGCGGGAATCCCGAGCAGGAAGGTGCGCATCGAGATGTACGGCCCCCCCAAGGACGTCACGAAGCAGGCCGGATGGCCGGCCGGCATCGGCAGCGACTCCCTGATGACCGTCAGGATAAAGGGCGGAGGGTCGATCCGGGTGCGTGCGACCGAGCCCCTTATGAATTCCCTGGAGCGCAGCGGCATCACGATCCCTGCCCTGTGCAGGTCGGGCGAATGCAGCCTCTGCAGGACAAAGCTCATAAGCGGCAAGGTCTTCCAGCCCGAAGGAGCAAGGATAAGGAAGTCGGACAGAATGTTCGGCTATATCCACCCGTGTCTTGCCTATCCCCTCAGCGATCTCGAGATCCTGGTTCCATAAGGGGGATGGATCAGGCCGGCATGCCCCTGGGGTATCGGAACGTAAGGCAAGCACAGCCGTCTCCTGGGCGAACATTCATAGGGCACATCCTCGCAACAATGAGGATCTGATCCAGTGCATCTCTCCCGGTGTGAAAACGTTGCGGATGAAGGTAAGCCTTTGTCCGGCAGGGTTGATTTGTTCATGGGTATGATATATGTGATCCATAATTCTGTATATGGAATCGCTATGATGGGGCTGCGGAACCACGAATTTTCTCACGAGGGACACCCCGTTTGGCGGAGCCTTGCTCAAAAGAGGGAGTAGAGAATGGGAATGCAATTCATCGATCTGCAAGCTCAGCAGAAGAGGATCCATGACAGGATACTGAACAACATCCAGAAGGTCCTTAAACACGGCCAGTACATCATGGGCCCGGAGATCGAAGAGCTCGAGGCTGCGCTCGGCGGGTATGTCGGGACGAAGCACGCGGTTTCCTGCTCGTCGGGCACGGATGCGCTGCTCATGGCGCTCATGGCATACGGCGTGGGGAGAGGCGATGCTGTCTTCACCACGCCCTTCACCTTCGTGGCCACCGCAGAGGTCATCTCGCTTTTGGGCGCAACCCCGGTGTTCGTTGATATCGAGAGGGACACCTTCAACATCGATCCCGATGCCCTCGAGAAGGCAGTCACTGCCCTCGAGAAGAAAGACCCGTCGATATACCCTCTCCCCAAAGGGTATGAGGAGATCACGCCGAAAGGGATCATCCCGGTCGACCTCTTCGGCCAGCCCGCGGACTATGAGAGGATCAATACGCTGGCCTCGAACAAAGGCCTGTTCGTGATCGAGGACGCGGCCCAGTCCTTCGGGGCTGAGTACAAAGGCAGGAAGGCGTGCTCGCTGGCTCACGTCGGAGCCACGTCGTTCTTCCCTGCCAAGCCTCTTGGCTGCTACGGAGACGGAGGCATGGTGTTCACGGACGATGACGGCCTCTACGAGGGCCTGACTTCCATCCGGGTGCACGGCAAGGGGAGTGACAAGTACGACAATATCCGAATCGGGATCAACGGCAGGTGCGATACGCTGCAGGCAGCGATCCTGCTCGCGAAGTTCGAGATCTTCCCGGAAGAGATCGGCTTGAGGCAGGAGGTGGCGAAGCGCTACAATGACTTCCTTGCCCACGAGAGCATCAGGACCCCGTCCGTGAAGGAGGGCTCGCTCAGCGCCTGGGCACAATACTCCCTCGTGAGCGAAAAGAAGGATGCGATCCTCTCCGCCCTCAAGAAGGCTGGGATACCGACTGCCGTCTACTATCCGAAGCCGCTCCATCTCCAGGGCGCGTACAGGTATCTCGGGCATACGCCGGGGGACTTTCCCGTCTCGGAAGAGATTGCGGGGAAGATCTTCTCCCTGCCCATGCACCCCTACCTCACAGAAGAGGAGCAGAAGAGTATCGCGGATGCGATCCTGAGGGCGGTTTGAGAGAGATCATAAAGGATGTCATCCCCGTGAAAACGGGACAAGAACCCAGGAAGCTCGGGATCTCCTGGATTCCCGCCTTCGCGGGAATGACAGAAACGGAGTCGGTTTTTTTCTCGGATTTGCACATGCAATTCCAGCATTCGCGAGTTAAAAAAATTTCTCACCTTCCGAATACGATGACGCAGGAGGTGTGCGTTGGCTGAGACGAGCGAGAAGACGAGGATAGCGGTGGCAGGTGCCGGATACTGGGGCATGAACCTGGTGAGGAACTATGCCGAGCTGGGCGTGTTGACAGCCGTGTGCGACAGCAACCGGCAGACGCTTGCTGCCCTTAGGGAGAAATATCCCTCGATCACGTATTACTCGAACATCCAGGAGCTGCTCTCAGACAAAGAGATCGATGGCGTAGCCATTGCCGCCCCTGCGGAGATGCATTTCTCGCTTGCAAGGGAGGCCCTGCTCTCGGGAAAGGACGTGTTCGTCGAGAAGCCGCTTGCCTTGAACCTCGGCGATGCAAGAGAGCTCAAGGACATCGCAGAGAAGAACAGCCGGGTCCTCATGGTGGGCCACCTCCTCCAGTACCACTCCGCCTTCATCAAGTTGAAGGAGCTCATCAAAAAGGGAGAGATCGGCAGGATCCATTATATTTATTCGAACCGCCTGAGCTTCGGGAAAATTAGAAGGGAGGAGGACATCCTCTGGAGCTTTGCTCCTCACGACATCTCGATGATCCTCTCGCTTGCCCGGGAAGAGCCCGAGTGCGTCATGGCCACGGGCGGGAACTACCTCCACAAGAAGATCGCGGACGTCACGACGACGCACCTCGAGTTTCCGAGCGGCTTGAAGGCCCACGTGTTCGTCTCGTGGCTGCACCCTTTCAAGGAGCAGATGCTCGTGGTGGTGGGAGACAGGAACATGGCGGTCTTTAGGGATACGGTCCCCTGGGGGGAGAAGCTCCTGCTCTATCCCCACAACATCTCCTGGCAGAACGGGGTCCCCGTGCCCGACAAGAAGGATGCCTCTCGGGTGGAGGTGGAGCAGAGCGAGCCCCTCAAGGCCGAGTGCACGCACTTCATCGAGTGCATGAGGGCAAGGGGCACGCCGGTCACGGATGCCAGAGAGGGGATCGAGGTGCTCAGGGTCTTGAAGGCGAGCCAGGACTCGCTGATCGACAACGGCAGGAAGATCTATCTCAAGGAAGAGAGGGCAAAGGAAGAGACTCCCTTCCATGCGCATGAGTCGAGCTTCATCGATGAGGGGGTTTCGATCGGTGCAGGGACGAAGATCTGGCATTTCAGCCATATATTGAAGGGCTCTGTCATCGGGAAGAACTGCAGCATCGGCCAGAACGTGGTGGTAGGTCCCGATGCGAAGATGGGAGACGGCTGCAAGATCCAGAACAATGTCTCCGTGTATAAGGGCGTCACCCTGGAGGACAACGTCTTCTGCGGGCCGTCGATGGTGTTCACGAACGTGTTCAATCCGCGGGCCAATATCCCGAGGATGGACGAGATGCGGCCGACGCTCGTGAAGACCGGCGCCACCATCGGTGCAAATGCGACGATCGTGTGCGGGTATACCATCGGAGCGTATGCCTTTATCGGGGCAGGGGCGGTGGTGACGAGGGGAGCGCCGGACCATGCTCTCATGGTGGGCAACCCTGCCAGGCAGATCGGCTGGATGTGCGAGTGCGGCAACCGCCTCGACTCCGACCTCTTCTGCTCGCACTGCAGCAAGCGCTACGAGCTTTCAGCCAAGGGGCTCAAGCTTCTGTGATGCCAAGATTCGCCTTTACAGCAACATGGGGCAACATGCCATGCTGCATATCATGGCAGGGGTTCTAGAAAGCAGATGAATATATCTTGAGGAAAGTGCACCTCGCACTGCATCCTCTCTATTCCCGTTGTGAATAACGATACTCCGCACGGCATAAAAAAGCGCGTCCTGATGAGCGGAATAACGCTTGGGAGCGCACGCCTCCTTTATCGTTCGCTCGATGTCGTTCGGATTCTCACGATCGCCAGGTGGCTCGGCCCGGATGAAATGGGAGTGTATGCAGTGGCAACCCTCATAATAACCGCGCTGGAACAGATTTCACAGACAGGGTTGCACCAGGCCCTCATCCAGAGGCAGGGTGATATATCCTCCTATCTCTTGCCTGTTCGCACCATTCAGGCCCTGCGCGGGATTGCTCTCGGCCTGCTCGTCTATGTGTCGGCTCCGGTGATAGCCGGTTTTTTCAACAGCCCCAAATCTCTCGAAGTCCTTCGCATCATGGCCCTGTACCCTGTGATCACGGGATTCGAGCCTCTGGCCGTCACGCTCTGGCAGCGCGAGCTTCAGTTCACTCCTATGGTTCTCCTCAATACAACTGCTTCGATCGTGAGCCTTCTCATCGGTCTGGTGATTGCCTTACACCGTCCCAGTGCGTGGGCGCTCGTATGGGCATCCCTGAGCGGCGTGCTCGTTATGACTGCCGGCGCCCATGTATTGACGAGGCGTGCCGTTCTGGGATTCTCACTGGACTGGCGGCCTGTAAAGGAGATCTCCGGCTTCGGCTTCTGGATCTTCATGACCGGTATCGTCTCATATGCCTTCATGAAAGGCGGAGACTGGATGATCGGAAGCTTGCTGGATATTCGGACCCTGGCGCTTTATCAGATGGCGTTCCTCATCTGCACGGCCGCAACTACGGAAATAGGGCAGGTGGTGACACAGATTTCCTTCCCGGTTTTCAGCCTTTTTCAGGATGACCGCGTGCGTCTTCAGACAGCTTTCCGAAATTCCTTCGGGCTTCTTTCCCTCATCACCATCGGAACGGCCGGGCTGGTCTGTGTGTGTGCGCCCGACGGCTTCCGTCTTGTGCTCGGCGAAAGGTGGCTTCCTGCTCTCCAATTAATTCCCTGGCTTGCGGTTTGGGGGATATGTTCGATGTTCTCGATCTGTATTGCCGGACTTTTTAATGCCCTGGGCAAACCCAAGCTGTGGACGCAGACGGTTTTCCTCATGGCCGGATTCTTTGTCCTCGGTGTCTACCCGATGACGCGTTGGCTGGGGGGGCTCGGAGTAGCCATTCTCATGGCCTGCATCGGGTTGGCCATGCAGGCCCTTCGGTATTCGATGATCAGCCGGCTCATCGATCTGCCGCTGGTCAAGGTTTTCAGCCATGTAGCGGTTCCGGCTCTGGCATGCTTTGGGGCCGTAGCCCTTACATCCTGGCTCCGGCAGATCCTGCAGGGCTTCAATTCCCTTTCCGGCCTGTTCTTCTGCGCTCTGTGCCTGCCTGCCGTGTATGCCCTGCTGCTCCTGCTCGGGCATAAATTGATGGACCCTTCTCCTCTGGATTTGCTCCGAAATATTCGCAGCCTTGCTCCCGGAGGGCGGAATGACGGGACCGCAGTTGATCGGGTGAGCATATGAATCACCTGTGTATGGGATGCGGCATCTGCGCTGCGATCTGTCCGCATGAGGGCATCCGGATGAGGTTTTCCCAAACCTACGGATGCTATGTCCCGTCAGTGAGCTTTGAAGAGTGCGAAGAAGGATGTGGCGTATGCGCGCGTGCCTGCCCTTTCGCGCCTGATAATCCGAACACCGTTGACGTCACGGAACGACTGTTCGGTGAAAAACAGGATATCCGGCATGACGATGTTCTGGGGTACTACCTGCAGACCTTTGCCGGGTATTCGGCGGAGCATCGCCTGAAGAGCGCCTCCGGAGGGCTGCTTACCCGGATGCTGGAATCTTTGCTGAGCCGCGGTGAGATTGACGGGGCCATATGCGTCGGGCACGATCCGGGATCGCCTACGCTGTTCGATTTCCGCATCTGCAGTAATGCGGAAGACATCCGTTCCTGCTCGGGCTCCTGTTATCAGCCGGTGGAGATGAGCCGGGCACTGAGGCAGGTCCTCGATCATGATGGCCGCTTTGCCGTTGTCGCCCTTCCCTGCACGGCGCGGGGCCTGAGGCTGGCCATGGAGGAGAATCCGGAGCTCCGGGCACGAATCCGTTTCATCCTGGGGCTTGTGTGCGGGCAGATGAAAAGCCGGCATCTTGTCGAATATCTCAGCCGCAACATCGCCCATCGAGAATTCCCCACAGAAGTTTCCTTCCGTTTGAAGCGTTTGAACAGGCCTGCCAATGACTATGCATTTCGTTTGAATTGGAAGGATGATTATCTGGATATCGAAAAAAATGGACGTGCACGTCTCTGGGGCGAGAGGTGGTTTACTCTCGAGGCGTGCGATTACTGCGACGATGTCTTTTGCGAATGTGCGGACGCCGCGTTCATGGATGCCTGGCTTCCGGAATACACAGCTGATCCTCTCGGGCACAGCCTGGTGATAGTCCGCAACGAGGTGCTCCTCGGTCTCTTGAACCAGGTCGATGACCCCGGCCTGATCATCGACCGGATCGACCCCGGCAAGGTCATCCTCAGCCAGGCAGGGGTGATCCATCAGAAGCGCAGAATGGCTGCTTACCGGCCGGTTCCCGTTCATTCCAAGCATATCCCAAGGCTGCGGATGGCGCAGTGGAAATGGCGGCCGGACTATGCGCTGGAGGCATGGATGAAATCCCGCATTCGATGCATGACGGAATATGGGGTTCACGGAAACACGGGATCGGGCGCGCACCTCGTCGGGCTGATGTCCTCGGCATGGAATATGGTAAAGACGTTCATCGAGCTCGCCGCGCACGTGCGCCGGATTATGAGGCCCCGGGCATAGAATGTCCCGAAAAAAGATCATCCTGGTCGGCAACGGGCCGAATCTCAACCGCGGCTGCGAAGCGATCCTTCGCGGCACCCTCAGGATCCTCGGAGAGGTTTTTTCGGACCCGCTGGTGGAAAATCATTTTTTCCTGACCGGGAAGACTAGGGAGCAGGGGGTCTTTGCCGCCAGACCGGGCATATCCGGAGGCATTCTTGAGGAGCCTTTGCCCGACGTCAGGCCTGTCCCGAGATTTTCCCCGACCTGGCTGCTGTACCAGTTGGGGCGCCGGATCGGTCCCCATGACCTCGGGTACCTCGGCTGCGGGCAGGCTGAAGATGCTTTCCGGGCCCGCCTTGCATCGGCCGACGCCGCCCTGCAGGCAGGCGGCGACAACTACTCCCTCGACTATGGATTCCCCTTGAAGCATGCCGTCCTGGACAGGGCTCTCAAGAGCAGGGGGATACCCGTCATATTGTGGGGGGCTTCGGTCGGTCCCTTCGGAGCCGGATCGCGCACGGAGAAATGGATGATCGCCCATTTCCACAAGAACGTCGACCTGATACTCGTCCGGGAAAAGGCCTCCCTTGATTATCTCCACCGGGTCGGATTGGGGGGAAAGAGCCTTCTCACGGGAGATCCCGCATTCGTCATGGCGCCTGTCATGCCTCCGAAAAAGCTTCTGGAGGGAATCAACCCCGAGGGGGCCATAGGGGTGAATTTGAGCCCCATACTCCACCGCTACGGCGCTTCCGGGAACGATCTGCAGCAGTGGGCAAACGAAGCGGGCATTTTGATACGATCCCTTCATGAGAGCTTCGACCGGCCGATCCTCCTGATACCGCATGTAATCCAGCCGGGAAATGACGACCACGAGTTCATGCAGGAGGCTGTCCTGAAGGCGGGGATCGATCCCGGAAACGTGGCAGCAGTGCCTCGGAACCTGACCGCCGCCGAATTGAAATGGGTCATCTCGCGCCTGGATCTCCTCATCGCCGCACGAACACACGCGACCATTGCCGGGTTTTCCTCCCATGTCCCGACGATCAGTATCGGATACAGCTTGAAAGCGAGCGGGCTCAATCAGCAGGTATTCGGGCATCGGGATTTCCTTGTCCCGGTGCGGGAGTTGTCGCCCGCGCGCCTTGTCGACGTCTCCCGGAGAGCGCTGGAACAAGCCGATGACATACGCAGCCATCTCGCCGGGATAATTCCCCGGATTCAGGCCTCGGCTTTCTCGGGAGGTGAGATCTTGAAAGAATACCTGGAAGGCAGGGTATGAGTGCCTCTGCTCAAAGACCGTGTGCGTGATCCGTAAACCTGAAAATGGATAAGAGAGCTCCTTCGTTATAGGATTCTATCGTGTTTTCCGTCGTCATCCCCCTGTACAACATGCGGCAGTACATCGCTCGTGCCGTGAAGTCTGTCCTTGATCAGTCGCTGGATGCATTTGAGATCATCGTGGTGGATGACGGATCGACGGATGGCAGCGCGGCTGCAGTAGAGGCAATTCATGACCCACGCATCCGGCTTGTCAGGCAGGACAATGCGGGTGTATCTGCAGCCAGGAACAAGGGCATCTCGCTGGCAAGGTATGACCGGATATGCTTTCTCGATGCAGACGATATGTGGGATGCCGGGTTCCTGGAGGCGATTCTGCGGCTTAAGGAACGATACCCTCAGGCGGGCATCTACGGCACAGGGTACCGGCTCGTCTTTCCCAAAGGCAGGGACGTCGAGGTCACGGCTGCAGAGGCGGCTCATCAGGACACTACTCTTCTCATCACCGATTATCTGCATCGGGCCAAAAGTACGAGTCTGCTCCATTCAAGCGGAGTGATGATTCCCCGTCGGACCTTTGATGAGATCGGAGGTTTCCTGGTTGGCGAGCACTACGGTGAGGATCAGGAGATGTGGACGCGGATCGCCCTCCATTATCCTGTCGGGTATGACACGCGGATATTGTTTTCCTTTTTTCAGACGGGCTCGGAAAACAAGCCGAGATTCGGCAAGATACAGCAATACGATCCAAAGGTACGGATGCTCGAGAGATACCTCATCGAAAACGGGAATGGCCCTGCTGATCGAGATATGATCAGATCCCACTTGAAGAGCCATCTCACCAACAAGTGTTTGTCGTTCATTTATGCGAATAAGAGAAGCGCTGCTGTTTCATACATGAATAAAAACTCAGGAACATGGACCCCTCTCTTGAGCTTGCTGGTGGGTTATCCGCCGGCGTGGCCTTTCCTCAGGTTTTTTTCCTTGGTTTACAGATTCTGCAATTCTCGACTCATGATAAGAATGGTCGGCGGGAAGCGGGCATCTCATGGGGTATTGGAGAGACTGAAAAAAAGGAGCGATAGTTGTCATCACGGATAAGCGACCTCGGCTTGAGGTAAACGCTCTCTACCCATGAAGCAAGGTTAATGTGAATTCAAATCCACGTGGTACTGAAATGCGGCAGTTCATGTATCTCTTTTTCCAATCGTGAAGGCCTGCTGGAGAAATAATTACAAAGAATCACGATTCGACATAATACCTATGAAGAACCCTCGAATTTTGTTTTGCATTCCGAATATGGCTGGTGGAGGTGCCGAGCGCCAGCTCGTATATCTTGCTGGTGAGCTCGTGAGCCGGAAGTGGGATGTTCATGTTGCCCTCACCAAAGGAGGGCCCAACTACGATGCCCTCGTTTCCACAGGATGCAGAATCCATAAGATCCCCTGTTTAAATAATCATGACATTATGATCTTGCTGCGGCTTATGATATTGATCAGAAGAATTCGACCGCAGCTCGTTCAGACGTGGATGCGCCAGATGGATGTCTTGGGTGGTATTGCCTCGATATTGACCGGCGTTCCCTTTATTTTGAGCGAGAGAAATTGCGAAGCAGCTTATCCGTTGAGTATCAAGCACTTGTTGCGGGTTTGTGCCGGACGGTTCGCTGTATGCATCATATCCAATTCTTTTGGTGGCAGCCGGTACTGGCAAAAGATGACCGGCTCGGGTACCCGAACCCATATTGTCAAAAACCTGCTTCCATTGACCAGGATTGAGAATGTCGGACCATCTGCGTGCGGGATTGATCTTCCATCAACGTCAAAGGTCTTGCTCTTTGCAGGAAGATTTTCTGCGCAAAAGAACATTGAAACGATTATTGATGCGTTTGAAATTGTCTCATCGCAGAAAGATGTCGTTCTGCTTCTCTGCGGAGAGGGTGAACTCCGGTCCCGTGCAGAAGAACTGGTTCTCAGGAAAAATCTTGCATCCAAGGTTTTCTTTCTCGGGTACGTTCAGAACGTATGGGGATTGATGAAACGTGCAGACCTTTTCATCTCTGTCAGCACCTATGAGGGTCGTCCCAATGTGGTTCTAGAGGCCATGGCCTGCTGCTGCCCACTTATCCTTTCTGATATCTGTGCGCACAGGGAGGTTATTCATGATGGAGGGGCCTTGTTTGTTGATCCGAAAAACACATCGGATCTTGCCCATGCCATTATGACGTGCATCGAGAATCCGGAAATAAGCAGGCAAATGGCTCTGAAAGCAAAGGAAGAGGTTTCGTCTTATTCCATAGCTGCCATAACAGACCAGTACGAAAGTATATACCGTAGTTGTTTCCATGCCAAAGAACTCAAATCATAAAAGGCTTCTCTTCATAGCGACGTTACCACCCTCTATTACAGGCTCGTCACTAGCCAGCAATGTACTGCTCAATGAACTAAAAGGGCATTATCTCGTTGATGTAATAGATTTCAGTAAGGGGAGTTTTGCCAATGGCGTAAGCTCTTTGTCCAGGATAGTGAGTGTCTTAAAAATCCTCAAATCCATATTTATAAAGTCTCTGAGAGCAGACATGATCTATCTTGTCATCTCGCAATCCGTTGCGGGAAATATAAAAGATCTTCTTACGTACATTCTATGCTTCTCCAAACTCGATCGAATGCTGATCCATCTCCATGGAGGAGGGATACGTTCGACGGTTTTTGAAAAGTATCCTTTGCTGGAGGCGATGAACAGATTTTTTCTGAAAAGAGTCGGTGGAGTGATCGTCTTGGGGCCATCCCTGGTGAATATTTTCAAGGGGAGAATGAACAGTGAGAGGATACATGTAGTCCCGAATTTTTCAGAAGATTATCTTTTCTGCGACGAGCAGGAGATAGAAAAGAAATTTTTCAATATCAAACCGATGAGGATATTGTTCTTAAGCAATCTGATCGACGGAAAAGGCCACAATGAACTGCTTGATGCGTACAAGTCATTGGATCAGAAATTGAAGAACGAGATCGAACTTCATTATGCCGGAAGCATCGAGTCTGAGGATGATAAGAAGAGAATCTTGCAGGCCGCCGAAGAAGAGAGAACGATTTTTTATCATGGGACGGTCACTGGAGAGGAGAAACGGAAGCTCCTTGCCGGATCACATGTTTTCTGCCTCCCCACGTATTATCCTTACGAGGGTCAGCCGATATCGATTCTGGAAGCCTATGCATCGGGGTGTGTGGTTTTGACGACCGATCAGGGGGGGATCGGGGACATTTTTGAAAACAATGTAAATGGATTCCTGATTGAAAAACGAAGCCCTGAATCCATCCAGAAAGTAACACACATGATGCTCGAAAAAGGATTAGTCGATGGGGGCAGAATGACCCGAATGGCTCTCTTCAATAGACAGCTTGCATTTAAGAACTTCAGGACTTCTATCTTTGTTTCGTCAATTCTTAAGGTGATAAAATCGTTAGAGCCTTAAGAATTTGTTTTTCTTCTATGGACTGGAGAGGCTGCTAAAATCCCCTTATGGACATTATTCGGGGATAAAGTCTCTTTCCTATTACATTATAACGGGATATATTGTAATGAGAGTATCATTTCCTGATAAAAAAGATCGGGGGTATTTAGTTGTATTATTCTTAAATTATAATATACCTTATGAGGTTGGTCATAGTGAATATTCTTAAGGGTAAAAACTTCTGGATCATTTTATTCTTTGATACAATCATTCTTGCCCTCTGCTATGGGGGTGCCTTCTGGCTTCGTTTCGAAGGCGGAGAACTGAACGCTCATCGGTCGTTTCTTTTGCACACGCTGCCGCCCCTGGTTCTGTTGAAGCTGTTCAGCTTCTTTATCTCCGACATGTATCGCGGAATGTGGCGCTATGCAGGGATACGGGATCTCCTCAACGTCGTAAAAGGGTCGGTTCTGGGGACGCTCCTCTTTGTGATTTATTTAACCATGGTATATCATTTCTCGGGTGTGTCTCGGGCGATAATCATCATCGACATGATTCTCACCATTTCGTCCATTGGAGGGTTCAGGCTCATTATCCGCCTTTATCACCAGAGGGATACAAAGTTCTTCAATGAACTGCTGTTCTGGCGCAGGGCTGAAAAAGACAGGAAGAAAGTACTCATCGTGGGAACCGGATCGCTTGCGGAAAAGCTTCTACGGGAGCTGGTCGATACCAATAAACTGAAGTACGAACCCGTAGGATTCGTTGAAAAATCCAAATTGTATAGGGGATTGAAGATTCACGGGATCCCTATTCTCGGAGGCTTCAAGGATCTCCCTGCCTTGATCGACTACCACGGCATCGGGGTAGTCCTGATTGCAGATCCGGAGCTGAAGCCGCGAGACATAAGCGAGGTCGTAGAGATCTGTGGTGATTACGGCGTCCAGATAAAGGTCATTCCATCGCTCTCCGAACGGATCAACGGTTCCATATCCGACAAGATGAGAAATATCGATGTCATCGATCTGCTGGAGAGGGAGCCGGTAGTTTTGAATGTGGATCTTATCAAGTCTGAGATAGAAGGACAGGACGTTCTCGTAACAGGGGCAGGCGGATCGATCGGGTCCGAGCTTTGCCGTCAGATCACCAGGCTCAATCCGAACAAGATAATCCTCTTCGATAACGCAGAAACGCCTCTTTACGAGATCGACATGGAGCTCGGTTCATATGGTTCAAAAACAACGATTATTCCGTGCATCGGGGATATCCGGAGCCGGAGAAGCCTCGAACGAGTGTTCAACAAGCACAAGCCGGGGCTTGTCTACCACGCGGCAGCCTACAAGCACGTTCCCATGATGGAGGTCTCTCCCCTCGATGCGATCAACAACAATATAATAGGCACATACAAACTGGCTACCGTGTCCCACAAGCACGGCGTGAAGAAGTTTGTCATGATTTCCACCGACAAGGCCGTACGGCCGACCTCGATAATGGGTGCAACGAAACGGGCTGCAGAGCTCATCGTACAGTCAATGAACGGAAACGGCACCAAGTTCATCACGGTAAGATTCGGGAATGTTCTTGGAAGCAATGGAAGCGTGGTGCCGCTTTTCAAAAGGCAGATTGCAGCCGGCGGACCTGTTACCGTAACCCATCCCCAGGTGACGAGGTATTTCATGACCATTCCCGAAGCTGTCACCCTCGTACTGCAGGCAGGCCTTCTCGGCAAGGGCGGCGAGCTTTTCATTCTCGATATGGGCGAGCCTGTAAAGATCCTCGATCTTGCAAAAAACATGATCCGGCTTGCAGGGCTCATACCGGGCCGTGATGTAAAGATAGATTTCATCGGCCTCAGGCCGGGGGAAAAGCTTTATGAAGAGCTGCTGGTCGATGGCGAGGATGTCATTGACACAGTTCATGAAAAGATCAAGGTCTGCAAGAACAAAAACGGGATAAGCGAGGAGACGATATTTGAATGTGTCGAGCGGTTCAGCCTTCTCTTGGGAAACTCAAGCGACAACAGAGCGTATATAGAAGTTTTGAAAAGGATGATTCCATCATTCCAGCATAATCTGGAAGAACGGGGATTCAGATCGAATCAGATAAAAGCCGCTGATCCCGAGTATTACCAAGCTGAAGAGTATGACGGGAAGGTTATACAATAGCCACCATCAACAAAAGGTATTTCTCGGTGAGTTCAGGATTTATTTCCAAGAATTAATTTTGCCTGCTGCTGTAAGCGGATTTCCTGCTGAAAGAGAGAGGGGGAATCTTTTTGTAGAGGAGTTGTTTTTCTCAACCCTTCTAATGAAATCTTTGCACAACCCAAGCGATCATGAAGCGAGGAACCGAGCTGATTTTCGGCGATAAAAGCATTTAATATAATGATATTGTTGGGCAAATATGGTATATTCTCCTCATCTTGGAACACATGGGGAGGGTGGCATGG
>JAKPPU010000177.1 GCA_029547185.1 Deltaproteobacteria bacterium | reverse complement strand
CAAGATCGCCGACTTCTACGACGACGAGGTGGAGACGGCCGTCAACGCCATGACGTCCATGCTCGAGCCCATGCTCATGGTTTTCCTCGGCGGCGTCGTCGGCGGGATGATCGTGGCGATGTACCTGCCGATATTCCAGATCGGCTCGATTGTCGGGTAAAAACAGGCTTGGGGCATGAGGCAAAGGGCTTCAGGCTGAGACAAAAACAGGAAGAGACCAAGCACCGCAGGGTACACAAAAAGGCCCCCGACCCGAATCCCCGGGCGGGGGCTTTTGCTTGCCAAAAAATGGTCGGGATGGCGCGATTCGAACGCGCGACTCCTGCGTCCCGAACGCAGTGCCCTACCAGGCTGGGCCACATCCCGACGCCGAAACGATATATAATTTGTCTTTAAAAGTCCATCATTTTTTGCTACTAAAGCTCATAGGAGCCGATGAAAAGGCCTGCCGGACCGCGCCCCGGCGAACCCGTCCGGATGGGTGACGACACCGGTCCCCGGGAAGGGCGCGCAAGAGGAACGTTGACGTGATCATCTACGATCTGACCTGTGACAAGAAACACAAGTTCGAGGGCTGGTTCAAGGACCTGGCCGCCTTCGAGGAGCAGAAGGCGGGGAAACTGATCACCTGTCCCGTTTGCGGGAGTTCGGACGTGGCGATGCTTCCCTCCTCGATCGCCGTCATGGGCAGAAGCCGCGAACTCAAGGAGCGCAAGGCGAACCTGGCCGACGTCTCCCCGATGAAGATGCTGGAGATGATCAACGATTTTGTGATGAAGAATTTCGACGACGTGGGCAGCCGCTTTGCCGAGGTGGCCCTGAAAATCCACCGGGGTGAGGAAAAGAGGCGCAACATCCGGGGGGTCACGACGGACACGGAGGAGGAGACACTGCGCGAGGAGGGCGTGGAGTTCATGAAGATACCCGTGCCCAAGTTCGACAGCTGAGCGCCGAAGGCAAGAAGGCAAGAAGGTAAGAAGGTGAGAGGGTGAGAAGGTAAGAGGCGGAAGGAAGCGCAAGGGTGTTCCGACCTTCTCATCTTCTCAACCTCTTACCTTCGTTTTTTATGAATAGGGGTGACATGAAGGGACGATTCGCAGGGATTCTCGAGACGATCGGCAACACGCCGCTCGTCGAGATCCGCAAGCTCAACCCCAACCCCGACGTCAGGATCTTCGCG
>JAKPPU010000174.1 GCA_029547185.1 Deltaproteobacteria bacterium | reverse complement strand
GCCCACGGAAAAACGGGACATGGGCGCTGTCAGCGTCGATGTCGTTCCAAAGCTGGCGCCCGTCTCCGCCTTCAAGACGCAGGTGTTCCTCGGCACGGATGCGACCGGCAAGGGCATGGCCTGCGAGATGGACATCAACCAGATGAACCTCTTCCCCAAGAAAGGGGACAACTTCAAAATCCTGAAAGGGGGTGAGAAGCCTTGATCGACCGCAGCTTCATCGAGAAAGTCTGTGAACTGGCAAAGCCCGAGATCATCATGGTCGGAGACCGGCCATATTCCACCAAGAGCCTTGTCTCCGTCAACGATCCGAGCCCGGAAACCTTGGAGATTCACACCCTCACGGGTCTCGTGGATTTCATCAACGGAATCGACAGCATCAACGGCAAGGTGGCCATGATCCACGTCTTCAGCCCGACATTGGTAGATATCGTCGGCTCTATCGCTGGGAATTTCATGAAGCGCGATCACTTCGCTCAGGCGAAGCACTGCGTCCCTACCTTCCGCTTCGGGCAGTGGATGGCCCTGGAGGACTTCATCATCAACCTGCAGGCCGGATTTGTACCGGATGCAATGACCGATGCCATTCTCAAGGTCGTCGGGAATCTCAAGGACGAGACGGTCACGAACTTTGCCGACGACGGCAGGACGCAGGCCGTTACCGCAAAATCCGGCGTCTCCATGGTGCAGAAGGTAGCCGTGCCTTCCCCGGTCGTTCTCCAGCCCTTCCGGACGTTCATGGAGATCGAGCAGCCGGTATCCTCATTCATCTTCAGGATGAAGCAGCAGGGGAACGGACAGCCGCCGGCATGTGCTTTGTTTGAGGCCGATGGGAAAGCATGGGAGCTCGAAGCCATGCAGAGAATCAAAACGTGGCTCATGAAGGAAACGACGGGGTTCCAGGTCATCGCATAACATGGAGCAACCCTCCCTCAACCTCGACTCCCCCCACCTCCTTTCGGATGAGGAAGCGGTCCTGTCGTGCCTGGGGCATGGGCGGCAGGCCGCGACCTCGTCCACTATCATCGAGGCGAGTGACGGGGTTGAGCGAGAGGAAGATCCAGCAGGTCATCCGGTCCTTATCACCACAACGCAGATTTACACCCACGTGGCGCAGGCGAGGAAGGCAGAGGCAATAGAAACATTCGATGCCTACAGGTCACTTTCAGTAGGGGAAAAGAGGAATAAAATCAATGCACCACACTGAGAACACAAGTTTCGTAATCAGCAGGTCAACGGTTCGATTCCGTTCATCGGCTCCAGATTTCAAGGGGTTACGGGGCCATCCGTAGCCCCTTTTTGCTTGCAACTGACTACAACTGACTACATTTGATTCGGTGGTGGAGGTTTCTTTCGTGTCCATGCCTTTGCCAAGTCCAGAATGATGGAAGCCCTGCCCTTTTTCTGTCCCACTTTTCGCCCAATGTGATACGCAAAGCAGTTTGTCGCTAATAGAATCATCGCAAAGATGAAGGCGTAAACTTCCATGAGTCCTCCAATGCCGGGGCCTGTACGAGCGCCCCACTAGGAGAGGGAGGAGAGGAGATTATTTTGCAGATTCGTAAGCCTGCTTGCTCAGGTAGCCCACAATCCCGGACCCGAGCGCGAGGGCAATCTCCTTGCCCCCGTCGCCGGGAAGCCAGAACAGGGCACCGGCAGAAATGGCACCGATAACGATAATGGCCACGATTTCGTTCACGTCGATTTTCATATCAACCTCACTGGTTCCTTGAAGATTCCGAGTTTCGGCATGTCCGCGGGGGTCGGGGCCTCTCCGCCCAGGCCGTAGCAGACCGCACAGTATTCAGAGCAGAACAGCTTGTTCATCTCCGTCGATACCCGCTTCATGCACAGCCGCAGGATGGA
>JAKPPU010000150.1 GCA_029547185.1 Deltaproteobacteria bacterium | reverse complement strand
TTTTGTTTTTCCGTTCAAGGATGGTCTCGGCGGTGAGGGACGTCCCCTCGCGGCGGGTGAACAGGTATTTCTCCCTCTCGAAGTCCTCCCGGGGGGAAAGCACGAGGTCGATGAGCATCGGGCGCGGTTCGCCATAGAAGGCAAGCCCGTGCCTGTAGCCCCCCATGCCGAGGACTTCAATGGCCGAAACGCCGGTCATCTCCTCCATGGCCCTGTTCCATGCGATCACCTTTCCCTCCCTGTCGATGGCAAACGTAGCGTCGGGCAGAAAATCGATGATGTCGGCGAGGCGTTTCCGGGACTCGACCACCATCATCTCGGCCCTTTTCCGGTTGACTGCCTGCCGGACCTTGTGGGCGAGTTCCACGAACTGGGTCTTCGGTTCTCCCCCCTTCTGGAGGTAGAAATCCGCGCCTGCGTTCAGCGCCTCGATGACGACTTCCTCTCTCCCCCGGCCCGTGAAGATGATGAAGGGGATGCCGTCTCCCTTTGCCCGGATGGCCTTGAGGAGGTTGAGCCCCGTCATGGACGGCATCTGGAAGTCCGAGATGACGGCATCGAATTTTTTTTCGGCGAGGAGAGCAAGGCCTTCCTTTGCCGAACCGGTCACCTCGACGGAAAAGTCTCCCATGCGTTCGAGGAATGCCTTTCCCAGGAGGAGAAGGTCCCTGTCATTGTCGATGTAGAGGACAGAATAGGGCTTGGAATGAGGCATCTCTGGAGAAAAATAAACACTTTGGATTTATAAAGAGTTCCTTGTTGCATCTTCCGTGCCAGTCCCCCGGTGAGCGTACCTGCTCCATTTTCCCGTAAAGCCAGGTTTATCAGGGAAGATGACCGAGCTTGGACCCATGCCTGATGCATCGCACATTATCAGGGCGGCGGGGCTGGCGGACTGGGTGCTCCGCGGGAGGAAGTACCCCGGCGTCCTGCCGGAAGGGGTCCGCGACTATTACTGCTACACGCGGGACGGCGGCCACTCGCTCCTCGTCGTGCTCGAGAACGAGTACCGGCACGGGGCTCCCCCGGAGAGGTTCGTTGTCCCTGCCCCGGTGAAGATGGTCCTCCGCGAGGGATACCGGTTGCGGGACGGCTACCTCTGGGCAAATCTGCCCTATACAAAGGATATCGGTCTTGCCGTCAGG
>JAKPPU010000124.1 GCA_029547185.1 Deltaproteobacteria bacterium | reverse complement strand
TTTTTAAGCCACCGGCGGCGCTCGCTTAAGCTTCGATTCTCTACGTCATCACAAAAAACGGGACGGCCTCTTCGAGACCGCCCCGTTTGATTTTTCTGGTGGAGCCGAAGAGAATCGAACTCTCGACCTCTTGAATGCCATTCAAGCGCTCTCCCAACTGAGCTACGGCCCCATGCAACGTTGACCTGCTATCATATCGGGAAGAGTGAGTCAAGACCATTGAAGGTCCCCGCTTTTATTGCCGGTTCTCCTGCTTGTGCGTCCCTTTTGCCTTGATGGCATTGAGGGTGTCCGTCAGCACGGGGATCACGTGCTCACGTATATCGCCGGCCACGACAATGGCGAGGAGGTCGTCCCCGACATTGAGCAGTCCCTCGTTCACCTCCACGAGGATATCGACGATGCCGGGCCGGGTTTTCTGTTCCGCGACGACCGAGTTGATGGCCTGCCAGTCGGCCCTGACGTGGACCGAGCTCACCGGTGATCCGTCCCGGGACGTCTCCCTCACGACACCGTTGTGGCACAGGATCATCCCTACCTTGTGATAATCGTCGCGCTCTTTGATCTTTCCGATCAGGGCGTTCATATCCATGGTGCACCTCCTTTGTACCTGGCTGACTGGATACGGCCGATGATCGGATAAGTCAAGCAGACGATCGAAGGCTTGCTCGAGCTTGAGATTGCAAAGCGCTCCAATCCGTTATAGATAGAAAGGCCTATCTTCACCATGGGAAAACACCGTGCAGGACAATATGCCTATGGGGGTCAGGAGATGAAAGAGATATCAATCGGCAGATCGAAACTGCAGTTTATGGTGGGCGATATCACGGCACAGGACACCGAGGCCGTGGTGAATGCCGCAAACGAGCGGCTCGCTCCCGGAGGCGGTGTCGCCGGGGCCATACACAGGGCTGCCGGCCCGGGCCTGTGGGAAGAGTGCTCCACGCTCGGCGGCTGCCGCACGGGCGAGGCCAGGATCACGAGAGGATACAACCTCCCGAACAGGTACGTCATCCATACGGTGGGCCCCGTATACAGCGGTTCCGACAGAGATCCCGTTCTCCTTCGGTCGTGCTACATCGACTCGCTCAAAATCGCCGATGAAAACGGGGTGAGGTCGATCTCGTTCCCGGCGCTCAGCACCGGCATATTCGGCTACCCGGTAAAAGAGGCGGCCCGGGTAGCGATCATGGCCATCCGGGACTACCTCATGGGTGATACGAACATCGAGCTCGTGCGGATGGTGCTCTACGACACGGCCTCCTACGATGCCCACGTAAGGGCGCTCGAAGAGCTCGAGGCCGGCGGGGAGATCTCGTGATATGAAGGTCATCGCTGTCATTCCGGCGCGCTATGAGTCTTCCCGATTCCCCGGGAAGCCCCTCACCGATATCGCCGGCAAGCCCATGATCCAGCGGATCTATGAGCAGGTAAGCTTGTGCCGGGATATCGACGATGTCCTCATCGCCACTGATGACGGACGCATCTTCGACGCAGCGGTTTCTTTCGGCGCCCGCGCGGTCATGACGAGCCCTGAGTGCACATCCGGTACGGACAGGGTGGCTCAGGCCTCCCGGGACCTTCCTGTAGGGGCTGTCATCAATGTCCAGGGAGACCAGGTGGTGCTCGATCGGGTGGCGCTCTCCGAGGTCGCCCGCGAGCTTAAATCCGGATGCCCCATGGTAACCGTCGCCACGCCCGCAAGTCCGGATGAGTATGGCGACCCGAACTGCGTCAAGGTGGTCTGCGACTTGAGGGGATATGCCCTCTACTTCTCGAGGGCCCCGATCCCGAGCAGCCGGTCGGGGTTGAGCATCCAGCCCTTAAAGCACATCGGCATCTACGGGTATGCCATGGATACGCTTCAGAGTTTTACCTGCCTCGAGCCGACGCCGCTCGAAGTGACCGAGTCGCTCGAACAGCTCCGGGCACTGGAGAACGGCATTCCCATCAAGGTGATCATCGCATCGGGCGAATACCTTGAGATCAACACCCCCGAAGACAAGGAAAGGGTCCTGGCCTCATGGCGCGAATCCTGATCGCTATCTACAGCATCCTCGTTTCGATTCTCATGTGGCCTGCGGGCATTCTCTTGTCGAGGCATCCCAACTTCGCCGGAACCATCCTGCAGAGGCTCGGGCTCAAGCTTCCGGAAGCCCCCCGCGGCCGTCCGCTCGTCTGGGTGCATGCGTCCTCGATGGGTGAGGTAAAGGCCGTATCCGGGCTGCTCAAGGCAATCAAGCATGAAAATCCGGGCATGGCTGTCTGCCTGAGCACCATGACCGCAACCGGCAGCAAGGTCGCATCTTCGATCCCCGACGTGGACCTCGTGATCCCCTTTCCCTTCGATGCCCCGTGGGTCATGAGGCGCTACATGCTGAAGCTGCTTCCCGCCCTCGTCGTCATTGTCGAGACCGAGATCTGGCCCAGTATGATCCTCGCGGCAGAGGCCGTGGGAAGGCCTGTCGTGATCGTGAACGGCCGGATGACGGAAAAATCCTTCCGGCGATACAGCAGGATCAGGCCTCTCGCATCGGAGATCCTTCGAAGGGTCGACGTCCTGGCCATGGCAGAGAGCGACGGCCTGAGGTTTTCGCGGCTCGGGGCAGGGAAGGTGAGGGTCCTCGGCAATCTGAAGCTGGACAGCCTCTCGGAGGTGGACCCGGACAAGGGCCGGGAAATGAGGCTCGGCCTCGGAGCGGCAGACAGACCCGTCTTCATCGCAGGGAGCATCAGGGAAGGGGAGGAGGAGGCGGTGTTCTCCGCGGTTCAGGGTGTTGCGTCGCGCGTGCCCGGCCTCTTTGCGATCCTCGCGCCGAGGCACCCCGGCCAGATAGGCTGCCTGGCCGAGCTGGCCAGGAAAAGCTCCTTCGCGTGGTGCCTCAAGAGCCGGATGGAGCAGGGGGCCGACCTCGTTATCGTGGATACCATGGGTGAGCTCTTCCGGCTTTACGGAGCTTCGGATGCGGCATTCGTCGGAGGCTCCCTGGTGAATCTGGGGGGCCAGAATATCCTCGAGCCCATCGCCTGGGGCGTGCCAACGATCCATGGCCCCCATATGGACAACTTCACCTGGGCCCTCGAGGTCGTCGAGGGATGCACGATCCGGGTCGGCGATGCCCTGGAGCTGGAAAATGCCGTCGTGGAGGCTCTCCTGAATCCTGAGAAGCATCGGGTCATGGCAGAGAAGGCCCTGGCCCTCCTGGAGGTGCAGAAAGGGGTGACGTCCCGCTACGTCGAGGCCCTGAAGAGTATCTGTGCCGAGCGATTCCCGGGAAACAATCCCCTGACGGAAACATAAACAAAAGTTTTTGTAATCCCGGATTGTCATTGACAATATCATCACGGCATTTTATTAAGTGCGGTATGACGATGGACAGATCGCTATGCCCAATATGTGCCTGGAGAGCGGATTGCAAGAAGAAGTTCAATAAGGGCGCAGGTATCCACTGCCCCGATTTCAGCAGAGACCTGACGGTAAAAGACAGCGAGCTCGCAGCCGAGCTCGAGAAGCAGAATAAGAAACCGGAAGAGACCGGGAAAAAGAAGAAGGGCCCCTTCCAGTTCTAACGTTTACTGCAGGTCGATACGCTGTATAAGGCTTGTTGATTTCTTCACGATAAGCGCCAGAACACCGCCCTTGTCGAGGGCTATGTCTGTACAGTAGTAACCCTTGAACGTGCCGAGGGTTCTCTCGTCGAATTCCGATTCGCCGGGCGTGCAGGCCAGGATCTGTGTCCCGCTGTACCTCTTCAGATTCCCGATGAACTTCGTCAGCCCTTCATCGTTCGTGAAGCTTATGATATCTTTGCCCTGAGAGACGATCCTGGGCCTCAAGTGATACCGGTTCACAGGGTTTACCTCGGAAACATCCGCATTATCCTGGGCGGTGTAATGGAAAGTCGGGATCTTGTCCTGCAGATAGAAAGGAAGTGTGCTGAAATTGGTATCGGAGACGCAGACGGTCTTTTTCCCGTTGAAGGCGACCAGCCGGTTGACCCTGTCGAAGGAAACGATCTCTTCCCCGTCCGCAGAGGACGAGATGTCGCCCATGAACACCGAGAGAATGTCCGTGTTGTCGGGAATCTGAAGGGGAGCGCCTTCGATTGTTTCAGCCTTTGACCACCGGTTTATTCCATCCGAGATGTCTTTATCCGAATAAATGCGGGATCTGACGAGGCTGTTCTTCAGGGGTGCGACGCAGCCCTCCCAGCTTTTGACTGTTTTGCCGTCCTTTATCCTGTGGGTGAAGAAGGCAGTCCCCTGTACCGTTACGGCCAGGAGCGACCCGTCATAGGGAAAGAGTCTGTATATGCTGGCGCTCCTCGGCGGAGTCCAGTAGGATTTTGCATTGCCGTTTTCGACCTTGTAGAGCTTGTCTTCGCTGCTCACGAACAGGGTTCCGTCCAGGACCGCCATCGATGTGGCGGCAAAGGTGAATTTATACTCCGGCTTCGCTTGAGCGGTGTCTGCCTGAACGGGCGGCTCCTTCCCCGCCGCAGGCTTCGCTGCAGCTGCAGTGAAGATCTCCGCGATCATCTGATCGATCGCGGAAGAGAGCTCGCCGGTGCTCTTCAGGTCGCGGTGGAATGCCTTCGGGGGCTCGGCAGAGAGGATCGCATCGAAGGAGATGATGTCTCCGAGCTGGGTGATGGAGACATTCAGGGCCGTACCTTTAGGGGCGGTGATGTTCCTCGCGAGGCACCGCGCGGTAATGGTCTTGCCGATGCCGTCTTTGAGTGCCATGAGATCCTGCGGACCTTTAATGTCCACACCGACCTCGAGGCAGAAGGCCGCCGGTACGGAGATGAGAAAGAGAAACAGGAAGACAAAAGATGAGATTTTCTTCATAAGTGTGCCACTCCTCAGAGCATTCTTTTGACTCATTATATCACATCCCGGCGCTGGAACAAGAAAAACGAGCGTGCGGGTCGCCGTCGATTTATGAATGACTATTCATTTTTCCTTGACCTTAGATATCACTTTAGATATAAATGTTAGCACGCAGCAAATTATATTATTAGGAGGCGTTACATGGCTGATGAGACGAAGGATTTTGGTGAACAAATTTTTCCAGTTCCCCCTAAAGTTAGGGCGAAGGCTTACATCAAGAGCAAGGAAGAGTATGAGAAAATGTGGAAGGAGTCCATTGATAATCCTCAGGCTTTCTGGGCCAAGCAGGCCGAGAGGATAGACTGGTTCAAGAAGCCCACAAAGATCATGGACTATTCGTACAAATCACCTGTTTATGTGAAGTGGTTTGAGGATGGCGAGCTCAACGTCAGCTATAACTGCCTCGACCGCCAGATCGCAAACGGCCGGAAGAACAAGGCCGCCATCATTTTCGAGGGCAATGATCCGTCCGATAACAGGACCTACTCATACATGGACATGTACCGCGAGGTCAACAAGTTCGCAAACGTGCTCAAGAGCTTCGGCGTCAAGAAGGGCGACAGGGTCTGCATCTTCCTGCCCATGATCCCCGAGCTGGCGATCACGATGCTCGCCTGCACCCGTATCGGCGCCATCCACTGCATCGTGTTCGGCGGCTTCTCCTCCGACGCGCTCAAGGACCGCATCGTTGACTCCGAGGCGAAGATCCTCATCACCTGCGACGGCACATACCGCGGCAACAAGGCCGTCCCCCAGAAGGAAAATGCGGACAAGGCAGCCGATCAGTGCCCCAGCATCGAGAAGATGATCGTGGTGAAGAGAACCGGCACCCCGGTCACCATGAAAGAGGGCAGGGACGTATCGTACGAGGCAGAGATGGCAAAGGCAGCCTACTACTGCGAGCCCGAGAGGATGAAAGCCGAAGATCCGCTCTTCATCCTCTACACCTCCGGCTCGACCGGCAAGCCCAAGGGCGTCATGCACACCACCGGCGGCTATCTCGTCTATGCAGCGCTGACCCATCAGATCATCTTCGACTATCACGAGGACGACATCTACTGGTGCACCGCCGACATCGGCTGGGTCACCGGGCACACCTACATCGTGTACGGGCCGCTGGCAAACGGCGCGACCTCTATCATGTTCGAAGGCGTTCCGAGCTATCCAGCCTATGACAGGTTCTGGGATGTCTGCGAGAAGTACAAGGTCGACATCTTCTACACCGCCCCGACCGCCATCCGCGCCATTGCGAAAGAGGGCGACGACTGGGTCAAGAAGCACGACCTCTCCTCCATCAGGATTCTCGGTTCCGTGGGAGAGCCGCTCAACCCCGAGGCCTGGAGATGGTACTACAACATGATCGGCCGCGGCGAGTGCACGATCGTTGACACCTGGTGGCAGACCGAGACCGGCGGCATCCTCATCACCCCGCTGCCGGGCGCCATCGATATCAAACCCGCCAAGGCGACCGTTCCGTTCTTCGGCGTGGAGCCCGCGCTGCTCGACGACGACGGCAAAGAGATCGAGGGCATCGGCCGTGGCAACCTCGTCATCAAGAGGCCGTGGCCGGGGCAGATGAGAGGCGTATGGGGCGATCCCAAGCGGTTCGAAGAGACCTACTTCGTACAGTTCCCGGGCTACTACACCACCGGTGACGGCGCAGAGAGAGACGAGCTCGGCTACTACAAGATCACGGGCCGTGTGGACGACGTCATCAACGTATCCGGCCACCGCATGGGCACCGCAGAGGTCGAGAGCGCGCTCGTATCCCATCCGGACGTCGCAGAGGCGGCCGTCGTCGGATTCCCGCACGACATCAAGGGCCAGGGCATCTTCGACTATGTGACGCTCAACACCGGCGTGGAGAAGTCGGAAGATCTCAAGAAGAAGCTCATCGCTCACGTGAGAAAGGAAATCGGCCCCATCGCAACACCTGATCACATCCAGTGGGCAGATGCACTTCCCAAGACCAGGTCGGGCAAGATCATGCGCCGCGTCCTCAAGAAGGTTGCGGCAAATGAGTTCGGCGACTTCGGCGACACCTCGACTCTGGCTGATCCCACCGTCGTGGACGAACTCGTGGCAAACAGGAAGAAATTAGGCTAGGTTGTTGAAACGAACAGGGGTTCCGCATCCCGGTGCGGAACCCCGACAAGAAAATCATTACTGGAAAAGATCGCTATCATGTTGATTTATAATCGTAAGGAAGGGACCCGATGAGAGGCGAAGAAAAGTATAAAATGATATTGAACGCCGCCAAGCATGTATTCGCTATGGAGGGCTTCTATAACTCCAAGGTCTCGGAGATTGCGAGAGAAGCCCACGTGGCGGATGGAACCATATATCTCTATTTTAAGAATAAGGACGATATTCTCATCTCGCTTTTTGAGGAAGAATTGAATAGAATCATCACCACAGTCAAATCGAAACTCGAGAACATAGAAGACCCTCGAGAGAAAATAGTGGCTTTCTGTGACAATCATCTCTCCCTCGTCGAGGCTGACAGAGCTCTGGCCGAGGTCATTCAGGTCGAGCTCAGGCAGTCGAACAAATTCATGAGGGAGTATAAGAATAAACACTTTCTCGCATATTTGAACATCATCGCGGACATCATCATTCAGGGCCAGCAGCAAGGAATATTCAGGTCCGACCTCAAGCCGGACATCTGTTCCCGGGTTATCTTCGGCTCCCTTGACGAATTGACCACCTACCTCGTGACGGCAAGAAGAAAACGGTTTGACGTGCATGAGACTGCAACCATGGTCGGCAACTCCTTTCTCAACGGGCTCGTTACCAAATAACTAAAGAGAGACAGGAGGATAATAAGTATGGCTCAGATAAAAAAGGCCGCTGTCATCGGCGGAGGCGTCATGGGAGGAGGCATCGCCCATCTCCTCTCGAGCGTCGGCGTAGAAGTATTCATCAAGGATATAGACCAGAAGTTTGTTGATCATGCAATCCGGCATTCACGGGAGCTCTATGATAAGCTCGTGAAAAAAGGAAAGATGGACCAGAAGAAGGTCGACGAAGCACAGGGCCTTCTCAAGGGCGGTGCCCGGTATGACGAGAAATTCATGAGCGACGTCGACCTGGTCATCGAGGCCGTTCCCGAGATCCTGAAGATCAAACAGGACGTGTTCGTCGAGATCGAAGGCCTGTGTCCGGAGCGGACCATCCTTGCAACGAACACATCCACGCTCTCCCTTTCGGAGATCTCCAAGAAGCTCAAAAACAAATCCCGATTCTGCGGCCTGCACTTCTTTAACCCCGCCAATGTCATGAAGCTCGTCGAGGTCATCTACGACGAGGACACCTCGCGGTCCACCATCGACACCATGATGGAATTCTCCCAGCGGATAGGCAAGGAGCCCATCAAGGTGAAGAACGGCCCCGGCTTCGTCGTGAACAGGATACTCATTCCCTATATGAACGAGGCCGTGCTCTCGCTGATGGAAGGCGAAGGCAGCATGGAGGAGATCGATGAAGCCATGGCCTCCTTCGGAATGCCCATGGGGCCCTTTGCTCTGTGGGACCTCGTAGGGCTGGATGTGGGTATCCACGCCTCCGAGACCCTCGAACAGGCCTTCAATGGAAGGACGCCCATCCCCGAGCTCTTGAAGGCGCTCGTAAAAAAGAAGAGCTTCGGTCAGAAGACGGGCAAGGGCTTCTACGACTATTCGTCAGGCACCAAGGTCCCGTCGAAGGAAGTCGACTCGTTCCTCAAGACCTGGTGGAAGGATCATCCCACGAGCGACCTCGCATTCTCACCGGACAGGCTCCTCGCCGTGCAGATACGCGAGGCCCTTTGGACCCTCTCCGACGGAATCGCGTCAGCCAACGACATCGATTCCGGGATGGTCTACGGAACGAACTTCCCCACGAAGGTTGCCTGGGGCCCTCTCCATTATGCCGAGAAGATGTACTGGCCGAATATCAACGAGCTCTTCTGCTCGCTCGCGTGCGAGTACGGTCCCGAGCGCTTTACTCCGCCTGCCGATCTCATGGATTATCTCCTCAAGGACAACAGCGTCTTCAACAACTGCACGTACGAGGTGGATGAAGACGGCGTCGCCGTGATGACCATCGACAACCCGCCCATGAATACCGTGGGCAGGAAGACCAAGGCCGATATCGTCAAGGCCGTGCTCGAGGCAACCTCCGATCCCAGGGTGCGGGTCATTCTTCTTACGGGCAAGGGCAAGGCCTTCGTGGCAGGGGCGGATATCGACGAGCTGCTCGGCTTCAAGGAGTTCGATGACGCCCTCGGTCTCGCAAACCGGGGATACCTCATGACGAACACCGTCGAGAATGCAGACAAGCCCATCATCGCCGTGATCAACGGCTTCTGCCTTGGCGGCGGCCTCGAGCTCGCCATGGCGTGCCACATGCGGATCGCCTCGGACAAGGCGCGCCTGGGCCTGCCGGAGATAACGCTGGGCATCATCCCGGGGTTCGCCGGAACGCAGCGTCTTCCGAGGATCGTGGGAAAGGCCAAGGGTATGGAGATGATCCTCACGGGGGCGCACTACACCGCGAAGGATGCCTATGAGATGGGTCTCGTGAACAGGGTGATCTCCCATGACAAGCTGATGGACGAGGCAAAGGCCTTTGCGAAGACCATTGCGGCGAAGAGCAGGGTTGCGGTGAAGGCGGCCATGGATTCAATTAGTACAGGCCTCGAAGTATCGTTCGAGGACGGTCTCCTGATCGAGTCCGAGAACTTTGCGCGTGTGGCCATATCGCACGATGCGAAAGAGGGGTTGAGCGCGTTCCTGGGCAAGCGCAAACCGGATTTCAGGGACAAGTGAGGCTGCCTTTTAAAGATCGGGCATCGGATAGGGCGGGATAAGGAAACAGGCCTCTAGGCTAATATAAATATGTAGGAAGGAGGATAATGTGAATACAGTAGTTTGTATTAAACAGGTACCTGACACAGAGACTCTGATCAAGATTCAGGGTGCAGGTATAGTACAGGACGGCATCAAGTGGGTCATGAATCCGTACGATGAGTTTGCTGTCGAAGAAGCTCTGCGGCAGAAAGAAAAGATGGCAGCCGGAGCCGTAACGGTGGTTTCTCTCGGACCGGACAGGGCCATCGAGGCACTCAGGACCGCTCTTGCCATGGGCGCAGACACGGCAGTTCACATCAACGATGGGGCCTACTACGAGAAGGCAGATCCGGCCGCGACAGCAGCAGCCCTGGCTGCAGCTATTAAGGGCATGCAGTATGATGCCGTGTTCGTCGGGAAGCAGGCCATCGATGACGACTCCGGCCAGGTTCCCGCAATGCTCGGCGAACTGCTCGGCATTCCCGTTGTCACCATGGTCATCAAGCTCGAAGTCGCAGCAGACAAGAGCAAGGCGACCGTAACGAGAGAGGTCGAGGGCGGCCAGGCAGTGTTGGAAGTTTCCCTCCCGGCAGTGTTCTCCGCACAGAAGGGCCTCAATGAGCCCCGGTACGCATCTCTGCCCGGCATCATGAAGGCAAAGAAGAAGCCCGTCGACGTGAAGACGGCGGCGGCATTGGGCGTCACCGATGCCCCCAAGACCGTGATCAAAGAGATGAGTCTGCCGCCGGCACGCCAGGCAGGACAGAAGATCGCCGGTGACGATGCAGCGGCAAAGGCGAAAGAGCTTGCCAGAATTCTCCACGAAGTCGTGAAGATCGTTTAAGAGGGAGGGAAGTAAGATGCCAGGAACATTAATATATGCGGAAGTTCAAAAGGGCGAGATCAAGAAGGGCTCTTTTGAGGTAGCAAGCAAGGCCAAGGAATTCGGTGGTGAGGTTGCGGCATGCATTATCGGCAAAGGAGTCGAGGGCCTCGCACCCCAGCTTGCAAAGTATGGTGTGGATAAAGTATATGTCGTCGATGGTCCGGAGTTCGAGAACTACGTTCCCGAGGCGTTCGTTCAGGCATTCACCCAGGTGGCGAAGACCGTGAACCCCTCCGTCATCCTCGCAAGCGCAACCGCTCAGGGGAAGGACTTCGTTCCCGCAGTGGCAGCCAGGCTCGGCGTCGGCGCCATCTCCGACTGCGTAGACCTCCAGAAGAACGGCGACAAGATCACTGCCAAGAGGCCTGTGTTCGCGGGCAAGGCGTATGCCATGGTAGAGGCGGCTGCAGATCCGCAGGTCATCGCCGTCCGCCCCAACTCTTTCGCCGTGAAAGAGGCTGCAGGGGCCGGCGCTGTGGAGAAGGTCGCCGGAGCTCTCGATGCATCGAAGATCAAGACGGTCGTGAAGAGCGTCGAGCTCGCTCAGACCAACGAACCCGACCAGACCGAGGCCGAGATCATCGTATCCGGCGGCCGCGGCATGAAGGGCCCCGAGAACTTCAAGATGCTCGAAGACCTCGCCAAGCTGTTCGGCCCCACCGCAACGACCGGCGCCTCCAGGGCGGCAGTCGATGCAGGGTGGCGTGATCATCGGTACCAGGTCGGCCAGACCGGCAAAACCGTCGGCCCGAACCTCTACGTCGCCTGCGGCATTTCCGGCGCCATTCAGCACCTGGCAGGTATGGGAACCTCGAAGGTCATCGTTGCCATCAATAAGGACCCCGAAGCGCCTATCTTCCAGAAGGCTGACTACGGCGTCGTCGACGACCTCTTCAACGTGGTTCCGGCACTGATCGACGAGATCAAGAAGTTCAAAGGTTAAGATGGAGAATGTGCGGGATGGGGGATTCCCTCCATCCCGCTGAAAACTCGATTCGAGGGGGCATTATGCACGGACAGATATCCAGAGAAATCTTTTGGAACATGGAAACTCCCGGGGCCTTTCCCACAGCACAGGTTCTCCTTTACATTCTCGCCCTCGGCGCGATTCTGTTCCTCATACGCGGACTTCTAAAGAGCGGATTCTTCACCCGCGTCAAGGTCATGATGAAGGCAACCGGCTCCGAGACCGACAGACTCGACAACCCCGGAGAGCGGTTCTGGCATACGATAATCGATGTTTTCGGGCACAAGAAGCTTTTGAGAGAGCCCTACCAGGGGACGTTGCATTTCCTCATTCTCTGGGGCTTCATCATCCTCTTCCTCGGTGCCATGCTGGACTTCTTCCAGGTGGATATCATCGAGCCCATCTGGGGTGTCCACTTCATGGAGGGCAACCTCTACCTCGGCTATTCGGTCATCACCGACCTCGCCGGCTTCATGGTGCTCGTCGGCGTTCTCATGGCCATGGCCAGAAGATATTTCTTCAAACCGGCATGGCTCGACGAGAAAACTGAAGACATGGTGATCCTGTGGACCATTCTTGCCATCATCCTTACCGGCTTCCTGCTCGAAGGCCTGCGCATGGCAGCAACCGAGCTCAAGGCCGGAGACACGATGTACGAGTATGCCTGGTATTCCTTCGGCGGCGCGTTGTTCGGCTATCCTTTCCGGAACGCGAGCATGGAAGGATTGAGGGCCGCCCACATGCTCACGTGGTGGATACATACCTTCATCGTGCTGGGCTTCATCGTATACATCGGATACTCGAAGCTGCTCCATATCTTCGTGACTCCGGTGAACATCTTCCTCAGGAACACGTCAAACAATCCGGCGCCCATCAGGGTGATGCCCCCCGAGATGTTCGAGACTGCCGAGACATTCGGCATCCACAAGCTCGAGGAGTACTCCTGGAAAGATCTGTTCGACAGCGAGGCCTGCGTCCGCTGCGGCCGGTGCGTGGAGGTCTGCCCGGCATTCAATACGGACAAGCCCCTCATGCCCAGGGACGTGATCCAGAACATACGCAACTACATCGAGCAGAAGGCGAAGTTCGCCCTGGACGTGGACGGCAACTACCGCATCCTGTCGGATGAAGAGTATACCGGTCCCGCACTGATCGGCGACGCCATCGACAAGGATACCATCTGGGCCTGCACCACCTGTATGGCCTGTGTCGAGGCCTGCCCCTGCTACATCCAGCAGTTCCCGAAGCTCATCGAGCTCAGGCGCTACCTGGTCATGATGGAATCCGACTTCCCGGCCGAGGTCATGGACGTCTTCAAGGGCATGGAGAACAACTCCAACCCGTGGAGCATCGGCTCCCATGTGAGGGCCGACTGGGCAAAGGGTCATGACATTCCTCTCATGTCGGAGAAGGGCGGCGCGGAATACCTCTTCTACGTGGGCTGCGCCGGTGCATTCGACGACCTGAACAAGAAGGTCGCCCTGTCCCTGGCAAAGATCTTCAAGACGGCCGGCCTCGACTTCGCGATCCTCGGGACAGAGGAAGGCTGCTGCGGCGACTCGGCCAAGAAGATCGGAAACGAGTATATCTACCAGGCCCTTGCCATGGCGAACATCGAGACCTTCAAGGCCTACAACGTAAAGAAGATCGTCACCATGTGCCCCCACGGGTACAATACCCTCAAGTATGACTACAAGGAGCTCGGCGGCAACTTCGAGGTGTACCACTACACCGAAGTCCTCGACAAGCTCATCAAAGAGGGCAAGATCAAGCTGAACCAGCCCATTCCGGATCTGGGCACCATCACCAATCACGACTCCTGCTATCTCGGCAGGTACAACCAGGTGTACGACCAGCCGAGAAACATCATCAGGGCCCTGAAGTCCGGCAACCTGGTCGAGATGCAGAGCCACCACAAGAAGAGCTTCTGCTGCGGCGCGGGCGGCGGCAGGATGTGGATGGAAGAGCACCTCGGCTCGAGAATCAACCAGAAACGGACGAAAGAGGTCGAGGCGGCGGGCGCCAAGACCGTGTGCACCGCATGCCCCTTCTGCTACACCATGCTCTCCGACGGCATCAAGGAGCTCGAGCTCTCCGAGAAGCTCCAGGCCATCGATATCGCGCAGCTCGTTGCCAAGGCTGCCGGGATCGATCTTAAGTCGGGAGGCGAAGACAAAGAGGCAGCGAACTAAAGCAAAGTTTTACGATTCAGCCCCCTGAATCGAAATGGAAAAGAGGAGACAGCGATGTCTCCTCTTTTTTCTTGCCTTGACCGTGCCTGAAGGGATATTCTCATACCGGGCTTGAATACGTGAAAAAGCTCCCCTGACTCTTCTTAAGGGAGCGGCAGCCGAATCCATATGGAATGAGGATGGCGTGAGGTGACCAGGGTATGAAGGTCTGCATACTCGCCGGGAGCGCATCATCGGATGATGTGCTCATCAGCGGCTTGAGGTCTGCAGGTGTCGATGTGCACGTGCACGTGCCGTGCACCGGGGAAACCCCTGTCTTTTCCCTCGATCAGGCAGGCATCTTCCTCAAGGCAGCGCCTGTCTACGACCTCATCCATAATCTCTCGGGCGGGATAGGCCTCATGTTCGCCTACGTATCCGGCAAGCCTCTCATCACTTCCGTACCCGAGGGGATCACCGAGGACGACGAGGCCGTGTTCCGGGCGGCTTCAGGGCCGTGCTTTTTCGTGTCAGAGCACAAGGCTGCCGGTTCTCTCGGACTGAAGGGTGTCCCCGGTCTCGGACCCTTCGACGGGGACAGGGTCCGTTTCTATCTTGATGCATACTCGCGGGTGCTCGCACTCGGGAAGAGGAAGGAAGAGCGCCCGTGGGGCGGATATGAGATATTGTCCGAAGACAGGCACGACCATAAGGTCAAGCGGATCACCGTGAAGCCGGGAAAGCGGCTGAGCCTCCAGTACCACGGCCGGAGGAGGGAGCACTGGATCATCATATCCGGCTCCGCCCTGGTGAGAGTGGGTGAAGAAGAGGTGGAGCTCGGGTCCGCGCAGACGATCGACATTCCCCACCGCACGGCTCACAGGATCGAAAACATCGGGAATGACGACCTCGTTTTCGTCGAGGTTCAGCAGGGTGATTATTTCGGAGAAGACGATATCGTCCGGATCGAGGACGACTTCGGAAGGGTATGAGTCCAGACAGGAAAGCGGCAATGAAAGAGCTTTTTGAGCTCCTCTATGAGACCGCAGTCAATGCGGGCATCGAGATCATAGAGGACAGGATAAACCGTAAGGGCGGTGTCTGCAGGCTCGATGACCGGCTCATCGTGGTCTATGACGCCCATGCAGCGCTTCATGAGAGAAACCGCCTCATCCTCGATGCCATCTCGCAGATGAACAGGGATTATATCTATCTGCCGCCCAGGGTGAGAATGATCCTCGAAGGAAACGAATCCTGAAAAGCCTGACGCCGGAAGAACCGGTCCAACGGTTTCCGTCCCGGTTACTTGCCTGTCCTCAGGGTATAAAGCCTCATCTCCCGCTGTGCCTCTGCATTGTTCCTGTTGATCTGGAGCGCCTTGCGGAACGCATCGGGTGCCTTGCTGGACCCCTCTCTCTTCAGGACCCACCCTAAGACGAGGTAGAGAACATCCGAACCGGGGAACTTCTGGGTCCCCTCCCTGATGGCGACCTTGATCTCGTGGGCATTGCCCTTGCCGGTATTCTGGAGCCTCAGGTACATGGCCTTTACGTACCATTCGAGGAAGATCTTCTCTTCGGGGTTCAGCTTCACGCACACACGGAAGCTGTCGAGGGCCTTGCCGTAGTCCTTTTTCTTCAGGGCTTCCATGCCCTGGGAGAAGAGGATCTCTGCCTGCAGCGTCTCGTCGATCCCCTTCTTTTCCTCAGAAGGCATACCCTCGCGTATCCTCGAGACCGTCGTATACGCCTTCTGGATCTCTGTGAATATTTCGTTTGCGAGCCTTTTCACCTCGGGATCGTCAGCATGGGCATAGGTATCGGGATGGTTCGCCTTCACCAGCTTGATGTACGCCCGTTTAAGCCCTCCGTCCGAGATGGTCTTGTCGACTCCCAGGACTTCGAAGGGATCCTGGTCCTTGATCCTGTTGAGGATCTGTCTCAGGTTGTCGATGACGGCCTTGTGCTTGCTTTCTTCAAAGGAAACCAGCCCGGTGCAGTACAGGGACAGGAGAGCCCGGGGCGGGTCCTGCCCGAGGAGGAGAAGCTCGGAGACCTTGAACTGGTCGATATTGTCCATGGTGACGGCCAGATCGGGCGGAAAGTCATCGGTCAGCTTTTTCGGCTTCGTGGCCGCGTACGGGGTGAGGGCGGCAACGATCGTGGAGAACGGGGCGAACTCCATGATGCCTCTCCTCACCAGGCGGAAAAATTCATTCCTGGTGACATCGGAGGCCTTGCCGATCCGATCTTTCGCAACCTTCTGCACGATCCCGCTCTCCCACGAGAAGATGTCGGAAAATCTCGTGGCGATCTGCCTTTTGAGAGCTTCGTTTATTTCCTTTGGCTGGATGAGCCCCATCTCGAGAAGGACCACCCCCTGCTTTTTGCGTTCAAGGCGGGCCTTTTTGAGAGACAGCTCATTCTGCTCTTCGGTTATGAGCCCTATCTCTACGAGGGTGTTGCCGAGAAGCTCTCCTGTCTTGTTCGACTGGATCGAGCACAGCACCCCTTCCCTGAAGATGAGCCCCTTTTTCCAATCATTGGCCGAAACGAAGACAATGCCCGTAAAGAGCGTATCGATGATATCCTTTATCAGGAGCGGAAAGGTGATATCTTCCAGTTTGAAAGCATTTTCCATAGCCTCTCCTATCGGCAAAGACGAGGTGCGATCATAACTCTTTCACATGTCTTCATTATAAGAAAGTTCCTGGCAGGGCAAGAGGCTAAAACAAGGCGGGATATAGAGCGGGCATCGCTTCCGGACCCCAGGGCGAAAGATCCGGGAAGGAACCGCTTTTTACGGTTTCTTCCCGGATGTGCCGGGATACGCCGTGTGTACTCGGATTGCCGACTCAAAAAACGGCTTAATCCCGTCCATCAGGCAAACAGGGAAACGAGCCTCTCCCAGTAGAGCTCGCCCCACGGATTCATCGCGGCGTTCTGACCGCACTCGTGGCAGAAGTGCTTTATCCGGACATTCTTCGGGTCAAAAGAGCATATCTCGGCCTGAGAGCATACCGTGCACACGGGCCTGCCGCACCCGTCACACAACACATCCGTTACTGCTCTGCATTCGCATTCATTGAGCCTTCTTGCAGCCTCCATGGCTACCTCCTTTTACCTCGTTATTGAGTGCCGCTCTTCATTAAGCTATTCCCGTGCCAAGGGATCAGATATCTTCACGAATAGTGTAAGGCATTGTAAGGTTGTATGTTTTAATACTACATACGATCTGGCTGTGAAAGCTGACCTCATTACACCCATGAAGAAGATGGTCTCCGCGCCATAGGTTAGGGTATGGAAGCCATATCATCCAGCCCCTTTACCTCGAGTTCTTTTGAGCCATTTCCGGGCAGGGGTATGTCTGCACCTTGAGGAGACATTTCACGAGGAAGGCAGCCCTGGACCGGCGGCTCCGGTTGCCTGCCTCCATCGACCAAGGCATCGGAGAGTCAGGCAGCAGCTCCATGTGCTGCAGGCTTCAATCCCGGCTGTCTGCCGGAAGCCGTGCCGATTGCGGTCCTGTTTTCATGAGAGCTTGCGCCTCACGAGCCATTTCGCTGTCTCCAATACCGGAATGACCGTCGCCGACAGTGAAACGGCAATGATCCAGTCCTCCAGGGTCAGGCTGAAGGTGCCGAAGGGCACCTGGAGAAACGGTACGTACATGATGAGTATCAGAAAGGCCATATCCACGACGATTGACAGATTCAGGAATTTGTTGGCAAAGGGTCGGGAGAGAACCGAATGGCGGTCGGAGCGGAAGCTGTAAGCCTTGAAGAACTGGATGAGGACCAGGGAGATGAAGGTCATGGCCATCGACTCGCGAATGCCCCGGCCGGAGTTGATGCACCAGATGAAGAAGCCCAGATTGACTGCAGTCGACCACAGTCCGCCGGTGAGCATGAGCAGCGTAACCGGACGGGTGAAGATGCTCTGGTGCGGATCTCGAGGAGGCATCTCCATGAGGTCCGGCTCAGGCGGGTCCACTGACAGGGCAAGCGCCGGCAGGCCGTCGGTGGCAAGGTTCACGGTCAGGATCTGAACGGCGCTCAAGGGCAGAGGCAGACCAAGCAGCGAGGCGCCCGCCATGAGGCCGATCTCTCCTATGTTGGACGAAAGCAGGTACATGAGATATTTCTTTATGTTGCCGAAGATGCCCCTGCCTTCCTCGACTGCCGCCACGATGGAGGCGAAGTTGTCGTCGGTGAGCATCATGGCCGCAGCCTCCTTGGTGACATCCGTGCCGGTTATGCCCATGGCGATCCCGATATCGGCCTTCTTGAGGGCAGGGGCGTCGTTCACGCCGTCGCCGGTCATGGCAACGACGTGGCCCTTTTTCTGCAGTGCCGTCACGATGCGCAGCTTGTGGGCAGGGGACACGCGTGCATAGACCTCGATATGCTCGACTTTCTCTTCGAGCTCCTCCTCGCTCATGGCTTCGAGCTCCGCGCCCGTGACGATGAGACCGTCTTTCAGCAGGCCCAGGTCCATTGCCACTGCCGAGGCGGTGATCGGGTGATCGCCCGTGATCATGACCGGTTTGATGCCCGCCTTCTCGCACTTCCGGATCGCCTCCTTCGCCTCCGGACGCGGCGGATCTATCATTCCGGCCAGCCCGAGGAAGGTCATATCGCGCTCTGCATCTTCGCGCCGCGCCTCCTGTTTGTAGGAGACGCCGAGCACCCTCAGCGCCTTTCCGGCCATCTGCCGCCCGGCATCGAGGATCATTTTCCGGGCCGCTTCGTCGAGGGGGATTTCACCTTCTGCGGTCAGCACCCTCGTGCATGATCCGAGAATGATCTCCGGTGCGCCCTTGGAGCAGGCAAACAAGCCGTCGGGCCCGGAATTGAGGGTCGTCATGCGCTTGGTTTCGGATGAGAACGGAATCTCGTCTATGCGCGGGAATCGCGTTTCGAGCTCTTCTTTGCTCAGGCCTGCCTTGGCGGCAGCCACGACAAGCGCTCCTTCGGTAGGATCGCCCCTGACCTTCCAGCGCCCGTCGGCCTCGTCGTAGAAGATATGCGCGTCCGATGCGATGGCCGCCGCCTCGAGCATTTTTTTCACGGGCTGCATGACTTCTATTGCGTTTCCCCCCCGCAGGAAGCTTCCCTTCGGCTCGTAGCCCGCGCCTGAGACCTCTATCGATTCGCCCGCGACGAAGATCTTGCGGACAGTCATCTCGTCCTTCGTCAGCGTGCCGGTCTTGTCCGAGCAGATGATGGACGTGCTTCCCAGCGTTTCCACTGCCGGGAGGCGGCGCATGAGGGCGTTGCGCTTGACCATCCTCTTCACACCGATCGCGAGGGATATGGTGACCACGGCGGGCAATGCCTCCGGCACAACGGCCACGGCCAGGGCAATGCCGAAGATGAGCATGTCGATGAAGGGCATGCCCCGGGAGAAGCCGAGGGCAACGATGAGCCCCACAACGACCAGGGCAGCCCAGGCAAGGGTTTTGCCGACCCTGTCCAGGTTCACCTGCAGAGGCGTCCTGCTGGTCTCCACTGTCTGGATCATCCTGGCGATCGTGCCGAACTCCGTGTTCATGCCGGTGGAGGTGACTATTGCCCGGCCCCTGCCGTAATCCACCACGGTGCCCGCATATACCATGTTGCTGCGGTCTCCCGTGGCAAGATCAGGGTTGTCGAGGGGGAGGGTCTGTTTCTCGACGGGGACGGACTCGCCGGTCAGGGCTGCCTCATCGATCTTGAGGTTGACTGCCTCCATGAGCCTCCCGTCCGCAGGTGCCCTGTCTCCTGTCTGAAGAATGACGACGTCTCCGGGTACGATCTCTCTTGCAGGGACTTCGGCCTCCAGCCCATCGCGGAGGACCGTCGAGGTGGGTGCGGCCATCTTCTGCAACGATTCGATGGCTCGCTCCGCACGGTATTCCTGCACGAAACCCAGCAGCACGGCAAACAGCACGATCACGGCAATGGCCGCAGCCTCGATCCCGTGGCCCAGGAATGCCGAGAGCAGGGTCCCTATGAGGAGGATGACGATGAGCACGTTCTTGAACTGCTCGAACAGGATCGTCCAGGGAGAAACGCGGCGGGACGCCTGGAGCTCGTTCGGCCCGTATTCGGCGAGGCGCCGTGCCGCTTCGGAACTCGACAGGCCGGATGCCGATGACCCCAGGCGGGAGTATACCCTTTCGATAGGCATCGTATGCCACAGAGGCGAATCAGGCACCGTCTCTTTCATTGAATGATTCTCTTCAACTCAATTTCGATGAAGCCTCTCCAGTGATAACGACACTTTCTCCCATAAATGCGTCAACTCTCAATATAGTAGGCGAGCGAGGTCGATAATCAAGACGATGAGCCGGAAAACGTTGCTGCGCCTCGGCCGGTACGCCTCGTTCGGGCGGTACCGGCTGCGATCGGGAACGGTCAGGGGCCGCATCCTCCCGGGCAGGGAGAGGGAGAGCCGATGGCAGGAGGGTCTACTTCCGGGATTGTCCGGGGGCGCTCACTGACTCCCAGCCGCCGCCGAGGGCTTTGTAGAGGCTTACGAGGTTCGTTGCCTCCTGGTTGCGGCTCCGGACGAGCTCTGCCTGGGCGGCATAGAGGGAGCGCTCGGCAACGAGAACGGAGAGGAAATCGTTCTGACCTTCGACGTACAGGCGGTTCGCCAGCTCGACTGCCCTGCGGTTCTGCTCGATCGCCTCCTTGAGAGATTCCTGCCGCTCCGCCTCCTTCTCGAAGGCTACCCACGAGCTTTCGACCTCTTCGAGAGCCGTGAGGATGGCCTTCCGGTAGCCGATGAGGGCCTGCTCGGCGAGTGCCTTGTTCTCCTCGATCCTGGCCCGGGTGCGGCCTCCGTTGAAGATGTTCCAGCTCACGCTCGGCCCTGCAGACCACAGGCGCGTCACCGATGCGCTCCACGAATCGAGGTCGTCTGCCCGGAGGCCGGCGGAGCCGCTCAGGAAGAACTTGGGGAACAGGTCTGCCTTCGCCACGCCGATCCTTGCCGTGGCCGCGTGGAGCCTCGCCTCTGCTTTCCTGATGTCAGGCCGCCGCTCGAGCAGCTGTGAGGGCATGCCTGCGGGGACCTTCCCGGGAATTGCCGGAAGGGGGCGATCCGGAGACAGCTCCGCGATCAGGGATCCGGGGACGTCACCAAGGAGCAGGCCGAGCCCGTAGATGGTCTGGCGGATCTGGGCCTCGAGGGCCGGGATCTGGGCCTTTGTCGATGCCGTCTGCGCCAGGGCGTTCGAGAGATCGAGGGCGCTCGCAAACCCTGCCTCGTAGCGTTTCCTCGTGATCTCTGCAGAGCGCTCCTGGGTTGCGAGGTTGTCCCGGGTTATCCGGAGCTGCTCCTGGAGGCTTCTCAAGTTGAGATAGTTTATCCCGATGTCGCCCACGAGGATCACGAGGACGTCGCGAAGATCTTCGACAGAGGCTTCGACTTCCGCACGGGCTGCTTCGACCCCCCGCCTGACCCCGCCGAACACGTCGATCTCCCACGATGCATCGAGCCCGGCACGGTACAGGCTGCTGGTGCCCGATCCCGCTTCTATCCCGGTCCGTGAATCGTCCGGGGCGTGGGTTCCGCTCCGCTGGTACCCGGCGCTTGCATCGAGGGAAGGAAACAGCGCGCCCCGCGCTTCACCGAGGACTGCCCGCGACTGCCGTATACGCTGGGAGGCCAGCTTCAGATCGAGGTTCGATGCGATGCCCCGCTCGATGAGGCTCGAGAGGACCGGATCGTTGAACGCCTGCCACCACGTCGAGAGAGACACGGTCATCGACGAGACCCGGCTCTCCCGGGGGGCTTTATCGGATGCGCCGATCCATGCCGACGGGAGCTCCTCTTTCGGGCGCCGGTAATCCGGGCCTACCGCACAGCCGGAAAAGAGAAGAACGGCTGCAAGGAGGACTGCCCACGGCCGGAAGGAGAGGTGAGCACGGGATTTCTTTTTATCTTCAGTTGTCGTTTTCATGGTCGTTACTCATAGCGGAGCGCTTCGATGGGATCGAGCCTGGACGCCCTCCAGGCAGGGTAGAATCCGAACAGGACGCCGACGGTGCCTGCCACCATGAAGGAAAGGACGATCGCCGTCACCGAGATCTCGGTGGGCCAGCGGAGGATGGTGGAGATGAGCACGGAGACGCCGCGGCCGAGGCCGATGCCCATGATCCCGCCGGCAAGGCAGAGGATGACCGCTTCCAGCAGAAACTGGACCAGGATATCCCGTCCTTTCGCGCCGACAGCCATCCGCAGGCCGATCTCGCGAGTCCTCTCCGTGACGGAAACGAGCATGATGTTCATGATGCCGACGCCTCCCACGATGAGCGAGATGAGCGCCACGATGAGCAGCAGGCGCGTCATGAGCGTCGAGGTCGATGTGAGCGTCTTCGTGAGCTCGGTCATGTCGCGGATGTTGAAGTCGTCCTCCTCATCGGCGCGGAGGCGGTGGCGTTCGCGGAGGATCGAGGTTATCTGCTCGATTGCTCGGGGTATCGCATCGGCCGAGACGGCGGACACGATGATCTGGTCGATATTGGCGAAGCGGACGGGCAGGGGATTGTTCGCCTGCTGGGTGGCCGATGCCTGAGGATAGAGGCTCACCTGCTTCGTCGGGTAGAGGTCGTTTAAGGTATTGACCTGCTCGGAGCTGCTCGAGCTCGAGGACGATGCAGCTGCGGATGACGCCTTCTTGTTCGACACCCGGTACTTGATGGTGGTCCACGGGGCGAGGATGATATCGTCCTGGTCCATGCCCATTAGATTCGCCCCCTTGGCCGAGAGGACGCCGACGACGCGGAAGGATATGTTGTTGATCCTGATCTCTTTTCCGACGGGCGACTCGTTCGGGAACAGCTCGCGCTTGATGGTCCGGCCGATCAGGCACACCTTGCTCACATTCCGGATGTCCCGGTCCGTGAAGGGCTCCCCCTCTTCGAGGTTCTTCCAGTCGCGGACGTCGAGGAACGCTGCAGTGGTCCCGTAAATGGAGCCGGGAACCCAGTTGCGGCCGGCATGGACGACCTGGCCGCTGGTGCGTACGGTCACGGTTGCCTGGCGCACGTCAGGGCAGCCGTTCAGGATGGCCTGGCAGTCCTCCGCCGTGAGCGTGACGCCCGATCCCGCACCCGAGCTTACCCCTCCGAACGTGGTCGATGCGGGAAAGATCATCAGGTTGTTCGATCCCATGCTCGAGATGGAGTTCTGGATCGCAAGAGAGGCGCCGTGGCCGATTTCCATCATGGCGATCACCGCGGCGATGCCGATCACGATCCCTAAGGTCGTGAGCACGGCTCTCGTCACGTTGCGGCTCAGAGACCGGAGCGCCGTGCGGGCGACATTGGCGATCTTCATAGTCCCTCCATGCCTGTCGCAGGCTCGGCAGCAGCCGCTGCAGGCTCTCCGGAAGGCTCCGATCCATCGACTATGGTCCCGTCGAGGACGCGGATGACACGCCGTGCATGGGCGGCCACGTCAGGATCGTGCGTCACCATGAGGACCGTGATGCCGTCGTCGGTGTTGAGCTTCTGGAACATCTCGAGGATCTCCCGGCTCGTACGGGAGTCGAGGTTCCCCGTGGGTTCGTCGGCAAACAGGATCGACGGGCTGTTGACCAGCGCGCGCGCAATGGCCACGCGCTGCTGCTGCCCGCCCGAGAGCTGGGAAGGCTGGTGGTGCATCCGGTCTTTGAGACCGACACGCTCGAGAAGCGTTTCGGCGAGCTCGCGGCACTCGCGGCTCGAGCGGACCCGCCTGCCGTACTCGAGGGGCATCATGACGTTCTCGACGGCATCCGTCCGCGGCAGGAGATTGAAGTTCTGGAACACGAAGCCGATCTTCGAGTTGCGGATCTCGGCCTGCTCGTCGGCCGAAAGCTGCGTCACATCGCGGCCTTCGAGCAGGTACCGGCCCGAAGACGGCCGGTCGAGACAGCCCAGGATATTCATGAGCGTGCTCTTGCCCGAGCCCGACGCTCCCATGAGCGAGACCATCTCACCCTCTCCGATGCTCATGGTGATATCTTTGAGCACGGGCACGTCGATCTCTCCCAGATGGTAGACCTTGCAGATATCGTTGAGCTCTATCAGGTGCATTTTCTGTCCCTTGTCCGAACGTCCGGGTCCCACTTCGGGGTGCGGACGATCAGTTCCTTTTGCCGCGGCGGGGGATCTGCGGGACGAACGGATTGGTCGAGGACTGCTGAGCTCCGCTCCCTGAGGAGATCTCCGACGCTGTCATCGTCCCGGTGACTACAACCATTCCCTCCCTGATGTCGGGGCCGCTTACCGCTGTTTCCGAGCCGTCCGAAATTCCGAGGGATACCCGGACGGGCTTCAAAGTGTTTCCTTCAAGTGTCCAGAGAGTTCCCGTACCGGCACCCTGATGGCTTGCACCGCTGCCGGCGGGTCTGCGGTCCCTCTCGCCTCTCCCGGTTTCTGCAATCCGTGAGCGGTCTGCAGAGCCTGCTCTGCCCGTTCTTCCGGGAGGCGACCATTTGAGCGCCTGGTTGGGCACGATGAGAGCATTGTCGCTCCGCTTCGTCTCGAACCTCAAGTTCGCCGTCAGGTACGGCAGCAGTCGTCCGCTCGAATTGTCGGTCACGACCTCGACCGTATAGGTGACCACGTTCTGCGTCATGGAGGCATTGAGCCGGATTTTTCCGACCCGGCCTTCGAAGCGCTCATCCGGATAGGCGTCTACCGTGAAGGTGACCTTCTGGCCTGGGTGGATGCTCCCGATATCGGCCTCGTTGACCGCAACCCAGACCTGTACCTGCTTCAGGTCCTTGGCGATCAGGAAAAGGCTGGGAGCATTCAGGCTCGCGACAACGGTCTGCCCGATATTCACCCGGCGGTCGATGATGACCCCTTTTATCGGCGAGACGATCGTGCAGTAGCTCAAGTTCTGTTTTGCCCGGTTGAGGTCGGCCTGGGCTTGCGCGACTCCGGCTTCGGCCTGCTTGATCGCCGCCTTGCCCATCTCCAGGGCCGCCTTTGCAACGTCTGCCGCCGAGCGGTAGCCGTCGTAGGAGCTCTGGGAGAGCGCATCGGAAGGACCGAGCTTCCGGGCGCGCTCCCAGTCGTTCTGGGCCTGGTCGTTCTTTGCCTTGAGCTGCTCGAGGTCCGCCTTCGTGCGTTCGAGATTGGCCTTGGCACTGCTCAGGCCGGCTTCGGCCTGATTCAGGTCCGCCCGGTAAACCGTATCGTCGATGCGTGCCAGGACCATGCCTGCCTCGACTTCAGACCCGTAATCGATCTCCCGGCCCTGGCGGTCCTTGCCGAACTCGACGATCCGGCCTGCAACCTGGGCCCCGACGTCGATGAGGTCTTCCGGCTCCACGGTGCCGGTTGCGCTGATGGTTTCCACGAGATCGCCGCGGCGTACCTGAACGGTACGGTAGTCTGATGCAGCCTCCTTCGAGGAGCGGCTCCACATGGCCCCGCAGGCGATGACCACCCCTATCCCGGCAATGGCGACAGCCCAGAATAATCCTTTTTTCATAGCTCACCCCTTACGGCTTTGCCTTCGAGACCGAATTCACATCTCCGGGTTTTTGAGTCGCTCGCGATATATTTCATCAGGTGATTCTCCAGTCTTGTGAAAAGTTCGAGTGCATTCTCCTTATCTTTATCGCTCCAGACGTTGAACAGGGCTGAAATGTTTACACGGTGCACCTCGACGGCCTTATCGATGAGGCTCCTCCCTTCCTGCGACAGCCTGACGTACCTCGCCCTGCGGTCGTCTTCGGCAGAGACGCGCTCCACCAGGCCCAGGAGCACGAGCTTGTTTATCATGGCCGTCAGGGTAGGCTGGCGGATCATGAGCAGCGTGCAGAGATCGATGAGCCGCACAGGCTTTCCCGTTTCGTTTTCCCGATCGAGCACGACCCGCATCATGACCCACTGCGAAAGGCTGATCTTAAGCTCCTCGAAAAAAGGCTCCATGATCTGCCTGACGAACCTCAGAGAGCGCATCATGGCCCTCAAGGCAAGCTCGGTGAGATCGTGTTCTCCTGAATAGCCGGGAAGTTCGGATGAATGCCCCATACACACTCCATATGTTAGGTTAGCTAACCTAAGTATATTCCCGGCCTGCCCGTGTCAAGAGGATTCAGGAACGGGAATGAGGCGGGGCACGGTCACTGTCCGGGCAGGGATTTCCGCTCCCCGTATATGGGCGTCAGCTTGGTTGATGTCTTCCCGAACACGGATCACGCGTGGATGGTGCCGGACAGAACGCTACGCGCTCTGTTCCCGGGTGCTCTCCTCCGGACATCCGTCATCCGTGCCGGGCAGGTAAACGAAAAAAGCCGTTCCCTGGCCGGGCCTGCTCTGTACGGTGATAGCCCCCTGGTGATCTTCGACGATCCCGTGCGCCACTGCCAGTCCCATGCCGGTGCCTTCACCCTTTTTCGTCGTGAAGAAGGGCTCGAAGATGTGACCCAGGGTTTCTTCATCCATGCCGTTGTCATTGCCGGTGCTAAAAGTCCCAAAAGTATCGGAATAAAAAGTCCCCCAAATTGAGCGAGGCGTAGTACCTTCAGAGGACGAAAGAAGAAACTCTGGAGGGGGCGCCGATGCTCAACAAGGAGGACTGGATGGAGAT
>JAKPPU010000209.1 GCA_029547185.1 Deltaproteobacteria bacterium | reverse complement strand
GCAATCGAGGATCACGGGGACCCCGGTGAATTTCTACGTGTGGCTGATGATGCAGATGGGCGGCGCATTGACGAAATAGAGAGGGTGAGAAAGTGAGAAGGTAAGAAGGTTGGAGAGGCTTTTGCTTCCTGTTCTCACGTCCTCACGTTCTCAGCCATTTCTTGCCGTGCGCCGGCGGTCGAGGACCTCGGCCATTGCGGGAAGCATCAGCGTGCCGAAGGGCAGCAGGAAGATCACGAGGAAGGGAATGTAGCGGGCCAGGCGGCGGATGTGCAGCTTGAGCTTGCGGATCTCCTCCTGCGTCCAGGGGATGCCGGTGTTTCTCGGTTTCATCAGCAGGGCCATGAAGCCCCTCATCGTCTCGGCCTCCGCGTAAAAGAGATCCCGGTATCGCTCGAGCATCGTTCTCAGTTTCCTCCGCAGCACGGCCCCGCCTTTCCCCGCTGTCCTGTCACCACAGGATCTCATCGGCCCTTTGTCCTCTCCCCTGAAGGGAATTTTCAAAAAGGAGGCGGGCGGTCGATCTGCATGTCTTGCAGGCCCCGTGCCGGATGGCATGGAAATTGATTCAATCCGGGCAGGAGTTGGAGATGAAGATTCCCGACGGAGCCGACAGGCTGCTTCGACAGGTCACAGGCAGTCCCCCGACGGAGGGCGGCCCCTCCGGTCAGGGCGCCCGGAGCGGGACCGGCGCGTTCCGCGAGATCCTGGAGTCGAGGCTCTCGAATCTGGTCGGAAGCGCCGCCGGCAGGGCATCGGACGGGGTCCCGGACGACCTGAGAATCAGGCAGATCATCGATATCATCAAGCTGCAGATGATGCTGGACGAGCACCTGCTGGGCTTCATGCGCGGCGGGGAAGGCGATGCGTCCCTGCATCAGCGCTTTGCCCGGTGGCAGTGGGGCGGGGCCGTTCCTCAGGGCTCCGCACACGGGGAAGAATCTGCGGCCGTCCGGGCAAAACCTGCCGCAGTCGCGCCCGAGGCCGTCCCTTCCGTTGTCAGGCTCCGCAGGACGCCGGACAGGTCGGAACCCTATGAGCCCATCATCCGGCAGGCATCGAAAACCTACGGGGTCGACGAGGGACTGATCAGGGCCGTCATCCGGGCCGAGAGCAATTTCCGAAACGAGAGCACATCCCCAAAAGGGGCCATGGGCCTGATGCAGCTCATGCCCAAGACGGCCAAGGACCTCGGCGTCCGCGACGCCTACGATCCCCGGGAGAACATCATGGGGGGGACCCGGTATCTCAAGAGCCTGCTCGACCGTTACGGAGGAGATGTGCCCACGGCCCTCGCCGCGTACAACTGGGGCATGGGCAACGTCGAAAGGCACCCCGAGAAGCTGCCCAGGGAAACGCGTGTCTACATCGACCGAATCCAGCGCTTCATGGATGAAAGCAAAGCCTGAGAGAAAACAAAAAACCCCGCATCGCGGCGGGGTTTTTTAGTTTCCTTGCGGCAGAGCTCAGCTCGTCTCGAGAACCTCCTTGACGATATCGAGCAGGTGGCTCACCTTGAAGGGCTTCGACAGGGTGGGGTAGCGGTACTGGGCCACCTCGTCGTCCAGCTCCTTTTTCAGGCGCTTCACCCCGAAGAAGCCGCTCATGTAGA
>JAKPPU010000099.1 GCA_029547185.1 Deltaproteobacteria bacterium | reverse complement strand
CTTGAAGCGCGGCGTGGACAAGGCAACGGCCCTCGTGGTTGAAGAGCTCAAGAAGATGAGCAAGTCGGTCGAGGACAAGAAAGAGATCGAGCAGATCGGCACCATCTCCGCCAACGGGGATACCGAGGTCGGCCGGATGATAGCCGATGCCATGGACAAGGTCGGCAAGGAAGGCGTCATCACCGTGGAAGACGCCAAGGGCATGGAGACCACCCTCGACCTGGTGGAGGGCATGCAGTTCGACCGCGGGTATCTCTCACCGTACTTCGTGACGGACCCCGACAAGATGGAGGCGGTCCTCGACAATCCCTCGATCCTCATCTATGACAAGAAGATATCTAACATGAGAGACCTCATCCCCATTCTCGAGCGGATCGCCAAAGAGGGGAAAACGCTTCTCATCATTTCCGAAGATATCGAAGGAGAGGCCCTTGCCACCCTGGTGGTGAACAAGCTCAGGGGAACGCTCAAGGTCGCTGCCGTAAAGGCCCCCGGTTTCGGCGACAGGAGAAAGGCCATGCTCGAGGACATCGCCATTCTGACCGGCGGACAGCTCATTTCCGAGGAGCTCGGCAGGAAGCTCGACTCCGCGACCTCGGCAGACCTCGGCAATGCCAAGAAGGTCATCATCGACAAGGAAAACACGACCATCGTTGAAGGAAGCGGCGACAGCAAGCAGATCCAGGGCAGGATCGCCCAGATCAAGGCACAGATCGAGGAAACCAAGTCCGATTACGACCGCGAGAAGCTCCAGGAGAGGCTTGCAAAGCTCGCCGGCGGCGTGGCGGTCATCAAGGTGGGCGCTGCTACCGAGCCCGAGATGAAGGAAAAGAAGGCCAGGGTCGAAGACGCCCTCCATTCCACACGGGCAGCCGTGGAGGAAGGATTCCTGCCCGGCGGCGGTGTGGCTCTCCTCCGCTGCATCGACAAGCTGAACAAGCTCGATCTGCCCGATGACCAGAAGATGGGCGTCAAGATCATCCAGAAGACCCTCGAAGAGCCTCTCCGCCAGATCGCCGTGAACGCCGGTCTCGAAGGCGGGATCGTGGTGGAAAAGGTCAAGGCCCTGAAGGGCAACAACGGCTTCAACGCTGCCGCCGACGAGTATGAAGACCTCGTCAAGGCCGGTATCGTCGATCCCACCAAGGTCGTCCGTTCGGCGCTGCAGAATGCGGCTTCCGTTTCCGGGCTGCTCCTTACCACCGAGGTCATGATTTCCGAGCTTCCCGAAGAGAAGAAGGGCGGCGGAATGCCGGGCGGAATGCCCCACGGCATGGAAGGCATGATGTAGCAATAACAGGAATGACACGAAAAGGGGGCATCGTCTGCCCCCTTTTTTTCGCACCACTTTATGTCACCGGACAATCCTGTCGAAGTCAATACTCCTTGACCGGGTTCAGGTTGAGAATACGCCTGATCGAGACGAGCTCTCCCACGTGATAGGCGTTGTGATCTCCCGCGAGCAGTATTTCCCGGAATATCGTATATCCCCTGGCATGGGGAATGGGGCCGAAGAAATCTGTCTTCGGGTCTTTTACGATATCAATGAGTGCCGCAAGATCGTTTCGAATACCTTCAACTGTCTTTTCCCATTCTTCCGGGGTGGCCTTTTCATCCGGCCTCGGCCAGTAACCTTCGGGAAAATCGGGTGAGACGTATTCGGGGTTCCGGATGAACTCGAGGATGTCCCGTTGGGCGATCCGCATGTGAGCGAGGAGCTGCCAGACCGTATAGGAGCCGTGGGGAACCCTTTCGTTGATGCCGTCCATGGGAAATTCCGAGACCGCATCATCAAAATTCATGTGGGCATTGCCGCCCCCCAGATAGGCAATGAGCTCTTCCTTGAGCACCTCGTCCGGATTCATAAGGCACCTCGATTCATTCATGGCTCTGGATATACTATAATCAATGCCCCTGGCCGCCTCCAGCGATATGCCTTCCCTGCCTTTGCCTGGCCTTGATGCAATAACCGGGCATCAAGGCGTAAACTGAAGGATTGTGTGAATCGTGAGAAAGGCCTGTAAAGCGCATTGCTCTCCCCGCGTCATCCCTGTGAAAACGCGTGAAAACGGGGATCCAGGGAGCCCAAGATCCTCCTGGATTCCCGCCTCCTTAAGGGAATGACTGAAAAGATGTCCCGCCATGCATCACGTTGCTCAAAACCGCATGAATCTTTTTTAAGTTGACTCTCAAGCGGTTTTGGGAACGATTCGGGACGTGATCGGAAACATCTTTCATCTGGCAGCCACGAACCTGCCGTTCTCTTCGATGACTTCACCTCGAACGACCATCCTCCGGACGTGCTTCTTGACCATGATGAATTCCCACATGTATACCCACGCGTCTTCGTGATACCTCTTCCCGTATATCGGCCCCAGGCCGACCAGATCTTCCAGGGAAAGCGGACTCGAAAGAAGGGAAAGGATCTTTTCGTCTCTTCTGCCGATGACATCGAGAAACACCTTCAGGCCTGCCCGAAAGTCTTTCCTGCTCAGGATCCCCTTCTCGTGGCCGGTGATGAAGAGCTCGGCATCGACCCCGGCAATCGTCTCACACGAGGAGATGAACAGATCGATATCACCGTCCGAACCTCCGTACCACGGTCCGAAGTCGGTGAGGTCGAGATCGGCGACATAGACTATCCCCTGCCCGGGAAAGTACATGCAGCTGAAGCCGGCCGAATGCCCCGGCGCGCCGATGACGTGCATGACGGTCTTCCCGAAGTCCATGACATCGCCCCACTTGTATTCCCCGTCAACCCTCGAGGTGGAAAGCCACCAATTGTGGTTGTTCTGCGGGGAGAACGGGCTCTGCTCCGCGCCCGGATCAGCGATCCTTTCGAGCCAGCCTTCGACCCATGCCCTGCCGTAGACCTCTTCCATCCCGATAAGCGATCCTATCGAACTTCTGTTGCGAAAGCATTGCGCCTCTTTTTCATTGATCACGATCCTCGAGCTCTCGAAGAGATGGTTATAGGCAATATGGTCGTAGTGGTAGTGGGTATTGATGACGATATCTATGGGGACCTCATGTTTGAGCTCGTTCAGGCGCTGATACCCGGCACCGGGGTCGATGAGGGCCTTGAGCTCGTCATCGATGAGCAGCGACGTGCAAAAGGGAAACCTGCACCCGCTCTCTCCGGATATGACCTGCACCTTGCCGAACACGGCCTCTCTCTGTGCTCCCTTTGTTCCCGGCACGGCTCGCTGTCCTTTCGACTCGATAAAGCTCTTTTGCCCCGGCATTCCTGCCGTCCGGCTGATTCAGGCTATGAAAAACGGGTTATGATCTTCTGGAGTATCCGGCTGAAACACTCGACCTCATCTTCGGAGAGGCCTTCCTTGATGGCGTCGTTGTACCTTTTCGTCACGCCCAGGCATTTCATTGCCGCCGATCTCCCGGCATCCGTGAGGAAAATATTGATAGCCCGGCGGTCGGCCGGCGTCGCGCGCCGCTTTACGAGGCCCTTGCTCTCCAGCCGGTCGATGAGCCCGGTGATGGCGGATTTATCGAGCAGAAGGGCACGGCTCAGCTCGGACAGGAGACACCCGTCATTGGCCATGAGGTAGTAGAGTGCGCCGGATTGCGCAGCCGTCACCCCGGCAGTTTCTATGAGTGCCTGGTCGAGCCGGGTAAAAAGCCGGTTCCTGGCCTGGCCGATGAGAAAAATGAACCTCTCGTCTCTTTTCATAACCTTCCTGTTCGGTGTGGCTCGCAGTAATATACATACCAATTGTTGACATGTCAACCATTTACCGGCTCAACGCTCCTGGGAGGCATCCATCACGGCGCACCCCTGTCTCCTCTCATGAGCCTGCCTGTTCCTGTGCTTCTGTTCGTCGGTTTCGAGAATGAGGGGCGGAACCTGCTTCGGCGCGTGGTTCTCGTCGAGCGCCACGAAGGTAAGGTATGCCGAGGCCGTATGCCTGTTCTCCCCGGTGTAGAGATCTTCGGACTCCACCCTTACCCCGACCTCGAGGGATGTCCTGTTCACCATATTCACACTGGCTGCCAGCTTGAGAAGATTGCCGATATAGACAGGGCTGAAGAAATCCAGCCTCTGGATGGATGCCGTCACGACATTCGCTCGGGCATGCCTGAATGCCACCATCCCTGCAATGGTATCGATATGCTTCATGATGACCCCGCCGTGCACGTTTCCGGCAATGTTGGCGTCCTGCGGCTCCATGAAGTGCGCCACGCTCAGGCTGCTCTCACTCACCCTTTTCCCTTTCATCTCTCCCACGGTTTTCACCTCCGCATTCGTTCATGTTCTCACGAGATTATAAGTAACCGGATCGGATGCAGTGAAAAGCCGTACGTCGGGGCGACTCATGAGGGACCTTTTTTTCAGATTTTCCGGGGGTACGTGTGGGGAAGAAGCCCCGCTGTGCTTTCGATCTCGCAGCCCATCTTCGAATCAACCCCATCAGGCGATCACGCCTTTCTCATAGAGATGATCGATCTCGTCTTTTGAAAGGCCGAGCCGTTGCTCGAGAATGATGCGGTTATGCTCGCCGAGCTTCGGGGCCGGGCGTCGGACAGAGCCGGGCGTATCCGAGAACTTGAAGGGGACGCCCGGAACATCAATTTCGCCGAAGGCCTCGTGGGTCACCTTTGTGAACATGCCGCGCTGTCTGAGGTTCTCGTCGGCGTTTACCTGCTCGGAGGAATAGGCGATCCCGCAGGGGATCTTTTTGGACTCGAGGACCCTGATGATCTCGTCGGACGAATGTCGGCAGGTCCATTCTTCGATCAGGTCAACAGCCTCTTTGTGGTTGTGGATTTGCGAGATGATATTGTTGAACTTCTGATCCGTTGCCATCTCCGGCCTGCCGATGATCCCCGAGAGGTCCTTCCACTGCCGGGCCGTGAGGGCGACGATGGCGACCTTGCCGTCGGTTGCCTTGAAGAAGCCGTAAAACGGCATCCTGTCGGAAGAGTTCATGACGTCCCTCGGCTTCCGGCCGAGGGTTTTTTCCACCTGATCCATGATCGGGGACAAAGCCTTGTCCATCATTGCCCGGTAGTTGTTGAAGTAGAGCACGTCCTGCATGGAGATGTCGATGAACTGGCCATGGCCGGTCTTCATCCTGTGGATGACAGCCAGCAGGCATGCGATGGCGGCATAGGCGCCCGATACGAGATCACCCCAGTAATTGGAAGGTGGGGCCAGATCTTCGAGGCTGTTCCAGAGCTGACCCGATGTGGCCTGGGCGATGATGTCAAAGGCTGCCCTTTCCGGGTTCGCACCGGTCGATCCGAACCCCGAGATGGCTGCATAGATGATATCCGGGTTTATTCCTTTGAGATCCTCATACCCGAGCCTGCTCCTCTCGAGGGTGCCCGGAATGAGGTTGTGCACGAAAATGTCCGACATGCCGGCAAGCTGCCTGATGATATCCTGGCCTTCGGGCTTGCGCCAGTCGATCGCAACGCCGTACTTGTTCCGGTTGAGCACCGAGTAGTTCCGCTCGGCACCGGCCATGAGGGAGAAAATCAGCCTCAGCGTATCCCCCTGCGGAGGCTCCACCTTGATCACCTCGGCACCCATGTCGGCCAGGATCTGGGTGCAGCGCGATCCTGAGATGAACTGGGTGATGTCGATGACCCTGATCCCTTCCAGAACCATCACTGCAGGTCCTCCTTGCACGCAAAAATCATCTGATAACGGAACAATCCAAACGACAGATCACCTTTATCGCACAAACAGGGGCATATGCCAAGAGATGAACGGATGCCGTACCGGCAGCGGGCAGGCAATGATATACCTTAACAGCTTGTCTGCATTGAATTTCGGCTCTATTTATTCATTCCTGCGAAGGCCCATGCGCCTTCTAAGAAAATGACAGGGGAGAGAACCGGAATGACGGCAAAGAGGGGTTGAGAATGCATCAGAGAGGCAGGCGGCTCAGGCGGCCCCTAGACGCATCCCGATGCGATTCACGCAGCGCACGTTTCCTGGTCGGCCTTCTCGTCCCAGACGCTGATGAGGTATGCCTTCCGGTCTTCGAAAGCCTTTGCCTGCTGCTCGATGAGATCCTCCGCCTCGACAGGGCTCATGTTGCAGGACTGGTTCACGAAGGACGCCACCCGCGCATAGTACAGGGGCTCAACCAGCTCGATGAGTTTATACCGGTTCTTCTTCCAGGCATGGAAGGTTGCCGCGAGCTCGTAGAGCACCTTGACCCATGTCTCGATGGACATGTCGAAGTCGTTCTCCTTGAGCCATGAGCACTTCTCGATCTCGCGGTAGCACTCGGCGCTGAAGATCTCCTTCCACAGGACCCCGAAGTGCCGGTACCCTGCCTTGAACTTCTCGACGAGGGCGCCCAAGTTCACCCCGATGGTCTCCGGCTCTGAGTACCCCGTCATCCCGAAGGTTTCGAGCGGGATGCTCGACTTGACGCTCTTCCAGTACTGCTCGTTCTCCTCCATGAGGCTGAACAGGGTCCAGGTGACCTGGCGGAACATGGGGCCCAGGTGCGTGGACGGGTCTTTCGCATCGTGGATCTTCACGCCCAGGTTCGACTGGCAGACCCGGAAATTATTGGTGATGGCCTCGGTCGTCATCCAGATGTCGATGCCGAAGCGGGCCACGTCGGTATTCCACACCTCCTTTTCCGAGTAGAAGCGGGCAACCTCCTGGGAAAAGGCGAAATCCCCTCCGATGGGCTGGCGGATCCTCTTTCCGTAGAGGGCACGGGTGAGGTTGTAGACGATGTTGTTCGTGATCGTCCCGTCGTACTTGTGCCTCATGTAGACCGGGGACACGAACTGGTAGCCGTTCATGAGCACGGGTTCGAGCAGATATTTCATCCAGTCCGACGTGATGCTCCTGATGTCGGAATCCACGACCGCGCACACCTTGACGTGAAGCCTCTGTGATGCCTCGAACACGGACCTGAGCGCGCTTCCCTTGCCGCCCGCGCCCCGGTAGATGGATATGATCTTTTCCTGCCACGGCTTGATCTCGAACTCTTTGGCCTTCTCGCGCGTATCATCCGTCGATCCACCATCGGCGATAAAGATCACGCTGCGCCTGTCCTTGTAATGCCTGGCGAGCCCATGGGAAACCATCTGGATCACGTGCTCGATGGTGGTCTCGTTGTTATAGCAGGGAATGCCTACCAGGATATCTGCAGATTCAATCTCCTCGATCCTCTTTGAGGTGTATGCCCTCAGCGCGGTGTCATAATGAAGCAAACCGCTCTCCTTTCCTTCAAGTTGTCTTTGGGATGCCTTCCACGAGAGAGGCTTGTAAAAGACATACATCATGAGGCAGGCAAGTCAACCCGAAAACCGCGGCGGGATGTCATTTTACAGATCCCTCATAGCTAATTGCCGGGATAGAAAGGCACTATTCGATGAAATTTTTTCGGTGCGGAACGGTGCATGACCGAGGCTGCAGGGATCACTCCGCAAGGAAGAACGATACGATCGGCCATGCGCGGATGCTTGCTTGATTCTGGAAATCTCAGGTTGCCTGGGCCTTCTTAGAAAGGATGATGCGGGTATCGACGGCAACGCAGTCTTGGGACGAGCACTTCAAGGGATTGACGTCCACAGACTCTATCGAATCCTCGAAGTCCATGATGAATCCGGAAAATGCCAGGACCACGTTCGTGAGCTTCTCCATATTGACCGGCTCGGAGCCCCGGTAGCCCTCGAGGAGCTTGTGGCCTTTGAGGCTGTTCACCATCGAGCTCACATCGCTCGGCTTGAGGGGCGCCATCCTCAGGGCGACGTCCTGGTAGATCTCCACCCCCGTCCCGCCCATGCCGAGCAGGATCATGGGTCCGAACTGGACGTCTCTCTGGGCCCCGAGGATGAGCTCCAGGCCCTGCACCATCTCTTCAATGAGCATGCCCGTAAATCCCCGGATCGAAGCGAACCTGTTGAATGCCTCGATGAGCTTCTCGTCATTGTCTATCCCTATTTCCACGCCGTGCACCTCGGTCTTGTGGAGCACATCCGGAGATACGACCTTTGCGACTACGGGGTAGCCTATCTCACGGGCTGCGCTTACAGCCTCCTCATGAGTGGTGACGACCTTGTACCTCGGGACCGGGATGCCTTCCAGAGCCATGATGTGTTCGGCATCCGGCTCTAGGACCCATCCTCTCGCGGAAGACCGTGATATGATCCTGCTGATGGCCTGTTTGTCTTCTACCATGGTTTGTTCCTCCTTAACGCCTTTGCCATGAGCACTGATCCTTCTATGGACGGCGACACCGGCACCCCGTTGAGCTCGAATCCCTCGACGAGCATCTGGTATTTTTCCTCATGAGGGACATAGGCGATGAGCGGTATGCCGAACTGCTTGGATATATCGCTCATCCTCGAGCCCAGATCGAGGGTTATTCCCGGGAGATAGGGAAGGAGCAGGGCTATGATGCAGTCGTATTTTCCGCTCTTTGCGAGGGCGCTCGTGCATTCGGCGAAATCGTCGTCGTTCGCGCTGCCTGTCAGGTCTATGGGATTGCCCAGCGACGCTATGGCCTGAATGGAAGGAGAGAGGCTCCTGCGCATTTCCCTCTGCTCTTCTTCGGAAATGGCAGGCACCTTGAGCCCGTGTGCCCAGCATGCATCGACAGCCATGGCGCCGTGCCCGCCGCTGCTCGTAACCACGCCTATGTTCCCCTGAATGGAGCTCTGGTATGCGCTCAGCGCCTCACAGAACGATACGTGCTCGAACTCGTTTTCAGCCTCCACGACCCCGCTCTGGGCGAGGGCCGCCGAGAAGCTCGCCTGGTTTCCGGCCAGAGAAGCCGTGTGGCTCGATACGGCCTTCATGCCGCTGGGACTCTTGCCCGCCTTTATGACGATGATGGGCTTCCCGCTTCCCGAAGCACGCTGCGCGAACCGCCTCCCCTCATCCTCGCCGAATCCCTCGATGTAGAACGATATCACCTTGGTTTCAGGGTCACGGTCGAGGTACTCGAGCATGTCTACATCATCGAGAACGGCCTTGTTCCCGATGCTCACCGCCTTCGAGAGCCCGACGTGCTCGTTGGCGAACTTGATCATCTGGTCCACGAGGATACCCCCGCTCTGGCTTACGAATGCGACATTTCCGATCCCGGGTTTGACCATGCGCTCGGCGGGCAGGAAAAAGGTGTCTATATGCATCGGTACGTAGGTGCCGAGACAGTTGGGACCGAGGAACGGGAAATCGGCGGCTCTGGCCATCTCCACGATACGGTCCTGGAGGTCATCCCTGCCGACCTCCTTGAAGCCTCCGGAGATTACCGCTGCAGCACCTGCCTTGCCGGATATGCATTCCTGGATGATGTCAGGGACGAACTCAGCCCTTGTCGCGATGACTGCCAGGTCGATTTTTTCCGGAACCTCCGAAAGGTTCGGGTAGAGCGTTTCACCCTGTACCTTTCCTCCCTTGGGGTTTATCCCGTACACCTTTACGGGGTACCGGCGGCTGTTCTTCGCATAGATCACATTGGCAGGATGCTGGAAGTTGGTGGAGGACACGCCGAAGACCGCCATGGTCTTGGGCTTGAAGAGAGGATCAAGGTCCATGGACACCTCCTGACATCACAAATAGAAGATAATCGGGAGATGCTGTAACTCAAAGAGCAGGCCCGTTCAGGGAAATCCGGCCGGATTTAGAAGGTATATCCTACGGAGAAATGCAGCTTGTACGGGCTCTCTTCCGGCTCCGGGCTGAGCTTGTGGCCGTAGAGAAGGCTTATGGGTCCGATGGGCGTAACGTAGCGCAGCCCGGTGCCGTATGACGACCGGGTATGGGGGACGGCAGGATCGACATTCGTCATCCTGAGCATACCGGTGTCGAAGAACAGGGCGAGCTCCAGGCCGTCTATGAGCGTGATCCTCGCCTCGATGCTGTTCACGATGGACAGGCGTCCGCCCACGGATGTTATCGTTCCGTCAGCAGGGTTTATGGCGTAGAGGAGCATGTTTTCATCATATCCCCTGACGTCGAGGGTCCCGCCGAGGTAGAAGAGCTGGTCGTCGGCGATCGTTTCCACGTTCCTCGTGGGATCGACGTAGCCCACCCTGCCCAGCCACGCGAAGGTGAGCCTCTCGAACGGGCTGACGTAAGCACGCGCGTCGAGCCTGTACCTGACGAAATTGTCGAGAGAGTTCTGCAGCCCGTTGGAGACGTCGACCGTCAGGGAAGAGAGCGTCCCCTTCCTCGGCCGCATGAAGGAGTCCCTCGTATCGTAGGTGATGGCCGGGGTGACCACGATGGAGCTCCTCGGATCGAGGACGCTCGGGTCGGTATCCTCGGGGAGCGTATCCAGGAGGAATTCATTCCTTCTCTCATACTTGAAGGTGAGCGACGCGAAGACCGGCTTTCCTATCTTCCTGAATATGCCGAGCGTGGAGCCCAGGGTGTTCAATCCGAAGTACTGGTTGAAGTCCTCCCGTCTCTCCGAATACAGATTGTATATCCCCGAAAAGCGCGAGCCGAACAGTCTCGGGGCATTGACGCCGAGGTCATAGCGCCTGTTCACCTGGCTGGCCTCCGCGCTCACGTACACGTCCCTGTTGAGGCCCAGGAAATTGTGGTCTCCCGCCCGGGCGCTGCCGAAGGTGCCGACATTGCTCTGGTAACCCAGGGATGACTGGAGGTAATAGGGCTTTTTCTCCTCGAGGTCGGCCAGCACCGTGACCTCTTCCCTGTTCTCCTTGAGGCCCAGGGTTTTGAACTGAACGGAATTGAAGATGTTCATGTCCCTGATGGCGTTCTGGCCCTCGACCATCTTGCGCAGGGAAAAGGGATCGCCGGGCTCCATATTGAGCTCTCTTACGAGGACCCTTCTCCTGGTCTTGAAATCGCCGCTGAAGTACGTCCTGCCCATGCGGACGAGCTGCCCTTCGCGCACGGCGAACCTTACGTCCGCACGGGTTCTGTCAGGGCTGAGCCGGGCAGTCCCCTTGACGGTCACGTGGGGGTATCCCTGCTCGGAGATGCAGGCGCCCAGAGAGTTCTCGCCGTCCCTGAGAGCGGATTCGTCGAAGGGCTCGCCGGCCTTGAGGCCGATGCAGGAAAGCGCCTGCTCCTTTGTGACGGATGTGAGGCCCTCGAAGCTCACGGAGGAGACAATCGTCTGGGGGCCTTCAGTGATGGTGAGGCCCACGGTGATGCTCTTCCTGTCATCCACCCAGGCGAGGTCCGTCTTGACACTGACGCTGCCGAAGCCTTTTTTTCTATAGAGGGCCTTTATCGTCCGGATATCCTGATCGAGGACATCGCTGACAAAGAGTCTTCCGCCGATGACGGGGATGGTCTTCTTCCATATCTGCATCCGGCTCAGGAGCTCGTGATCGTCGAAGGCGGCATTGCCCTTGAATGAGACAGACTCTACGTTCACGCGGTTGCCTTCATCGATGACGAAAGTCACCTTCCGGATTTCCTGATCGCCCGAAACTGCCTTTTCTTCCACCGTGCTCACACTGACGTCGGGAAAACCCCGTGTGCGGTAGTATTCACGGATGTTTCCGGCGCTTCTTCTCAGACCGCTTCCTCTCCGGTTGCCTTCCCTGAAGATCAGGACCTGCCTCTTGAGGATGAAATCGAAGAACTTTTCATTCCCCTCTATCGATACCTCGTACCTGGGTCCTTCCTGCACCCTGATCAACACATCCACATCGCCGCTCTTCGGGTCTTTCTTCACGGAGTCGGTTATGGCGGCGTCGGCAAATCCCCTGCTCCAGTAGAATGAGGCCAGGTCTTTGATATCCTCTCCCAGCTGCACCCCCCTGAACCTCCCGGAGCTGTCCAGGAAAAAGGACCTGATCCAGGTGCTCATCCTCGCCTTGATCCTCGTTTCCGATACATGCCTGTTTCCCTCGATCGTGAGAGATTTCAGCTTGTAGTAGGCTCCCTTGTCCAGCCTCACGTCGAGGATGGCGGTTGCGTCACTGCTGTCGCGAACGGCCTCCACCCTGACCTTCGGTTCGATGAACCCCTCGCTGAGAAGATACTGGAGGATGAGGGATTCCTGTTTGACGGAAAGATCGGGGAGGAGATAATCCCCGACATGGGTCGTCATGGCATTGAGGATGTCCTGCTGGAAAAGCGGATATTCACCCGATATCCTGATTTCACGGATGAGAAGGTACGGCTTCAGCCGGAAGGAAACGGCGACTCCTCCGGGCTGCTCTTTCGTCTCGGCCCCGACCTCCTCGAATCTTCCGCTCAGCTTCAGGAGAGAGATCGAGCTCTCGAGGAGAGCCTGCGAGAACGGCCCCCCGACCTTGAGCGAGATGAGGTCTCTGGCCATGGTGATGATCTGATTCTTGCGGCCCGGATAATCATAGACATCAATGAGAATGTTTTCTACCCGGAGCGCCGGCGCACCCTGTACATCCGGTTCTGTCTGCTGGGCAAGGCACGGGATCGTTGCTATGATCAGGAGCACGGTGACCAGCAGCATCCGTAAATATCCGGGTGCCTTCTTCGTCCCCCCGCTTCTAGCGGAATTCGAGCCTGAACTGCACATCTGCCCCGAATGCCCCTTTACTGTCCTGGAAGCCGTTGAGCAGTATGTTCTCCAGGAACTTGTATTCTGCAATGGTGGCCCTCGTCATTTCATTGCCCCTCGTCTCGATCGAATACTTGACTGTCAGGCGGCGGGTGAGCTCCTCGCCTACAGTGATCTTGATGCCCTCTGTCTGTCCGGCCTGAACCGGAGCCTCTGTTTCAAGCTGGAGGATATCGAGTCCTGTCGTCTCTTTTACCTTCCCTCCATACGTGCTGGCAAGAAGCTCTGCAAGGAGATTCGACGGGCTGGAAGCCGTGGTCCCAGGCCTGCTCACGAACTCCTCCGGGGTCTTGCCCGTTGCCAGGAGGGAGAGGATGACCGCATTCTCTGCCGGAGGATTCGAGGTCAGCTGGATGTTGAGGTTGTCGAGGGGACCGGATACCGCCAGATAAATGGTCCACTCGCGGACCCTGCCCTCAGCGCCGATATCGACCACCGGCTCTGTCCGGTAGGGGTTCGAGAAATCGACCACGCCCTTCGTGATATCGAAGGTCCTCTTCTGGTAGGTGACCGTTCCGCTCGTCACCGACACCCTCCCGGTGACGACCGGGGCATTCAGGGTCCCGGTGATCTGAAGATCGGGGCTGATGGCCGCATCGACAAGATTGTTCTCGATGGTCACAGACCCTCTCCGGCTCACGGAAACGTTGAGCGCCATGTTGCGCAGGTACGGCAGGTCGATGGGCTCGCGGGGCGCTCTGATCCCCGGGCGGGCCCCCGTTATCCTCTGTCCCACCTCTGCGATGAGATTGAGCTGCACATCCCGGTAATACTGGCCTTCGAGTATCACGGCATTCCCTGAAAGGAGCGAATCGTCCGCCGTTCCCGTGAGCCTGAGGTTCGTCTCGAGGAGGAGGTCCAATGTATCGGGTACGTTGACGGGCAGGGACCGGGCGTTTATGTTCAGATCGATGTCCGCCGGACTGAAACGATCGAGCCCGATCGTGCCCTGAACGGCGAAATGCCCTGTATCGACCTGCCCGGCAAGGCTCTCGATCACGAGCCGGTCGTTCGCAAGACGGATGTGCCCGTTCGCCCCGTGCACTGTCTGGCCGTTGAAGGGAATCGCATACTGGACATTGTCGAGATAGATGTCTCCACCGACCGCCGGGGCCGTGATGGGCCCCGAAGCGGCCACGTCGAAACGGAGCATGCCGCCCAGGTCCGCGAGGTCCGGGTCGAATGCCGCCAGGATCTCGAGGGGGACGGCTCCTTCCCCTTTGAGGTCGAGCCCTCCCTTGAGGTCGGTTGCCGCCTGGAGCATCATGTCTCCCTTGTCCATGAGATAAACCCTCGAGCGCGGGATGACCAGCCTCCTGTTGCGGTACCTGACGGTGAGATCATGGGCGCTCAGGAGGTTGTTCCGCATGTAGGATACGTCGATGCCCGAGACGTACAGGAACAGGTCGATGTTCTCGAGGTCGTACACATTGCCTTTTACCTCTGCGCTGGCGTTGAGCAGGCCGCTGAGATCTGGCCTGCCTGCTATCGCGAAGTACGGGGAGAGCTCCGTGCTTTCAAACAGTGCCTCGAGGGCCAGGTCCCCGGCCTTCACGTCGTACACCCCGTTGAACCCGAAGCTGTTCTCTCCGAAGAGGTTGACCTTCCATCCGTCCATGTTCAGCCCGATCGAGATATCCTTGAGCCTCTGGTTGTTCACGGCCAGATCCACGATCCGCACGGAGCCGTTGAGCTTCGGGGCTTCGAGGCTCCCCCTGCCCGAGACATCGAAGACGAGTCTGCCGCTCGTCACCCGGTAGGGTTTCAGGCAGGGCAAGGAATCGAGGGCGATCCCTGCCGATGAGAGGGACACGCTGTACTCGTTCCCCTTTTCGAGGCTTACCCAGCCTGTCCCGGACACTGCCTGCCCCGGCCTCACGAGGATTTCGAGGGACTCGACGGAGATCCTCCGGTCGGCCATGACCGAATCGATCCGTGCTTCGCTGATCGTCTGGCCTGCGATATCGATCCCCGTGCCGCTGAGCAGGGCCCTGCCCTGCGGGTTCTTTACGCTGCCGTCGATGTGTGCGCTCAAGGACACTGTCCCTTCGGCGTCTGCGGTGAAGTCTTCCAGCTTGAGGCTGCTGCCCTCGATGTCGACGGCTATCTCCGGATCGGGGATGATGCGCCTTGTCTTGGCATCGAGGATATGAATCAGCCCGGAGGCGTTCATGACGGATGATCCGTTGGTGAGGCTTGCGCGTACGACTTTAAAGATGCCGTCCGAGATTCCTCCGTCGAGGCGTACATCGCCCACGCCGATGCCGCCGATGCCGATGCCGTTTCCCGCGAGCCGGATGCTGCCCGAGGGATTGAGCAGCTCCCCTTCGATATGGATGTCGCCTTCAACGCTCCCTTTGACATCTTCCCGTACGGTGAGGCGTTTCAGGTCAGAGGACTGCAGGCGTGCGTCGAGGAGCACCGGCATGAGTGGGTCGGGAGAGAAGCCTTTTCTGAAGACACGGACACGGCCATGCGCGGTGAGCACAGGCTCTCCGTTGTTGACGGTCAGGTTGGCGATGCTCAGCGTCCCTGTCCCGTCGAGCCCTGCCTCCATCTCGGCCTCGCCGAGGAGATATCCCTGCCACTTGAGGTTCCTTCCCTTTATGTCGGCACTGATTACCGGTCTCTCGATTGGGCCGGAGATGTCGGCGCTCGCTTCGAGCGATCCCGTCATCCTGTCGTCCCCTCCGGGCAGGGCGGCTTCTATGCTCTGCACGGCGAGGTTCACATGCGCCTGAACCGTCCTCGACGAGAGGTCGGCCGATCCTTTCACGTCCGACGAGATGCCGGCAGCGCTCCTGCCGGCCGTCGACATGCTCAAGGACGGATAGTCGAGGACGGCATCACCCTTGAGGCTCAGCTCATCGAGCGCGACCGGGGAATCGCTGAAGGCCCCTCTCACATGAAAGGCATAGGAGGCCTTTGCGGTGATGTCCGGGACGAGAAGCCCCTTCCCCGAGAGATCGATCGTTCCGGAGACATTATCCGGATATGCCTTTTCGCCGGGGAATATTTTCCTGGGATTTACTCCTGCCAGCTCCGCCGACAGGGTGTACGAGACAGCGGAGTAGTCGGGTGTGCTCTCGATGAATCCTTTTGGAAACGCCTCCTTGAGGTCGATCGTGCCCCTGACGGCGGCCTTTCCCCCGGCAGTGTCCGTTTCGACCCTGCTGATGTCAAGAACGCGGTCGTGCAGTCCGAAATCGATGCTGCTCCTGCCAACGCTCACCCCGGCGAGCTTTCCGCCTGCGTATTGGATATCCCCCGAGCAGTCCGGGTTGTCGAGAGTGCCCCCGAGCCTGATGCTGCTCTTCGAGTCGCCGTTGAATGACTTTTCGGAAGCGAAGATCGATGCGAGGTCAGAGATCGGTCCGCCCGAATCGAGGGTCAGATCGAATACGGGCCTGGTGAACACATCCCTGATCGAGCCTTTCACGCTGATCCCGTACCTGCCCCGGTATGCCTCGACGAGCACGGGTGAAAGGAGCTCACTGTCGATCGAAGTGCGGAGGGTCATCCGGCAGAAATCGGCCCGGGTGCTGCCTGTGCTGACGGATGCCTCCCCTATGACGGCGGCGATCGATCCGAGCGGCTTTGAGAAGTCCATCGATCCTTTGAGGCTCACTCTCTGAAGACGCGCATGGAAGCTCCTCGGTACGTCGTCGTAATCGACTAGGCCGTTTTCCGCCGTCAGGTTGTTGATCGTGACCTCGAAGCCTTCGGTTTCGGAAGGCTCCTCCTCTACGACGGCCTCAATGAGGTTGAGCTTGTTGTCCCCGGACATGACGAGCATGAACTCGGGCCTGGCTGCGGATATCGAGGAGAAGACGATCCTGCTCTCGAGCAGGGCGAGGTACTCGATGCTCACACGGAGCTTTTCGACGCGGACGACGGCCTTGCCGTCCGGTCCCAGAAGCACGCCGTCCGTGAGCTCTGCCGACTGCCCGAGAAGGGATATGTCGGCAGTCCGCGACAGGATCCTGCCGGGAATGAATGAGTTGAGCGTATCGAGGAAAATCCGTTCGCCCGGGCCTGTCTTCAGGAAGATATGGAGCCCGATGACGGAGAGAACGGCAAGGCCCAGGAGCAGGAGCACAGATCCGATGAGAATGTTAACGAATCTCCTCATCAGGGGCACTCATATCCATTTCTTTTTCTTGAACACGGCGAGCAGGGACAGGCCGATGGCAATCGACACCAGCCAGAATACCGGGTAGGACCAGTGCCAATGGAGTTCCGGCATATAGTCGAAGTTCATCCCGTATACGCCTGCCAGAAAGGTGAGCGGAATGAAGATCGTTGCGAATATGGTGAGCACCTTCACGATCTCGTTCATGCGGTTGCTGATGCTGGAGAGATACACGTCGAGCAGGCCGCCGATGATGTCCCGGTATGTGTCGAGCGTATCCATGATCTGTATGGTGTGATCGTAGACATCCTTGAAGTATATCCTCATCGATTTTCCGATGAGATCCGATTCGCCCCTCTCGAGGTAGGTCACGATCTCACGCATGGGCAGAACAGCCTTGCGGAGGAAGAGCGCATCCTTTTTCAGGGTGTGAATCCTCTGGTATGACTCCCTGTCCGGTTTTCCCAGGAGCATCTCCTCGCAGTCCTCGATGGCATCCCCGAGATGTTCGAGAAAGCCGAAGCCATGATCCACGACAGAGTCGATTAGGAGATAGGCGAGGTAATCCGCCCCCTCTTTCCTCACCCTGCCGCCCGGAGAATGGATGAGATTGCGGACGTGATCGAACACATCGCCCTTGCGCTCCTGAAAGGTGACGACATAATTCTTCCCGAGGACGAGGCTGATCTGCTCGGCAGTGATCTCGTCATTGCCCTCATCCTGGTAGAGTATTTTCATGACGATGAAGACATACTCTCCGAAGTCCTCTATCTTGGACCTGGTCCCGGTATTGACGATGTCCTCGAGGAACAGGGGATGAAAGCCGAACTGCTCGCCGATCCTTTCGATGGTCTTGACGTCGTGCAGGCCGTCGACATTGATCCACGTCACCTTCTGCCTGTCCGGCAGGGGAAAGCATTCCCCGATGTCCCCGACTTCGTGGTCCTCGGCATGGTCCCTGTCATAAACCAGGGACGTTATCGTGACCTCTTCGGATACCGTCCTTCCGATATGGACGAGAGTGCCTGGAGGAAGCCCTGTCTTTTTGGAGCTTTTTCCGGCAAATCGAGCCATGGGGGAACCTCACTCTATGAAAAGATACCGGAATGATGAGGGAAAGAGAAGAAATATGCAAGAATCTTCTCCGGTATTCCGACAGCCCGGGCAGCCGCTGCTCCCGTGCGGGCGCATCCGGCATGGGACGACTCAAATCCAGTATACCTTTTCCTTTCCCTCGTTTTTTTTGTCTTCGTAGATCCTTTTCGCTTCCTGAGAGTCGAGAACCTCGTCCGGAGCGCTCAGGATGAGGTATCTGCTGCAGTCCTCGTTCGGGCAGCCTGCCCTCACCCATTTGAATACCCGCGAAGCCCTCTCGACCGAAGGTCTGATATCGGTCCAGAAGATATCGCTCTGGCAGCCTTCGCACTTGAAATAATAAACCCTGGCTTTGTCCTCATTGTCCTTCTTCATATGCTGTATCCCTTTTGAATGATCAGTCTGTATTCCAGGAACCTGAGCAGATGGTTCCCGCAGCATTGATGCTCCATGTTCCGTGGGCACTCTTTCCGTCCCTGTCGATCGTGCCGGAGAGAACGATCTCGTAGATCCCCAAGTTCGTTCGAGCCTGGAAGCGGTTGTCCTCGATCGGCCACATATTGCGGCTGTCGGCCTGTATACTGCCTGCCACGCTCACCCCGCCGCAGGTATAGCCTGCAAAGCGCACCGCAAGGCCTGCAATCTGAGTGAAGCCGGGGTCCGGCAAGAAATCGAATCCCCCGAACTCCGTCCGAACAGACCAGGCAGGCGTTGCCGTCTGTACAGGGAACTCCTGTGCATGCGCGTCCGCAAGAACAAGCGGACACATGCACGAAAGAATGAGGAACTCTCGTATCCCGCTGACGGAGATCCGGTATTGTGTCAGTCCCATCTCTCACCCTTTGGACGCAAGAAGGTCGAGCATGGCCAATCCCTTCTCTCTTTCTATTGTGCGACTGCTTGCAGGAAGTGTCAAGGATGATATCCGCAAACTTCATGAATCCCTGATCCCGCTATTGCCCAGAGGCAACAGTGATTTACGGAAAAGCATCCAATCCGCGGCATACGTTTGCACATGGGCTGCTCTGTCTTGAAAGGACGCGGGGGTGTGCACTGCACAAGGGAAGCCTTACTTCCCCAGGAAGATCGGCGGCACCCTGCAGGGCTTGACTTCTATCTTCTCCCAGACCTTCCCCGTGACATAGGGTTCACTCTTCAGGTATTCGTCGAACTCCTCACGCGAATCGAATTCGTAGATGACGAGAGAGCCGATCATCGCTCCCCTGTCATCAATGAGGGCAGCCCCGTAGAGGGCCTTTCCCTGTGATTTGAGCTGTTCAATGGATGCGAGGTGCCGTTCGCGGGCAGCGAGCCTTCTCGATGGCGCCTGCTCATCGGTTCCGTCATAAGCGGTGACAAGAAAATGCATGGTTTCTCCCCCTGCGTATCCTAGTGCTTTGCCGGAATTACATTTACCCCAGTATCTTGAGGAGAAGGAAGTGCCTGTCGATGGCCTCGTAGTTGCCTGTCTCCTGGCACCAGGCGAAGGCTTCCTGCTCGCTCAGGGGCCTTATCCGCGATCCGCCGGTCAGGAAACCGGAGCCGGGGTCTGCCCGGTATTGCGAAAATATGCCTCCCTGGAGGAAGAGGAAGTAGTTGCCCTTCTGCGTCTTGTAGAGGATTTCGGTCTCACGCCAGAACCCTCCGGAAAGCTCTGCAGGGTTCCACCGTGCAAGCTCTTCGGAGTCTTGCGGACTGTATTCATTCTCATCAAAGGGGTTGTCAAAACCATCCATAGCTTCAGGTGCAGAAGTATGGCACAAACGGGCGAGATAATCAAAGTTTCAAATCGGCTATCGAAGTGTGGAGGATGATGCTGGCATTGCTTTTATCCAGGATTTGCCGGATTAATACCGGAGAATCTCTGTTACTCCATGCGGAGACAGATCATGGTGTAGCTCTTCCGCGCTCCCATCGTGGGATGGATGAACTGCAGGCCTGCCTCTTCAGGAGTGAATCCTGCGTCCATGCACATGTTTTTCGCCTTTTCCCTGCAGCGGAGAATCACCCAGAAGAGCTGCTCCTGGAGCTCGAAAAGCGACTGCTCGGATATGTCTCTGCTCTTGACTGCCTGGTTCATGATTTTGACCGATCTTCTCATATGATTTCATCTCCTGCTACTTTGCCTGCTCGATGAGCTCATCTATGTTACGGCCATTGAACTTTCCCCGTGAAACGAATTCATTTATCTTTCGAACGTCTGCACCCTTTTCAAGCGCTGCATTGATCTTCTCGATTTTTCTCTTGACAATATCAAGTTTACCTGCCTTGACCACCTCGACAATCAGTCGGAATATTTCCTCATTTTGCCACCACGCGTTTTCTATTGTTTGTTCGCTCATAGTTAAGAATCCTCCTGCTTCTTAACTTTATTAATTTTGGTATACTCTTCTTTAAGATGGGGCATTAATTAATAAAGTTATTGTTTTAATAATATATTATGAGTAGTTTTGAACATCTCAAGGCTTGTTCGGCCATTATTATTAATTATGATGTTTTATCAATTGGTTATAAGCAATTTTTTTTTCAGACACCTGTGGCTTTGCAGAGAAATGCCTCTGTATTCATCTGAAATCAATCGATACCAGGGATTTTCATACAATTGAATTATGCGAAATAATTTATCACCCATTTATCGGACTCGAAAGATATCTTTCACACTGAAACGGTGATTTTGCTTTTAAATGCCCACCTCTTGACAAGGGATGCTCTCATCATTATTAATCTTATTGGATTTATTCTGAAATATTTTTATTTACATTCAACACAACAACTTCATTATTTAATTTAGGCGTTCGCCTTTGCGCGTCATTGATTAATTACGTGATCCCTTTATAGAGATATTTATGAAGACAATTAGAAGGTATCAGTATACGATGAGACTCGATAGCTATCTGATGAAGAAGGTGAAGATCCTGGCCATTGAAGAGGGGAAGAAAACCAATTCCATTATAGAAGAAGCACTCATCGATCTGATCAACAAATACGAGCACGATTTAACCCATTCCGACATGATGAAATCACCCCCTGGATAAACGACAATCCTATTCCCGGCTATCAGCTCACGCGGTGGAATAAATTTGTTTTAGAAGTTTGCAATTATGATAGAGGCAACGGGATATGCTGCGAGGGGCAGAAAAATGCCTCCTCTTAAAAACGGCTGCTTCCATCAACGATATAAGCTGTAAGTCATTCCAGTAACTGGCGCTATGACTCGTATAAGGGAGGAATCCGATGGCAAATCAGGGCTTGGAGTTCGTAGAGATCAAGATATCGCGCGGATATCATGAATTGTATTTAAAGCCGACCGGAGAGATTCTCGGTGTGTTCATGCACAGATGGGATGCACTGCGGGTAGGCTCGATAGTCGACAAGGCAATGCAGTCAATTCAGCGTGCGAACCACTCTTCAGAAACCAGGTATCTGCAGGAAGTCAGATCGAGATAATGTTGAGGAGGAGCGTTCATATCTTCTTTACCTTCTATATTTCCTTGAATTTACAGTTCAAATGATATATTTCTTTATGCATATGGATTGAAGGCGGAGAATTTTTATGAGGGGTGTTAACAGCCTTATACCTACCATTCTGATAATACTCTGCATGGCCGGCTGTGCAAGCGTGAAGCCCATACCCGAATCTGAAAGGACGTTCAGCAAAGTTATCGATGTGCAGGGGTACACGAGGGATCAGATCTTCGACTCTTCAAGGAGATGGGTAGAGGCGAATCTCTGGGAAGCAAAGGACATGATAGAGACCGAGGACAGGGCATCCGGAACCATCATCAGCAACGGGATCATCATGTACCCTGATCCGAGCGGCTTTCATGCCATGCTGGGCTTGCACAAGCACGTCCTGTTCAAAATGAAGCTCGATGCGCAAAACGATAAATTCAAAGTCACGTTCAGCAGCATCAGGATCGCCCATCACGACGACAAGGGCGGGCTCAGGGAAGAACCTTTAACCTACAAGGGCGATCTCGAAGTCGTCAAGACCGAGCTCCTGAGTTTCGGTGACGGAATCCTGTCTACGATAACAAGAATAAACGGGCCAAAGGACTTATAGCTATACCCGTTTGTCATAGTCTGTTGATCCAGTCAGTTGGTCCGACCCCTATTTCTCATTGAAAACTCCGGTACAAGGCGAGAAATAGCCGGGCTAGTTCGTACACCATTTTACGGAAGGCGCTTTTTTCTTCTCTGCGCAATCCCTGAGATAAAGGTTTATGAGGTTCTGATATGACATGCCTGTTCTCTGCGCCAATTCTTTGAAATACTCGACCGTATCCTTATCAAGGCGGATGGTAACCTGGGTTTTAAGGTCTTTGGCATATGGGTTCTTCCGGCCTTTCATCTTGGAAAAATCGTATTCTTTTCTCATTCTCTTTCTCCTTTGTATACTTCTGCCTCGTTCTTTGTTGCCTTTCTCGCAGAAATGATCCTTATGATCGAATCGTCTTCCCTGTAACAATGGCATACCACCAAAATTTTCAAGCTGGCGCTCATCCCCAGCATGATAAACCTATCTTCATCTTCAGAATGATCGGGATTATAATATCTGATTGCGTTTGCATCAAAGAACACCGTCCTGGCTTCCTCAAAGGATACCTTGTGCTTCTTCCTGTTCTCAGATTCCTTGCCCGCATCCCAAGAGAACCTTATCATAATTATTTTATAATTATTATTTATGTAAATGTCAAACGGCAAGAGAAAAGGCAACGTGCTTTTTCTATGAGTTATCGCTGCCCAATGCTCTCGATACAAACTGCCCTATCAGATTATAGCTGCTGCACTTCATTCCCAGTCTATATCTTAGACCGGAGCACCATGCATACTTGGGGGTGATTCAAGGAAACCGAAATGATGCTCAGTTTTGTCAGAGTTTAGAATTACATTTCATGTTGTAAAAATCGTCCTTGGGGTTGGACCAGGATAATGGTTTGTAATTCTAAAAAGATGTTCTCAAAAAAGCGACCATTCCATCGCTTAGAGTGCCCTTTTTTTACAGACAGAAACAATGATCTAAGGGGAATGGATATTCCTCGATTTTTCTTAGAAGATCATTTTTGAGGTTGAAAATACCCCTTTAAGCAACAAATCAGTCCCTAATTACAAACTAATCTTTCCAAATTCAATTGGTTGGCTCGGTCCGACCTCTCTTTCAATAGGCAAGAATAAACGGGCCAAAGGACTTATAGCTATACCCGTTTGTCATAGTCTGTTGATCCAGTCACTTGGTTTGATCCGACCTCTATTTCTATTTCGTTGCATTTCCAATTGAACCCTTTTAGAAAGTAATGTATCCTTACTTTAAGGAGGTATGCATAATGCTGGCAAAAAAGACCTCGAAAAATCAACTGACGCTCCCAAAGGAGATTGCTGACAAGTTTCCGGGCATAGACCTGTTCGATGCAGAGATCGAAAACAATCGGATAGTCCTCGTTCCCGTTAAAATTACTCCCATCTCTGCTACACTGGACAGCATCAGAGAGAAGATGAGCAAGCTGGGCATCAGTGAGGCAGACATATCGGATGCCATCAGCAGGGCGAGGAAGAAAAAGAAGTGAGTCGGGTCGTGCTCGATACGAACGTGCTCATCTCAGCTCTTCTTCTCAAGGGGAGATTGAATGAGTTCGTGGATCTCTGGAAAATCGGAACCATTGCTCCCGTCTTATCCAAAGCGACCTTCTCCGAGCTTATGGCAGTGCTCGGCTATCCGAAATTCGACCTTTCAGACAATGAAATAAGGTCCATCGTGGAAGATGAACTGCTCCCCTATTTTACCGTAATCGAAATCGAGGAGGAGGTTTCCGGGATCTGTCGTGACGCCAATGACGATATGTTTCTCGCTGCTGCAGTCAATGCGAAGGCTTCCTTTATCGTGACCGGCGACAAGGATTTGCTGGAACTGGAGAATTTCAGATCAATCCGGATTGTGACTGCCCATGAATATCTCGATATTATGAAGCCATGACTTCGTCTTCTTAATCATATGGAATAAAAGGAATATTATGATTGTATTCTAATAATATTTAAGATGCAAACATTATTGTTTGATATTTTTTGACTTCCTAGAGGATAGGGAGCAGGTCAGGT
>JAKPPU010000047.1 GCA_029547185.1 Deltaproteobacteria bacterium | reverse complement strand
CGTCGAGCAGTTGGCCGGCAAAGGTAAGGGCCTCGTCCTTCTTCTCGTCGGCCTGCAGGATCACGCCTTTCAGGTATTCCTTGAGGTGCTTTTCTGCCATGCCCAGGACCGGAGCGGCCAGGAGAAGGGTAACGAGCGGCCGGTAATTGCCTTCCTTCGCATACTTCATGGTGTCGGCCACGACCGAGCCCATCATGCGGTAATAGCTGGTGTAGGAAAAGACTCTGCGCCAGAAGCCATTCTTCATAAATGACGGCCGGGTGTTCGCCCTCTCCATGAACACGTTCGTATTCGTGGAAGACTTCTGGATAAACCGTGCATGGTCTTCCTCGGTCAGCCCGTTCTTGATGATCCGGTCAATGTCGCTATCCGACCATTCGCCTTCGCGCTTCAGGAACTCTCTCAGACCTTTCGGGTCCATGCCCCAGGCCTTCCTGAACGTGCCGAGCCTTGGCTTCCTGAGTCCTTCGATGGCATCTTCGAGGGCATAGTGGGAAGCGAAGTTGCTCATCTTATTGAGGAACCTGTTCGCCGCCTCCATGCCGGTCTTCTTGAGGAAGGTGTCGGCTATGCCCGCGACCGACTTTCCGATATCCTCAGTCTCACCCGTGACCTTCATGGTTTCCTTGGACCAGCCGCCTTCGCGCCTGAACTGCTCAAGAAGGGCTTCGGTTTTCGGCATGGGAACGCCAAGACGTTTGGCCAATTTCTGAGAGATGAGGCGGGCACCGGCCTTGGTCATGTTCCATGCCCCGAACTTTACCATCCCCGGCAAGGGTCCGGTGATGATGTTGGAGATCTGCGCCGATGAGAGCATGAGGCCCCGCGATATCGCCTCCGCACTGTAGAGGAATCCCTTGATGTCGCCCGTCATACCCTCGAAGAACTCATCAAGTGTCCTTCCCTGCATGTCCTGCCACAGGTAATCCCACACGAAAGCATTGTCCGATCCGGATTCACGGGTGATGCTGTTCCTGATCTCCTCGTGCATCTTGAGTGCTTCACCCGGCTTCGGACCCCAATTCTTAGCGAATGCGAGACGCCTGCTTGCTCCCTCGATGACGTTCGGGAGAACCTTGAAGGGATTGGTTTCGAGAATCTGCACCCTGCCGGTGGACGTGTCCACGAAATTGGGAAGCCTAGCCTGCCGTGCGTTTTCGAGGTTGGCATTCCTGCGTACCATGTTCTTTATGTCAACGTCTTCCATGTACGGGGCAAGGTCAAAGCCTTCGGTGTGCGCCTTCTCCTGCAGGGCGTCGAAGACTTCCCCTCTCTGCGTCCTCAGTGCTTCCCTGGCCTCGGGAGTCAGGGTGTGGGGGAAGTAGTTCTTGATCTTCGTGAAGGGCCGCACCTTTACCGCATCCCTCGATGTCATCTCCAGACCTTCGGGATTCTTCGCATTCTTGATGAATGTCTCGGCTTCCTTCTTCGTGTCGAAGACCCGCACAGAACGGGTGCCCTTTTTCACGACATACTCT
>JAKPPU010000043.1 GCA_029547185.1 Deltaproteobacteria bacterium | reverse complement strand
TATCTGAAGGCTCCTGCAGAGGTCCGAGACCCATCGGATGCCGCTTCGGCTGTCGGCATCCGGATCGCCGGTGATAATGCGTGCAATCTCATCATACCGCCCGAGTGCAGGCGACTCGGAATCCCTTTCCGACAGCGCCCGGATATTGGCCTCCATCACGATCGGGAGGAGCCTGGCGCAGATGAGTCCGTGCGGGGCTTGCAAATGGCCTCCGAGGGGGGCTGCAAAACCATGGACAGCTCCGAGGCCTGCATTTGCCAGGGCAAGACCGGAAAACAGGCTTGCGATCGACATGTCACGGCGGGCGGATGCATCGGCCCCGTTTTCATAGGCCCTCAAGAGCGAGCGGGCAGCGCGAGCGAGCCCCTCGCGGCAGATCCCGTCCGTCAGCGGATTGGCCCGCCTGGTGACGTAAGCCTCGATGAGCTGGGTCAGGGCATCGAGGCCGGTGGAAGCCGTGATATGCGGAGGCATCGACCAGGTGAGCTCGGGGTCCACGACGACGAGCCTCGGCAGCATCATATCCGACCGCATGCTCACCTTGACCCTGTGCTCCTTCGAGATGATGACGGCGTTCTTCGTGACCTCGGTCCCGGTCCCTGCACTGGTGGGGATCGCGATACAGGGCGCAGGAGGGATGCGGATAGGCTGGGCCTTCCCGATCACTTCGAGGTAGTCGAAGAGGTCTCCCGGGTTCGTGACGAGGGCGGAAACGGCCTTGCCGGCGTCGATGACGCTGCCTCCTCCCATGCCGATGACGAGATCGCACCCTTCATCGCGGGCAATCTTCGCGCCCTCGATGACCATCCCGGTGGTGGGCTCTCCTGCCACGCGGAACAGGGCGGTTGAGACCCCCTGGTCCTTCAGTCCTCCAATCAGCCCTTCCGCCCGCTTCGGGTCGCTGCCCGTCAGAACGAGGGCGCGTTTTCCCATCCGTGCTGCAAGGGGCGGCACTTCCTTCACCGTGCCCGGTCCGAAGATGATCTTCGATGCTGTGGAAAATTCAAAGCGCATGCCTTCTATCCCCATCCATATCCCATTAATATTGCCTTAAAAATATGTATTTGCAACCCTGCCTTGCGCCGATGAGCGGTCCCGGCACTCCTTATTATCTATTGTCTTGGATAAAATGAAGTATAATATATGAGCAAGGAATCATATCCGGGAAGGAGGAGACGAGTGCACGGGCTCACGATTCCAACGACATTCCATCTGCCCGCTGCATGAGTCGTGAATATCATGAACCTGAAAAACTATCTTTCCAAAGAGGGCTTCAAAAGGCTGTTCGCATCCAGGGGTGCAGAGGGCGGCAAGAAGCACCCCGTGAGAAGAAAAGTCCTCATCGGAATAGCGGCGGTCATTCTCGTGCTTCTGATCATAGCCATCATCGCGCCTTTCGTCATCGACCTCAACAAATACAAAGGGCCCATCCTCGCCAGGCTTCGGCCTGCGCTCAACCGGAATGTGGATTTCGAAAGCATCAACCTCACCGTCCTTACCGGCATCGGTGCAGAGATCAACGGCCTCACGATCCCCGAGAACCCCCAGTTCGCCACGGGCAGCTTCGTGTCCGTCGAGCACGCCAAGGCACGCCTCCAGATTCTTCCCCTGCTCAGCGGGAATATTCGGATCGCGAAGATCGTGTTCAAGTCGCCGGTCGTGCACGTCAGGAGGAATGAGCAGGGCGTATTCAATTTTGCCGACATGACCGGGAAGAAGGAGGTAAAGCCCAAGGCCAAGGTGCCGGCCATCCTGGCATCGCTCGGAATAAACGAGCTTGCGATAAGGGATGGGACGGTCACCTATGAAGACCGGAAGGTTTCTTCATCTCCCGACAAGGCGCCGAAACCGATAAAGAAAATTTCGGTGAGCATGCTCGATGCCACCATTGAAAACATCTCTCTCTCGGATACGATCAGCATTTCTGCACGAGGCGACCTCTTCGGCGGTCCTGAGAGGAACTTCAGCGTTTCCGGCGAGTTAGGGCCGGTGGGCATGGACTTGGATTTCAAAAATATGCCGGTCGATCTTGCAATCAACATCGACTCGCTTCCCATGAGAGGCCTTACCGAAGGGCTCGGACTTCCGTTCACCGCCTTTTCAGGGGCGATGAGCGGAGAGATCAATGCTAAGGGGAGCCTGAAGCAGAGGCTCGATGCGGCCTCAAAGATCACGGTGAAAGATCTCGTCATGCAAAAGCGGACCGGGCCCGCGCCGAAGCAGAAGCCGGCTCCCGCATCAGGCGAGCTGTCGGGAAAGGTCGCCTTCGATGCCGCTGGCCAGGAGGTCGTCGTGGAAGACGGGAAGCTGACGATAAACGGCAGCTCGTTTGCCATCCTGGGAAAGGCTCAGCACATCTTCACCGTGCCGGCATGGAATTTCTCTGTGCGAAGCGTGTCGCTCGAGCCGGCCTCGCTTGCATCCGTCGCTTCCATGTTCGGGGTGAGTCTCCCGGCCGGCCTCACCCTCAGAGGCCCTGCGAAGATAGAGCTGTCGACCGCCGGCACCTCACAGGATATAGCAATCGAATCCGCCATCGATATGAGCACCACCGAGATAAGCCTGGGCCAGAAGTTCCACAAGCCTGCCGGGCTCGCCTTCACTCTGGCATCCGGGGCCGATATGCAGCAGAAGATTCTCAATATCCGGTCCTTGAACCTGAACCTCTACAACCTCGCCCTGGCAGGGTCGGGCACCGTAAACACCAAGGAGAAGGTGCCTGCGGTCAATCTCCAGTTTGCGTCGAAACCGGTTGCCCTCCAGGGGTGGGATGCTCTCATTCCCATGCTGAAGAACTACAGGCTCGGCGGCTCGATTGCCATGAAGGCAGGGGTGACGGGGACGACGAAGGAGCCGTCCTTCAAGTTCCAGGGCTCGTCGGAGCAGCTGGGATTCACCCTTCCGCCCGACAGGACAAAGGGAAAGGATGCAAAAGAAACGAATGCGGTCTTCAGAGGCATGAACCTGAGCGTCGACGGAAAGATGGCAGAGAAAAAGCTCTCCGCCCTGGGAACGCTCGGCATCGAGAGCGGGAGCTTCTCGAACATAGCCTTGAGCAAGATGGCCACCCAGTTCCGTTATACACCCCAGCAGATCGATATCCAGACCTTCCGGCTGGGCGTATTCGGCGGCACTGTCAACGGCTCGGGTTCGTATATCCCCGCCCTCAAGGACTGGACCTTCAATCCCGTGTTCAAGGGGCTCAATGCCGGCCAGGCAATGAATACGCTCACCTCCTTCAAGGAGATCTTTTCCGGAACACTCTCGGGAGACATGCAGATCAGGGGGAACACGGCAGTGAAGGGTGCCGGGTCTCTGACAACCAAAGGAACGATCGCCATAAATCAGGGCAAGATGAACAACCTCGACCTCATCACCTCTGCCATTGACGGCCTCACGGGCATACCGGGACTTTCGGGGCTGCTGAACACTCAGCAGGGCGCGGTCCAGAGAAACAAGGAGACGAGCTTCGACTCCCTCACCGCCTCGTTCAGTATGGCTCAGAAGGTCCTCGAAATCAGGCCTCTGAAGCTCACCAACATCCGCACAGGAAAAGAAACCAACTCGATCGCCACCCTCGAGGGGACCGTGGACATGACGACGAAGAGGCTCGGCTTGAACGGGAACGTGGCCCTGTCGCCGGATTATTCGGCGAGGCTCAGCAGCAGGACGCCTGCCCTGGCCGCGCTCCAGAACAATCAGAAGAGGGTCGTGATCCCCATAAGCATAACCGGCACGACGACCAGGCCGCTCGTGACCCCGCAGGTCAGTGAAATCAGCAAGGCCGTCACTGATTACTATGCCAGGAAAGGCATTGAAAAGGGTCTCGAAGGCCTCAGGAAGAAATTGAATATTCCCAATGACGCCAAGGGCGACAGCGACAACAGCAATAAGGGGAAAAGCAACACCCGGGATAAGATAGACGATCTTCTGAACGGAGTCCTTGGTAAATAGCGCAGCGCGATGAGACAGGCATCCCGCCCGGCGAGGGCGGGATGGTTATTTGGCGTGGGAGGGCAGCGTTGCCTTGCGGGAGGAGCGGGAGGCGAAGCGGGCAACGATGCCGGCAAAGGCGAGAGAGCCTGTGACGATGAAGATGAGCGTCATGCTTTGGCCCTCCTTTCGAGGATGACCTCCTCGATGAATCCCTTGAAGCCCAGGACAATGCCGACGATGAGCAGCAGGAGGGTGAAGTTGGGTGCCATGCCGGTGAGCCTGTCGAGCCACAGCCCTGCATAGAGGCCCAGGAAGGTCATGATGACGAGCACGAGGCTGTAGGCGCTTATCCTCGAGAGCCTGTTGGCCAGAGCCCGGGGGACCTTTTCCCTTTTCTTCTTTAGCTCTTTCATGACCGTACCTCCCTTTCTTATCCTTTGGCCTTC
>JAKPPU010000017.1 GCA_029547185.1 Deltaproteobacteria bacterium | reverse complement strand
AGCAATGATTGATAGCTTGTCCCGGTAAGATCCTGAATGAAAAGTGGGGCCCTCCATGGCCTGAGATCGCCCTTTTCGAGCCGTGCGTTCTCGGCAAGCTGCGCCTCGTAAGCCCCGAGCTTGTGTGCCGTGATCCGTGGTCTTTCGCCAGAGAATGCGTCGTTCGTGATTTTCATCAGATGTCCTCTGATGGGATTATCGTTTTCAGAGGGCGGGGTTGAAGCTACTTCCTGTGCGGTTTCCTCATGAATGGAACTTTTTGATTGACCTCTTCAAGCTCAAGACGTGCAGACCGTCTCAGTCTCTCCCTCATCCATGCTGACAGGGAAAGGCCGGATATGTCGGAGGCGATCTGAAAGGCTTCCTTTTCTTCAGGTGATAGCCTGATTTTCAGGGTTTCAGTCTTATCGTCCATACTCCCTTGTAGGCCCATTGTCCGGACAATTCAAGAATTATCTTGCTTTAGTGGGTACATTGTGTGTACAATGGAAAGCGCGTCAAGATTGCCATCGCCTCCGGGTTTCGATATAAAGAAGCCGACGTACCTCCGGTCGATAGCATGAAGTCCTTCACACGAGATCGAGGCCGGAGGGGAGAATGGGCTCGATTTTGATCTTCATTGCGCCCCCTAGGGCAAGGCAAGGTACGCGAAGTAGGCCGAACCCGAGATAGAGCCGCTCGCAGTTACGGTAAAACCATCGCTACTTTTCGCACTGATGGATGCCGTCTTCCCTGACAGGTACAGGCTGTATGATTTGGAATTTCCCCCTTCGCCGTAGTATTGATGCAGCGTCCCATTATCAAAGCCTATCCCGAGCGCCGAGCCCCCTGATACAAATATTACGAGGGCGGGTCTAAAGCCTACCCCCGTCACGATCCTTGAGCTGGAATCGGTTATGGCGGAGATGTCGAACTTAAAGCCTGAGTCCGCCAAGGACCACTTTCCCCACGCAGGGAGAGCCTCTTCCCCTGCCGACTTGAGATAACTCCCCGTGGCGACGGAGGATATCGCGCCCATGGCCCCCGAAGATATCTTGGTGATGAGGTCCCCGATTGCACGATTTGCGGGATTAAGGAGGTTCGCCGCGTTGTTGATGTTCGCGGCGCTCTCGGTTATGGCGACTAGTTTCTGGAGATCCGCATTTGTCACCCCAGATCCAGTAATGACGCCTACACAGTCCTGGAACGTCTTGGCCGTGATCGGCATCCTGATCTTGTGGGCGTCGGTCGCCGTGATCGCCAGGGCTGTCTGATATCCGTCGAACGTCGGCTCGTACGCCCTTCCGTTGACTGATGCCACATGAGGAACGGACTCGTCATCCCCGATGGTGAAGACATCGCTCCCTGACAGGTGCTCTATGACCTTCACGACTTCCTTGTTGCCGTTCTTGTCTTCAAAAGTGAGAAGGAAGAAGTTCGCTTCGTTGGCAGCTATCACCGGGCACTGGCTTCCCTGCCCCGCCTTTGCCGTGAAACTGGTATCATTTGCCCCGAGGTTCGAGGCAAGCTGCATTTCGACGTTATTGGCGAATAGCTGTCCCATGGCTTACGCTCCTTGTCCCGGCTTCTGGTTCGGGCTGTACGACTTCATGATGAGATCCTTCCGGCCGATCTCGGTGACGCAGGCATTGTAGTGGGCCAGGGCCTTCTGAGGCGCGTAGGCGTCGGTTTCCATGCTGTAGATCTGGAAGCAGGCATGATGATACAGAGGACTCTGAAAGATGTCGTCGATGCTGATGGCCGTCGCCGTGGTTGCTATGTCGGTCGGAGACTTCGAGCACGGACCTCTCACATACCCCTGGCTACTGCTCGGCTGCGGAGGATAGACATAGAAGTGCGTCGGGTCTTTGTCGTTGAACATATACAGTTGGACCGTGGCCGATGCGGTATCCGTGGGCCAATCCGGTTTCAAAAGGTCGAGCTCTTCCTTCTCGATGATCCTGATCGGCGCGCCCTGCGTGGTGCCGTCCGTGCCCATGTTGAAGTCTACGCTGATGAGCTCTATGCATCCGGCCGGGATGGTCTGCAGGATACCGGCAGAGAGTTTCCATGGGTCGTTTACCACGTTGGCCTTCGGGACATGCTGCACGACGAACCGCTGCGCGTTGTTTATCATCTTGAGGATCTCGAGATCGGTCAGCCGGTAATTGCTCGCGTCCTCGTCGAGGGTATCGATTCTTATGTCGGAGATGATGGAAGATGCCAGGATCGTGCCCATTACCCTCTGATCCCTCCCGTGTTCGCCTTTGTGAGTCCCTTGAGCTTCCTGTTCGCTGCCTTATTCACGGCCTGCTCGTACTTAGCCTTGTAGTACCCCGCGTACTCGCCGTTCGCCCACTTCGTGCCAGGCATCTCGAAGAGGCGGTATCTCGCACCGTTGGCTATGTCTTCAAGGAAATCGTTGTAGAGGAAGTCTTCGACGGTGGTCGCCGTGATGAGCGGCTTCAGGACAGCCCAGACATGGAGGCCATTGACCGCCAGGGTAGCCGATGCGTCGGCCGTGCCCTCGTCCGTGAGCCCTCCCTCGACGGTGATAACCGTATCCGTGACAGACGTAGCCTTCACTTCCCGGTCATTGTCGTCCGTGCCGGATATGTCGATGGTCTGCCCCGAGGTGAGCCCTGCCGCCGTGAACCCTCCCCCCGCGCTCTCGATGGTATTCTCAGATGCGTCAAAGGTCAGGTCGGTGAAGGCAGCGTACACGTCAGAGGATTCGTTCGGGGTGTAGACAAGCCGGATCTCCCGGTCGTATCCCATGAGATACCGCTCGGGACGGGAGGCCGTGGCGTTCTGCCAATCGCTGACATTGGCATTGAGCCAGGACTCGGCAATGGGCTTGATGTCCCATGTGCCTATCCTGGCATGATCGATCTCTACGATATCGCCACTCGCTGAAGAGATGGCGTAAGACGGGGTGTAGGCGACAATCTGAATGGCGGTGAGCCTCTTGGTCCATACCTTCGCGCGCTCACAGAAGTCTCTGAGGGTGTCGAGCACAACCTCGTCAATGATGAACGTCGGAGCATTGACGTTCCGTAAGACTCTAGGCCGCCATTCGGTTATGTTCTTCGCCATTTACTCGTCTTCCATCACCTTGCTCGGGTCGATGTCGTGGCCGAACTTCTTGATGATGTCCATGGTCTTCCGGGTGCCTGCGTCCTTCTTGCTGCGGTACTCCTGCTCGGTCGCCTCGCCCAGAATATCATAGGGGAACACCCTGATCTTGCCCGATACCTTGCGGGGCTCGCCCGGCATCTGCCTGAACTGCTCGTAGGTCGCATGGTCGGCGCACTCCCTGAACCGGTCGGGAATGACCACTTCCTTTTCCCGGGCAATGATGAGGGTTTCGCCGTTCACGGTAAGCTGCACGTCTTCCTGGTCGTTCGGCTGCGCCTTGGCATGGAAACGGACCCTCCAGAACCTTTCAACCTTGACGGCAAAGCCGCCGTCTACGGGAACCACCGAGTAGTTCTTGATGTTCCTCCCGTTCATGGTGGCCGCTGCCGCCTTCCTGTCCTTGAAGGGGGTGCCGTCGTCTCTGACTATCAGGCCGGGATACAAGTCGTGAACCTCTTTTGCCGCTGCTGCTGTTTCGCTCATATTCGATTCTCTCCTTTTTCTCGGCCTTCGAGAGGCTCGTGGGATTCTTTTATGAGGCTGGATTACAGATCGTAAGTGCCTGCCTCGAACGCGCACATTTTGCCGTCGGCGTTGACCGTGGTGTCGCTGATGAGGAAGCCCGCCTTGGTGATCTCGCCTGCAACCATGGGCTTGTAGTCGTACTTGCCGCCGATGAACTCGACCTTGCCCGACTTCACACCGGTCTGGTTGAGCGTGACCTCGTTCGTTGCTTCGCCGGTGCCTGCGGTGAGGGCCGTGATGTAGTACCACTTCCCGTCGATGCAGATGGGGGAGCCTTCCCCGATGTAGGTGCCCGTCACGTCCTCGTTGAAGTGGCCGGTGAACCCGCTGTAGAGGGTCCAGGTGTCGATGACGTCGGCTACCGCGTCACCCAGGCCGTTGGTGCCGCCGTTCGGATAGCGATAATCGTGGTCGTCCCTCTTGAGGTAGACGCCTTCGCCGTAGGTTACGGTCCCGGCGCTTGTCGAGTCGAGGGTTTCGCCGCCGAAATACTGCCTGATACCGGCGCTGACGAGGTTGGCCGCGAATGTCGAGGTTGCGAGCTCGACACCTTCCTGAATCTCCACGGAGCGCATGTTCTTGTTCCACTCGAGCTGCAACGCCTGAGTGCCTTCGCAGTTCCACACCTTCACGAAGTCAGGCACGAACCCGATGCAGATATAGAGTGCCGCCCCGGTCCCGTTAAATGTTCCACCGATTCTCATAATCGTTCTCCTTGTCTTAATTGGTCTTCGAGTTGCCGAATCCTCTCTTCGAGGGCTCGGATTCTGGCCTTGTA
>JAKPPU010000016.1 GCA_029547185.1 Deltaproteobacteria bacterium | reverse complement strand
GAGCGTGCTTCGATCAGCCGGACAACGCTTGCCAACCTGGAACGGGGGCATCCGGGCGTGTCGATCCGCACGCTCGCAACCGTTCTGTTCGTGCTCGGCATGATCGATCGCATCTCCGATCTCGCCGACGCCTTGAAGGATCCTGTCGGCCTGGCATTGGACGAAGAGCGCCTCCCGCAGAGGGTCAGGCACTCCTCAAAAATGGGTGCAACCAGGAGTAATCGATGAGCCAGCCGATTCTGGTTCATATCGATCTCGATGGCGAGACCCGCTTTGTCGGCCGTCTGTGGACGCGAAGCAGCTCCCGGGGGGAGAGCGCGTCCTTCGAATACGACAAGGTCTGGCTGGGGTTTCCCGGGCGTTTTGCCCTGGAACCAGCACTGACCCTTAGTGAAGGCGCTTTCTACACCCAGCAGGATCGGGCCATTTTCGGAGCCTTCGGCGACTCCGCTCCCGACAGATGGGGGCGCATGCTGATGCGTCGTGCGGCAAAACGCTTTGATCAAACCAAGAACAGGGCGTCACGCACTCTGCAGGAAGTCGACTACCTTCTGCTTGTCGATGATGAGACCAGACAGGGTGCTCTGCGCTTCTCCTACGAACCGGGTGGACCGTTCCTCACCAGCTACAGCAAGTCACACATCCCGCCACTCATCCGACTGCCGAGGCTGCTCGATGCTGTAGAGAATGTTCTGGGAGACGAGGAAAGCGACGAATGCCTCCGGCTTCTCCTGGCTCCCGGATCGTCTCTCGGAGGAGCCAGGCCGAAAGCAGCCGTGCGTGATAAAGGTGATCTGCTCGCAATAGCCAAGTTCCCACGCAAGGACGACGATACGGATTCAGTCGCTTGGGAGGCCGTCGCTCTGGATCTCGCGGAGAAGGCCGGTATACTCGTCCCCGAGAGGAGAGTCGAAGCCGTTGCCGGGGAAAAGGTCATTATACTCCGCCGGTTCGATCGACGGAACGCTTTCAGGGTTCCATACCTGTCTGCGATGAGCATGATCGGGGCCAGGGATAACGAGACTCACAGCTATCTCGAGATCGCAGACGCTCTCAGAAGGTACGGCGCACAGGCCGCCCTCGATCTGACGGAACTCTGGCGACGAATGGTGTTCACGATTCTGATCTCAAACGTGGATGATCATCTGCGCAACCATGGATTCCTCTGCTCGAACCCGGCTGGATGGGTTCTCTCACCTGTTTTCGACCTGAATCCGACCCCGACGGACATCCACCCCCGCATCCTGTCGACATCGATCGACTACGAAGAGCGCTCAGCTTCGCTCGAACTGGCCTTTTCAGTCGCCGGATACTTCGGGTTGTCGGCGGTGGAAGCGGTTTCGATCGCCCATGAAGTCGGAGTCTCGGTGTCACGGTGGCGTAATGTCGCCAGAGCGTTCGGTATCTCCCGAACCGAGGTGGAGCGGATGGCGACCGCTTTCGAACACACTGACCTGGAGAAAGCCATCTCCGGTTCCAGACATCATGGCAGCATCGGGACATCTCCACAGGATTGACAGGATAGGTTTCTCATTGCCTGCCTGGTGTTGCTGTCCATCTCACCCGACATCCTGTATACTCCCAAAATCCACGCTGAAGGGGGCACATGCTCGATAGCGCCACCAGACATCGCATAGACACCGCCCGCGACATCCTCGTCGGCAAGGTTCCCGACCCCAAGAGCCAGGTCGAGCAGATCACCATCGCCCTCATCTACAAGTTCATGGACGACATGGACGCCGAGAGCGAGGAGCTTGGCGGAAGCCGCAGCTTCTTCGCGGGCGACTTCGAGAAGTACGGCTGGGCCAGGCTGATGCGCCCCGGCCT
>JAKPPU010000206.1 GCA_029547185.1 Deltaproteobacteria bacterium | reverse complement strand
CCGTCATGACGACCCCGCCGTCCGGACCTCGGGCGGCGGGGTTCCTCCTTCCCGGAACGAATCCCCGCTGGGCGCCGTGTTGCCTCAGTAACGGTATCTGCACTGGAGGAAGTCGATCCTGTCCTTCCGGACGAGGTACACGACCCGATGCTCCTGTGTCAGCCTGCGGGACCAGGCACCCTCGGCCAGGTATTTCAACGGTTCCGGTTTCCCGATCCCGGTGAACGGGTCATTCAGAACCGCCCGGACGATCGCAAGCGCTCTCGGAGCGACCTTGCGCTCTGTCTCGACCCAGTACTGAAGATCCTCGATGAACTCGGGATGGAAGACGGCCGACTGTTCATTGGTCTCTACTTACCCTTCACATACTGTCATCATCTTACTGAATCCGGCGGGAGCTTTTGTTGATCGGACTCAGTGTAGGTGATCGCGAACACCATGTCCGTCAGCCATCTCTTGAATGACTCGTTGTCGCAGAATTGCTTGAATAGCTCGGTGTCGTCGTTGAGGATGGCGCTCATCACTCGGCCGAGGGCCTTGTCGTGCTCGATACGGGCATTCTGGCGGTCTGAGTTCCTAATGGCGTTCCGGTATTTCCTGTCCTGGGCCACTCTGGCCGGGATCTCCTCCATTATGAGCCTGTGGACCCTGTCCTTGTCGGACCATTCAATGTTCCCGAACTTATCGTTGAACTCCTTCAGGATGTTCGAGAGCCGGTCCATCTCGGGTTCCGGCTTCCTCCTACCGCCGTCAGAGGAAGAGGGATCGATGGCCGAATCCTCGTCCGGGATCTGTATCCTGATCGCTGCCCTCTTCTCCACCCTGTAGCTGTCCATGTCGATCGACTCGAGGATGCCGCGTGCCAGATCCTCGTCTTCCGGTGCAGGCAGTTTCGGAACCAGAAAGTTCAGAAAGATCGACAGCCTCTCCCACTCTGCAACCGAGTAGGGCAGGATCGATGACAGAAAGCCGTAGGTGCGCAGGAAGGCCTTGGCCTTGCCCTTGAAGTCGATCTGGCCGTCTTCGTCGAGCTGGATCCTGTAGTTCGCCACGCAGAGGTCCAGGATGGGATCGAGCTTCTCTCGCGGGGCGTCACCAAGAAAGAGCCTCACCAGCTCATCGACCTGCTCCTGCGAGTACACCTGCCGGGCGTCGAGGGCGGCCTTCAGGTCGTGCAGCTTGTTCGGATCGGTCTCTTCGCTGAGGATTGTCGTCCGGTAGTAGTCCGAGAAGGCAGCCTTGATCGTCTCGGTATCGTTCATGAAGTCCAGCACGAAGACATCGTGCTTCATGGGATGAGCCCTGTTCAGGCGTGACAGCGTCTGCACGGCCTTGATCCCGGACAGGACCTTGTCCACGTACATCGTGTGGAGCAGAGGCTCGTCGTAGCCGGTCTGGAACTTGTCGGCACATACCAGGAAGCGGTACGGATCCTCCCGGAACCGCTCGGCGATAAGGCTGCCCGGGAAGCCGTTCATGAAGGACTCGGTCACCTGCTGCCCGCCGTACTCGTGCTCGCCCGAGAAGGCCACCAGAGCCTTGTACGAGCTCTTCGTCCGCACAAGGTAGTCCCTGATAGCTACATAGTACTGGATGGCACGGTCGATCCCGCCGGTGACGACCATGGCGCGGGCCTGTCCACCGATCTTCCCCAGGCAGATCACCTGCTCATGGAAGTGGTCGACCATGATCTCGGCCTTTAGCTGGATGGCGTGCTCGTGGCTCTCGACGTAACGCCGCAACTTCTTCCGGGCGCGCTTCGTATCGAACTCCGGATCGCCCTCGATCTTCTTCACGAGTTTGTAGTAGCTGTCGACAGGCGTGTAGTACTGGAGCACATCCAGGATGAAGCCCTCCTGGATGGCCTGCTTCATGGTATAGCTGTGGAAGGGCCTGTGGGCGATCCTGCCCTGGCTGTCGGCAGGCAGCTTCTCCCCGAATATCTCCAGGGTCTTGTTCTTCGGCGTGGCCGTGAAGGCGAAGTAGCTGGCATTGGGCAGCAGCTTCCTGGATTCCATGATCCGGTTGATGGCGTCCTCAACGGTCTCGTCGTCCTCCTCCGCCCCGGCTTCCGAGAGAGCCATGCTCACGGCGGCGGAGGTCCTTCCGCCCTGGCTGGAGTGGGCCTCGTCGATGATGATGGCGAAGTTCCTGCCGCGTTGAGTGTTCCCGATCTCCTCCAGGATGAACGGGAACTTCTGCACGGTGGAGATGATGATCTTCTTACCCTCTTCGATGAACTTCCGGAGATCCCCCGAAGCCTCGGCATGGGCCATGGTCGATCCCACCTGCACGAACTGCCTGATCGTGTCCCGTATCTGCCTGTCGAGAAGCACGCGGTCGGTCACTACTATGATCGAGTCGAAGACCGTGGCGTCTTTCTTCCGCAGGTTGATGAGCTGGTGGGCCAGCCAGGCGATGGAGTTCGACTTGCCGCTGCCCGCCGAGTGCTGGATGAGATAGCGCCTGCCCACTCCATTGTCCTGGGCGTCGTGCAGCAGCTTCCGGACGACGTCGAGCTGGTGGTAGCGCGGGAAGACCTGCATCCGGCGCTTCCTGCCCGTGCGTTCATCGGTGTACTCCGTGATCTGGGCGTAACGCTCGATGATGTTCGCCAGGCTTCGGGGAGACAGCACGCGCTTCCAGAGGAAGTCGGTCTTCAGGCCGTCAGGATTCGGAGGATTGCCAGCCCCGTCGTTCCAGCCCTTGTTGAATGGCAGGAACCACGAATCCTTCCCCTTGAGGTGGGTGCAGAACCTCACCTCCTGGTCGTCGACTGCGAAGTGGACGACGCAGCGCCCGAACTCGAACAGAAGCTCCTTCGGGTCTCTATCCCGCTTGTACTGCCGGATGGCGTCATCCACGGTCTGCTTCGTCAGGCTGTTCTTCAGCTCGAAGGTGGCCACCGGCAGGCCGTTGATGAAGAGGCACAGATCGAGGGCGAGCTGTGTCTCGTCGCGGCTGTACCTGAGCTGCCGTGTGACGCTGAAGCGGTTCTGCTGGAAGCGCTCGATGGCCCTGGCGTTGTCGGGCGACGGGATGACGTAGAACAGGTCTATGTGGTGCGGCCCGTGCTTGATGCCGTTCCGCAGGACGTCGATGGTGCCGCGCTTCGTGATTTCGCCCTGAAGCCGGGCAAGGAACTTCTGCCTGGTGGGGCTGTCGGAGTTCAGGTCGAGCGACGGGACGACCAGGGGTTGAGTGGTCTGCAGGAATCGCCTGAGCTGGAACAGGTCGATGGCGTATCCCCTGTCGTAGTCCCCGGAGTCTCCCTGTATCCAACACGGGATATCGAAGGGAAGAGGAGGCTCGCAGACCTCGTCGGAAGGGCATGGTGATGGTTCTGTCGCCCCGGTCATGGCAGCGACGATCAGACTCTCCAGGCCCTTCTCGGTGGTGTCAGTGGTCATTTCCAGTCCCAATCAATTGCCCATCAATTAAGGCGCTCGGCTTCATGTTGTTGTCCGGTAAAATGATATAGCTACTACTGAAGCCCAGGGTGCGCCTGGCATCAATTGACCATCAATTAAATCAGGCCCAGAACGGGACATACTTCATCATCTTCCGCCCTGCGTGTTCATCGAATGGTTTGATAGCCCCTGCCGTAACTGCTTCGCGTATGTAGCGCGAGATGGCCGCCTTGTTCCTCTCTTCGACACCGAATCGCAGGCGCAGGGAAGCATTGGTCAGATGCTCTCTCATTACATGCTTCAGGCAAGCATGAAGATAACAGGCGCGTATTCTATCAACTTTATCCATCCTACTAATCGGTCTATGCGCGAACAGAACAGCGCGAGTAAAACCTGCGGGCACCTCAAAAAGGGGAGCCGGTAGCTGGTAATACTCGATCTGGGAAATAACCTTGTCGATACCGCTTCCTCGCTCCTCGCATATCCTGAATCGCCTCATCATCGATGCGAGGGTTTCATTCCGGGATCGGGGAGGGGTATCGATAAAACGCCGGGTATCTACAAGAGGCTCGCCTGGATTGGTGATCTCGATTCGATCATCGAAGATCTCCACCATTGGGCCAGCTCCAGACACATGAAAGTCCTGATGGATCAGGGCATTAGCAACAAGCTCACGAACAGCGGGTTCTGGGAACACCGGAACAACCCGACGCAGAGCAGCATCGATCACTTCTTTCGTAGGAAGCAGCCCGTTGACGGAATCGATCAAGCCTTCGAATCCGCAGGCGTAGCCTCTATCACTTTCCTGCTCCCTGATGGTCTCAGTTCTACCAGCACCTCTATACTGGATTACGCGAACTGCCTTGCGCCTGAGGCTTGGAAAGTCGGAAAGCCTCCTGGCAAAAAGGATTGCGCCGAGATTAGTGATGTTGAACCCACCAGCCTCACAGGGAGCGATCAGTCGATCCTTCTCCAATGCGTCTAGAATGGCGCTGTGTCCGTCCGGCAACGGGATCTCGAGTAAGTCGAAGTAGGCAGGACACTCCAGTTTGCTGAGAATCTGGTCTGGGCTTTGTCTCTCTGCTGCTACGATGTCTTCGAACCTGACCTGATTGAGAATACGCCAGAGTGCCCGTTCCTTCTCGGGGAAGTCCACGAGTTTTCTCTTGCACTCACCGACTCTCAGATACTCGGTCCTATTGAAGGCTACCGGATGCCTCGATGCCCTGTCGATCTTGAGCAGCACGATCTTGCATCCATCGATGGTCACTTCATGAAATTTGAAGTCTATCCTTGGGCTTAGAAGGCGAAGAAGCCAGGTTTCGAGTGGTTCGTTCCCTTTCCTAGTGAGGGATGGTTCGAAAGTAGTACCGATTATTTCGTGTGTGGCGTCCTCGATGCCCCAGAGGAGGTAGGCGAATGCCTTGTCATTCAGAGCTGCAGAGTTTGATAAGGCTGAAATGTACTCGCCTATCTCATGCGGATCATCGTTGTTGAGTTTGAACTCCGCCCACTCGGTCTCAGAAGGCAGCTTGACCAGTTCCTGCACCAGCCCGCTCAGATACTCAGGATCATGCGAACCTGTCATTCCTCTTCCTCGTCCTGCTCCTCATCATCTAGGCCCGCGTCGGCCTCGTCCTCCTGTCCCTGATCCTCCGGCAGTTCTTCTTCGAGTTCTTCGGGAAGATTCGCAGCGGCCTCCCTCACGTCGAGCTTGCCGGTAACGACGTCGGAGATGAGGCGAGTGCGGTATTCGCCCAACAGGACTATCTCATTACTAGCTTTCTCATTGGCGATATCCAGTTGATTGGATTGCTCAGAAATCCATTCGATGGCTTTTCTCTGTTCGTGAACGCTTGGCAAGGGAAATGGGAAGTCACCAAGGGTTGTGCTATTCGTTGCAGCCAAATTCGTCGTTTGCTTCGCAGTGAGCTGGAAATATCTCCGGCCCAGAAGTGATCCAATCAATGCGACAAGAAACTCAGGCATGAGCTGCTTGTGGAAGGGCCGAACAGCAAACACATGGTTTTGATGAAGGCAACCTAATATCTCTCCACGCCAGATACAGCCTCTCCCTAGCTTGTCTATGTCTCCACCTTCTGTCATAAGGACATCACCCGGTTCGAGGGTTGACCTGTTGGCCTCTTCGATGGGAACTCTGATTGTCTTGATCAACATAAGGTCCATCCTGCCGGCCTGAACATTAGCCACCCGTAGATATGGTCGTTCGACAAGTGGCAAGTTGCCATAGTTCTTGCCCAGTGTGATACCTGTCTGAACGCGGGAGACTCGCTTTAACCGAGTCATCTCCCAATGCTCCGGCACATCACCCAGCCATTCCACACCGGAGGGCTTGTAGGCCGGGTAGGGCTTCCCGGTCCGGACATCGATCCGGCCGGTGACCGCCTGGTGGATGATGGCCTGCTTCTGCTCCTCCAGAAGCATGATCAGCTTCTGCTTCGCCCGGATGTACCGCTGGATCCGCCTGTCCACATAGTCGAGGTAGCGGACGATTGTGGATTGCTCGGGGAGAGGGGGTATTGGGACTGTCAGTCCTCGCAACTGGCTGCCATATATGTGTATGACAGTAAAACCCTTTCCCATGCAAGCTTTTTGATGACGCGATGCAGGCGAGTCAGAAGCATAGCCAAGATACCTTGGTATGAACTCTATTTTCGGACGAAACAGGAGTACATCCCCGCCGCAGAAAGTCTCTGAGTTAATGAGATTTACAGCTGATCGGCCAATATCCTCGATTGTTTCCCCGCTTGCTGCGAAGAGGATATCTCCATACTCAATCGGGGTGTAGTAGCACGCTGACTCCTTAGAAATAAATGCCCTGGTTTGGTTTATATGGTACTCGTGTTGCGTGTAGAGATCCCCATAACGGATGCATGGCTTCCCTTGAGGAATCTCATCCGCTTTGCTTCTACCTCTACCTTTCAACAAGAACCCGAGTCTACCGATCGGCTTAATGTCCCAATGCTCCGGCACCTCTCCCAGCCACAGCACGCCGGAGTCCTTGTAGGCAGGATATGGTTTCAATCTGTGGTTCATTCAGTCAATCCCAGTATCTCGTCCAGCAGCCCTTCCGTCTCCTTCTCCAGCGCCCGTATGTCGGCACGGATCTCCTCGAGCGTGCGCATGGGCTTCGGCTTGTAGAAGTACCTGGTGAAGCTGATCTCGTAGCCCGTCTTAACGCTGTCCTCGACGAACCAGGCATCAGGGGCGTAGGGCAGCACCTCGCGGCGGATGAAGGCCTCGATGCCGCCTTCCTCCTGCAGAGGAATCTGCTCGGTATCGCGTAGATCGGTATCCGGCTCATACTCGACGACTGCCGGCTTCCCGTCGATGGTGGCTTCAAACAGGCCGTGGATGGGATCGGGTGCGGTGCCCTTCTTGTGGATCTTCCGGACGACCGGCGGGGCAGCCTCGTCGGTCTGCCGTTCCGCCTTCAGGGCCTTGATCTCCTTCGGGCTGTACGCCCGCGTCGGATCGATTCCCTTCAACCTGAGCGGGCGCTCAACCGTCACCTTCCAGTAGCCGAAGGCTGCGTTGGGGAAGATCTTCGACTGTTCCGTCTCCTCGAAGGCCGTGAAGGTGTCGCAGATTCTCCGAATGTCCTCCTCCGACAGCTCGCAGTTCTTCTTGCCCAGGTTCTTCCTGAGGGGCTTGTGCCACTGGGTGGCGTCGATGAGCTGCACCATGCCCCTGCGGTGCATCGGCTTCCTGTTGGTGAGCACCCAGATGTAGGTGGCTATGCCGGTGTTGTAAAACATGTTTAGAGGCAGGGCCACAATGGCTTCGAGCCAGTCGTTCTCGATGATCCAGCGTCGGATGTTGCTCTCGCCCTGGCCGGCGTCCCCGGTGAAGAGCGAGCTGCCGTTGTGGACTTCGGCTATCCTGCTGCCCAGCCTGGTATCCTGCTTCATCTTGCTGAGCATGTTCGCGAGGAAGAGCATCTGGCCGTCGCTGGAGCGCGTGACGAGCGAGTATTCAGGATCACCGGCATGCTCGATCAGGAAGCGGCGGTCCTTGATGCCGTCCTTCCCGCCCATCCGCTCGAGGTCGCTCTTCCAGCTCTTACCGTAGGGGGGATTCGACAGCATGAAGTCGAAGTACTTCGACCGGAAGGCATCGTTCGACAGGGTGGAGTACTCGGGGCCACCCACGATGTTGTCGGCGGCTTCTCCCTCGCCCTTCAGCAGAAGGTCGGCCTTGGCGATGGCGTAGGTCTCGGAGTTGATCTCCTGGCCGTACAGATGGGTCGAGACCTCCTTGCCGTAATCCTGAGCAAGCTGCTTCAGAGTCGCCTCGGCCACCGTCAGCATGCCGCCGGTGCCGCAGGCTCCGTCGTAGAGCAGGTAGGTCCCCGACTCGATCTGATCGGCTATCGGCAGAAAGATCAGCTTAGCCATCAGCTTCACGGCATCGCGAGGCGTCCAGTGCTCGCCGGCCTCCTCGTTGTTCTCCTCGTTGAAGCGCCTGACGAGTTCCTCGAAGATCGTCCCCATGGCGTGGTTGTCGAGGCCCGGCTGTTTCACCGAGCCGTCGCCGTTGATGACTGGGTTCGGGCTGAGGTTGATGTCGGGCGACAGGAACTTCTCGATGAGCGTGCCGAGGGCATCCGACTTAGAGAGCTTCGGGAGCTGATTCCTGAACTCGAACTTCTCCAGGATGTCCTGCACGTTCGAGGAGAAGCCGTCCAGATACGCCTCGAAGTCGGCTTTAAGCTGCTGCTGGCTGGTGCGTGATCTCAGGTCCCGCAGGGTAAACTTCGAGGTGTTGTAGAATGCCTGGCCGGCTGCCTTCTTCAACGACTCTGTCTGGTTGACGATGCCGGCCTTGTCCAGGGATGCCTTCATGTCCAGAACGGCCTGCTTGGTAGGCTCGAGCAGGGAGTCGAGCCGGCGCAGGACGGTCATGGGGAGGATCACGTCACGGTACTTGCCCCGGACGTAGAGATCACGCAGGACGTCGTCAGCGATTCCCCAGATGAAATTTGCTATCCAGCTCAACTGCCCCTGTTCCATCACCCACCCCGAATAGGAAAGTCCGCATGCCTGGTCGTGCTATTCTATGGAAGCTATTGCCACCGGGACCAGACGACGGCAAGCCCTCCGGGAGGACTGGCAGACAGGCACACCTCTTCCAACGGCGGGCCGAATGAATGATGACGAGCCATGATGTAGGATGAGTCTATGATGGAGTGTTCAGGGAGTGGAGCTTGCTGCCGAACCAGAATTTGGGGAAGGCCAGCTCACCCCTGTGTTGCTAATTGGACCGGCGCCCCGGTTAATGGTGAAGGGACCAAATTGGTGTCCCTCGTTCCGGAAACCTGGAACAGCCTTATGCCCTGGCTCATCTTGATTCGGGGTAATTACTCTTAATCCGCCACAGGTCGGCAGTTACACCGGAGGCAGTAATGAAGGCGTGTACCTCATCGAGAGAGTTCTTTACCTGGTGAAGTGCGATCCTCTGTCCGAGAAGGTAGACAATGTACTGATTCAGGCTGCAGCCGGCATCGAGAGCAGCTTCCGAGAGTTCTCGATGGAGCCGCTTCGGCATTCTGACAAGCAGTCTTCCGCTATAATCCCTGTCTGAAGATGGAGCAGGAATCTCATCTCCATGCTCCATTGCGCTTTCGATCCAGAGGCTCTTCACTTCTTCCAGAGCGGCCAGTGCTTCCTCAGCGGAATCCCCCTGAGCGATACATCCCTGGAGATCTGTGATCTTAGCGACAAATCCTCCATCTTCGCAGGGGACGAGTGTAATCGGATAGCGGGGGAGGGTCTCCACATCCAGGTGATCAGTCTCACTGTGACTGCTCATCCAGCCATTCCTCCAGTCTCAAGATCCCGGCGATTTCGATGAGGTAGTGTTTCTTGATGGATCGGCCTCCTGTCCTGGGGAAACCTATCTTTCTGCCATCCTCATGGCGATATACACAGTGGCTACCTTTCTCTCTATCGCGGCGGAAATCGAAATGCTCCAAAATCGCCTTAACCTCATCATAGTCCATCTCAGGCGGGCACGAAAGCAGGCGTCTCACTCGATTCTTGAAGCTTGTCATCCCGCGCGGCATGATATCACTATTGATATCACCCTGTCAACTCCTCCCGCCTGGTAAAAACCCGTCACGTCGAGAATACCTCCAGAACCTCGTCCCCGTAGTGGTTTATGACAAAGCTTGCCGGTTTCCAGCGGGTCGAAGAGCCGGCCGGTGGTGCTGCTGAGGCTTGCCCAGGCCGACTTGTCAGGGTTCCGAGAGGCCATCCACTTCGTCCTCTCCGTCGCCTTCTCCAGAAATCCCAACACCCAGGGTGGGCAATATCCCGAGCACGCCAGCTTGAGCGAGATCGCGAAGTCTATCAAGCAACCAACCGGTTGCTTCTTCTGCGTCCTCGAAGTGACAGAGCGAACGACTTGCTGAGAGAAGTTCAAAACAATCAGGGACACGAGACCACACTGTCGTATCCAGACTACCAGCCTGCTTCCAGAGCTTGTCACGCTCTTGTATGCGCATCGGCTTCAACCAGATCCACATCCGAAGTAGAGCATTTCCAGTGCTCTCGCCGCTACACACCCCCACTGCAACTCCTTTGTTTCTATGAGTACGGGCGTTCATAGCGAAGACACCATCTCTGACAAAGAACTTGCCTAGTTCTTTTCGTATATTACCCTCTGTAGGCGGCCAGTTTGCTTCTTCCCAGATAGTCTTTGATTGATCGACGAAAGAGCGAAACAATCGGGCGACTTTACCCAGTAACGAGCTCGCAGGCCTCAATGCGACTAGATCAGCAGAGGTGAACGGATCTGAGAAACTATCTGCCATGCCAATCTCCTCAAGAAACACTTTAAGATCATTCCAGTACGGGTTCGGGTTGACTGATTCCGTTGACTCGATTCCGTCTCGCACGCTCTGCCACGAGATCCACTGCACATCTTCTCGTAATGGCCTAGGACCGAGTATGCGGAGTCTCGGGCGATCTTCCTCGGGATAGCTGTCGATCGCGCCAAGGTACTTCTCTATCTGGTCACCATGCTCGCCTGCGTTGACTTTCACTTCGAACCAGTATCGCCTACGATTTTCAAGCGAGCCGACCTCGACTACTAAATCCAAGATCCCATATCCGTGCTTGCCTTCGACTGGAAGCTGCGTACCAACAAAGAAGACGGATGTGGTCTCATGCTCTCCAAGAGCCTTCAGGAATGGCCGAGGATCAGACCGAATCGCAGCTGCGAGCGCTTCAGTTGTGAAGTTCTCTTTATTCTTGTTGCAGAGCCGTCTAAGCACTGAAGCCATGTAACCCTCCTGTACAACTTATAAAGCAGTCCTCTAGTGAAGTCGACGTACAAGCTATTTTGCCATTGTGTTCAGGGAGAGCGATATCGAGCTGACCGGCGATCAAACGGCTTCAGGCAATGGGTCGTTGCGTTCAGTACATCATCCTTGGAGAACCTGATCTCGATTTTGTTCTCGGCAAGCATCACGATAAAGGGCTCCGCAAGGCGGCGAAGCGAAACCGACGCGAATCCTTGCTACTTCGATCACTCGTTGAAAACGAGAACCTGAGAACATGGTGCCCCAGGCGCGACTCGAACGCACGACCTGCGGTTTAGGACCCCGAAGGGGCCGCAAGCCGCAAGGCGGCGAAGCGAAACCGACGCGAATTCTTGCTACTTCGATCACTCGTTG
>JAKPPU010000205.1 GCA_029547185.1 Deltaproteobacteria bacterium | reverse complement strand
CATATTCTCAGGTTCTTGTTTTCAACGAGTGATCGAAGTAGCAAGAATTCGCGTCGGTTTCGCTTCGCCGCCTTGCGGCTTGCGGCCCCTTCGGGGTCCTAAACCGCAGGTCGTGCGTTCGAGTCGCGCCTGGGGCACCATATTCTCAGGTTCTTGTTTCCAACGAGTGATCGAAGTAGCAAGAATTCGCGTCGGTTTCGCTTCGCCGCCTTGCGGCTTGCGGCCCCTTCGGGGTCCTAAACCGCAGGTTCCTCATCGAAATCGCCGGGATCTTGAGACTGGAGGAATGGCTGGATGAGCAGTCACAGTGAGACTGATCACCTGGATATGGAGACCCTGCCTTGCTATCCGATTACACTCGTCCCCTGCGAAGATGGAGGATTTGTCGCTAAGATCTCAGATCTCCAGGGATGTATCGCTCAGGGGGATTCCGCTGAGGAAGCACTGGCCGCTCTTGAAGAAGTGAAGAGCCTCTGGATCGAAAGCGCAATGGAGCATGGAGATGAGATTCCTGCTCCATCTTCAGACAGGGATTATAGCGGAAGACTGCTTGTCAGAATGCCGAAGCGGCTCCATCGAGAACTCTCGGAAGCTGCGCTCGATGCCGGTTGCAGCCTGAATCAGTACATTGTCTACCTTCTCGGACAGAGATCGCACTTCACCAGGTAAAGAACTCTCTCGATGAGGTACACGCCTTTATTACTGCCTCCGGTGTAACTGCCGATCTGTGGCGGATTAAGAGTAATTACCCCGAATCGAGATGAGCCAGGGCATAAGGCTGTTCCTGGAATCCGGAACAAGGGGCACCCAACTTGGTCCACCATTAACCGGGGCGCCGACCCGGGCTAGTGAACTACAACGACTCTAGCCGTAGATGACCAGGTTCCCGACTGCAATCGGACCGAGTAGACGCCGGCCGGGCTGCCGCTACTGTCCCAGACGAGATCGTCACCGCAGCCAACGACATCGAGAGCGGCCACCTGCCGGCCTGTCGTGTCGATCACCTGAACCTGCCCGCAGATTCCATCAGGGATGTCGATCTGCACGAGCCCCGAAGCCGGACACGGAGTGGCGGTGATCCATCTCGATGAAGGACCCGGATCTTCGGAAGTCGATTCCTGAACGCCGCCCCGGGCGAAGAAGACGCCTCCGGTGATCTGGTTGTTCCAGCACATGTAGACCGAGCCATCCCGATCGTTGCCTGACAGGGCGCATGTGTTGGCCTCGCCGGTTCCGGGGTTCGCCACGGCCGGTGAGTCGCTCCAGGTCATCCCCCCGTCCGGGCTCATCGAACAGATGGCCCATGACGGCCACTCCAGCCCAGTACGCTCGCTCCAGGATGCGAAGATCGGCCCGCCCGGCGGGCTCCAGACCCCTCCATACCTTCGCCAGTCTTCGTCTCCGGCATCGACGCGAACCGGCTCCGGCAGCCATGTGAGGCCGCCGTCAGTAGATTTCTGATAATGTACATAGGCATGGATCGTTCTCGTCGTGAACTGGGATATCCAACTCAAGTAGAGACCGGTCGGGGTGTAGTCCATTCTGATGCTACAATGCTGAACCGGGTATCCCCCTGTCGGGACGGGGATGTTGGGCTGCATCCACGATGCTCCTCCATCTGCACTGATCGAACAATAGATGTTGTTGTCGCCTCCTGTGGGTCTGCCGTCCGACCACGCGGCAATGAACGACGAACCCTCCAGGAAGGCGACCTCGGCATAGTACTGGGGGCCCGTACTGTCTCCCACCGGCGTGCCGATTTCCCAGGTCAATCCGCCATCAGTTGAGTGAGAAGAATACACTCTGCGATCGTCATCCATGTTTCCATAGACGCAAACCAGGAGATTTCCCTCATCATCGCAAGAAATCGCCGGCATGTAACATCGCTCTCCCTCGATGCTGATCCTCACGTTAGGCTGAAGCCATGTTTCTCCCCCATCCACAGATCTGGAGTAATAGACTGAATACGGTTCGGGGCCCCTGTAATCCTCCCATACCGCATGGAACACCCCGGAGGTGTCTGCGCATACCCTGGGCTTGTAAGGGCCGGCGTCTTCGGAGTCGGTTAACTGTCGTGGGATGCCCCAGGAAACGCCTGCATCCGAAGACACGCTCGCCCAGGCCATCTCGGGCTGTGCGCCTTCGCGCCCGTCCCAGACTACGCAGATCCGGCTGCCGCCATCCGAGGCGATGTCAGTGTTGCCGATCGTGGGATCCGAGAAAGCATCCAGTCTGATGGGTGCCCCGAACCAGAGCGTCGGGTCGGAGATCAGCACGAGCGCAAGGACTGACAGCAGACTAGACACGGACGGCCACCGATCCCTGGTGGGGCGGATAGCCCTCCTTCGTCACCGTCATGGTTCCTGCCGGGGATGGATCGGGATAGACGGGGATCATCCCAGGCCGGTCACGACCCATGCCCCGGATAATCCCCGCTTCGTCCTCCACTCGAGTCGAAGGCTGGCTCGTTCAGTGAGAATGTCAGCGTATATTGAAGAGTATCCGGCAGGGTGAACGAGAGACAAACGAGAAACAGAGAAGCGCAACCCATGGAAGCACCTCCTCTGAAGGTCCCGATTCGCATCTATGTATAGCACATCCACATGGGAAAGCAAGAGATGACGAGCGGTATCGTGCCGGACGTCTCCGGGTCCGATCTCAGCCCTTCTCTTTCTTCTCTCTTCTGAGCCCCTTTCTCCGTCACTACCCGCCAGACCCGGCAGCCCTCCCTATCCAAGCGAGACGAAGAGGTGGGAAGTACTCCTTTTGCCTGCGCCCCGACAAGGTCATAAACCTCAGCCAGATGAGCTAAGTAGGGCATGAGAGTGTTCCAGGTTTCCGGAACGAGGGGCACCATTTTGGTTCTTTCACCATTAACTAGGGCGCCGGTCCGGGAAGCAGCATAGCGCTCTCACTCTCAGTCTGAAGTTCTCGAAGTTCCAGAAGCCATACGCTCTGCGGCTGATCATCTCCATCTTGATTCTCTCCCGTTGACATCTGAGCGGGTGTTTTAAATCATTACAACAATAATGAAGGAGAGCTTTCAGAGTGGGCGACAAGAGGGGTAATTAGGAGGACTGGAGGTCGAAGATGTCTACCAGGGTTTCTTTTGGAGAATACCTTAGGGGACTCCGGGTCGGTATCGGCATGACTCTAAGAGAGTTCTGCAGAAGAGTCGATGAGAGCCCGGGGAATGTCAGCAGGATAGAACGCGGGAAACTTGCCCCCCCGGATTCAGTGGAGAAGCTCGTAAGGTTCGCCAGGGGACTTGGGCTGACTGATGAGGGCGAGATACGGGATTTTATTGACCGAGCTGTTATCGAAAGAGGAAGAGTCCCGGACGACATACTGTCGAATGAGAGGATGGTCGCTGCCCTGCCTCTTGTTTTTCGGACTATGCGAGGCGAAAGAGTTGACGATGATGATCTTCGGAGTTTAGCTGAGCTGATCAAGAGGAGTTAATCCTTGAGAATCAACTACTTAAGGATTGAGGACATTGAGGAGGAGACCCGCCGCTTGCTTAGAAACTCTGGTCAAGATAGTTCTATCCCTGTTGATGTTGAGAGCATTATCGAACGACACCTTGAGTTAGCAATTGTCCCGATCCTCAACCTGATGAGGGACTACGGAATAGATGGCTTTACATCTGGAGACTGGAGTGAAATCGCCATAGACGAGAACATCTATATGAACATCGAGACTCGTTGCAGATCCACGCTCGGACATGAAATCGGTCATCTCGTCCTGCACAGAGAGCAGTTACAGACTGAATCTGAACGATTCGGCATTGTATCAGTGGAAGATTGGATCAGATTCTATAGAGCGATGGATGATGGAACTCGATCAAGATTTGAGTATCAGGGCTACATTTTCTCTGGTCTCCTGCTCGTTCCTTCGGAACACTTGATTGCTGCATATGAGAGGGAGGAGGCATCATTGCTCCGAGTAGTTGATGAAGCGAAAAGCAATGGACTGGTTCGAGATGATTACCTTGATAGCGCTATCGAGTACCTGGCGACGCGACTTGCTCCTCAATTCTATGTATCGACAGAGGTCATCCGTAAAAGAATAGAGAACTCGGGCCTCATCGCGCGCATCCCATAGCCTGACACCTATAGAATCATTTATCTTCTTCTCGCCACGGAAATGAGCCGCCGGTCGTCTTCTGGTGAAAGATTTGGGGTTTGAGAAAAGGTGATTCATGACCGAATTTCCCACCAAGCCACCCGACTCCGAACTCCTCATCTACCAGACCGAGGACGGGCGGGCGCACCCGTATACAGGTCCGTTTGGAGGAGGAAATGGTCTGGCTCACCCAGGCGGACATGGCCCGACTCTTTCAGACAACTCCATAGAACATCACCCTCCATCTCAAAAATATTTTTCAGGAAGGGGAGTTGGACGAAGCAGCAACTTGTAAGGATTTCTTACAAGTTCAACCCGAAGGTGGCAGGCAGATTCAGCGTGCCCGTAAGCATTACAATCTGGATGCCATCATATCTGTGGGCTACCGTATCAAGAGCCATGTAGCCACCCGTTTTCAGCAATGGGCCACCCAACGGCTGAAGGAGTATATTGTCAAGGGCTTCACCATGGACGATGAGCGGCTCAAGCAGGCAGGCGGCGGCAATTATTTCGACGAGTTGCTTGCCCGCATCCGGGACATCCGGGCCTCGGAAAAGGTGTTCTTGACGATCAGGCCCACCCGCTCCCCGAATCAATTCCGCAATTCACACCTACGAACTCCTCGCTGATGGCCAGAGCCTTCTCCGGATGAGTCGCCGCAGAGACGGCACGCTTCAGCTCCACCGCTTGGATCACGAACATCCTGTTTTCCGAGAAGTCGTCAAGGCGATGGTCCTGCTGTCTACAACGACCGAGACAGTTCACCCGGAGGATTTTAGGGCTTTGACGAGGCTGTTGCCGGGCTTGTTCCCGAGGTGGTGGCAAAGAGCGCACTGTTTCAGGACGGCTTGGCGGAATCAAATGTCCAAAGTCCAGGGAGCCTGCCTCTAAATTGTAGGAAGGCAAAGTGATAACATATTAAGGATGTCGGCGGAGTATCGATTGTCGGCATCCGTTCCGAGTTGTACAACAATCATGTACAAGAAAGGGACGGTATGACTGTAACGACCTACTCCGATGCAAGGGCAAGGCTGGCTTCACTATGTGATCTCGTTTCCTCCTCCAGGGAGCCGGTGATCATCAAGCGTCGCTCGGCCGAGGACGTTGCCCTGGTTTCCGCCGCGGAGCTGTCCAGCCTCATGGAAACCGCACACCTGCTGCGCTCTCCGCGAAACGCTCAGAGACTCCTGCAGGCTCTCCAGCGCGCTATCTCGAAGGATGAGCCTCCGATGTCGCTCGAATCGCTCCGGGAGAAGACAGGTCTTGCCGAAGGGTGAGGCGCACGGCTGGACCGACGGAAATGAGCCGTCGGCCGTCTTGCATCCCGAGTTCATCGAGGATCTTCAGTACTGGGTCGAGACAGAGCGCAAGGTCGCTCCGAGAGCACTTGCGATCGTCCGGGCGGTTCTGAATGACCCGTTCACCGGGATCGGGAAACCGGAACCGTTGAAATACCTGGCCGAGGGTGCCTGGTCCCGCAGGCTGACACAGGAGCATCGGGTAGTGTACCTCGTCCGGAAGGACAGGATCGACTTCCTCCAGTGCAGATACCGTTACTGAGGCAACACGGCGCCCAGCGGGGATTCGTTCCGGGAAGGAGGAACCCCGCCGCCCGAGGTCCGGACGGCGGGGTCGTCATGACGG
>JAKPPU010000204.1 GCA_029547185.1 Deltaproteobacteria bacterium | reverse complement strand
TGTTCATCGTCTGCAGAATCCTGAAGATTTGCGCTATTTCCGGGAAATCGTGCCCGGCATCTACGGCCAGCTTCTCGACCAACTTCCAGCTCTTGCCCCTCGAAGCGCCTTGGTATTGGGAGAGTGTGTTCAGGCTCCCGCATTGGTGGAAATGCGAGAAGCCAGTCCTGTTCCAAAAAGCAAGAACCCAAAGTTCTATCGGAGCTGGACCCAAAAGGAGAGTCACCCTGATTTTGAAGCCGTATGCGAAAGGTGGGAGGGGAGGCAACCTGTCTGCCCAGCTCCTGCTGATCAGCCTCATGGTGCTCCTGAGAATGGAGGTGAGGTGGAATGACCAAAAGCTTTCATCCCATCTTCACCATCACCAACCGGATCACCGCCGGGCTGACCCGCATCGAGCGGGCTCGGGGGTTCCTGGAAGCCGCGACTTTGTCCGATGCCTGGGTGCGGGAGATGGGCCGCCGTGCGTTGGTCTTGGAAGCCCACCACACCACGCACATCGAGGGAGCGCGTCTGACCTTGGATCAGGCCGAGCAACTCCTCGCAGGCAATCCGGTCCCCGAGGCCGATCCCGATGATGTGCGGGAATTGCTGAACTACAAGAGGGCCTTTGAGTTCGTTTCCGAGTATCTCGAGCACGGCGGTCCGATTACGGAAGGGCTGGTTCGGGAAATCCACAAGCGGCTCGTCGAGGGCGTGCGGGGCGGAGCCGCTGCTCCCGGCGAGTATCGGAAAATCCAGAACTACGTGGTCAACTCGACCACCGGCGAGACAGTCTACACTCCGCCCCCGGCACACGATGTGCCGATCATGATGACGGAGCTGGTGGACTGGCTCAACCAGGAGAAAGAAGTTCACCCGGTTCTGGTGAGCGGCATCTCTCAGTTCCAGTTCGTGCATATCCACCCGTTCCTGGATGGCAACGGCCGGACATCCCGGCTGCTCTCGACCTTGTGCCTCTACCGGGCCGGGTATGACTTCAAGCGCCTGTTTACGATCAGCGAATACTATGATCGAGACCGGCCGGCATTCTATCGGGCTATCCAGAGCGTCCGCGAGCACGGCATGGACATGACCGGCTGGCTGGAATATTTCGTCGAGGGGTTGACTACCCAGCTTACCGAAGTCAGAGAGCGTGGCGAGCAGGCCATCCGACGGGACGTGCTGGTCAAAGAGCACCGGCTTTCGGACCGCCAGGCCAAAGCCCTCGCCCACATCTTGGAGCACGGCAGTCTGACCATCCAGGATTTCGAGGGCCTATGCCCCGATGTCAACCGCCGGTCTCTGCAGCGAGACCTGAAAGCGATGGTAGACCGAGGTCTGATCGTCACAGAAGGTGAGACCCACCATCTGCTCTACTGCTTGGCGGAGGGAGACTAATCTTTGCGACAGGTTTGCG
>JAKPPU010000172.1 GCA_029547185.1 Deltaproteobacteria bacterium | reverse complement strand
AAGATGGTCTCGACTCCCTCGCGCTGCAGCCCTTCAACCAGGATTTTTGCTCCGGTCTTCATGTTCTTCCCTCAACAATCTGTTCATGCCGGCGACCACCGCTTCCACGCTAGCCATGATGATATCGGTGCGAGCGCCGCGAGACGTAATTATCTTCCCGTCTTTACTTAATCTTACCGTCACGTCCACGAGCGCATCCGTCCCGCCGTGGATAGCGTCGACATGGTACTCTTCCAGCGATATATCGGCGACTGCTGCGACTGACTTTCGCAATGCTTCCATTGCGGCATCGACCGGCCCGGTCCCGGTGGATGCACTGGTGACCTCTTCATCCTTGACAAGGAGGGTGACCGATGCCGTCGGGATGACGTTGCTGCCCGACACCACCGTGAACTGCTTCATTTTGAGGACCGGTGTGCATTCTATCGCCATAACCGCTTCAGCGATGGCCATAAGGTCGCTGTCGGTGACCCTCATTCCCTTGTCCCCCAGATCCTTGATCCGGCCAAGGATCTCTTTCAGCTGCTTCCCGTCCGGATGGTAATGGAGCTCGGTAAGGGCTGCCTCCACTGATGCAGACCCCGAGTGCTTCCCGAGCATGATGCGCCGCTTTCTCCCTATCCGTTCAGGGGGGACCGGTTCATAGGTGCTCGGCTCTTTCAGTACACCATGGGCATGGATCCCGCTCTCGTGCGTGAAAGCCATCTCGCCCACGATCGCCTTGTTCGTGGGGAGCGGGACCCCGGTAAGACGGGATACCAGGGCAGCAAGCGGATAGATCTCTGTTGTCCTGATCCCGGTCCGGTACTGGTAGAGGATCTCGAGCGCCATGACGAGCTCCTCAAAGGGAGTGTTTCCTGCCCGTTCGCCAAGTCCGTTGACGGTGACATGGGCACACGAGGCTCCTGCATGGAGTGCTGCCATCGTGTTTGCAAGCCCCATACCCAGGTCATCGTGGCAGTGGATGGAGAGCGGGGCGAGGCAGAGCGGGGGGATGATCACCGCGACCCGTTCCGGAGTGAGGAGGCCG
>JAKPPU010000168.1 GCA_029547185.1 Deltaproteobacteria bacterium | reverse complement strand
CGTTTTCTTCGTCCCAGACTTCCAGCCGTCTCAAAGAGCCGGGATAGTTCTTGTGGGAGTAGTACCCTTCGAGCTCAATGAGCTGATCACTCAGGATGCTTCGGTTCTTCGGAATCGCTCTGTCTTCAACGACCCGGTAATGGGCATTGCCCTTCTGGCGGGTCACAAAGAACACCCCGGCCTCATCCCAGGACCGGAAGAGCTTGAAATCGACATAGCCCCGGTCCACCACCACGATCGAGCCGGCCGGGAAGTTCAGCATCCGGGCAATCCGGACCTCGTGGATCTTCCCGGTCGTGATGCAGGCAAACACGGGCAGATAGCCTTCATGGTCCAGCAGCAGGTGAAGCTTCACGGCCCCCTTGGTCTGCCGGTACTTCGCCCAGTCAAACAGGGAGGCGCACAGCGGGATGAGCGACGCATCGAGGCTGAAGAGCCGGTTCTTGAACCGGAACGCCCGTTTGCCGAACTGCAGCTGCCGGCAACGGCCCAGGATCTGATAAAACAGCTTCTCGTAGAGCTGCCAGGGCCGGTGCTCGTTGGCGTAGGCCAGGGTCGAGCGTTTCGGGGCCTTCTGAATCCCCAGATGCCGGGCTTTGCCGAGACAACTGGCCAGGCCGCCGCAGATCTCCCGAAGGGAGTGGGCCTGACCCAGCTGGCAGAACAGCATGGCCACGAACTGCTCCCAGCAGCTAAATCCCTTGGCGCCTCGATCGGCCCGGGTGGCCTCCACGGCTTCAAAGAACTCGCGTCTCGGAAATAGGTGTAGAATTTGACCGAAAATGCTGCTAAATCGGTTCACGAGGGTGCCTCCTTTCAGGGTGGGTTGTCTTGTCGCAAAGAAACCTTTACCTGATCGTGTGCACCCTTTTCAATTGCTAAAATCTATCTTGGACAGATGTGAATCGCGTTGCATCATTTGCCGATTTGCGGCCGGCACGAAGAGAACAAACCGATCAGCCATGCGGGTCAAGACGCTCATCATCTCGTCACTCCTTTTCCTTCTGACCCATGATCCCTCCTTCGCGCAGACCGAATACCGCTACACCCCGGCAGCGAAAAACCCCGCCGGGGCCGGCACCGTCATCGGCCGGATGCTCGTCCACACGGTGAAGCCGGGCGAAACGCTCCTTGACATCGCGAGACGGTACGGCTTGGGGGTGACGGAACTGCAGGCCTTCCACCCCGACCGGGACCCCTGGCTGCTCGAGGAGGGGAGCGCGCTGCAGATCCCCACGCTGTGGATCGTCCCCCCGACCAGGCACAGGGGCATCGTGATCAACGTGCCGGAGATGCGCCTCTACCGTTTCCACGCGAAGAGGGGAACCGTCAGCACCTACCCCGTCACGGTCGGCGAAGAGGAGACCCAGACGCCGCTGGGGACGTTCCGGGTCGTCGAGAAAGAGGAAGACCCCGAGTGGAACATCCCCCCCAAGCTGCGGCACAAGTACAA
>JAKPPU010000142.1 GCA_029547185.1 Deltaproteobacteria bacterium | reverse complement strand
GTTTGGGCCAGCGAAGAGCCTTTGGCGCGGCCGGAGGAGGGGGAGCGTTGAAGTCTTCTCGGTCAAGGTACTTTCTCACCGTCTTGCGATCCACGTGGTGCTTGGCGGCGACGGCGCTGATGGTCATTCCCTCTTCAAAATATGCTTTTCTGATATCATGAGCCTGGGTCATTGTGAGCATCCTCCATTCCCTCCCCTTCGGTGCTTGGACAACACCAGAAGGGTAACGGGGATCCGGTCAGGCTTTCAATGGCCCCTTTGCATTTCTGAGGATTTCGCCCCTGCAAACCTGGGGATTTTTGCCTTGCAACTTTGGCCACTTTTATTTTACAACAGATACCGTTACGTGTTATAATACACGTAACTAGGGGGTGGCGATATGGCAACCATAGTCCATCAGAAGGACAAGCGCTCCGGGATCACCTACGCATACGAGTCCGTGTCCTACTGGGACAGGGAGAAGAAACAGTCAAGGGCGAAGAGGACCTTGATAGGCAGAGTGGACGATAGAACCGGCGAGATCGTCCCGACCGACGGCAGATGCCGAAGGAAGAAAGAGGAGGCGACAGCGGCCAGGCCCGGACCTGTCCCCTCCACCCGCACGGCCCGTCTCTTCTGCGGCGCCACCTACCTGTTCGACGCGATAGGCAGGGATCTGGGGATAGCGGACGACCTCAAGAAATGCTTCCCCAAGACGTGGAAGCAGATACTGTCGGTCGCCTACTACCTTATCCTCGAGGATCGGAACCCTCTGTGCCGCTTCGAGAAGTGGAGCAATCTGCACAGGCATCCGTACGGGGAGAACATAACATCTCAGCGAGGCAGCGACCTCTTCGCGTCGATCACCGAGGAGGCTAGGAGTGAGTTTTTCAGGCTCCAGGGAAGGAGAAGGCGCGAGAACGAGTACTGGGCCTACGACATCACCTCCGTTTCCAGCTACTCGGAGTGCCTCAAGCAGGTGCTCTACGGCAGGAACAAGGAGGACGACTCTCTCCCCCAGCTGAACCTCGCTCTTGTCTTCGGGGAGAGCTCCGGTCTTCCCTTCTACTACCGCAAGCTCGCCGGGAACATCCCCGACGTCAGGACGGTGAAGACTCTCCTGGCCGATCTCGACGTCCTTGGCTTCTCGAAGGTTAAGCTCGTGATGGACAGAGGCTTCTACAGCGAGGGAAACATCAACGCCCTGTTAAAAGAGCACGTCAAGTTCCTTATCGCCTGCGGGATGTCGCTTTCCTTCGTGAGGAACAACCTGGATCCGATCTACGACCGGTTCCGCTCCTTCGAGAGCTACGACGAGGCCAGAGGTCTCTACTGCCGCACCGTAAGGGCCGAGTGGGATTACAGACAGCACCGCCCTTACAAGAAAGACGTCCTCCTCGAGCCCAGACGAGTCTACCTTCACTACTACTACGACATAGACAGGGCAGCCGAGGAGGAGAAGGCCTTCGACCGCCGCCTTGCGGAGCTCAAGGGCGAACTGGAGTCGGGGGGGAGAGTCCCCGAGCACGAGACATGGTACCGCAGGTACTTCGATGTCTCCTCCACGCCAAAGAGGGGTTTGAAGGTCACGGTCAAAGAGGACGCCGTCGCTATGAAGAAGAGGTACCTCGGCTTCTTCGTCCTTCTCTCCAACGAGAAGATGGACGCGGCGACGGCTCTCGACCTCTACCGCAACAAGGACATGGTCGAGAAGGCCTTCGGGAACCTCAAGGAGAGACTGAACATGAGGCGGGTTCTCGTCTCCTCCGAGCGAAGCCTTGAGGGGAAGCTGTTCGTCGAGTTCGTGGCTCTCATCTACCTCTCCTGCATCAGGAAGCGCATGCGTGACTCGGGACTGTTCAAGGACTACACCCTTCAGGGAGCCCTGGACAAGCTGGACGTGATCGAGTGCTTCGAGAGCCCGGGGAAGGAGTCGAGAGTGGGCGAAGTGCTTGAGAAGCAGAGACAGATCTATGCCGCACTTGGCGTGCCACCACCGACCTCGTTATGAGTAGACGGGAATGTAGGATGGATGTGGAGCAGCGCATCGGCCGGATTCACCGCTACGGTCAACTCGACACGGCCCAGGTCTACAACATGGTACTGGCGGACACCATTGAGGGGAAAATCTTTCTGCTCCTTGAGGAAAAATTGAAGGCGATTGCCCAGGCGGTGGGGAAGTTGGATGACCAGGGAAACGTTGCCGAGGATCTCCGCAGCCAGATTCTGGGCCAACTCTCCGAGAGGATCAATTACGACCGTCTGTACCAGGAGGCCCTTTCCGATCCCGAACTCCGCCGCACGAAGCAGGAGTTGGAGGCGGCTCTTTCCAATTCTCAGGAGGCCCGGGAGGTGGTCTTCGACCTCTTCCAGGATCTCGACGGCTTCAGCTTGGATGATTACAAACCCTTCTCCGACGTTTCGTCCAATTTGGAGCGGTTGGTAACGTTCTTTTCGGCGGCGGCGGCGGAGCGGCGGCAGGTGCTGGCCAAGGTGGGGGAGGAGTCGTACGACCTGCTGGCGGAAGATGGAGCCTGTCTGGCGCATTTTTCGGTAAACCGAGAAAAGGTGGCGGACGGCGATGCGCTGGAGATGATGGGCCTGGATCATCCGCTCATCGCCGCAGAGATGAGACACTGGCAGGAGCTTTCCCCCGAAGAGTTGGGTGTGGCGGTGGAGGGGGCGGTGGAAGAGCCCGTGGGCCTCTCGCTCTGGAACCCGCATTTCGCACGTCGTTTTGCTGGCGCGGGAATTTTACTGGGCAGGTGACAACGCGTCGCGTTCATCATACAATAGGCATCATGAATACAAACAAGGCTAGCAGCGCCAACGCTGCCACGGAAACCATCGCGCTTGAATCTGTAAAGGTGCTTACCCCCGGATCCGCTCCGGTCGCTCTGAAACTGGCGCGCATAGGGGGAATAGGGGAAACGGTGGACGGGAACGTATCGTGGGACCGCTCCCGATGTTCCCTCTCCCCCGGAATAGTGGCCGAAACGCTCGTGTCGGCCCTTCTTTGCGGCTGTCGAGCACTCTACAACATGAAGTCCTTCTGGGAGGAGTCCGGATGCGCCGCCTGGTTCGAGAGGAACGGCCTCGTACCGGAGCAGCTGAACGACGATGGGTATGCGCGGCTTCTGGACAGATTATCCGCATGCGACATGCGCAAAATA
>JAKPPU010000113.1 GCA_029547185.1 Deltaproteobacteria bacterium | reverse complement strand
CTCTCGACTCGCATGGCTTAATCGAACCCCGATAGCAGTGGCCTCTGGCAGGATCAACCAGAATTCTCGATCAACAACGCACACTATTATCGCTTACTTCGAGGAATTAGCGGTTACCAAACAAATTTCCGCATTGCCAGTACCAACGTCAGAACCAATGGCCAGCACAAGTGCTGCCGTGCTTGGTTCTCCATCACAGAGGGTATTAAGATAGGCATTATTGCTATTTAATCTTTTTTCACAGGGTAGGAACTCCGGCAAATCAACCATGAATCGGCTGATCTTCAAGGTTACCAAACCCCCGGGAAATACTCCGTCGCCACTTCCTGATACCGTATCACAGGAAATGGAGGAACGAATTTCCCGATCTCATCTCTCGGAACAGAAAGTCCCTGTCTTCCTGTTCTTCACGGGCTTTTGAGGAAGGAAATGTTACCTCCGCTATTATATCAATTTTTTTACAGGTCGCACCAATGGACCGCGAGCGGGAGCGGGCCGGCAGTGTTCCATGTGAATAGTTTTCGATCTCGAATAAGGAAAGAACGTATATCGGCGATTTATGACTTCTCAGGGGCAGCAGTGTCCTGCGCGCCCTGGACACCGATAAAGACCTGGCCGAAAAACTCGTCCTGCCAGAGGCGGATTTTTTCCTCGAACATCAAATAGAGAAGGGGGATGTACACCTCGATGATCCTTTTTCCCATCAGCGCGGCGATCTCCTCGAGTGTCATGACGCCCTCCCTCTCGATCTTCTCCCCGCACTGGCTAAGGATCGCATGCGCTGCCTCGCGGTAACTCTCGTCGTGCGCGATACCAACGACATCGTCAACCTCGATGACAGCCGGATCAAACCCGTGGATGAAACGCTGCCTGCGCATCTGTTCCTTCTCGGCAGCCTTGAGCTCGAGGATCAGCTCAAACAGCGTAACAGGGCGTTTCCTAAGCTGTTTCCTCTCCAGCCTCCGTTTGATCTCGCGCTCGAGACGCTCTATCGGACCGAGAACGCTGGCTTCGGCGTCGATTTCAGTATCGAAACTGAGTATATCCCCTTCGTCTTCCTCGCCGTGACCGCATTCGTCCTCCCCTGGAGGTTCTGCCTCCTCGAGGTACTCGGACTTCATGCGGAGCAGGAGGGCCGCATAAAAGAGTGTCCTGCCTGACACCCGGAGATCCAGCTCTTTGCGGCGTTCGAGCTCCTGCAGGAACCTGTCTGTCACCTCGACGATGTCGATGTTCCAGGGATCGATCTCCCCTTTCTCTGCCATCTGCACCAGGATCTCGACAGGTTCCTCAGGCATGGACCTTGATCCCTGTGACGAAACTGCTTTTGTCGGCGAGGAGCGTGACACCGAGGATCCGGTCGGCGCCCTCGATCATCGGCTTGCGCAGCGAGACGATGATAAACTGCGATGTTTGCGCAAGCTTGCGTATCATGGCGGCGATCCTCTCCACGTTCGAACCATCGAGTGACATGTCGACCTCGTCGAACGCGTAGAAAGGTGCCGGGATGTACTGCTGGATGGAGAAGATGAACGCCAGCGTGGTCAGTGACTTCTCGCCGCCGGACAGCGCGGAAAGGAGGTGGACTGGCTTGTCGCGAGGCTGGACTGCAAAAGAGAGCCCTCCGGAAAAGGGGTCTTCCTCGTTTTCCAGTACGAGATGCCCGCTCCCGCTCGTCAAGCTGGCGAAAATCTCCCGGAAGTTTGCATCGATGGCACGGAACGCGGTCATGAACGACTCGAACTTCATTTTTTCAAATCGCTCTATCCTCTCGAGGAGATCCGCCCTCTCCCTGGATAGCACTTCCTTTTTCTCGTTCCGCTCTGTTATCCTCTTTTCCACACGCTCGAACTCATCGATGGCAAGCATGTTGACTGCACCGATCTTGCGCAGCTCCTGCCCGGCCTTTGCAATGCCGTCCTCGATCTCCTCGAGCGTCATGTCGGTATCCAGGTCACCTACCTGGCTTCTGAGTTCCTCCACATCGCGTGAGAGTGTGACGAATCGTTCGTTCAGGGCTTCCAGCTGCACCCTGTGGCGTTCAGCGGAAGCATTGAGGGCAAGTATCTTCTCGCCCGATTCCTTTATCGCAAGGGTAACCTGGTCATGGCGGTCCCGTAGTTCCTGGAGTTCGCTGGAGAACTGTCTCTGGCGCTCTTCGATCCCCGCAATTTTGGCCCTGCTTGCCTCTATCTGTTCCTGGGAGAAGACAATCTCCCGGTCGAGGTCTGCATTCTTTGCAGAAAGCCTCTCCACCTCGGCTTTGAGCTCCTCGAGCCGGGCCGAAAAGTGCTGGCGCTCCCTGGCAAGGTCGTTGATATCCGCTTCCTTGTTCCGCAGTCGCCTCTCGGCCTCGTCCCTCTCCCTCTTTTTCTTCTCGAGCTGTTCGGAAAGGGCCGGGATCTGGGTATCCTCGAGCTTCTTCTTGAGCTGCTCGATCTGCTTCTGCATTTGCGCAATTGCATCGGTGATGGTATCAAGAGCTGACTCGATTGCGGCGAGTTCGGTCGTCCCTGACTTCACCTCACCCTCGAGAGCAGAAAGAGCTTCCATTAATTGTGACTTCTCCCTCCGGAAGACCTCCCCCTGCCGGGTAATCTCCTCGGTGACAATGGCAAGTCGCGAGAGCTCAGCATCGAGTTCTGCCCTCCTGGCCCTCCTGCCCTCTATCTCGCGGGTGCCGTTCGACACCTCTTCCTCGATCTTTGCGATCTCTCCTGCCAATACCACCATGCGGGAACGCAGTCGCGCCACCTCGTCCTCGACAGCTGCTCCAAACCCCCTGATTGGTTTCTTGAATGAACCACCCGTGACGGCTCCGCTCTTCTCGAGTAGTTCCCCCTCTGCTGTCACCATCCGGTATCTGCCGATCAGTTTCCTTGCCTGTGCAAGCGACTCCATGACCACGGTTCCACCGAAGACCACCTGGAATGCCTCTGCAAACTGCGGCGGGAACTCGAGCATCTCCACCGCATACCCGATCGCGCCGGCTTCTTTCACAGGAGGCAGCTTGGGGGGTCTCAGTTTTGTAAGGGGAAGGAAAGTGACTCTCCCCAGCTTCTGCTCTTTGAGGAACTCGATGGCCCGGGCTGCGACCGAGTCATCCTTCACTACGACATAGTGCAGCTTTGATCCGGCAGCCACATTCAGCGCTGTCGTGTATGTGGGGGGGGCCCGCCCCAGCTGGGCAATGGTCCCGTAGACACCTTCCATCCGGAGGATGGGCTCAAGTGCCCTGCTCCCCGCTTCACCCCTCACCTGCTGCTGAGCCTCGAGCCTGATGACCTC
>JAKPPU010000107.1 GCA_029547185.1 Deltaproteobacteria bacterium | reverse complement strand
CAAGGTCAAATGCCCCGACTGCGAGCACGAGCAGGTCGTCTTCGAGAAGGCAGCCACCGTGGTCACCTGTGTGGTCTGCAGCAAGATCCTTGCTGAGCCTACCGGCGGCAAGGCAAAAGTGAACGTCGAGATCCTGGAAACATTTGAGTGAGAAGAGCGATGAGCACCCAGTCGTGGCCAATAGCAGGAGAACTCGTCGTCTGCACCGTCAGGGACATCAAGGACTTTGCAGCGTTTGTATCCCTGGATGAATATCCCGGCCGCGAAGGGCTCATCCCCATCTCCGAGATCGCGACCGGATGGATCAAGTATATCCGTGACCATATCCGCGAGGGGCAGAAGGTCGTCTGCAAGGTACTCCACGTTGACCAGAGCAGGGGTCATATCGATCTCTCCTTAAAGGACGTGAACGACCACCAGCGGCGCGACAAGATCCGCGAGTGGAAGAACGAGTCCAAGGCGCGGAAGTGGATCGGGTTTGCGGCCGAACACTCGGGAGAGAACCCCGAAGTGATCGAGGCCGCCCTGATCAAAAAATACGGCGACCTCTACACGGTCTTCGAGGAGATCGTGACCGAGGGGACCGACAATCTGAAAAAGACCGGGCTTCCGGCCGGTGTGATCGAGGCACTCTCCCAGGTGGCACGGGAGAACGTCAAAGTGCCGAGAGTCACCGTTGCCGGGAACCTCATCCTCACCTCCACAAAACCGGACGGGGTCAATATCATCAGGCGGGCGCTCCGGAGCGCCGAGCCGAAAATCCCGGAAGCCGAGATCGAACTCACCTACCTGGGTGCCCCCACCTACCGGATCAAGGTCACTGCACCCGATTACAAGAAGGCGGAGAAAGCCCTTGAGAAGGCAGCCGCTGCGGCGATCGGAGTCCTCGAACGCTCCGGCGGCGAAGGAAAGTTCGTCAAGAAACCGAAGTCCGGAAAGGCGGCATGAAGGGGAGAATACGGCGCTGCCCGGTCGACTCGGCCTACACGCTGCACGAATTCTGCCCTCTCTGCGGAGCGGCAACGGTCACCCCCCACCCAGCACGCTTCTCTCCTGAAGACAAGTACGGAAGCTACCGGAGGATCGCGAGAGGATGGACGAGATAGAGGTACACTTCCTCGATGATGTCCCGGAAGAGGGGTTGAAAGCCCCGGTCCTGATCGAAGGGCTTCCCGGGATCGGACATGTCGGCAAGCTGGTCGCCGAGCACATGATCCAGGAGCTCGGTGCAAAAAAGGTAGCCGAGATCCACTCGATCTTCTTCCCGCCCCAGGTGATCATCGATGAGCACGGGACCGTCCGGCTCGCCAATAACGAGCTCTATTACTATGCCGGCGAGACCCACCGGTTCCTCTTCCTCGTCGGCGATTACCAGGCCACCTCGAGCGAGGGGCATTACCTCCTCGCCGATGCCTACCTGGACATCGCTGCCGAATGCGGGGTATCCCGGATCTATACCCTGGGAGGATATGGTGTTGGCCACCTTGTCGATGAACCGCGGGTCCTTGGTGCGGTCAATTCCCCCGGGCTCCGCGGGATGATCGAGGACGCAGGGGGGGTGGTCGGGAGAGATGAGCCCGGAGGGGGCATTATCGGGGCAGCAGGGCTCCTCCTCGGGCTTGGCGTCTCCCGCAGCATCGAAGGGATCTGCCTGATGGGGGAGACTTCGGGATACCTTGTCGATCCGCGGAGCGCTGCAAGCCTCCTGAAAGTCCTCTCCACCCTGCTCGCGATCGAGATCGACCCGACGAGGCTCGAGCAGCGGGCATGCGAGATGGAGCACGTGCTCCAGAAGCTGATCGATGGTGAACGCGGGGCACAGGACGACGAGCTCCGCTACATCGTATGAACAGCGGGCTCTTCTGCGACCTGCACATCCACTCCTGTTTTTCCATCGCCTCGTCGTCCCGGATGCTTCCTTCCTGCCTGGTCGAGGGATGCCGGAAGAAGGGGATCGGGGTTCTCGGCAGTGGGGATGCACTCCACGCCGGCTGGCGGGACCTCTGGAACCGCATCCCTGACACCGGAGAGGTGCTGGTGGTGCCCACCGCTGAGGTGGAGGACCATGACCGGGTCCACCACCTGATCATCCTCGAATCGTTTGAACGGTTCGAGGACCTCGCCTCTGATCTTGGCCGCCATGCCGCACGCCTTGCAGAGACCGGGCGGCCGCATGTCAGGTTGCCAGGGAGCGAGATTGCAGGGAGGGTCCATGACCTCGGCGGCCTGATCGGTCCTGCCCATGCGTTCACTCCCTGGACCTCGCTGTATGCGGCCTTCGACTGCCTCTCCGGGTGCTACGGGGCCGAGCGGCCGGACTTCCTCGAGCTCGGTCTTTCGGCCGACAGCAGCTACGGGGCAGGCATCTCCGACCTTGCCGGCATCCCGTTCCTCTCAAACTCCGATGCGCACAGCCCTGACCCTGCGAAGCTGGGCCGGGAGTTCTTCGGGATCCCGGATGAGGAGGCAACCGTGCGGGGGGTGATGGAGAGCATCAGAAGAGGGCATATCACGATGAATGCCGGGTTCTTCCCCGAAGAGGGGAAGTATAACCAGACGGCCTGCACCCGGTGCTATACCCACTACACCCCAGCCTTTGCAGCATCGGTCCGGTGGCGGTGCCCGGACGACCGGGGCCTGATCAAGAAGGGGGTCGCTGATCGGGCAGCGGAACTTACCGATGCACCCCCGACAGAAAGGCCCCCCTACCTGCATATCATCCCCCTCGCCGAGATCATCCGTCTGGTGATCGGCTCCTCATCGGTCGCCACCAGGGCATGCACCCTGCTCTATGACCGGTTTGTCACCCCGGATACTGACGAGATATCGGTGCTCACCAGGACCCCGATCAAAGAACTCGCTGCCATTGATGGCCGGGTCGCCCCCGCGATCGAATCGTTCAGGCAAGGGAGGGTCAGTCTCATACCGGGGGGAGGTGGGCGTTTCGGCTCCTTTTCTTTCTTCTGACCAAAAATCAGAGAGATCGCCCTTTCTTCTGTACCCTTCCCCGCAAGAAAGGATTATGGGGGAACCTTCCCTATACCTAAAAGATGCTTCAGATTCATCGTGATGTCTGCGGGTACTGCGGGTGCTGCGTCTCGGTATGTCCCGAGGGTGCGCTCGAGCTGATCGATGCCTACCTGGAGGTGGATGACCAGTGCACCTCCTGCGGGATCTGTGCCAAGGTATGCCCGGTTGGTGCCCTGGAGGTGAAGGATGAGGACTGACTACGACCTGCTCGTCATCGGCGGCGGCCCGGCAGGTGCCATTGCGGCACGAACCGCTGCTCAGGCCGGGCATTCGGTCCTCCTCGTCGAAAAGCGCCCGGCAATCGGAGCCCCTGTCCGGTGTGCAGAGGGGATAGGGAAAGAAGCCCTCGCCGAGTTCGTCAAGCCTGACGAGCGCTGGATCGCAGTCGAGCTCAAGCGGGCCGAGATCGTCGCCCCGGACGGGGCAACAATGATGCTTGAGGCGGCGATGGCCGGCAGCAAGATCGGGTACATCATCGACCGGAAGGTCTTTGACCGGGAGCTCGTCTGGCAGGCCGCCGATGCAGGTGCGGACGTGATGGTCAAGACCCGTGCCTCGGCACCCCTGATGGAAGGGGGTAGCGTGAAGGGTGCAGTGCTCGAGTCCTGCGGGGAACAGAAGAAGGTGGAGGCTGCCGTGACGATTGCAGCCGACGGTGTCGAGTCCAAGTTCTCCCGCTGGTGCGGGGTGAATACCGCGGTCCCGGTCCGGGAGATCATGAGCTCGTGCCAGTACCTGATGACCGGCATCGAGATCGACCATGAGTGCACGACCTTCTTCCTCGGAAACGAGGTAGCACCGGAAGGCTACCTCTGGATCTTCCCAAAAGGGAAGCGGACCGCGAACGTCGGGATCGGGATCTCGGGCAAGAAAAGCGGGGCTGGCCACCGTGCAAAGGACTACCTCGACCGGTTTGTGAGGGAACGGTTCCCCGGCGGCAAGACCATCGAGTGCATCGTCGGGGGAGTCTCGGTCTGCCGCCCCCTTTCACGAACCGTTGCCGACGGCCTGATCATCGCGGGCGATGCGGCACGGGTCGTCGATCCGCTCACCGGCGGGGGCATCTACAACGCGATGTACACCGGGGACCTCGCGGCAAAGGTCGCCATCCAGGCGATGGGTGCCGGGAAGACCGATGCGGATGCCCTGATGCTTTACGACCAGGGCTGGCGTTCCTCGACCATGGGAAAGGCGATCGAGCGGAACTACCATATCAAGGAGTATTTGATCAATCTCCCCGATGACAAGCTGAACGCGATCATCCACTCAGCCCGGTCCCTCGATCTGAAGGACTTCTCGACCTTCACCCTGATCAAGGAACTGATGAAGCGGAACCCGAAACTGGTGGCCGAACTCGCCCTCCTCAAGGCAACGATCGGGTAACTTCACCCTCCTCTTCTTTTCACCCGTTTTTTTCCTCTCCAGGCCGCCCGTTGTCCATACCGGGGGGGATTTCTGATAGGAATAAGGGGGAAGGATCCACCGGTCCGGTTACGGTAAAAGAACTCAGAAGAGGCAGGCAGGGAGTGCACCACCAAAGGCATGACCCCCTCATGGATCTCCCCAGGACATCCCCTGGAAGGGGAGGCCCCGGCCTTCCCGTTCAGGTGGCAGGGACCCTGAGCTGCCGGTTGAGGAGCTCGAGTGTCTCGACCTCGGCCTCCTTTTTGGTGAAGACCGTGATGGTGTCCCCCGGCCGGATCCGGATCGTCCCGCTCGGGATGATCAGCTCGCCGCCCAGCCTCCGGATCGCGATGAAGACAAAGTCCTTCACCTTCAGTTCGCGGATCTCATGGTCCACGATGGGGGCACCTTTCTCTGCGACCACCTCGAAGATCGTCCCCCCTGGGATCGAGGCGAGCTGCTGGAGCATCGGGTTCCGGGCCCAGTAATAGAGCCGGGAGGCCACGAGCTCGTCGGGGTTCTCGCTGATCTTCACCCCGACCTCCTTGAAGAGGTCCGAGTGTTCGACGTTGTTCACGATCGAGACCACGTTTGCAACCTTGAACCGCTTGGCAAGCCAGCAGGTCATCAGGTTGACCGAGTCATCGCTGGTGGTCGCCACGAGCGCATCTGCCCGGTCGATCCCCGCGTCCTCGAGGATGACCTTGTCGGTGGCGTTTCCCGTGATCGCGAGGACATCGTAATGCTCGAGCATCTCGCTGCACCGCTGCTCGTTCCGGTCGATGATCACGACGTTGTCCCCGTTCCCCACCGCCTGGGCTGCAAGGCTCCGCCCGATACCACCCAGGCCCACGATGATGATGTACATAGAGTGGGGTTACCATCATCGCCATTGAAATAACTTGCGCATCATACCAAGGGATCTGATGTTTGCCGGGGTCGATGAGGCAGGGAAAGGGGCCGTCCTCGGCCCGCTCGTGGTCGCCTGTGTCGGGTGCGAATCCGAAGAGGATCTCGCCGCGATCCCGGTCCGGGATTCAAAGACCCTCTCCCCTGCTGCGCGGACGGACCTCTTTGGCCGGATCCAGGAGAGCGTCCACTACACCGTGCTCGTCATCACGGCCGAGGAGATCGATATCCGCCGGCGCTCGATGA
>JAKPPU010000104.1 GCA_029547185.1 Deltaproteobacteria bacterium | reverse complement strand
GATTGACATCAGCTTGAGCAGGATGTTCAGTGCCGGGCCGGCCGTGTCCTTGAAGGGATCACCTACGGTGTCACCGGTAACGGCAGCCTTGTGGGCAAACGATCCTTTTCCGCCGAGGTGTCCTGCCTCGATGTATTTCTTGGTGTTGTCCCAGGCACCGCCCGCGTTTGCCATCATGATAGCGACGATGAACCCGGTCGCGATCGAGCCGACGAGTAGCCCGGCAAGGGCAGCAGTTCCGAGGGTCAGTCCTACCAGTACTGGGGCGATGATGGCCATCAGCCCGGGAGCAATCATCTGCTTCAGGGCGGCGTTGGTGGAAATGGTGATACAGGAGTCATAGTCCGGTTCGGCTTTCCCTTCCATCAAACCCGAGATCTGCTTGAACTGGCGGCGTACCTCCTCGACGATGTAGCCGGCAGCCCGCCCGACCGCGGTCATGGCGAACGAACAGAAGAGGAACGGAAGCACTGCACCAATCAGGATACCGACAAAGACAATCGGGTCGAGCAGATCGACTACCTGAAGGCTGACCGCCTGGGTGTACACGGCAAAGAGTGCGAGTGCAGTCAGGGCTGCACCGCCGATTGCAAAACCTTTCCCGATCGCCGCAGTGGTATTCCCGACCGAATCGAGGGTGTCAGTGATCTCGCGGATACCTTTCTCCTGGTGGGACATCTCGGCGATACCACCGGCATTGTCAGCGACTGGGCCATAGGCATCCACCGAGAGAGTGATCCCGAGGGTTGCGAGCATCCCGACCCCGGCAAGGGCAATACCATACAACCCTGCCTGGTTTGCTGCAATGAGGATGGCAGCCACAATGATGATCACCGGCCAGATGGTACTTTCAAATCCCACCGCCAGCCCGGTAATGATATCGGTTGCGGCTCCCGTCTCCGCAGCCTTGACAATCCGCTGGGTAGGGGGCCGCTCGTACGAGGTATAGTATTCTGTCACGAGGCCGATCAGGAATCCTGCGACCAGCCCTGCAACAGTAGCAATGAACACCCCGATATACTGAGGTCCTATGAGGGTATCCACGAGCCACCAGGTCGCAATCACCGTGAGGATGAGGCTCGTGAGGGTCCCGATATTGAACGCCTTGTGGATGGCACTGCTCTCGTTCTTCGAGCTCCTCACAAAGAATGTCCCGATGATGGACGCGATGATGCCGAGCGCGGCAATCAGCATCGGGAGGAGCACGAGGTTCTGGACCGGGACATTCACGAATCCCGCTGCAATGGATGCGACAACAGCAAGACCCATCGTCGCAATCACCGACCCAACATACGATTCGTACAGGTCAGCACCCATCCCGGCGATATCACCCACGTTATCTCCGACATTGTCGGCAATGACCGCAGGATTCCTCGGATCGTCTTCAGGGATACCAGCCTCTACCTTTCCTACCAGATCGGCTCCGACATCGGCAGCCTTGGTGAAGATCCCTCCCCCAACTCGCGCAAAAAGGGCGATCGAGCTTGCTCCGAGCGAGAAGCCGAAGAGAACATTCACAGTGTCTGCCAGTGTAAGTGCGGTAAACGATGAGAAGGCATAAAAGAGCACCGAGAGACCGAGCAGGCCCAGTCCGACGACGATCAGGCCCATCACGGTCCCGCTCGAGTATGACACCCGGAATGCGTTTGCCATTCCCTTCTTGGCAGCGTTTGTGGTCCGGACATTTGCATACGTGGCGGCTTTCATCCCGATGTAACCGGCAAGGGCAGAAAGTGAAGCCCCAACGATGAAACAGACAGCTGTGAAAGGATTGATTGCAAGGGCGAGCACAATTGCCATCGCTATCATGAAGACAAGGATCGCAGTGTACTGGCGCTTCAGGTAGACCATCGCACCAAGCCTGATTGCACCTGCGATCTTCTTCATCAGATCGCTGCCCTCTTCTTCACGCTTCATGACCATGTAGGAGTAGGCAGCAAAGAGAAGGCCGATAAAGGCACAGATTGGGACA
>JAKPPU010000102.1 GCA_029547185.1 Deltaproteobacteria bacterium | reverse complement strand
ATCTCGATGGAGCGATGTCCCTCGGCTACGGCCTTCTGGATGCGCTCCTCCAGAACCCGCGAGTCGACCCGGAGACCTTTTTCCATTCCCGGAATGATGATGGTCGGTTTATCCATGGAGTTGCTTCCTTATCAAATGACGTGGCGGATCTGGAGCCTCTCCGCGGCATCGCGGTCGGTGATGCCCAGGGCGTCGGACATGCCGATGGGCAGGGATGTGGAGCGTCCCAGCGGCGCGACGATCTTTTTGAGCTCCTGGTCGAAGGAGACGAACAGGTCCACCAGGCGCTCCGCTACCTTCTCCGGGTCGAGGCGCCGGTCCAGACGCGGATCCTGGGACGTGATGCCCTTCGGGCACAAACCGAGGTTGCAGATGTTGCAGCGATCCTGCTCCGAGCCCAGGCATCCCGCCGCGGACTGCATGACGACCTTTCCCGCCTGGACGCCGCTTGCGCCAAGCATGATCAGGGCCGCGGCATTGGCGGCGAGATTGCCGTTCTTTCCGATGCCGCCGCCGGCGAAGATCGGGATCTCATTCTGCTTCCCCAGCTTGACCATGTTGAGATACGCGTCGCGGACGTTGCTCGCGATCGGGTGGCCCATGTGGTTCATCGAGACGTTGTAGGCAGCGCCCGTTCCCCCGTCTTCGCCGTCTATGGCAAGGCCTGCCGCATAGGGGTTCCGCGCGAGGTTGTTCAGCACGGCCAGGCTCGTCGTGGTCGCAGAGATCTTCGGGTATACCGGCACGCGGAATCCCCACGCCATGTACATCGACTGGATCATCTTGGCCACCGACTCTTCGATGGAGTACTTCGTCTGGTGCGTGGGAGGCGAAGGAAGGCTCACCCCTGTAGGCACGCCCCTGATGGCGGCGATGAGGCTGCTCACCTTGTGCCACATGAGGAGGCCGCCGTCACCGGGCTTTGCGCCTTGTCCGTACTTGATCTCGATGGCGCACGGGTCTTCCTTCATGTCGGGCAGCGCGTGGATGATCTCGTCCCATCCGAAGTAGCCGCTCGCTATCTGGAGGATGACATACTTCAGGAAACGCGACCGCAGGAGGCGCGGGGGACACCCGCCCTCGCCCGAGGAGATCCTTACGGGCATGCCGAGCTCCTCGTTGAGATACGCGACCCCCATCTGCAGGCCTTCCCACATGTTCGGAGACAAGGCCCCGAAGGACATGCCGCCGATGATCAGGGGATAGATCTCCCGTACCGGGGGTATCCACCCGCTTTCCGAGGATGCCTTCACCGCCTCCTCCGGCGGGAGTATCCTTCCCAGCAGGGTCCTGAGCTCGAACTCGTGCCTTCCGGCATCGAGGGCCGGGTCGGTGAGCATAGAGATCCTAACGAATTTGATGCGGTCGAGCACGCTCCCGGAGTCGTTGCGGCGGCCTCCCCTGCGCCTGGGTTCGCCGCCCCCGTTGACGTGAAACTTCAGCTTGTCGATCTCCTCGTTGCGTACAGGGTAGATGGCGGAATTGGGGCACACAAGCGAGCACATGCCGCAGCCCACGCATGCATGGCCCGGATCGGTCACCTGCCTGATGCCGTGGTATACGCCATACACATTGCCTGGTTTTTTCGTGAGCCCGAGGGTTATGCTGATTTCTCTCTTCCTGTGCACGCCCAGCTCGATGGCCCTGACCGGGCACACCGAGGTGCAATGCCCGCAGAGCGTGCACTTCTGCTTCTCCCAGAGTATATGCCAGAGGAGATCCTTCTGGCTTAAGCGTGATGGGTGCAGTTCTCCCACTGGCTCCACCTCTTTACCTCCATCCGCGAAGCATCGACATACGCCACGTCATACTTCATGGGCTGGAATTCGTAGTTCTTTTCCCGGTACGTTATGGCCTCTTCGAGTCCGCACATCTCGGATGAGAAAGCGAACATTCCCGGCTTGCCTCCGACGACCCCGGGCCTGAGCTTCTTGCTGTCCTGCACGATGAAGACAGTCTTGTCCGGCAGGCAGCCGATCACGCAGTTGGGCCCGTCGATGGTGAGGAACCGGCAGCTGTGCTTGAGGTTCCTCAGGAACACACGGTCGGGGTGCCTGACGAGCTCTTCGTCCTTGAGCGGGGTGATGATGTGCTTGTAGGCATCGATTCCCAGTCCCAGCCCGTTCACGGTGTAGTGCAGGATATGCGTGAATATCTCCGAGTCGGACTGGTATCCTGCGTAGCCGGGAAAACCCCGCGACATGAGATACTCCCGGTTAGGGGCGAATGCGGTGTTTTCGCCGTTGGTCATGGTCGCGAATCCCTGGAGAAAGAACGGGTGGCAGGCATAGAGCGTAATGGCGTAATTCGTGTTCTGCCTGCCCTGGGCGAGGATGATCCGCGCCTTGAGGCCCTTGCGGTCCAGACCGAGATACTGTGCTATCTCCATGGGGTCGCCAACCTCTTTGATCATGATCACATCGGGCCAGAACGAGAAGACCATCATGGACTCGTCTTCCTCGCCGAGCCTGCGCAGGTCGATCCTGATCTTCAGGAGGCGGTTCATGATTTCCGGCTCGGGGAGGCCTTCCCAGTCATAGGGATATTCATAGACCCTGATGAGATAGACGTCGCGCTTCGGGGTTCCGGCAGGTGGCTCCTTTGAAGGTCGGATCGAGAATTTGAACTTTGTGAGAAAGCCGATTTCCATCATATACCGGTCGAGCTTCTTGATCCCCTCATGGGAAAAGATGCCGGAGAGAATGGGAGAGCCTTTGAAAGGCTCGAGGTCACCCCCGAGGTCGGTCATGAACAGGCCCACCCCGGATCCGTCGTGGCCTTCTTTCATGACATCCAGTGCGCGGATTGCCACCATGGGAGAGAGAGGCTCTTCGCTCGTTATGGCAAATAGGCGGCACATACTGTGTTTTCCTCCTTGCAACCTGACTCTTCTCACCAGAGCGAAATTCATGCCACCATCCGCTCTGCGGTTTCCCATAAATTCTGATAGGCAATAAGCTTGTAGATTCTTAGAGTTAGTAGACTTCTCCCTCGGTCATCCGGAATCAGGCGAATCATCGTATCCGCATTGACTGGCGATCGGTTTCCCAATATTGTCCGATTGGAGTCTTTTCGGACATTTTTGCACCACTTTCAGGCTCATCCATCTATGGTTTCCCGCAGGTATCCCTGCGGCATTCTTTCCGTTCACAGGGGAAAAAGCCCTGAATCATTACAGAAAAAGAGCAACGCTGTCTGTTATGGATGTGAGCGGGCCCATGATCCCGCCCGCTCCCCCGGACCCGGGACAAAGGCACATCATTGTTCACCCGGCAGGAGAAGGCCTGTCGTCATTCCAGGGCGAGGGCAGCGGGGTTTGCCTCGAAACGGGAGGGTCAGATCTTCTTGTTCTTGAACCTCTTGACGTCGATCCCGTAGTTTTCGATCTTGTACTGAATGATGCGCTTCGTCGTGCCGAGGATGCGGGCGGCCTGGCTCTGATTGCCTTTTGCGTCCTTCAGGGCATCGACGATGAGTGAGCGCTCGTACGCGCTGACGAGGCTCGAAAGCTTTCCCTGCTTCTTTTTCTCCGGCGTCATCACCTTCATCTGGAGAGAAGGCGGAAGGTGGATGCTGTCCACGGTGTCGCCGTTCGTGAGGAGCACTGCCCGCTCCATGCAGTTCTCGAGCTCCCGGACATTGCCGGGCCAGTGGTACGCGAGGAGGGAGTCTATGGCCGGAGTCGAGATCCTCTTGACGTTCTTCTTGAACTGCTTTGCATACTTTTCCACGAAGTGGTCGGCCAAGAGCAGGATATCGCTTCCTCTCTCGCGCAGGGAAGGCATATAGATGGGGAATACGTTCAGCCGGTAATAGAGGTCCGACCGGAAGCGCCCCGACGCTACGTCCTGATCGAGGTCTCTGTTGGTGGCGGCCACGATGCGCACGTTCACCTTGACGACACGCGTGGTGCCCAGAGGCTGGAACTGGCGCTCCTGGATGACCCGCAGCAGTTTTGCCTGGGCAAGGGGTGAGAGCTCCCCGACCTCGTCGAGGAATATGGTGCCGCCGTGAGCCTCTTCAAATCGGCCGCGCCTTTTCTGGACCGCTCCGGTGAACGCGCCCTTCTCATGCCCGAACAGCTCGCTCTCGATCAGGGTATCGGGCATGGCAGCGCAGTTCACCTCGACGAAAGGCCCGCCCGACCTCGGGGAGTTCCTGTGGATGGACCGTGCGACGAGCTCTTTGCCCGTGCCTGTCTCTCCGTGTATCAGGACCGTGGTGTTCGAGTCCGCTACCTGTGAGATGAGCCCGAAGATGTCCTTCATGCGGTTCGAGTTCCCCACCATCTCCGAAGAAGGACGCTGCGAGCGGCCGAGGAGATTCCTCAGACGCCGGTTCTCCTCTTCTATGGACCTCATGTGAACCGCTTTGGCGATGAGGCCCGCCACCTCGGAGAGGAACTGAATCTCGTAGTCCTGGTTGTCAACCTGATGGGCGACCTTATCTGCCGAGAGGACGCCCACCACACGGCCGTCATACATGATGGGAACGCAGAGGAAGGACAGCTCCGATCGGTCGAGAAACCTGCGGGCCCCGGTACGGTCGAGGAAGTGCTCTTCCTTGCCGAGATTTGCGATGACCATGGGCTTTCCGGTCTGGGCCACCTGGCCGGTGATGCCTTCTCCCGGCTTGTAGGTGATGTCGAGGCCTTCGATATCGACGCCGTGCGCCAGGTCGAGGATGGCCTCGCCCGTGTCCCGGTCAAGGATCGAGATCATGCCGCGGTCCATTCCGGTCTGCTCGCTCAGGGTCTTGAGCACCTGCTCGAGCTGTTCCCTCAGATCGAGAGGTGTTGCCAGGATCTGGGCCAGATTGTTGAGAACCTCGAGATCATCGTACAAAAAAGAACTCATGTCTGCCTTCCTCCAGGCCATTCAGCCGCTGAAGCTCTCATGGCCTTATATTCGTCATTTGCCGATAATTTCTCCATCGAATTCAGCATGATACAGCTTAGTCCTTCCCTTCCCAATAGCTTATCACCTTCTGCCGGACCACATCGCCGATGATCCTGAACCCTCTGTTTCCGACATCGTAGACCTTCACGACTTCTCGATATCGCTCCTCTTCGGGCAGGAGGTCGGGAAGAATATTGGAAAGTTCCCGGTTCCATGAGGGATTGAGGAAAACACCCTCCCTCCAGGGGAATACGGCCACGAAGAATATCCTGTTCTCGACGAGATCCTGGAAAAAGTGCGTGCCGTACGAGAGCTCGGGCATGAGGTTGCCTTCAATGAAGCCGATCTCGCCCAGCACCCTCATGTTGCTTATCTCGGAAAAGTGCACCGGCACCCCGAGTGAAGGCGTCGTCGTTCCCCACCTTCCCGGTCCGAGCAGCATGACGGAAAGCTCTTCCCTGTTTTCGACCAGCCTGTTCAGCCTGCCCACGACGCCAGCGATATTGTACTTCTCCTGGAGCGGCAGATCGATGTATGCCTTGGGCTCCACATAGATGATGCGGTCGATGGACTGGGAGATGCTCCCGCCCATGAAGTTTCCGCCCATCCGGAAAAGGACCCTTTCATCATCCACGTGCTCGGGGAATTCTATGGGCTTTTCCTCGCCTATGGTCTGGAGCGGACGGCACTGGACAAGGTTTATCCGGAAGCTGTTCGTATCCGTGAAGTTTACCGTGAACTCGATGTCGACCGGATAATCGTACTGTTTCTCCAGGATTTTCATCATCGAATGCATGAGCGACGGAAACCGGGTGTTCGAAAGAAGCTCGTCAAAGGTGATGAGCCAGACCTCCTGATCCTTCTTGCCGTACTCCCTCAGCCTTTGCGTCACCTCGTCATCGAGAACGGCGACACTGTCGAGGGGGATGTCGATTCCCTGCCGCAGGAGCTCGTTGAAGGAAGACGTCTGCAGGACGTTGTCCCTCGTATTGATCACATCCACGCTGTGCTGGGAAAAGGTCCGCAGGTCATCGATTCCGGAAAAAGGCCTGGTGAGAGGGTCGTCGAGGGCAACGAGGCGGGGGTAGTCCCCCTCGACCCTGTCGACGGCCCTGGTTCCCAATCCGAGGACCATCCTGAGCATCCCGGCTTCCGGGTCCATACCCTGCTTCCAGACGAAGGTGTTGTAGGAAACCCCCACCCCGCCGATATCCGGGAAAAAGTAGTGTTTGCGGTACGACCCTGACACGCGCTGCACCAGGAGAGCCATCTGCTCGTCGTCGAACTCAAGGCCGCGCTGTCTGCGATAGATGAGGGCATCCTCGTCCATGGTGCTGGCGAAGATCTTTTTGACAGCCTCTTCGAACTTGGCATAGCGCTCTTCCGGCGATCCCTGGTTTGCGCAGAATATGCTCTCGTACTTGCCGGCAAACGCGTTCCCGAACGAGTCTTCGAGAAGCGAGCTGGAGCGCACGATGATGGGTGACTGACCGAAATACTCGATGATCTGGTAGAAGTGCTCTTTGATGTCGTCGGGGAAGGCCCCGTGGAGAATCCTGTCTGCCAGAACCGGCGCCACGGTGAAGTAGCCATCGTTCGTCTTCTGGTCCATTCGGAGCTTCCAGCAGCCGTTGTTGACGAGATACGAGTAGAACACGTCCGAGCCGATGTAGAAGGAGTCGTGAGGCTCCAGATAATCGATCCAGTCTATGGACTTGTCTTTGGAGAGGAGCTTGCGGGAGAGAAGCAGACCCACGGTCTTGCCTCCGATGAATCCCGATCCTATGAGACGCGCCTTGATGTCGAGCAGGTCCTCGAGGGTGATGTGCTTCTTGACGAGGGAAGCCATCCTGGGATCCCTCGTAATCATGATCTCGCAGATCTGATCGATCATGCCCCTCTTCTTCTCCGGATCTGCATTCCCGGAGACCAGGTCCTCGGCCTTCATGAAGAGCCTGTCCCAGTAATCGAGGTTTCTCCTTCCGCTCTCGGTAAACCTCGACATGTGCTGAAAGAGCATCGATGCATCAAGGCTGTTGGTAACGGGAATGAACTTGTCCCCTTTTTCCAGATGGGGAAGGAACATCGTGGGGGAATACCGCTTCCACACCTTGAGCGGCTGCACGTAGAAGTTGTTTCCGCAGTAGGCAGGGTTATCGCAATTGTAGGTATCGAGCAGGACCTGCGTCGTCTCCCTGATCCGCGCTACAGTCGCGTACGAATGTCGGTTTCTGACGAGGGCGAAGTAGGCGATGGTCTTGAGCTCGAACAGGTACGGACAGGTGATGAGGAAGAAGTTTCCGATCATGAGGTCCGTGGCCCATGCGGAAAGAAGGTCGGAGAGGCTGTCGAATACATAGAAGGCCCCCTCGCCCGCCTCGGTGATAATCGTGTGCACCTTCGTGGAAAACGACTCGAAGCCCTCGCTCGAATCGAGATGATGGATGATCAGCTTGTCTCTCGGCTCGAGGAGCGGCTCGTGCTGGGCAAAGCGCATGTAGATGACCTTGTGGTTGTCTTTGATTGCCCTGTCCACGAACGGCCTGACAATGTCCTTATAATCCTTAATATGGTCGACCTGCCAGACAACGTTGTCTCCGAGTCGCAGGTAATCGATTACGGTATCGAGCCCCTCGATGCCGGTGCTCACATGGCTCAGCGATTTCATCTGCTTCTCCCTTTCTCCAGTTCCGCTCTACAATTTTGTATTTTGCCTCTCCTTCTGCACAATCTCAGAACCGGAGATCAGAATACGATCTGAATTATCCCTGCTCCTTTTTGCAATCCGTATACCATTGATAGTCTCATTATTGAACCATTCATTATATTTTCAACATATTTATCATCTAATTTGCAGACTTATTCAATTTTGTTATTTGCATAAGGGCTTACAGGCAAGTGTCATCCATTATTTCCATAGATTGCCCACATGGCATTCCCTTTGCTCAGTATGCTTCGATAGTACATGACAGCGTCGGGTGATCGCCGCCATTCCCTTGGAAGGGGTCGTGCAGACCGTGCAGGAGAATCGGGAACAGAGAAAGAGGCTGTTGAGCTTGAAGAGATGATGATCGTATGAAAAAACAAGAGGTGCACTGGAAGCCCCAACGAAAACCCGACGGAACGAAGGGGGGATTTGCTCTTGCCGGGGAGCTCAGTGACCAGGCGGACCTGGGCATTACCTCCCTGTTCAATTCATGCTGTCTCAAGAGGTATGACACCTGGTCCATTGCAGCCCTCGGAGGATATGGAAGACGGGAGCTCTGCCCGTTCTCTGATCTGGACATCCTCTTTATCATGGATAGAAGCACCTCGCCCCACGAGATTGAGAAAATGCTCAAGGAGACTCTCTATCCCCTGTGGGACGAGGGATTCAGCGCAAGCTACAGTGTCAGAACAATAAGGCAGGCCGTCTCCGATGCAAAGAGCGATTTCTTTTTCAGGACGTCGCTCATCGATGCACGCTTTGTCTGTGGTTCTAAACGCACGTTCAGGGAATTTGCCGAGAGATTTGCATCGAGCAGACATCTGAACAACAGCAGGAAATTCATCTCCGAGCTCGCCTTCCATACGCGAAAGAGGCATGAAAAATATGGGGATTCCGTTTACTTCCTCGAACCTCACATCAAGGAAGGCCATGGAGGTCTGCGTGACTATCAGGGTATACTGTGGGCTGCGGAAATCTTGAGGAGAGAACAGGGAAGCGGCGGATCGCCTATTGAAAAAGCCGACTTCGAAGAGCTCCGGGCAACGGCAGATTTCCTGATAAGGGCCAGGTTCCTGCTCCACAGGCTTACAGGGAGAAAAACCGACCGGATGCACCTCGAATATCAGGAGCTGCTCGCTGCAGAGATGGGATATTCGGCCGCAGGCGGCGAGAGCCCGGTGGAAGCCTTCCTGAAGGATTTCCACACACGGGCCTTGACCGTGCGCTCGGTTTCCGACGGGCTGCTCATGCAGTTGACCCAGCCCAGGGGATGGGGATATCTCCGTTCCCGCAGAATGATCGACAATCATTTCATCGTATCCTCCGGGCTTCTGTCTTTCTCCCGACCCGACGACCTGAAAGAAGATCCGCTCCTGATGCTGAAGGCCTTTTCCCACCTTGCCGAAAAGGGGCTTGGCCTTGCCATCGCCGCCAGGTCCCAGATCAGGGACCTGGCCAGAAAATCAGCATCCCTCCACGAGAACCGGGAGGCATGCGGGATGTTCCTTCGGATATTTCGGTCGCCGGGTGCGGAGAAGGCCCTCATCGGCATGCTGGAAACCGGGGTCATCGAACGGCTCATACCGGAGTTCACCTCTATCAAGGGGAAAACGATCTTCGATGTCTACCATACTCATACCGTCGACCTCCACAGTATCCATACCGTAAGCGAGCTGAAGCGCCTCGAAAAGAGCGAGCCAGATGTCTTCGATCGGGTCGCGGACAGGGAAGCCCTCTACCTGAGTTCCTTTCTCCATGATATCGGCAAAGGCTTCGGCAGGCCGCATGCCGCTGTCGGGGTGGAAATAATCAGGCCCATTGCCGGCCGGTTCGGGTTCGACAAGGCCCGGACCGAGCTGGCTGTTTTCCTGGTAAGGAATCATCTGCTCCTGGCTGATATCGCCACGAGGCGTGATCTTTCGGAGGAAAAGGTCATCCTCGACCTTGCACAGAAGATGGGCAGCATTGAAAAACTCTCCATGCTTTACCTTCTTACCGTGGCGGATACAAAGGCAACCGGACCCAATGCCTGGAACGAATGGAAGGCCTCTCTCTTCCGGGAGCTCTATACGCGAACGCTCAACATCCTCGAGAAGGGTATCCTCAAGGACCGAAGAAATGCCAACTGCCTCGAGATGAAGTGGAGCGAGCTCATACGTCAGGAGCAGGCCGAGGAGGGCTCCCTTCTCTCCGGCCGTCTCTGGGCCCTGCCCCAGGCGTATGTACTCTCCTCCGACATCAGCGACATCAAGAGGCATGTCTCGTTGAGCTTGTGCCTTTCGGGTATGGATGATGTGCGGATAGAGACGGCGCACAGGAAGAATCATACCCTGCTCACCATCATTGCACGGGACAGACCCGGCTTGTTCGCGCTGATCACCGGAATGCTCGCAATAAACAGGATAGAGATCATATCCGCGAATATCTTCACCTGGTATGACGGGACTGCCGTGGACACGTTCAAGGTCCTGCCGCCGTGGAAGGACTATAAGGACTGGCATGCCATCGAACGCCAGCTCAGAGAATTCCTCTCGGGCAAAAGCGACATGGGCTCAAGGCTCATGAAAACCAGGGCGCTCAAGACCAGTGAGCCGGAGCCTGTTCCCTCTCCCGCAAAGGACGCGATTTCGATCGACAACGACTCCTCGGACTTTTTCACCATAATCGATATACGGGCACAAGAGAGAATCGGGCTCGTCCATGACATCTCAAAGAAGATAAGCGCTTTCGGCCACGACATCCACAGGGCCTTTCTCTCGAAGAGCTCGGACCTCTTCTCCTTGGTCTATTACATCGTAGACTCGAGCGGAGAAAAGATCATGAATGAAAGCTCCCAGAGAGAGTTGCTCGAGGGAATCGAGGAAGTGATAAAAATACCCCGATTGAACACTTCACCTTGACGGCAAAAGGGTATACAACGGAGCAAAAATAAAACACACCTACCGGGAGACGGGAACAATGCTGAGCAAGAGGATCATCGTATGCCTCGATGTAAGGAACGGGAAGACGACCAAGGGTGTCAGGTTCGAGGGGAATGAGGATATCGGCGATCCGGTGGACATGGCGAGAGAGTATTACGAACAGGGAGTCGACGAGCTCGTTTTCTATGACATCACGGCATCCCATGAGAAGCGCGACATCATGATCGAGGTCGTGGACAAGGTTGCCCGCGAGATCTTCATTCCCTTCTCAGTCGGCGGAGGCATCCGGACCATCGAGGACATGTACCGCGCACTCGATGCCGGAGCGGAGAAGATCAGCGTCAACTCGGCCGCCGTGCTCAACCCCTCGATCATCTCCGAAGGGGCAAGGCATTTCGGCAGACAGTGCATCGTCCTGGGCATGGATGCAAAGAAAGTCGAAAAATCGGACGCCATCCCTTCGGGATACGAAGTGGTCATCAACGGCGGAAGGACATTCATGGGCATCGATGCCCTTCAGTGGGCAAGGAACGCCGAGGACCTCGGGGCGGGAGAGATCTGCCTCAATTCAATCGATGCGGACGGAACGACGAACGGCTACGAGCTCACAATCACCGGCATGATATCCCGTGCCGTCACCATCCCCGTTATTGCCTCGGGCGGCGCAGGAAAGCCCGAGCATCTGCGGGACGTCTTCCTCAAGGCGGATGCGGACGCCGCCCTCATAGCCTCCATGGTCCACTATGGCTGGTACACGATCCCTCAGATAAAATCCTTCCTCAAGGAAGCCTCGGTGCCTGTCAGGGATGTGATCTGACCTCCACAGACGCTGCGCAGGTCTTCAAACATGACCTAGCCTGCCATGTCCTTTGTTTTGAAAGAAGCCTCACCTTCGGCTCGAATCACGTTTGGCGCCTCGGCCTGAGGTTTCTTCACCGGCAAGCTCAAGGGAATGACAAGACCCTCATCCTTTTCCTTCTCTCCCTGCATGAGAAATTTCGGTTTCACCATGAAAATGACCACCGGCAGAATGGTGAGGGAGCTGACGATACAGGCAAGGATCGAAAACGAGACCAGAAAGCCGAAAAAGCGAATCGGTATGAAGTTGCTGAAAAAGAATACGAAAAACCCTACTATGACGGAGAATCCATTATATACGATCCCCTTTCCGATCGAGGTCATGGTGCTGGCATAGCCATCCTCGAGATTCCCATATAACAGGGTTCTTTCCCTGAGCCTCCAGAGGAAGTATGCCGTGTAGTCTGTTCCGGCGCCGATGCTTATGCCTGTCAGGGTTGCCGTCGCATAATCGAGCGGAATATTCATTGCGCCCATGATCCCGAACACGAGCACGATGGCGCAGAACAAGGGAACCGCAGCAAGAATGCCTGCAGCGAACGACCTGAAGAAGACCATATAGCAGACTACGATGATGAGCAAGCTCAACGCGAGACTCCAGATCTGACCCTCGACGATCAGCGTTGCGAACTCTGCGTTTATCTCGGCTGTTCCACTGAACGTAATCTTTATATCCCGCATCGGATGGTTCGTTATGTATTTTTTCAGATGGGCAATAATGACGCTCAGGCGGTTACTGCTCATGTCCGGAAGACGGAGAATAATCTGGCCTTTATTATACTTATAGTCCACAAGGGTAGAAAGATCACCTTCGCTCTGGCTCTCGTACGAGAGCAGGTATTGTGCGATCAGGTTACGGCTGTCAGGTACCCTGTTCTCGTTCGGATCTTCCTTCATGATCCGGTTCATGTATGAGACGAAGTCAGATAATGACAATGCGTCACCGATGAGGCTTTTGTTTGTCTTCTCATCTTTCTGATCAAGGGCATACTTCTGGAAGTCTTCCATCCACTTGAGGATCTGGGGGTTTTTCATGGGTCCGTCTTCCGGAGAATCATCTGCAACGGGATGGGCTGCCTCGGTAAAGATATTGAGCGTAGTGTATCCTCCGAACTGTTTGCTTATATAATCTGCATCCTTATAGATAGCCGAGCTCTTCGGAAAATTATTCAAAAAGTTAGAATCCGTCTCTACCTTCTGAATATAATAAAAACAAACAATTGCAACAAAGAACAAAAAAACAAGCAATTCAACCTTCCTGTTTATGGTGAATCGTGCAATGGACTCGAGCACTCTATCTGTTTTTTCGCCATGCCGTTTATTGATGAGCATCGGCGGTATCTTAAGCAGCGAAAGAATCGCCGGGGTGAAGATGATGGTAAGAATGAACGATATGGCGATCCCGAAGGCACAGAAGATGCCGAGCAGTGCCAGTCCTCTCAAGGGATGGAGGAGCATCGTCACGAAACCGATCACAACCGTCACTGCGGAGATGAGGACGGGGGCTCCGAGGGTGATGAGGCCCTTCTCGGCAATGCGCTTTATATCGTCCCTCTCGAACGGTCCTCTCGATTCCTGTACGTCTTCGTAGTACTTGGCGATGAGCTGCGTCCCATAGTTATGAGCGATAGCGATGAGCATCGGTCCCATGAGGAGGAAAGGAAGGGTGATCTTCTCTTTCATCCACCCCATGAAACCGAATGACGCGATGAGGCTCAAGACGACGATAGTGAGGGGAAGGAGCATCCCGCGCAGGGACCTGAAGCTTGCATAGAGGAAAGCCAGCATTACAATGAGGCCGAGGACGATGAAAAGCCTCATGTCTCTTTCCATCCTCTTCTGCATCTCGTACCTGAAGCACGGGAAGCCGGTAAGAGTGAGCTTGTACGCGGGGTCAGCGTATTTTGCCATGACGTTGAGGAGGGTCGGCTTGTCAGGTTTGTCCGGGAGGTGCTCGCACATCTCCTGATCAGAACACCAGCGGTATGTTCTCTTCCCGTCTGGTGCGATTACCGGCATGCTGACCTTGACAGACGCAACGATCAGCGCCGATGTTTCGTCAGAATTTATGAGCCGCTTGAAAAGAACGTCATTGGATTTTGCTCTCTCCCGGATCTTTTCGGCATCTTCTTTACTGGAAATGGTCATATCATCAGGAACGATTTTCGTTACTTCCATGATATCAGCTTCGTTCTTGATGGACTTCGTCTCGGTTATGGACATTACCCTGTCTACATAGGGAGCGTTTTTCAGCGTTTGGCTAATCTCGTGTATCGCTGAGAGAATGTGCGGATCCCAGATAGTGCCCTTCTCTGCAGTCACACTGAGATAGACAGTATCAACGCCTCCCAACGAATCAGAAATTTGGTCCAAAACCCTTTGAGCAGGAAAATCCTTCGGGAGCATAGCCTTGAGATCGGGGTCAAAGGAGAGGTTTTTAATGCCGATCCCAAGGATACCAATAATGATCAGCGAAATAACAAAAAAATGGGACGGTTTTGCCGTAACCGCGCCGGCGATCTTTTTGACGCCGATCCTGATGAAGCTGTAGAAGGCGATGAAGCACGTCACAAACACTATTGCACAAATGATTGTATCCTTACTTATACCCATATGCGCTCCTCATGATTGAACGGCTGTATGAACAACCCATTTTATCTTTCTTTACAAAGCACATTGCTTTAATGCACTCACGCAGGCGTGCTATGACAGCCTTGTTCAACAAGAGCCACACGCCTTCTGTCATAATAATGAATAACCATTATCCTTTTAACCCTCTAACCATATGCTAACGTTACATGCATGCTTCTCAAGCAAGGCTCACTTTACCGAATGTCTGTAAGGAACGATTCAATCACTATATCTATATAGTAATATATATTACTCATATAAGCCTAAAATTATCAGTTAGCAATGTAAAAGTGATGGAAGATCATGAGCGAACGCACGGGGCGCCGAAGGTGTTCCATGAACCTCTCGTGATGGGATCCTCAGCCCGCCCTGATCGCATCGACGATGTTCATCCTCGAGGCCCGGAAGGCAGGCAGGATGCCGCCCGCCAGACCCATGGCGAGGGCAAAGCTCATGGACTCGATGATGATGGCAGGTGTGAGGGTGAACTTGAACGCCAGCTCGGAGAAGGTCTGGAAGTTCACGGTTGAAATCGTAACGAGCTGCATGAACGCGGCAAAGAAGAGCCCGATGAGTCCCCCGATGAAACCGAGCAGGATCGATTCGATGAGAAAGCTCATGAGGATGGCCCTCCGCTGAAAGCCCAGCGCCCTCAGAGTCCCGATCTCCCGTGTGCGGTTGGCCACGGCGGCGTACATGGTGATCATGGCCCCGAGTATGGCCCCCAGGGAGAAGATAACCGTCAGGGTGATTCCGAGTATCTTCAAAAACTTTGCCATCATCTCCGACTGTTCGAGATAAAATTTTATCTCGGGCTTTGCCTGGAGCGTGAGCCGGGGATCGTTCTCGATGAGGCCTCTCACCCTGTCGAAGAGATCTGCATCCGTGAGCTTGAAAATCACGACTGAGTATACCGGTCTCCTGAAGGCCTGCATGACCTGGTCAGCATCGGCCCAGATCTCGGAGCTGAAAGCGGTGTTCCCTGCCTCCATGATGCCGACGACCCTCCAGTTCTTCAGGTTGCCGCTCAAGGTGCTGCCGACGGCAAGGCCTTCGAACCTTTTGACGAGGCTCGACCCAACAACCATTTCAGGCACCCCGAAGTTCGGCATCCGTCCCTGAACGAGTCTGGCCTGATGTCTCAGATCGAGTGATTTCCTCCCGATGCCCCGGACAGTCACATTCGAGGACCCGCCCTGCTGCTTCGGCAGAGTGATGAGGATGACGACCTCTTTCGCCAGAAGCTGCTCGCCCTTGTCATCGGTTGCGATGCCGGGAAGGGTCTCGATGACAGCAGCCTTGTCCTTCTCGATGGCGCTGTCCACTTCACTGGTCGACCCTTTGCGGAGGCACACCACGTTATCGTACGATCCTGTCTGGACAAGCGTCTTCTGCAGCCCGGCGGCAAGCATGAGGACGTCGGCGAACACGAACACGACCAGCGCCATGCCCATTGCCGTCAGGAACGTCGTGAGACGCCTCGTCCACAAGCTGCGGAAACTGTACGACAGGGGAATGACCACCTACCCTATCCTCCTCAAGCCCTCGGCGATCCGGATGCTGCTCGCCTTCCTGGCCGGGATGAGGGAGGCGGCAACTCCCACGACGAGCGCGATGCACAGGTCGAGGAGTATCGTAGCCGGGGCCACATTGAACACGGGGAAGAAGGTGCTTAAGGCCTGCTTGAATCCGAGGGCGGCAGGATACGTGAGCACGATTCCGAGAATCGCTCCCATCAGGGTGATCACGAGGGTCTCGCCCATGATCAGGATCGTGATGGAGACCCACGAATACCCCAGGGTCTTGAGCACGGCATACTCCCCGATCCTCTCCCTCGTCGTCATGGCCATGGTGTTGGCAACGACCGCGAGGATGATCACGATGATGACGAAAGAGACGACCTGTATGACCTTTATGATGGCGTCTCCCATCGAGATGAAGCCCATCACGAAGGCCTTCTCGGTTTCCGTGAGGGTCTCTGCAGGCGAGTTCTTGAACATGGCATCGATCTCATCGGTAATATCTGCCGCCTTGTTCGGATTCGTTATGCCGATCACGAAGAACCCCACCTGATCCGCCATCGACGGCATCGTATCCTTGAGGGTCTCGTTGAGGTACTGCCAGTTGAAAATAAACTGCGTCTCATCGATGTTCTGGGTCCTGCCCCGGTATATCGCCCTGAGAACGAAATCCCAGTTTCCCGGATAGATCGTTCCCTTAAGCGTCACCACGTCGCCGATGCGCCATCCGAACCTCTCGACAAGCTTTCTGCCGGCAAGGAAACCGCGCCTGTCACGAAGAAAGTCCTCCTTCTGGTCTTCGGGAATGACGAACTCGGGGTAGAGCTGCAGATAGGACCTGGGCTCCACGGCAAAGTTGGCAAAGAAATTCTTTTCATTGATGTAGACACCCCCGAACCAGTTCCCGTACGATACGAGCCTGACCCCCTCTACATGCCTGATCTTTTCGTAGTAGGACAGCGGCAGGGGAAAGATCAGGGAGATGGCATTCCTCACCACGAGCCTGTTCGCCGAAGTCGCCTCAATGCTGGAGAACCAGGTGGTAATGACCGTTCGCAGGAGCCCGAAGGCGAGGACGGCAATCCCCATGGCGAGGACTGTGAGCCCTGTCCTCGCCTTGTGCCTGAAGGCATTTTTCAGGATCATTTTGAAAATGATCATGTACCGAACACACCTTTTTCCAGGTGGCGTATGAGATGAGCCTTCCCGGCGGCATGGGGATCGTGGGTGACCATGATGATGGTCTTGCCCAGCTTGGCATTCATGCGCTCCATAAGGCCGAGGACATCCTCTGCGGATTTGCGGTCGAGATCACCGGTGGGCTCATCCGCAACGAGGATCGTGGGGTCGATGACGACGGCGCGCGCTATGGCCACGCGCTGCTGCTCGCCCCCCGAGAGCTGGCTCGGGTAATGATCCATCCTGTCCTCGAGGTTCACCATACGAAGCGCTGTCCGGACATGCTCCTTCCGCTCGCCCGCCGAGAGGTTCGTGAGATTGAGCGGCAGCTCGACATTTTCAAAGGCCGTGAGCACCGGTATGAGGTTGTAGAACTGGAAGATGAAGCCGACATTGCCGGCACGCCATCTCGCGAGCTCGGTCTCCGACAGGGTGGTTATATCCTCGCCTTCCACGATGATCGAGCCGCTGTCCACACTGTCGATCCCGGCAATCAGGTTGAGGAGCGTGCTCTTGCCCGAACCCGACGGACCCATGATCGCGAGGAACTCACCGCGTGCGATATCGAAGGTTATGTCCGTGAGCACTGGCACGATGAGGTCTCCCCGGTGATAAGACTTGGAAACATGCCTGACTTCTACTATGCTCGAGTTATCTTCCATGCTCACTTCTCGAGGATCGTGACCTTTGACCCGTCCTTGAGCCCCTTCGGAGGATTCGTGACGACCGTGTCCCCCGGCTTGACTCCCTGCAGCACCGTCACCATAGAGCCGAGCTCTTCACCTGTCCTCACGGGAGTCCGAATCGCCTTCCCGCCCCGAACGAGGAAAACGTATTTTTCCCTATCCCCGCTCACCACCGCCGACTTGCTCACCATGACCCGGGGCCGCTGCTCTCCGGGCTTCAGATCTCTGGAGAGAAAGCCCACCTTCGCGCTCATCTCGGGAAGGATACGCGGATCTTTATCCACGAACCGTACCTTGACGAGCACGGTTGCCTTCGTGCGGTCCACCGTGGGAACGATCGTATCCACGACCCCGCGGAAATGCACGCCCGGCAGGGCATCGAGAGTGATATCGCACGGCTCTCCGGGCGATACCAGACTCAAATTCGACTCCGAGACATCCGCCTCGACCTCCAGGGACGAAAGGTCGGCAATGGTGACCACCGAGGCCTTTGCGTTCGCTGCCGAGCCGAGCGGGGTTATGATATCGCCGACATCCGCATTCTTGGTGAGCACTACCGCATCGAAAGGTGCCCTGATCTCGGTGTAGGAAAGGGAGACCTCCGAGCCCTGAAGGGCTGCCCGGTTTGACTCCACCGCCGCTTGCGCCGCGTCGAGGGAGGCCTTCGAAGCGAGATACCTCGATTGTGCGGCATCGTATTCGGACCTCGATACGGCGCCGGATTTGACGAGCTTGCTCATGCGCTCGTAGTTGAGGGATGCATCTTCGAGATTTGCCTTTGCCTCCTGAACCCGTGCCTGGGCGAGCGAGAGGTTCGACCTGTTCTGATCCACGGCTGCCTTCACGTCTCTGTCCTCGAGCCTGGCCATGACCTGGCCCTCCTTCACGACGCTGCCTTCCCGGACCATGATCGAGACGATCTGGCCGGTTATCTTCGTTGCGACATCGGCCTTCCGCTGTGCCACGACATACCCGCTCGCGCTGAGCCTCGTAATGAGCTGAGAGGGATACACCTCGCTCACGGTTGCGACCATGACGGCCGTGCCCCGTGAGAGGAAGGCCCAGAGAACGAGAAGAACGATGAGGACACTGAGTCCTATGAGAACGGCGGGTGTCTTGAGTCTTCGTCTCCGCCTTGCCTGCTTCTGTTTTTCTTCCCTTTCGATGGCAATTTTTCCAATGTCATCATCTTTCATTCATTGCTCTCCGTGAGAATAATAATATCAGTACTGTATATAAAATTCATTACTCTTCCCACGAAAAGTTGATGCGATGTGGCCTGCGCCCTGAATAAATAGCGAGGAAGGGGGTACAGCTTTTCCCGGCGGGCGGCTGCTTCCTGTCGGGATGATATCGATCCTCCACTTCGAGGGAGAGAGGCACAGGCAGGGGGACGGCGCTTTTTTACGTGCAGCTGTCCTTATGCACGTCCTTAACTGCCCGTCCCTATGGGTCTATCATATCGATGGAAGCAGCGTCCCACTTGATGGCCGTGGGCGTGGAGCAGGCAACGGAGGGCCCTTGATTCCGATGATGCCGCACATGCCGGTCCTTCGCTAGAAAAGGAAGATCGGAAAGGAGTCCGGGTTCTTACCAAAGCAGGTGACATCGTCGATCTTCTCGATCTTGTCTCCCTTGAGCAATGCGTAGAGCGACCTCTCCACACCGATCCCGCCTCCCATGGTATCCGGGAAATAAGGCTTGTCGCCCCCGTCCATCATGGCCACGGCTGTCAGGAAGGGGCCGTATCCCTCCAGGATGGAGATATTCTCGAGGGTACCGTTTGAAAACACCGGCGCCTCGGGGATGATCCTGTTGTCGATGAGCCGCTGGACGATAGGCTCGTAGAGCCATTCGCGGATGGCTCCGGAGAGGATCTCGAGGGCGGGGGTGAATTTGTTCGTGTCCCTGAGCAGGGATTTCGCACAGATGTCGTAGTTGTAGATCATGTCCGAGGTGAATGATCTCAGCGGGATCCTGGTGCCGTCCGGAAGGAGATAGGGATAAATGAGATCGTAGTTCTCCCTCATGAGGCCGGTCACCCAGAAGAACTGTCCGGGGATGTCGTTTCCCGCCTTGGCATCGATGTCCACTCTCCCGTATTTCTTCAGCGCCTCCGTATGCTTGATGCGCGGGAAGGGCTGCTTCGGAACCTCTATGGCCACGCCGAGATATTTCAGATCGTCTTCATTGTTTTCCAGAATTTGCGTTACGGCCGCTATCACCATGCGCTCGAAGAAATCGATCACCTTCTCGAAATCCTCTTTCAGGACCTTCTTGACCTTGTCGGGCGAGTTCTTGTACTCGTCGATGCCGATGCCCCGGTTGCGTCTCAGTTCGATATCGATCTGGGAAAAGTCGATCAGGTACTTGCCCCGCTGTTTCCGCTGCGGGCTCTCTATCTCGAGCCTGATGTTCGGTGAGTCAACGAATATTCCCTTGATCCTGGGGTTGAAGCACGCGAGGAATTTCGAATAGATCATGGAATGGGTTGAAACGTAAGGCATGCCCTTGTAGTGGATCGTGGGGACGTGCTCGACGTCATGGGCAAGAGGGTCGGTGACCGGGCTCATCTGGACGCGCTCGATATTTATCAGCCCTTCCTTGGCAAGGTAATTGTGGATGGCAACGACGAACGACGTACGGACGTTCATTGCCGAAAAGAGGGTCTCGTTCACCCACTTCTCAACGTAATTCTTCTTAATGAACTCCTCAAAGCTGCTTCCTGACTGAATGAGCGATGCCTGAAAATGAAAAAGGTCCTCGCCGATAAAAGCCATACTACCCTCCTTGGACCGGATGTTGTGCAACAGGTTCCAGCGGGCCCTTCCTGATCACGGCTGCAGGCAATGTCTTGATCATTCCGGCCACCGCAATGCCTGTCGTCCCTTGCTCTAGAGCAACCTCCGTGCCAAGTGCTTACAAGTCTGTTCCTCGTGTCCACGGAGATGGAGGAAAGGATATTTCGGACCTTCAGGATGCTCATGTGTACCATTCATGAATCGGCGCCAGGAGATTCCCCCTTGTCTGTGGCGAGATGAAGGAAGCACTGCTGCATGCGTGAATCCATACCCGGAATTCAAAGAGAGAATTTCATGAAGCTATATCTGTCTTGAACAATTTTGGCCGATTTGCTCATACCAGAGCAATTTTGTCCAGTAACCCCGCCTGCCTCTTCGAACCAGGAAAGGACTTTAGAATTTGTACTTGTCGAAATTTTCCGGTACGGGCGTAGGGTAATCTCCGGTGAAGCATGCGGTACAGTAGCGGGAGCCGTCATCGACGGTCTGCAGCATGGCATCGACGGACAGATAGGCCAGGGAATCCGCCTGAATGAAGCTCGCTATATCCGATACGGTCTGAGTACCTGCGATAAGCTCAGCCTTATTGGAGATGTCGATGCCGTAGTAGCACGGGAAGGAGATCGGGGGCGAGCTGATCCTGACGTGCACCTCCCTGGCTCCGCGCGACCTGAGCAGGCTGACGATCTGGCGCATGGTGGTTCCGCGGACAATGGAGTCGTCCACGAGGACGATGCGTTTCCCGACGATGACCCCGCTCACCGGGTTGAGCTTGACCCTTACGTCGAGCTTTCGCTTGTCCTGGTGAGGCGCAATGAAGGTGCGGCCCACGTAGTGATTGCGGATGAGGCCGATCTCGTAGCGCATGCCCGATGCCTGGGAATATCCGAGCGCCGCCGTATTTCCCGAGTCGGGGACCGAGATGACGATATCCGCATCGGCGCTCGATTCGCGGGCAAGCTGCTTGCCGAGCCTCCTGCGAACCTTGTCGACCTTTTCTCCGAAGACCAGGCTATCCGGCCGCGAGAAGTAGATGTGCTCGAAGATGCATTGGCTGAGCCTCGGAGCCGGGGCTAGCATATACGACGAAATTCCTTTGGAATCGATGACCAGTATCTCGCCGGGCTCCACGGACCTGATGTACTGCGCCCCGATGATGTCGAAGGCACAGGTTTCGGATGCCACGACGTATGCACCGTCCGATATGCCGAGTGAAAGGGGCCGGAAGCCGAACGGATCGCGGGCGGCAACAAGCCTGTCCGGGGTGAGGAGCACGAAGCAGTATGAGCCGACAATCTGACTCAATGCATCGATGAACGTATCGAGAAATGTCTTTTTCTTCGAATGTGCCATGAGATGCACGATGACCTCGCTGTCCGAAGTCGTCTGGAAGATGGCCCCCCTCTGCTGCAGTTCGCTCCTGAGCTCTCTCGCGTTCGTTATGGTCCCGTTGTGGGCCAGAGCCACCCTGCCCCCCTTGTACTCGATGGAGATAGGCTGGGCATTCGTGATGTCGCCGGAGCCCTTTGTCGAGTATCGATTATGACCGATGGCAGCCATGCCGCGCAGCGGGGGCATGGCATCGGCATCGAAGAAGACCGACCAGACGAGGCCGAGCCCCTTCCTCAGATTGATGTCCTTGCCGCTCGACGACGCTATGCCGGCACTCTCCTGTCCCCGATGCTGTAGTGCATACAGGCCCAGGTAGGTCTTCTCAGCTGCTTCGCTGTCTCCGTATATTCCGAATACCCCGCACTCTTCATGCCAGTGATCGTCATGCAGTTCCATCATCTCTATCGCCTCACGCCCTTGTGAATGAATTTTTTTAAGACCCGTTTCTCGCAATGCGGATTTGATCCAAAAAGGGAATTCCTGCGGCAAAACTCTCTCATCGGCAGGAATACCCTTTATTCTGATGAATTGCAAACATGATACCAGGCAGAGGGGATACTCTATTTCTTTTTAATTTCATATTGTTACTACTTCACTCGCTGAGATCTGATATAACATAAGACGATTCGAACGGCTCAAGGGATTCAGGATCGAACAATTTTGTTGCGGCACGAAGGGGCCTCTATGCACGCACTCCGCCGCCGGCAAGAACGATGCCTTCTCTTTCGAGCGACCGCAGTATATCGAGGCAGATCCGCTGGACCCATTCTTCATAGTCCCAGGCATTCGATGAATGATACCATGCGATGATCGTGATATTTATGTTCTTTTCATTGAAGCCGCTGATATAGACCCTCGGCGGGTAATCCGGATTCATTCCTTCGTGGTCTTGCAGGATGTCCCTGATGATGTTCACTGCGCGCTCGGCCTTGTCAGGGGGTGTGCCGGCGGGTATTGCAAGATTGGTGAGCCACCTCGTATAAGGACGCCTGCCGATATTTTCCACCATGGTATTGATGACCTTCTCATTGGGGATCGTCACCTGGCTCCCCGTGAGCGTTCTGATGCGGGTGCTCCTGAACCCCACCTCCTCGACGGTCCCGTCATTCCCGTCGATCACGATCCTGTCACCTACCGTGAAAGGCCTGTCGAAGAGAATCGTGAGCGAGCCGAGAAAGTTGCCGATGGAATCCTTTGCCGCGAACGCAACCGCGATGCCGCCTATTCCCAGGGACGCAAGAAGAGGACCGAAATCGAGGCCGGTGATGTTTTTCACAATGATCGCCGTGCCTATGATGATGACGAAAACCCTTACGGTCCTGCCCAGCAGCGGCACGATGGTGTCGTCGAGGTGGCTCTGCGTTTTGGTGATCTTCCTCCTGAGGGAGGCCTCCATTACGTTCACCAGCCGGTAGACGAACCATATGATCGATATATAACCGGCGAAATCGGCAGCCTTGCCCGCCACGACGTAGGCGAGCGACAGCCCCTTCACATCCTTCAGCTCCATGAGGACCGGGGTGAATGCGAGGAAGGTCCCGTATACCAGGATAAACAGGGAGAGAGGCGTGCTCAGAGCATCCCAGAACGTTACGATCTCAGTGAAGCGTTGCCTTCCGGCAAGCAGGCTCCGAATCTTCTGGTCGATGAAGTATCGAATGATCCGGTTGACGACCAGGACGACGATCAGGAGGACAAAGCAGGTTATGAGCCTCAAGTACGTGACTGAGAGGATGGTATTGGTGCGTACCCAGTCGCCGAAAAGTCCGCTCACGGTTCTCTCGAAAAAATCGATGTTTTCGGAAATCCTCTGTCCGGCTATCGTAGCGCCCTTCAGGGCTGCAGACTCGGCAGGCTCGGTACTGAGGATACCGTCCGTACCCTTGATCGGCGGGACGATCGGTAAATTTGCACCGGAGGCGACAGGGGCAGCAAAGCCTGATATCGTGAAGACGAGCCAAAGGATCACGAGCACGGCCATGAACCTTCCCGAAACCCGGGTCCTTGCCTTCAGGCACATGAAATCTCCTCCTGAATGATTGCCATTCTTTCCTCGAAGGCATGTTTTGTCACAAACGCTCGTGCATATCAAGACCAAGTAGGAGGTGCCGGCGCTTGATTTTTTATCGCCTGCAAATGATTAAAATTCCATGGACCGCTTGTTGGACAGACGCCTTCTCCTTGCCATATGGGCTGCGATATTCCTCATAAAATTCGCCATCGGAGTCGCCCATCTTGCAGCCGTGAGAAAGAGAATAGAACGGGTGAGACTCGATCTGTCCCCCGACATATACCAGGCAACGAATCCCGAAACACGCAAGGCCCTCGACAAATTCGCCCTGAGCGTCAACGAGACGTTCGATTCCTACCAGAGGAAAACCCAGAGGGAGCACCTCATCGGAGCAGGAGTATATCTCATTGCGGCCCTGACATCCCTGCTTTCCTTCATGGCCGTGCTCCGGGGAATCATCTGGGGAAAGGGCATACCCGTCCCCCTGGCAAAATCGATCGAAATATGAGGGCAGGCCGGTATCGGGATTAGACGGATTGTGTTATCTCCTTGATGAGGATCATGATTCCCCTCCTGATCATCATGATGCCGATGGAAGCCATAAGGAGGTTGGCGATCTTCGAAAGGATGGTGGCGCCTGCAGACCCGAGGATACGATTGAGCTGGGCCGAGAAAAAGAACAGGAGGCCGGCGATCAGGATATTGAGTACGAGTGCTGCCGCGGTCGTAAACGCACCGTAGGTGTCGACAAGCAGGAGAGACGTCGCAAGAACGGCAGGTCCGGTGATCAGAGGCACACCCAAGGGTACGGCCCCCAAACCCCCCTCCAGCATCATCTTATGAAGCTTTTCGGAAGAGAGCACATTCGTGATGGCAATGATGAAAATGATGATCCCGCCTGCCACCATGAAGTCCGACATGTCGATACCCAGAAGCCTCATCAGCTCCCTGCCCCCGAAGAGAAAGGTCAGGGCGACGACCGTTGCGGTGATCACGGATTCGATGATGATCTTGAAAAATTCCTTCCAATGCATCCCATGGGTGCACGCAAGAAAGAGGGGCACGGACCCTATCGCATCCACGGCCACGAACAGCGGTACAAAGCACATCCAGAAACGCATCATTCTTCAGTTCTCCTCATCATGTTTTATAATAGAGAGTATCAGAGAATTTTCTCTCATCCCTCAAATTCGGGAGTTGTGAATCATGGTCCGCGGATTACTATTGTTCTATCGATCTGTTGCGGTCTTGCGTCAGTCCCAGGACAGGAGGAAAATCTTCCGTGTGGTCAAAATGGGTCCCATGGAAATTCATGGTGAGCCGGCTTGCCAAATCGGGCGGATTCATCGACCCGGTGAAGATCCTCTTCAGGTTCGAGGCATTCGCCCAGCCCATAGACATCCAGAAACCGATCGAAATGCTCAGGTCGGGGCTGGTATTCCATGCACGGGGGTTTCTCAACACCAGCGCGATCCAGCACAACCTCGACTGGATCTGGCCGTACTGGGTCGAACGGCAATATGACCCCCTCGACATATCCTTTATTCCCAGATCCTTCCTCATTACGCACATAAACATCACCCACCGCAACTGGACTGCCGTCGGGCTGCCTGATTGCGACACGTACAGCATCGTCGACCCGAGGGGCCTGCTCACCCCTTTCTGGGACAGCTGGTCTCTCGATGCATGGATCGTCAGAAAGGACGGGCAGAGCCTCTACCCTTCTCAGATGCAGACTTCCGAGCAGGAGCTCGACATCCGAAACGGGCTTGCCGTCACGACTCGCAGCAGGCTCTCGGGCATAGACCTCACCACTCGCATAGAGGCTCTCGTGATCGACGGGGTTCCTGCATGCATTATGGACATCAGTGCAAGGAGCCTCAAAGAGGCATGGCTCGTGGTGTCGGTGAGACCGTACAATCCCGAAGGAGTGAGCTTCATCAACACCATCTCCGTGGGAGAGAGCCCCTCCCGGCTGATAATCGACCGGCGCCATGAGATATCTTTCGACCCGGACCCGTCTCACTACCGGCTTTCATATTACCGGCACGGAGACGTGAGCACGCACCTTTTCGAAGACCAGAAGGAAACATCCGTAAGCTGCAGGGTTGGAATGGCCACGGCTGCAGCGCTCTACCAGATCGGCCCCTCATCGGTAAAAAACGTGCGCGTCATGATCCCTTTCAGGGAGCACAATGCAGGGTCTCCTCTCTGCAAGCCGTCGGGATCCTGGGAGGATGCACTGGAAGCGCACGTGCCCGCACTCCTTCCCGAGAAGAAGTTCCAGGACCTTTTCGATGGGACGATGCGAACCCTGATCCTTCTCTGCCCTGAGGGCACCGTATATCCCGGTCCGTACACCTACAAGAGATTCTGGTTCCGGGACGCCGCCTTTATTCTCCATGCCCTTTTATGCATCGGGCTCTTCGACCGTGTGGAAAAGGTGCTCGATACCTATCCGAAACGGCAGCTGCCCAACGGGTTCTTTCTCTCACAGGAGGGAGAATGGGATTCGAACGGTGAGGCGCTCTGGATCATGAAGCGTTTCTGCGAGCTCTCGGGGAGACTGCCGAAGAAATCGTGGCACAGATCCATAATCAGGGGTGCGAGCTGGATCATCGACAAGAGGCAGAGAAGAGGGCACAATGCCGCGGAGCCGGACGAGCTCCATGCCGGTTTGCTGCCTCCCGGGTTCAGCGCTGAGCACCTCGGCCCGAACGATTATTATTACTGGGATGACTTCTGGGGAGTGGCGGGGCTCCGGGCTGCAGCGGACCTCCTCGACGCCTATGAGGAATACCGGAGGGCAGACCGGGCCAGGGCAGAGGCGGATATGTTCCTGAAGGCCATCGAGAGAAGCCTTGCCATGGTCGAAGAGCGGCAGGGAAGGCCCGGCATGCCTGCCTCGCCATACCGCAGGCTTGATTCGGGCGCCGTGGGCTCTCTCGTTTCGGGTTATCCCCTCCAGATCTTTCCGCCTCGAGACGAGCGGCTCATGGACACTGCAAACTTTCTTCTGGATAACTGTCTCGTCAATGACGGCTTTTTCCTCGACATCATCCATTCGGGCATCAACCCGTACCTGAGCCTGCATATCGCCCAGACTCTCATGAGGGCGGGCAACATGAATTCGCTGCACCTGTTCCGGACAGTAGCGGATCTTGCATCGCCGACAGGCCAATGGCCCGAGGCCATTCATCCCGGAACGCTCGGCGGATGCATGGGAGACGGCAATCATGCCTGGGCGGCTGCAGAATGGGTCCTCATGGTGCGCAACAGCTTTGTCCGGGAGGAAGGTAACAAGCTCATCCTGGGCTCGGGTATCTTCCCCTCGTGGTACAGGAAAAGGGAACCCATCTCCTTCGGCCCTGCTCCGACCCCTTTCGGTGAGATCACCGTAAGGATCACCCCTCAAAACCAAGGGCTCGAGGTCGCCTGGGATGGATCATGGCGCAAATCCCCTCCCGCAATCGAGGTATCCATTCCGGGGTTCGACTCCGTGCTCATGGGCACCGATGAGAGATCGACAATGCTCACCTGGCGGGGGGAATGATGAATATCCTCATGTTCACCAACACCTATCTTCCCCATGTGGGCGGCGTTGCCTGCAGCATCCACAGGTTCGCCCAAGAGCTGAAGAAGCGGGGTAACTCCGTCAGGGTCGTCGCTCCTTATTTCACATGCATGCCGTCGGCAGAGGCCGATGTCATCAGGGTACCTGCAATCAGGAATTTCAACGGTTCCGGGTTTTCCATCCCTCTGCCCGGGATGCGGAAGTCAGCCTGGGAAATCGACGGGTTTAGCCCGGATATCATCCATTCACACCATCCCTTTCTCCTGGGCAATACGGCCTTGAGATATGCAGCCCTTTACCAGGTGCCCATCGTCTTTACCCACCATACCCTCTACGAGCGTTATACCCATTACATCCCCGGCGACTCTCTGCTCATGCGGAGGTTTGTGGTCAACCTCACGACCTCTTACTGCAACCTCTGCGATGCCGTGGTGGCGCCCAGCACGTCAGTGGCTTCAATGCTGCATCACCGTGGTGTGCGCTCGCCCGTAACCGTGATCCCGACGGGCATCGACCCGAAGATTTTTTCACGAAAAAACCGGACGGCTTTCCGGAAGACGGTAGGAATTCCTGACAATGCCTTCGTCATCGGACATGTCGGGCGGCTTGCCTTCGAGAAGAATCTCGAATTTCTCACCCTGGCGCTTTCTCACTATCTTCAGGCCAACCCCGACGACCATGTTCTCATCGCAGGCGTGGGCCCCCTTGAGGATTATATGAGGAAAATATTCCTCCGCCACGGCATCATGAAGCGGCTTCACATGATCGGCATCCTGGGCGAGGAAGAGCTCCCGGCAGCATACAGCGCCATGGATGTATTTGCCTTCACGTCCCAGAGCGAGACGCAGGGGCTTGTGCTGGCGGAAGCCATGGCATGCGGTGTTCCGGTCGTGGCCCTCGATGGACCGGGTGTCAGAGATGTCGTGAGAGACGGGATAAACAGCAGGCTGATCATGAAAACCGATATCGGCGAATTCATGAGCGGCCTCCTATGGGTGAAATCACTCGGCCTCCGAGGTCCTGGGCAGCTATCAGGAGCAGCGGAGGAGACTGCCTCACGATTCTCCATGGAAAAGAGCACGGATTCGATCCTTTCGCTCTATGAATCACTGATCGGGATGCGCGGAGCTTCCCGGCTCCGCTCCAATTCGAGCCTGAAGGCCGCCCGAATGCAGGGAAGGATCATGGAGAGCTCGCTCCTGGCATCGGTCCATTCTGTCGTCCCGATAGCGCGCGAGCTGTATTCATGCAGCAGCGACATCCCGACGGATACGGAGCTCCAGACACTGCTCGCCCACCATTCAGGCATCCGCGCACGGATAGCGGGCTACGCCATATCCCTCTACATCCGAATCCAGAAGATATCATGGAGAAAGCAGGAAGAGGGCATCGAAATAATACGGTATCACCTCAGACAGGGCGAGCCTGTCCTCCTCTCATTCTGGCACGGGAAATACCTGCCCATGTTTGCCCTCCTCGAGGGCCTTCACGGGTGCATATTTGCGAGCTGCTCATTCCGCGGAGAGGTTGTCGCGGAGGTCTGCAGACGATTCGGTTATGAGTGCATCCTGATCCCGGAGCATGCCAGGCAGAGGGCCGTCGAGATCATGGCAAAGGCCATTCTCCACTACCGGGCAGGCGCCGTTGCTGCTGACGGCCCACGGGGACCGAGGAGGGTATTCAAGCTGGGAGCGGTCCAGCTCTCGAGCGAGCTGGGGATGACCGTCATTCCCGCCTCGGTTGCCGTCCATCCGAAGATCGTAGCGCGAAGGAGGTGGGATCGCTACGAGGCCCCCCTTCCCTTCAGCCATGTCTTCCTCAAGGTGGGAAAGGCGACGACGGTCCCTGTCGGCTTGAGACCGGATGAGCTGAGCATCTGGTCGATGAGGCTGAAAAAGTCGCTCGATGATGTGGACAGTGAAGCTGAGCAATCCCTCAGGCACGCCCTTCGCGGCAATGAAGAACGGCTCGAGATACCTGTTCAGAGGGATTTGAAGATCGTATCGGGGGGTGATCATGGCAAAAAATTACTATGACGTCCTGGGAGTCCCGAAGAATGCCACGGCAAAGCAGATAAGAGATGCCTATCGGAGGCTTTCCAGGAAATGGCACCCCGATGTCAATCCCGGCAACAAGGAGGCGGAAGAGAAGTTCAAGGAGATAAGCAGCGCCTATGACGTGATCGGGAACGAGGAAAAGCGCAAGCTCTATGATGAATTCGGCGAAGAGGGATTGAGGCCCGGTTTCCAGCCCGAGGCCGCACGCGAGTACAAACGCTGGGAAGGCGCCCAGGCCGGCAGGCAGAGGACCGCTGAGGAGTTCGGCCGGTTTCACAGCTATGAAGACCTCTTCGGTGACATGTTCAACTTCGGCCGGGGAGGCTTTTCCCAAACCCATCCCTTCAAAGGCAGCGATATCGAATCCTCGATCACCATCGACCTCGTCTCGGCACTCAAGGGCATGGATACGGAGGTCTCTCTCAACAAGGCAAAAACCTGCCCCACGTGCAAAGGCACAGGCGTCAATCCGAATACCGGCCTCTCCACCTGCACGGTCTGCAGCGGGAGCGGGCGGATAAATATCTCCCGCGGGCCCATGCAGTTCACGAAGACCTGTCCTAGGTGCGGCGGGAGCGGCAAGATCGGGAAAGAGTGCCCGACCTGCTATGGCGAGGGAATTATCGAGGGCGTCGAGAGGATCAGGGTTACGATACCTGCCGGCGTCAAAGACGGCTACCGGCTCAGGCTGCCGGGCAAGGGAGAGCCCGGCAGCCCTGGCGGACAGCCGGGCGACCTCTATATCACCGTCCATGTCGCCGAACATCCTCTCCTGAACCGCGAGGGAGACAACCTGTCGATGGAGGTTCCCATCACCGTCCGCGAGGCCATGGCAGGGGGGACCATCACCGTCCCGACCATAGAAGGTCAGATACGGGTCAAGGTCCCGCCCAAGAGCCAGAGCGGCCAGAGGCTCAAGGTCCGGGGAAAGGGCGCCGTAAATCCAAAGACCGGACAGCGCGGAGACCTTTTCATCAAGCTCATTGTCAAGGTGCCCAGGACGGAAAACGAAGAGGCGCTCAAGGCGGTCGAAAAGCTCGAGGACCTCTACACCGAGAACGTGAGAGCCGGAATCAGACTGTAAGCCGCCCCTTTCCTGGGGATCGATACAACTCCATTCCTGCATTCACCCCGCTTCGGGCAAATGCCTTGCCAGAAATCCCTTTGCGGATTATATTGACAATACAATACTGCGTGTTCTTTGCATCTCCAAGCCTCCTTGAGGCGGCTTGACCGGGTAGTTTGATGTTTGAAGTCAAAGGAGAAAGGAGCGTGGATTTATGAGGCGTATAGTTGTCGGGGCGTTATCTGCCTTATTCGTGTTTTCTCTGTCTGGATGTGCGGAGCTCAAGCAGCTTCGGGTCGAGAACGCATACATGAAGGGCAGGATCGAGCAGCTCAAAAACGAAAACCAGTCGTGCCAGGATTCCCTGAAGGATTCTCAAGACGCGGTCAGGCAGAGAGACCTCGATATCAAATCCCTGCAGACTGCCGTGAAGGAGAAGGAAACCGAGCTGAAGGAAAAAGAGGTCAAGGTTCAGGAACAGAGCGATTCCTTCACCAAGATGCAGGAAGCCATGAAGGCAGAGCTGGCGTCCAAGCAGGTTGCCCTCAAAGAGCTCGAAGGAAAGCTCACCCTGACCATGGTCGAGTCGATCCTCTTCGATTCGGGGAAAGCCGATGTGAAAGAGGAGGGCATACTCACGCTCAAAAAGGTTGCCGACGTGCTCAAGAGCGCACAGGATCAGGATATCATCGTTGCCGGGCACACCGACAACGTGCAGATCCTGGGCAAGCTCGCCAAGGTATACCCGACCAACTGGGAGCTCTCTGCTGCCCGGGCGATCTCCGTGGTCAAGCTTCTCGTGGCTGACGGCATAGACCCAAAGATGCTCAGCGCATCCGGTTTCAGCGAGTACCAGCCCGTGGCCGACAACGAAACCCCGGAGGGCCGGGCAAAGAACAGGCGCATGGAAATCATCCTCATGCCGAAGCGCAAGTGATCCACGGCTGCATACAGGGCAGGGCCCTGCCTCGAAGGCTCCCGCCCTGTTTTCACTTGTTCTGATATTTCATCACTCGGCGGATCTCTTCAGACAGATCCTTGAGGATCTCATCGAACTGTCTCCTCATCTGGAACATATTTTCCCGCATCCTCAGGATCACTTCCACACCGTGGAGATTGATGCCCATGTCCTCCATGAGGATCTTTGCGATCCTGAGCCTTTCGACATCGCTTTCCGACAGGAGCTTTTCTTCCTTCTTCTCGTCGTATCTCACCGAGATGATCTCTTCCCTTTCCATCTTTGTGATGAAACGCTCGTCTATATGCAGAAGCTCGATGGTATCCCTGACTGTGCAGTATTCCATATCTTGACCCGTTCTCCGTTAAGCGACCGAGGAGCCTTTCAGGCTCTCCGGCAACCGGGCTGACGATGAGCGAATATGGCAGCGCCGGATGCTGATATAGGGGTCCTCATGAATGCACTCGCCCAGGCTTGCAGGCATTCTTGAGCAGTCTCTCAAGAGATAGAGGAACAGCCTGTCTTGAAGGTTGTCGCCTGCTCCGGGATGGCGGCACCGGCGAAGGACGTCCGACGATTCGGTGCGGCAGGCTTCTCTCTTCTTAAGGTCCCCGAAATTAAATTTATTTGTGTCCATATACTGTACGATAGGACCATCATGTCCACGGCTCAAGTGCTTACAAAATTTGAAGGAATTCTCATTCCTTGTATATTTGACCTTTTCGGGTTAGGATTTTCGACCATATGGACACGGCATTCCTGAGCAATCTCATTACGGTTTTTGCGCTTTCGATCGCAGTTCTCCTGCTCTTCTTACGGTTGCGCGTTCCCTCGATCATCGGCTTTCTCCTGACCGGCATACTCGCGGGCCCTGCAGGATTGAAGCTCATACATTCAAGCAGTCAGGTCGAGCTCGTATCCGAATTCGGGGTCGTTCTCCTGCTCTTTACCATCGGCATCGAGTTTTCGCTCAAAGGACTCCTCCAGGTCAAGAAATACGTATTCCTCGGCGGAACCATCCAGATGGTCTTCACCTCTGTCTTAAGCTTTGCCGCTGTCCTGTCCCTGGGCTTCAGCTTCGCCGAGTCGATATTCCTGTCCCTCCTCGTGTCCTTAAGCTCCACCGCCATCGTGCTCAAGATCCTCGACGAGCGGGCCGAGACGACCTCTCCCCAGGGAAAGAGCACCCTGGCGATCCTCATTTTCCAGGACATATCCGTCCTGGCCATCATGCTCGCCATTCCCTTTCTGTCAGGCTCATATGCCCATTTGCCGGGGTCCCCTCTCCTCTTCTTGACCAAGGGGATAGTCCTGATCGTGCTCTTCTTCGTCGGCTACAGGTGGATCGTTCCCGCGCTGCTGCGCCTCGTTGCCGGAACGAGGAACAGCGAGCTCTTCCTCATGAGCATCATCCTCATCTGCATGAGCGTGGCATGGCTCACCTATTCTCTTGGCCTCTCCCTCGCGCTGGGCGCCTTCCTGGCCGGGCTCATCATATCCGAGTCCGAGTTCAGCCATGACGCTCTGGGAAGGGTCCTTCCCTTCCGGGATGTCTTCGTGAGCGTGTTCTTCATATCGATCGGCATGCTGCTCGACGTTCCCTTCCTTCTCCAGCACCTATGGCTCATCGCCCTGCTGGTATTGGGAGTGATTTTCCTCAAGTTCGTCGCCGGGTCGCTCACGGTCTTCGGACTCGGATTCCCTCTGCGCATAAGCGTTCTCGTGGGCCTTGCCCTTGCACAGATCGGTGAGTTTTCCTTCGTACTGGGGAAATCCGGATTCGACAACGGCCTGCTGAGCGCCACCCACTATCAGCTGTTCCTCGCGACGTCCCTCATCACCATGGCAGCGACCCCGTTCGTCATGAGCGTATCGGGCCGGATCGCGGACTGGTTCATGAACCTCCCTCTGCCCGAAAGATTCAAGCACGCCATGATGCCTTCCGGGATCATGGCCTTAAACGGCGATGCAGCGAAATACACGGACCACCTCATCGTGGTAGGGTACGGGATCAACGGGAGGAATGTTTCGAAGGCAGCCAGAATGGCCGGGATCCCCTATGCGATCCTCGAGATAAACCCTGACACGGTGCATACGGAGCGTAAGGCCGGGGAGCCGATCTACTACGGCGACGCCACCCAGGAGGCCGTCCTGAGCCACGTCGGCATAAGCAGGGCACGGGTCCTGGTCATCGCCATTCCCGATGTCCCTGCGGCGAGGAAGATCACCTCTCTGGCCAGGAATCTCAATCCGAAGGTCCACATCATCGCCCGCACCCGCTTCGTCACGGAGGTCAAACCCCTGTATGGTCTGGGCGCGGATGAGGTCATTCCCGAGGAATACGAAACGTCCATCGAGATCTTCTCGCACGCCCTGTCAGAATACCTCATACCGAGAGACGAGATCGAGCGCATGATCGCGGATCTGAGGTCAGGAGGCTACCAGATGCTCAGAAGCCTCTCCGGGAACGCAACGACAGGATCGCACCTCGAGCTCTATATCCCCGATTTCAAGATCTCGACCCTCAAAGTGAAGAAAGGCAGCATGGCGGCCGGCAAATGCCTCGCCGAGCTCGAGCTGAGAAAGCGCTTTCGCGTCAGCATCCTGGCGATACACCGGGGAGAAGAGGTCATCCTCAATCCCGGCGGTGAAGACGTTCTCAGTGCAGGAGACGACATCATCGTTACCGGCCAGATGGAATGCATCCTCGACATCATGCCGCAGCTCCGGCCGGAAAACGACGATATCATCCAGCCTCTGAGCGGTACGGTCAGTTGATCCGGATCAATCCGACATGACAGAACAGCTCCGGCATGATTCTCTCTGTATCATTCCTGCAACAGTTCAGTGACAACCAGCGCTTCGTCGAAGGAGAGCCTGTAAACGGGCCGAACCGCATGCAGCCTCGTTCTCCATCCATCACCATTACGGAGTATTGGCATGGTATGTTTGTTGCTCTATCCTTTTCATCCGAGTCATGACAATGCACTTCGCAGAAGGGGAATGGACAGGAGGCGGTCATCATGGTGAGAGCGAAGATGAAGCGTTTGATGATCCTGATTTCGGCTGCCCTGATGGTTGTGGGGTCATCCGAGCCCGTTCACTCTATCAATCAGGAGATGTCCGGGAATCCTTCCGGATCACAGAACGATTCGAGCTTCCAGCCCCGCCTCGGCACCTACTATTACTGTTTCGAATTCAACAGGATGAACATCGGGTCTGCATCCATATCGATCCTTCGTGACGGCGAGCTGTACAAAATGCAGGTTTATGCAAAAACCAATGACAAGATCGACTATGTGTACAAGATCCGCTATCGGGGTGAGAACATCACCGACATCGATACCGTATCCCCGCTCGAAACGAAGATAACGCAGAAGGTCAAGTCCACCGAGAAGGACATCCTCATAAAGTTCCAGGGTGACGGAACGATCCGGACGTCGGAGAGGGTCATCAAAAAGGGAGAGCCCCCCGATGACGAGGTTCGAAAGGTTAACTCGAACAAGGATACGATGGACCCCTTTTCGGCAACCTACCTGGCACGGGGATTCGACTGGAAGATCGGGGCAGAGCATCTTTTTGTCGTCTACACCGGGAAAAAACGCTACGAGCTCTGTCTCAAGTGCATCGGCAAAACTTCCATTGAGATGCCCGGCGGGAAACGGGACACCTGGGTAATCGTTCCCACGGCAAAGCCGCTGGATGCCGACAAGAGCAAGTCGGGCGAGAAAAAGAAGCCTGCCGATGTCAAAATATATCTTTCCGCAGATCAGGATAAAGATGTCCTCAAGATCGAGGCTTCTCATACCATGGGCACCTTCCTCGTCCTCCTGAACAGATTCGAGCCTGCTGTAGGCCAGGATAGGACCGTTCGTGAAAATGCTCGGGTGAGTGTGAATAAATAACACATAGACCTGCACTCCCTGCTCTGGATCCGCAAGAAGCAGCATCCTCCGGCCCTTCGAGCTCGACAGTGAAGAAATACCTTATTCCCCTTCATTTTTTCATTTCTGCATTAATAATCATGAGCTTGAGATCGTTTTTCATCTTCTATCCGGGAATATTTATCATGGCCAGTATTAATCAGGAGTTGACAGGAAATAATTTTTCACCTATCGAGTATTAGCACTCACCGTTAGGGAGTGCTAACAGTTCATTATTAGGGGGTAAATGATGAAAATACGGCCATTGCAGGATCGGATAATCGTACAACGGATCGAAGAAGAGGAGAAAACCGCCGGCGGGATCATCATCCCTGACACTGCCAAGGAAAAGCCGCAGATCGGCAAGGTGATCGCTGTGGGCAAAGGCAAGAAGACAGAGGACGGCACGGTGCTCCCCATGGACGTGAAAAAGGGCGACAAGGTCCTCTTTTCCAAATACTCAGGCACCGAGGTCAAGCTCGAAGGCGATGAATACCTCATCATGAAGGAAGACGATATCCTGGGAATCGTGGAAAAATAAGGGGGGAATAACGATGAGTGCAAAAAAGATAATCTATAGCGAAGAAGCTCGGACAAAGATGCTCGCCGGCGTGAACAAGCTCGCTGATGCAGTGAAGGCAACGCTCGGCCCCAAGGGCAGGAACGCCATCCTAGACAAGACCTTCGGTGCGCCGAATGTCACCAAGGACGGTGTAAGCGTTGCCAAAGAGATCGAACTCAAGGACAAGTTCGAGAATATGGGCGCACAGATGGTCAAGGAAGTGGCCTCGAAGACATCGGACGTAGCCGGCGACGGGACGACCACTGCCACGGTCCTGGCCCAGGCTATCTACACCGAGGGCCTCAAGTATCTGGCCGCGGGAATGAATGCCATGAGCTTGAAGCGCGGCGTGGACAAGGCAACGGCCCTCGTGGTTGAAGAGCTCAAGAAGATGAGCAAGTCGGTCGAGGACAAGAAAGAGATCGAGCAGATCGGCACCATCTCCGCCAACGGGGATACCGAGGTCGGCCGGATGAT
>JAKPPU010000095.1 GCA_029547185.1 Deltaproteobacteria bacterium | reverse complement strand
GGAGTGCGTTGAAGGCGATGGAGACGGACGATCCCGACTCTCCGGATGCGAAGTGCATCTTTGAGCTCATGGATGCGGTTGACGCGTACATTCCCGAGCCGACGAGGGACATCGACAAGCCGTTCCTGATGCCTGTAGAGGACATTTTCACGATATCCGGGCGCGGCACGGTTGTGACGGGCCGGGTAGAGCGTGGGGTGATCAAGACGGGAGAAGAGGTGGAGATCGTAGGGATCAGGCCGACGCAGAAGACGGTATGCACGGGAGTAGAGATGTTCAGGAAGACGCTGGACGAGGGTCGAGCAGGTGACAACATCGGGGTGCTGCTGCGCGGGACGAAGAGAGAGGAAGTGGAGAGAGGCCAGGTTGTGGCGCATCCGGGATCGATCACGCCGCACACGAGGTTTTCATCCGAGGTATACGTGTTGAAGAAGGAAGAGGGCGGACGTCATACGCCGTTTTTCACCGGGTATCGTCCGCAGTTTTATTTTCGGACGACGGACGTGACGGGTGACATTGCTCTGCCCGAGGGGGTGGAGATGGTGATGCCCGGGGATAACGTGACCATGGAAGTGAAGCTCATCCAGCCCATTGCCATGGACGAGGGGCTGCGCTTCGCTATCCGGGAGGGCGGCAGAACCGTCGCCTCCGGCGTCATCGTCAAAGTCATCGAGTAGGAGAACAGGAGCAAGGAACATGGAGACCCAGAGGATACGCATACGATTGAAAGGCTTCGATCATAAGCTGATCGATCAGTCTGTACAGGAAATAGTTGACGCAGCACGGAGGACAGGCGCCAGGGTGGCAGGGCCCATCCCGCTTCCGACCAAGATCGAGAAGTATACGGTTCTGCGGTCTCCGCATGTTGACAAGAAATCCAGGGATCAGTTCGAGATCCGCACCTTCAAGAGGCTTCTCGACATCCTCGATCCGACCCAGCAGACGGTTGATTCACTCATGAAGTTGGATCTCTCTGCAGGCGTAGATGTAGAGATCAAGCTCTAGGGAAGGTTGGAGTTGACCATGGTTAAGGGAATCTTAGGAAAAAAGCTCGGAATGAGCCAGGTCTTCAATGAAAAGGGGGAGATGGTCCCTGTTACCGTCATCCAGGCCGGCCCCTGTTATGTCATGCAGAAGAAGATCGAGGACAGGGACGGCTACAATGCCATTCAGCTCGGCTTCGAGCCCAAGAAGGAGAAGCGGGTGAACAAGCCCGTCAAGGGCCACCAGGTCAAGGCAGGAGCGGGCTACTTCTATTATATGAGAGAGGTGCCCTGCGATGACGTCGCCGGACTCGAGGTGGGCCAGGAGATAAAGGTGGACGGTCTCTTTGCAAAGGGCGAGAAGATCAGGATCACCGGCACTTCGAAGGGAAAAGGATTCGCAGGCGTCACCAAGAGGCACGGATTCGGCGGCCTCCCGGGGTCGCACGGATCGCTCATCCTGAGGGAGACCGGCTCGATCGGAAGTGCTACTGACCCCGGCGAGGTCCAGAGAGGTAAGAAAATGGCAGGGCATCTGGGGGACGAGCGTGTCACCGTGAAAAATCTCGAGGTGGTCGACGTCCTGCCGGATGAGAACCTGATCATCATAAAAGGCGCAGTGCCCGGCGCAAGAGGCCAGCTCGTCTTACTGAGGAAGCAAGGGGTGTAGTGATGCCGACGGTTGATGTCTACAACATATCCGGAGAGAAGGTAAGAGAGATCGACTTGAGCGATGCGGTCTTCGCAGCCGAGATGAAGCCGCACCTGCTCCACGATGTCGTCGTATGGCAGCTCGCGAACAGAAGGGCAGGGTTGGCAAAGACCAAGACGAGAGCCGAGGTTTCGGGCGGAGGCGTGAAGCCGTTCCGTCAGAAAGGCACCGGCAGGGCCCGCTCCGGCTCGAACCGTTCCCCCGTCTGGAGACACGGCGGAGTCGTCTTCGGTCCCAACGGAAGGAACTATGCGAGGAAGCTGCCCAAGAAGGTAAGGAATCAGGCGCTCAGGTGCGCGCTCACCATGAAGCTCACCGAGAACGTGATGAAGGTCGTGGACGCGATCTCCCTTGAGCAGCCCAAAACCAAGCTGTACGCGGGTGCGCTTGGGGCGCTGGGAATGGAGAACTCTCTCGTCGTCATCGGGAACATGAACAAGGACATCTCGATGGCATCGAGGAACGTGAGCTCGTCGAAGATGCTCGATGTCCGCGGGCTGAACATCTACGACATTCTCAAATACAAGGGCCTGGTTCTGGACCTCGAAGCGGTCCAGTATATCGAAGAGAGGCTCAAATCATGAAGGACTACACGCAGATCATACAGAGGCCCATCGTTACCGAGAAAGGCACCATGCTTCGCCAGGAGGCGAACCAGGTGATGTTCGCCGTCTCCAGGGATGCCAACAAGATCGAGATCAAGCAGGCAATCGAGGCGCTCTTCAATGTCCACGTCGAAAACGTCAGGACCATGAACGTGGACGGCAAGCAGAAACGCTTCCGCCAGCACAGCTACAAGCGGCCGGCCTGGAAAAAGGCCATCGTGAAGTTGAGGGCCGGTGAGAGCATCGAGTTTTACGAAGGGGTATAGAACATGAGTATACGGAGTTTCAAACCAACATCAGCCGGCTTGAGGTCCATGACCGTCTCCACCTTCGAGGAGATCACGCAGACCGATCCCGAGAAGTCGCTCACGACGAGGCTCAAGAAAAAGAGCGGCCGCAACAACCTCGGACGTGTCACGGTGAGGCATCAGGGGGGAGGCTCGAAGAGGCTGTACCGCATCATCGACTTCAAGCGCGACAAGATAGGCATTCCCGGCAAGGTGACGACCATTGAATACGATCCGAACCGCTCTGCGAGGATCTCGCTCATCCAGTATGCGGACGGCGAGAAGCGCTACATCATATGGCCCGAAGGGCTTGCCGTCGGGAGCACGGTGATCGCGGCGGAAGACGCGGATATCAGGCCGGGCAACGTCCTTTCCCTGAAGGGCATGCCGCTCGGAACCTTCGTTCACAACGTCGAGTTCAAGCCCGGCAAGGGCGGACAGCTCATCAGGTCTGCCGGGGCCTATGCCCAGGTACTGGCCAAGGAAGGCGACTACGTCCAGCTCAAGATGCCCTCCGGAGAGGTGAGAAAGGTCTTTGCCGAGTGCAAGGCGACGGTCGGGCAGGTCGGCAACTCCAGCCACTCCAACATCACCATCGGCAAGGCGGGAAGAAAGCGCTGGATGGGAATCAGACCCACGGTTCGAGGGGTCGCCATGAATCCGGTGGACCATCCGCACGGCGGCGGCGAAGGCAGGGTCAAGGGAAATCATCCGGTCAGCCCGTGGGGTATCTCCACCAAAGGGCACAAGACCCGCAAGAACAAGAAGACCTCGAACAAATACATCGTGAAGAGGAGGAAGTAACCGTGGCCCGTTCACTGAAAAAAGGACCTTTTGTAGACGATCATCTTCTGAAGAAGGTGCTCTCCGCCCAGGAAAGCGGGAGCCGAAAGGTGATCAAGACGTGGTCCCGCAGGTCCACCATTCTTCCGGAGTTTGTCGGGCTCACGTTCGCCGTCCATAATGGAAAAAAGTTCGTACCCGTGTACGTGACCGAGGAGATGATCGGCCACAAGCTCGGTGAATTCTCCCCGACCCGGACGTTCTTCGGGCATGCAGGAGACAGGAAGTCACAGAAGAAGGGGCACTAGAGATGGAAGCAAGGGCAGTATTGAGGCACACAAGGGTTTCTCCTCAGAAGACGAGGCTCGTTGCCGACATGGTCCGCAACAAGCCGATTGCCGATGCCTTGAGGACACTGGGTCTCATGGGGACCAAGCGGGCCCGCATCATTGCCAAGGTGCTGAATTCGGCAGTGGCGAATGCCATGCAGACCGGACTCGTCGATGTGGACAACCTCTATGTGAAGTCCATCCAGGTCGACGGGGGCTTCACCTTGAAGAGGTTCATGCCCCGTGCGCAGGGGAGAGCGACGCGTATTTTGAAGAGAACAAGCCACATAGCCGTTGTGCTAGACGAGTTATAGGAAAGGGGTACCAGGTGGGACAGAAGATTCATCCGTATGGGTTTCGGCTCGGAGTAACCAAGGACTGGAAGGCGAAGTGGTATGCCGAGAAAGGCTTCGGCAACCTTCTGGTCGAAGACAGGAAGATCCGCGTGTTCGTGACGAAAAACCTGGCGCATGCCGGCATCTCGAACATCATCATCGAGAGGGCTGCGAACAAGGTGAAGCTCGTCATCTACACGGGCAGGCCGGGCCTTGTCATCGGAAGGAAGGGCCAGGGCGCCGAACAGCTGAAGAACGATCTGGCCAAGTTCGTGGACAAGGAGATCATGCTCGAGATCAAAGAGGTCCGCAGGCCCGAGACCGATGCCCAGATCATCGCCGACGGCATTTCGAGCCAGCTCGAGAGGCGTGTCGCTTACAGGCGGGCAATGAAGAGGGCCGTCACTCAGGCAATGAGGATGGGCGCCCAGGGCATCAAGGTGGCCTGTGCGGGCCGTCTTGCCGGGGCCGAGATCGCCAGGAGCGAATGGTACCGCGAAGGAAGGGTTCCGCTTCATACCCTGCGCAGCGATGTGGATTACGGCTTCTCGCAGGCCTACACCATCTACGGCGTGATCGGCGTGAAGGTCTGGGTATTCCACGGCGAGATCATGAAGAAGCAGGAAGAAGCGACCGTATAAGGGAGATTTGAGCAATGCTGCAGCCGAACAAGGTCAAACACAGGAAAGTACAGCGGGGTCGCATGAGAGGACGGCCGGAGAGAGGCTCGAAGGTCTCTTTCGGGACCTACGGTCTCCAGGCGCTCGAGCCCGATTGGGTAACCTCGCGGCAGATAGAGGCGGCCCGTATCGCCATTACCAGGCATATCAAGCGCGGAGGCAAGGTATGGATCAGGGTATTCCCTGACAAGCCCATCACCAAGAAGGCCGCCGAGACGAGAATGGGAAAGGGCAAGGGAGCGCCCGAGGAGTGGGTGGCGGTGATCAAGCCGGGAAGAATCCTCTTCGAGATGGACGGGGTAAGCATCGAACTCGCCAAAGAGGCCTTCCGCCTTGCTGCGCACAAGCTGCCGATCAAGACAGGCTTCGTCGTTCGGGAGGGTCTCCATGAAGGCTAAAGAGTTGCGTGAAAAGAGTGTCGGCGACTTGAATGAGATGAAGAAGAAGATGGCTCTCGATCTCATGAACGCTCGCTTCAAGAATTCCACTGGCCAGCTTGACAACAAGAGCCTCATCAGCAAGCTGCGCCGCGACGTGGCACGGATAAATACCATCCTCCGGGAGAAGGCGTCATGACGGACAAGTCCACGAAACATGAACTCATAGGGACGATCACCAGCGACAAGATGGACAAGACGGTTGTGGTGACCGTGGAGAGGCTGGAGAAGCATCCTACATTCCAGAAGTATATCCGCAGACGGTCCAAGTTCAAGGCCCACGACGAGAAGAACGAGTGCAGGGTGGGCGACAAGGTGTTGATACAGGAGTGCAGACCCTTAAGCAAGGACAAGAACTGGCGGGTCGTGAGCATACTGGAGCGGCAGGAATAGCGGGAAAGGTGGAGGCGAGCAATGATTCAGCAGCAGACAAGGCTCAAGGTCGCGGACAACTCCGGGGCGAAAGAGCTCATGTGCATCAAGGTGCTGGGCGGGTCCCGGAGACGATATGCCTCGTTGGGAGATATCATCGTCTGCAGTGTCAAGGAGGCCATACCCCGTTCCAAGGTGAAGAAGGGTGATGTGGTCAAGGCAGTCGTGGTCAGGACAACGAGAACCCACAAGCGGAGCGATGGTTCCTCCATACGGTTCGACGAGAACTCGGCGGTGATTCTGAACAACCAGAACGAGCCTGTCGGAACGCGTATCTTCGGCCCCGTCGCCCGGGAATTGAGGGCGAAGAACTTCATGAAGATCGCATCGCTCGCCCCGGAAGTACTCTAGAGGTAACGGTATGGAAAAGCACCCCATGGAAAGAGTCAAGAAGGGCGATACCGTGGTGGTCCTCGCCGGGAAGAACAAAGGCAAGCAGGGCCAGGTATTGCGTGTAGTGAATAAGAAGGGAAGAGTGTTCGTCGAGCGGGTGAACATGATCAAGAAGCATCAGAAGCCCAATCAGCAGAGCTCTCAGGGAGGCATTATCGAGAAAGAGGCGAGCATCGATGCCTCCAACGTCGCGCCTGTATGCCCCAAGTGCAAGAAAGGTGTGCGCATCGGCTTCAAGCGCCACGATGACGGCAAGAAGGTCAGGGTCTGCAGGAAGTGCGGAGAAGAGCTGGATAAATGAGGTTAGGATAAATGGCAAGGTTGAAGGAATTTTACGAGAAGGAAGTTGTACCGGGCTTGAGAGAAGAGTTCGGATACCGGAACGTCAACGAGATCCCCAAGCTCAAGAAGGTCGTCGTCAACATGGGGCTCGGCGAGGCCGTGGCGGATGTCAAGATCATCGACAAGGCGGTTGAGGAGCTCACCCTCATCTCCGGACAGAAGCCTGTCGTCACGAAGGCCCGCAAGTCGATCGCATCCTTCAAGCTCAGGGAAGGCATGCCAATAGGCGCCATGGTGACCCTGCGCGGGGATCGCATGTACGAGTTCCTCGACAGGCTCATCAATGCGGTCCTTCCCCGTGTGAGAGACTTCCGCGGAATATCCGCGAAGGGTTTCGACGGCCGCGGCAACTATACGCTGGGCTTGAACGATCAGTCCGTATTCCCTGAAATTGAATACGATTCCATTGACAAGCTCAGGGGAATGAATATAACGGTGGTCACCACAGCAGCCACGGATGATGAGGCCAGAAGCCTCTTGACAGCATTCGGTATGCCATTCAGGAAATAGGTGGAGAGAGTCGCTATGGCAAAAAAATCCATGATAGCAAAGCAGCAGAGGCCGAAAAAATTCAAGGTCAGGAACTACAACCGGTGTGCCCTGTGCGGCAGGCCCCACGGGTATTATCGCAAGTTCGGCATCTGCAGGATATGCTTGAGAAACTTCGCGATGAGGGGCGAGATTCCCGGCCTCAAGAAATCAAGCTGGTAGAGGAGTACGAAGGATGCATACTGATCCGATAGCGGATATGATCACAAGGATAAGGAATGCCGCGCAGGCATTCAAAGAGAGCGTCGACATCCCGGCATCGAAGGTGAAGATCGATATCGCCGAGATCCTTCTCAAGGAAGGGTACATCAAGGGATACAAGGTCATCGATGACCAGAAGCAGGGATTGATCAGGGTCAGCCTGAAGTACTTCAATTCACGCCACGTGATCACGGGTATTGAGCGGGTATCGAAGCCCGGCCGCAGGATTTACAAGAAGGCCGACGAGATCCAGCAGGTGAGGAAAGGACTCGGTATCTCCATTGTGAGTACCTCAAAAGGGATCATGTCCGACCACAAGGCGAGAGCCAATCATGTGGGCGGAGAGGAACTAATCAGGGTCTGGTGAGGAGTTGATCGATGTCTAGAATTGGAAAGATGCCCATTCCCATTCCCAAGGGCGTGACCGTCACCATCGGTGACAACGAAGTCAAGGTGAAGGGACCCAAGGGTGAATTGAGCAGAAAGCGCGTCGGGAATATCGAGATCAAGCAGGAGGACGGCGTCCTCAAACTCGTGCCCCGCGACGAAGAGAGAAAGACGCAGGCCTTTCACGGGCTGCTCCGGACGCTCGTGAACAACATGGTCGTGGGTGTCACCGACGGCTTTGTAAAGAGACTCAAGATCGTGGGCGTAGGCTACAGGGGAGAGATGAAGGGCAGCACCCTGGTCCTGAACGTCGGCTATTCGAAGCCCAAGGAGTACGCCCTGCCCAAAGGCGTGAGCGGAACCGTCTCCAAGGACGGCGTGATCGAGCTCTCCGGCATCGACAAGGAGCAGCTGGGGAACATCGCCGCCGAGATCAGGAGCATCAGGAAACCGGATTCGTACAAGGGCAAGGGGATCCGGTACATCGATGAGGTGGTACGGATCAAGCCGGGCAAGAGCGTGGCAAAGGGCTAGGGGTCCCCAAGTAAACAAGTGAAGGAGATGTGCTGTGGCTAGGAAAGGCACCAAGGAAGCGAGAGAATATCGGAAATCGCGGATCCGCAAGAAAATACAGGGCACCCCGGAAAGGCTCAGATTGAGCGTTTACAGGGGCAACAGCAATATATACACCCAGATTATCGACGACACCAAGGGTGTGACCCTGGTTGCCGCATCGAGCCTGAGCCCCGAGATGAAGGGCAAGACGAAAGGCTTCACCATCGAGACGGCCAAGCAGGTGGGCGAGCTTCTGGCGCAGAAGGCAAAGGCAGCAGGCATCGAGAAGGTGGTATTCGACCGCGGCGGATACAAGTATCACGGAAAGATCAAGGCCCTCTCCGAGGGCGCGAGGGCCTTCGGACTGAAGTTTTAAACAAGGAGATGAGCGTTGGCAAGGATAGACAGAGAAAACTTTGAAGAGACTGAACAGTTAATAGATAAGGTCGTATACATCAACCGCGTCGCAAAGGTCGTCAAAGGCGGCAAGCGGTTCCGTTTCAGCGCGCTCGTTGTCGTGGGAGACGGAAACGGCAATGTGGGCCACGGTATCGGGAAGGCAAAGGAAGTTGCCATCAGCATCAGGAAAGGCTACGAAGTGGCCAAGAAATCCATGGTGCAGGTCCCGATCATCGAAGGTACGGTGCCCCATGCCATGGTGGGAGAGTTCGGTTCTTCACAGGTTGTTCTCAAGCCGGCGGCACCCGGTACGGGCATCATCGCAGGGAACGCGGTGCGTGCGGTTCTGGAGGCGGCAGGGCTTCGCAACGTGGTTGCCAAGACCCTGGGCTCCAGAAATCACAACAACGTCATCCGCGCCACCTTCAACGCCTTGCTGAACATGGAAACGAAAGAGCACGTCGAGCAGAAGAGAGGCATTGCCCTCGGCGCGGCGAGCTGAACTTACTGAAGAGAAGCGAGGACGGCACAATGGCTGACAAGATAAAAGTTACCCTGAAGCGATCCGTCAGCGGCAGCACCAAGGATCAGCGGGCGACCGTAGCGGCCCTCGGGCTGAAGAGGCGCGGGCGCTCGAGGATTCTGCCCAACAGCGATGCCACGAAAGGCGCGATCAGGAAGGTTTCCCACCTGCTCACGTGGGAGGAGATAGAGCAATGATAAACCTGTCGAATTTGACTCCGGCCCCGGGCTCGAAGAAGAAGATCAAACGCGTCGGCCGCGGCAACGCCTCCGGCCGGGGCGGAACGAGCGGCCGCGGGCACAAGGGACAGAAGGCCAGATCCGGAGCATCGGTCCCCGGTTGGTTTGAGGGCGGCCAGATGCCCATCTACCGCAGGCTTCCCAAGAGGGGCTTCAAGAACCCCTTCCGCAGGGAATACGCCGTCATCAATATCAAGGACCTGGCCGACTTCGAGGCCGGAAGCGTCGTGGACCTCGCAGCGCTCAAGCTTAAGGGCAAGATCCGCTCTTCCGACATGTCGGTGAAGCTCCTGGCCCAAGGCGACATTGCGGTCGCTCTGACCGTAAGGCTCGACAAGGCGTCACAGTCTGCCCTCGACAAGATCGTCAAGGCGGGCGGCTCATTCGAAGTGATATAAGGGGTGATACGTGGCGTACGGTTTTGACAATATCGGCAAGGTTCCTGAGCTTCAGAAGCGCATTCTCTTCACGCTCGCCATGCTGCTCGTGTACAGGATAGGCATCCATATTCCCACGCCGGGGATCGATTCCGCTATTATGGCCGAGTGGTTCGAGCAGCAGAAGGGTACCTTGCTCGCCATGTTCGATATGTTCTCGGGCGGAGGCTTGCGGGGGCTTTCGATCTTCGCACTCGGCATCATGCCCTACATCAGCGCATCGATCATCGTCCAGCTCTTAGGCATGGTGCATCCGACCTTCGAGCAGCTTCAGAAAGAAGGTGCCGCCGGCAAGCACAAGCTCACCCAGTACACGCGGTACCTCACGGTCGTACTCTGCCTCATCCAGAGCTACTTTATGGCATTCGGCGTCGAGCAGATGACCGGGCCGGGAGGCGAGCCGGTCGTCTTGTTCCCGGGCTGGGGCTTCCGACTCACGGCCGTGATCACCATGACCACCGGGACCTGCTTCCTCATGTGGCTCGGCGAGCAGATCACCGAGCGCGGGATCGGCAACGGGATATCGCTGATCATCTTCGCCGGCATCGTGGCGAGCCTGCCTGTTGCGATCTACAACACCGTCCGGCTGACGGGCAGCGGAGAGCTGTCCATCTTCGCCCTCATCTTCCTGGTGGTGTTCATGCTCTTGGTCATTGCCGGGATCGTGTTCATGGAGACGGCCCAGCGCAGGATCCCCATCCAGTACCCGAAGCAGATTCGGGGACGGCGGGTCTACGGCGGGCAGAGCACGCACCTGCCCTTGAAGATCAATATCTCGGGCGTTATCCCGCCGATCTTCGCCTCGTCGATCATCGTTTTCCCGGCGACCATAGCCCAGTTCTTCCCGAACGTCTACGGCATGAAGGCCGTGGCAAGCGCCATGAACCCGGGAGGGATTTTGTACAACGTCATCTACGTCATCGCCATCGTCTTCTTCACCTATTTCTACACCGCGGTCGTCTTCAACCCGGTGGACGTATCGGATAACCTGAAGAAGCACGGCGGGTACGTGCCCGGCATCCGGCCCGGCAAGACAACTGCCGAATACCTCGACAAGGTGCTTTCGAGGCTGACCTTCGTGGGGGCCATCTATCTTTCCGTAGTCTGCGCGCTCCCCATGATCCTCATCGGCAAGATGAACGTACCGTTCTATTTCGGCGGCACCTCGCTGCTGATCGTCATCGGCGTGGCGCTGGATACGATGTCGCAGATAGAGTCGCACCTGATTTCCCGGCAGTATGACGGGCTGCTGAAAACCGGCCGCATCAAATCGAGAAGATAGCGGACAAAATACTACGAGGGGAGAATTCTATGAATATCATCTTAATAGGACCACCGGGGGCAGGAAAAGGAACACAGGCAAAGAGAATGATCGACAGGCTGGGCGTTCCCCAGATCTCGACGGGAGACATGTTCAGGGCCGCCGTGAAGGAAGGCACTCCCATGGGGAAGAAGGCCAAGGAATATATGGACAAGGGAGCACTGGTACCCGATGACGTTGTAATCGGCGTCGTGAGGGAGAGGTTCCAGAAGCCCGATGCGAAGAAGGGATTCGTCCTCGACGGGTTCCCGAGAACGCTCGAGCAGGCAAAGGCCCTCGACGGGCTCTTGAGCGACATGGGAACCAAGCTCGACCACGTGGTCGTGATCGAGGTGCCCGACGATTTCCTCGTCGAGAGGCTCACCGGCAGGCGCACCTGCAAAGGCTGCGGCTACATGCACCACGTGAAGTTCGACGCTCCCAAGAAGGACGGGGTATGTGACAAGTGCGGAGGCGACCTCTACTTGAGGGATGACGACAAGGAGGCCACCATCAGGGACAGGCTTACGACCTACCACGGCCAGACCTCCCCGCTTATCGAGTACTACGGCAAGGCGAACGTCGTCCGGAAGGTCGATGGAACCATGAGCATGGAAGACGTTCAGAAAGCAATAGCAAAGGCAATAGGGGCTTAAAGCAGTATGGCGAGAGATGTAATCGAGACCGAAGGGGTTGTGATCGAGCCCCTTCCCAATGCCATGTTTAAGGTACAGCTCGAAAACGGTCATGAGATTCTTGCTCACATCTCCGGAAAGATGAGAATGCACTACATACGGATTCTGCCGGGCGACAAGGTTCAGGTGGAGATATCGCCCTATGATCTGTCAAAGGGCAGGATCGTATACAGATCAAAATAGGATGGGAATGGAAAATGAAAGTTAATGCATCAGTCAAGAAACGCTGCCGGGACTGCAAGGTCATCAAGAGGCACGGCCATATCCGCGTCATCTGCAAGAATCCCCGGCATAATCAGAGACAGGGTTAAGGAGGCGAGCTGTGGCAAGAATCGCAGGAGTGGACTTACCGCGCAATAAGCCCATCAGTATTGCTCTGACCTATATCTACGGCATTGGCAGAACTCGGGCATCGGAAATAGTGGCTTCTCTGGATATCGATCCCGGAAAGAAGAGCGACGACCTGACCGAGCAGGACATTGCCGCCATCAGGGACTACATCGACAAGAACTTCACTGTGGAAGGCGACCTGAGGCGCGAGGTTACCATGAACATTCGCAGGCTCATGGACATCGCGAGCTACCGGGGGCTGCGCCACCGCAAGGGGCTGCCGGTCCGCGGTCAGCACACCCACAACAATGCACGGACGAGAAAAGGCCCGAGAAGGCTTGTCGTGGGCAAGAAGAAATAGCCGCTTAAGGAGAAGCTTACATGGCAAAAGCGAGACAGAAGACGAGCAGGAAAAAGCTCAGAAAAGATATAACCGAAGGCGTGGTCCATATCCAGGCCACCTTCAACAATACCATCGTCACCATCACCGACCCGCAGGGCAACACCCTTGCATGGTCCACGGCAGGCGCCCAGGGATTCAAGGGCTCGAGGAAGTCGACGCCCTTTGCGGCCCAGATGGCTGCCCAGGAGGCATGCAAGAAGGCCCAGGAACAGGGCCTGAAGAGCGCATTTGCCTACATCAAGGGCCCTGGCAGCGGCCGCGAGTCTGCCTTGAGGGCGATAAATGCCAGCGGAATCCGCATCACCGGCATCAAGGACGTCACCCCGATCCCGCACAACGGCTGCAGACCACCGAAGAAACGCAGGGTATAACGCAGAAGGAGGATGAATCTTGGCAAGATATACAGGCCCAGTTTGTAAAATTTGCCGGAGGGAAGGGGTCAAGCTCTTCCTGAAGGGACAGCGATGCTATACCGACAAATGCGCCGTCATAACGCGGGAGTATCCTCCTGGGGAGCATGGCCAGGGCAGGGTTCGTGCCAGCGAGTACCGCACACACTTGAGAGAGAAGCAGAAGGTCAGAAGGACATACGGGCTCTCCGAGTCCCAGTTCCGGAAGTATTATGACATAGCAAAAGGCAAGCGCGGAGCAACGGGTGAAAACCTGCTCATCCTTCTCGAGATGCGGCTCGACAACATCGTCTACCGCAGCGGCTTCGCAGCATCCCGCGCAGAGGCGAGACAGCTCGTGGACCACGGACACATCGTGGTGAACGGCCGCAAGACCGACGTCCCTTCATACATCCTCAAAGCCGGCGACGAGATCAAGGTCAAGGACAAGAGCAAGACCCTGGAGTCCATCAATCACTCCCTGGAGCTGAGAGAGCAGCGGGGGCTCGTGAACTGGCTGGAGGTAAATTCGGACGCGAAGTCGGTGCTCGTAAAGGCCCTGCCGGAGAGGAAAGATCTCCCCATGGCAGTCGAGGAAACACTCATCGTTGAGTTCTATTCAAAATAAACTAAAAAACAAGGGAATAGAATGATTGAGAAGAACTGGAAAGAAATCATAAAACCCGGCAAGTTGGAGATAGTGGAGGGTACGTTTACCAACACGTATGCACGATTCAATGCCCAGCCACTGGAGCGGGGCTTCGGCGTCACTATTGGCAACTCGCTGAGGCGAATTCTCTTATCATCCCTCTATGGATCTGCCATCATCGGGGTGAAGTTCGATGAGTCTCTGGGCGTTCTCCACGAGTTCTCGAGCATTCCGGGCATCTATGAGGACGTGACCGATATCATCCTCAACCTGAAGAAGGTCATCCTCAAGATGCACACCGACAAGCCGCAGATCGTCACCCTTGAGAGGCAGGGACCGTGCGAGGTCGTTGCAGGGGACATCTCTACGGGCGGAAACATCGACGTGATAAACCCGGAGCAGCATATCGCAACCATCGAGAACGACATGACGCTCAAGATGGAGATGAGAGTGGACTGGGGCAGGGGATATGTGCCTGCCGAAATCAACAAGGAGAAAATCGATACCCACGGATGGATCGCGGTCGACGCCATCTTCTCACCGGTACGGAGGGTATCGTTCAACGTGACGCCCACCATCGTGGGCAGAAGGACCGACTACGACAGGCTCTCCCTTGAGGTCTGGACCAACGGCGTCGTGGCTCCCGACGATGCGCTCGCCTATGCGGCGAAGATCAACAAGGAGTACATGGACACCTTCATCAACTTCCACGAGGAGGAGCTCGAGCGCCAGAGCATCGAAGAGGAAAAGGACAGGGAGCTCAACAACAACCTGTTCAGGACCGTCGAAGAGCTCGAACTCTCGGTGCGCTCGGCCAACTGTCTGAAGAACGCGAACATGACCTATATCTACGAGCTCGTCCAGAAGAGCGAGGCAGAGCTGCTCAAGACCAAGAACTTCGGCAGGAAGTCGCTCGAGGAGATCAAGGAGAAGCTCGCGAAGATGGGTCTGCACATCGGCATGAAGATTCCGAATCTGCCTTCTCCCGAAGAGATCGAAGAGAGAAGAAAGAGGATGGAAGAAGAGGAAAGCAAGTAGAACTGGGGGACACTGATGTATCACAATATTGCAGGCAGAAAACTCGGGCGCAAGGCAGACCACAAGACAGCTCTCATGAAGAACCTCGTGACCTCCCTGATCGTCCACGAGAGGATCGAGACCACGGAGGCCAAGGCAAAGGAGCTCAAGAAGCTCGCCGACAAGATGATCACCCTCGGGAAAAAGGGAGACGTGGCCGCCATACGGCTCGCCCAGAGGAATATACGCTCCAAAGAGGCGCTGGGAAAGCTCTTCAAGGAGCTCGCACCCAGGTTCAACGGACGTGACGGCGGATACACCAGGGTCCTCAAATACCGGAACCGGAAAGGCGACGGTGCACCCACGGCGATCATCGAATGGGTAGGGACGGTGCCGAAACCGGCCAAGCCGGCAAAGAAAGCTTCCAAAGAAGAGAAGTCTTGAGAGGCAGGGAGAGCTCACATCCGGCGATCACGCTTAAAGGTGTAAGCTTTTCTTATCGCGACAGACCAGTACTGCGGGGTATCGACATAACGGTGCCCCGCGGTTCTTATTTTGGGATCGTGGGGCCGAACGGCTCCGGCAAAACCACCCTCGCATACCTCATCTCGGGGATCCTCCGCCCCTCGAGCGGACAGGTTGACACCCACGCCGGCCGCATCGGCCTCGTGCTCGCGAACCCGGCCAACCAGATCGTGAGCCTCGTCGTGGAGGAGGACATCGCCTTCGGCCCGGAAAACCTGCAGCTTTCACCGGAGGAGATCAATGCCCGCATCGACATCGCCCTGAGCGTCATCCACGCAGAGCACCTGCGGCGCTCGCTCACGACCGCGCTCTCCGGCGGAGAGCTCGCAAAGGTGGTCTTCGCGGGCCAGCTTGCCCTCGACACGGACGTGCTGGTCCTCGACGAGGGGACGGTGATGCTCGATCCGGTCAACCGGAAGATCCTTCTCGAAACCATAGAAGAGCTCAACGGCGACCTCGGAAAGACCATCATCCACATATCCCACAGGCTCGACGATCTCGAGGCGGCAGACACGGTCGTAGCCCTGCACGAGGGCGTGATCGCGCTCCGCGCGAACGGCGTCTTCGACTTGACCAGGCAGATCGAAGAGCATCCGATCCCGGGCATCGAGCCGGGTGCGAAGATCCTCTATCGGGACTTTCTCATCAGCAAGGGAATCACTGAAGAAGACCTCGAGAAGGCTACGCACGAGCTGGCAAAAAGGATCAGGGCGAGGAGCTCTTAGACTGTCCCCCACGGCAGCCACGGCAGAGGAACTTCGACGAGGCAGGAAAAAAGCCTTGTCAATTGAAGTCCTTGAAATCTAACCTCCGGGATAGAGGGCCTTGGGGATTTTTCTCCCCTTTATGCCGAGAGCCAGCACTCCGGCAACGAGCGGAAGCCAGGTGAGAAGGTGGATGACGTACGTGATCCCCGAGTGCTCGGCAATCAATCCCACCAGGCCCACGCCCAGCCCGCCGATGCCGATGCTGAAGCCAAGCATGAGCCCCGATGCCGTGGCCGCATTCCTGCTCAGGATCTCCTGCGCGGTCACCACGGTAACCGAGAACGATGCCAGCAGGCATGCCCCGGCAAGGGCAAGCAGTATATAGCTTGCAGGACCGGACGCATGGAGGAAGAGGTAAAGAAGGGGGCTTGCAGCGAGCAGGGAAATGACGATGACGATTTTCCTTCCTATGAGGTCGGAGACATAACCGCATATGAGGCCTCCCACCGCCCCGGAGAGCAGCATCACGAAAAGGAGACGGCTTCCCGCGAGAAGGGAGATGTTTCTCTGCTGCAGGTACAGGGGAAGAAAGGAGATCAGCCCGAAATATGCCAGGGAACGGAAGGCCACGACCAGCACTACTATCGAGAGCTCCAGCCGGACAGAGGCGGGAATGGGGTGGGCGTCTCGGCGGAGAGGCGTTGCCCTCGATACGTTTCTCGGTGCATTGAACCAGAGCAGCCCGGCGACGAGCACCCCGGGGATGGCGAACCACAGGGTCGATTCGATGCCGTACGCCTGTACGAACGGAACCACCATCAAAGGGGTAAGGGCCCATCCCACATTTCCCGAAGCAGAGAAGATCGCCTGGGAAAGCCCTCTCCTGTCGCCGCTGACCGAGGAGATCATCGCGGAGGCCTGAGGATGGAACGCTGCTGTCCCGAGACCTGCAAGGACCACGGTGACGAGCAGGAGGGGAAAGCTCCTCAGGACACCGATCAGGCTCAGTAATACGGCCATCCAGAGTGTTCCTACAAACACCATCCAGCGCTGGTTCTTCTTGTCGACCAGGTATCCGGAAACAGGCTGCAGAAGGGAAGAGGTGACCGTGAAGGCTGAAACGAGGAACGCCCCTTTGCTGACGCTCAATCCGGCAGCCACCAGGAACGGCAGCATGGTCTGAACGTAATTCATGTACCAGTCATTGAACAGGTGGGCGATGCAGATGGTAACGATCTTGCCTTTGTTCGGAGCTGTCGATGCCGTGTTCATTGTTGTATGTGCCTCCGGCAGATAATTCTGCCCGGCTTCTCACCGGGGAAAATGCCGTGCCGATGCGGCCCTTTTACGTTTCTCCCGATAGGTCGGCTCATTCTATACCACGTACCGGCAGATAATGCAGGTGCAATTCTGCCGTATCTCGACGGATGGGGACATGGGAGCTGAAAGAAAGGATCAGGGCGAAGGATTCTTGGACCCTTTCAGTTTCTTGGAAAAATGAATTGTATTTATTACATTTTCATTATGATAAAGCGCGATTTTCGGATACAGCCCTGCCTTCTGTGCGACTCCCTACGAGTACAACCTGAACTGTGATTCCCGATGCGACATGCAGGACTGGCTGGTCTTCGGGAAGCAGCGGGGATGTACAGATATGAAAACCCGAACAGTTCAATACAGGGGAAAAGAGAAAAGGAGCACGAGTCCGACAGCATACAACACTGCTGAAAAGGAAAGCATGATCGATTCTACGGCGTCGGATTCGAATTTTGCCCCCAAGCTGGAGAAAAACAGCACCAGCTCAAAGAGCATGGCGAGGAAGATATAGTCTTTTGCGAGCACCTTTGCATCCTTGGCCTTTTCGAACAGCTTATCCGATTTTTCCACCAGTGCAAGGGTTTGCTCCGACCCCCTGATGGAATACTCCTTCATTACGAAAGGGGATGACGGGGCATTCGGATTTTTCAGTGGGTTTGTCTTGAGCCATGCCTCGATGGCCGCCTTCAGCTCCGGCCGGAACCGCTGGAAGAGAAAGTCGGCCAAAGGTTTGTCGCCTCTGTAGGAGGCTGCGGCATACTGTACGAAAAGGCCGACATCAATACCCACGAGCTGGCTCTCGATATTCGTTCTTCTGGCAGCTTCCGCATGGAGCACTGCCGACTCGCTGAAGTTGATTGACTGCGCACTGTTCCAGCGTGTGGCCTGATACGCGCTCCATGTGGAACCAGATGTGGCGAGGACGAGGAGGATGACGGACAAGATATTCAGGATCTTTTTCTTGCGCGTCTTACGCTGCTCCTGTTCTGAAGAACCGGTATCGGCCACAGGTTATTTCCCCTTCAGTGGAGATAGACCGATTGGATGTCGAGGGTGGAGCGGTTACCCAGATGCGTATAGTTCTCCTCGAGCCAGGCTTCGGTGATGCTGTACCCCACGTCGTGCAGGTGCTCGAGAAACGCCCATTCCGAATTGACCTTGCTGGACACACCCAGGGGCTCCAGCTCCATGTCCGCGTTGATGCGGTGGAAGAGCGCGTCCTTGTACCGTTCTTCTTCCAGGTTGCCCAGTTCGATGATCTTTTTCAGAAAAGACAGGGAGCGTATTTCCTTTATGAGGCTCGTGTTGAAGGTGATCTCGTTGAGCCGGTTCATGATGTCCGCTGCCCTGCGGGGGATCTCATTGCGGACGATGGGGTTTATCTGCACGATCACCAGGTCCCTCGCCTGGCATTCCTCCACCAGGGGGAACAGGGCGGGGTTGCCCATGTATCCCCCGTCCCAGTACGCTTCACCGTCTATCTCCACGGCCTGGAAGATGGTGGGCAGACAGGCTGAAGCCATGATCATGTCTGCCGTCATCTCTTCCCGGCGGAAGATCTTCTGCTTGCCCGTGCGTAAGTTTGTGGCGGCCACGAACAGCTTGATGCCCTCGGCATGACGGACGTGCTCGAAGTCGACCAGGGCGGCAATGAGGTCGCGAAGCGGGTTCATATTCAGGGGGTTGAGCTCGTAGGGCGACACCATGCGCGACAGGAGATCGAAGAAGATGTAGCCGGGTGAGTAGTCCAGGGTCCATCGACCCTGCATTCGGTCGATGGGCGTGCGCTGGAAGGGTGAGAATCTCCCGGCCTCGCTCACCTTGGTCCAGAAATTCCTCAATGCTTCGCGTGCGCCTTCCTTGCCCTTGCGGTCAAGCCCGTCCGCCACCACAACGGCGTTCATGGCACCTGCGCTTGTGCCGCAGATGCCCTCTATCAGGATCCGATCGTCTTCGAGAAGACGATCCAGCACCCCCCAGGTGAAAGCACCGTGTGAGCCTCCTCCCTGGAGCGCCAGGTCGATCATTTTTAGCTCTGCCATAAGGAATCATATAATGGTCAAGACAAACTTATCCATGGCATGTGGTCGGACGGCGTGGGAGCCATGGCATGGGGTCGGACCAAGCTATGTGGCCACCCTCCTCAAGAAATTTCAACAAGCTTCATAAGCAAAAGTATAATGATCCAGAGGTACCTCCCAAAAACAATTACACATGAAGAAACGAGCGCGTTGTGACAAGACCATAAGAGGGTTTCATATCCATGTCAAAAGATTCAAAAGGCAACTCCCCCGGATCGTTCTTTTAGGGTGCGCGCCGGCAGGGGCATCACTCAGGCAACGGCGCCCGCATGCCGGCGATAATCCGCCTGGAATCGGGCGGAGAAAAGCCCTTCTCAACCCGGTAATTTCTCTTCGGAAAACCGCGCATACCTGTGGCGTAAATGCCAATAAATACTGAGAATATAAACACTTGCACCTTGCTTCTCCATGGGGTAACTCTTCCCCCGTGATCGGAGGAGAGGAAGTCAGGCAACAGGTAAGACGTATGCTTATCAGTCCCCGGCATACAGCCATCGGCTTGAACCACCAGGGGGCAAGGAGTAGGAAACACGTGAAACAGGAACTCGAGAAACAGAACATGAACGTCGTTAAGTATCAGGCGGCAGACGGTCAGGAGATCACCCTCGATGCGGAGCTGGTGAGGAGATTCCTCGTGCATGGAAGGCCGGAAATGGTTTCGAACCAGGAGCTGATCTTCTTCATGAACATCTGCAAGGCACGCAAGCTCAATCCCCTCGTCAAAGACTGCTACCTCATCAAGTACGGCAACGAGCCAGCGGCCATCGTGACCTCCATCGATTTCTACCGCAGGCGCGCCAGGGCTCAAAAAGACTGCACCGGATGGAAGAAGGGCGTGATCGTGCTCACCAAGGACGGCACCCCGAAGGAGACCTTCGGGATCGTCCTGCCGGGAGAGAAGCTCGTGGGCGGATGGTTCGAGGCCAAGCCCAAGGGGTGGGAAGAGCCGCTGAGGGTCGAAGTCAACCTCGAGGCCCACATCAAGAAGACCTCGGACGGCAGGACCACGAGGTTCTGGTCCCCCGAAAACCAGGCCTCCCAGATCATGAAGGTTGCGGAATCCCAGGGCCTGCGCACCCTGTGGCCGGATGAGTTCGCCAAGCTCTATACCCAGGAGGAGATCATCACCGGCGAAGAGGTCATCTCCCGCGAGGAGAAGCTCCACGCCATCGACGCCGAGACCGTCAAAAGCGAGCCTTGCCTCAATAAAGACAAGGATGAGCTTCCCTCCGAAGAAGGGCAAAGCGTCAAGGAGCTCTTCGACAGGGCGCTCAAGGAAACCGGCATCAGGTACCCCAAGAAGAAGATGCAGGTCTTTATCAGCAGGTGCGCGGACCACAACAAGATGGACAACGAGGCGATCATGAAGGGCGCCATGGAGAACATCCAGGCGTTCATGGCCGGCTTCACCAAGTGGCTGGCCAACAGCGAGAAGAAGCAGGAAGAGCCAGCCGAGCCCACGGACGAGCTGATGAAGCAGTTCGATGTTCTCTGCTCGGAGAAGGAGCTCTTCGACTACAACCGGGAGGACTTCCTCGACTACTGCCTTAAGGGAAGCGAGAATACGAAGGCGCAGATGGAGAAGATCATCAACGTGTTCGACACCCTCTATGAGACCTATTCCCAGAGGAAGGAAACTGATCGGTAAGCGAAAACCCCTTCATCGGGAGACAGTCGCGGACGCCGGAAAAGTGCATACCCCGGCGTCCGTTTTTTATGTGAATCAGCTGCAGCCGGATCTTGCAAACAGAGGATAATGACTGCAATAAGGCTAAGTCCTTATAGCTCTGTGAAAAGGTAAGACGAGCCAAGGGCTCCTCAAATAAAGAGAAGCGGCTAAACTGAATCACCCTCGGCGCGAAGTCGAGGGTGATTCAGGTGTAATATTGTGACATAATTGGTGGCATACGGGGTATGTAAAACGTGGAAGGGAATCCTGATGGAAGGAATTCCTTGAGTGGATTTGAGAAAAAAGGGTGAATTTCATGGCCATTGAGTCAGGCAGGATAAAGGTGCTGATTCAGAACATGCCGAATGGATATAAAATGTAGTAGCTAAGACTCGATCTGACAGTTGGTCCCCTTTCTGAAGTTCTGTCTGGTCAGATCTAAGCTGTCAGATGGTCATCGGTAAGAATACCATCGACATGTCCCTCATCCATATACCCGATACATTTTTCTTTCGCCA
>JAKPPU010000093.1 GCA_029547185.1 Deltaproteobacteria bacterium | reverse complement strand
CGGATCAATTGATCCCGGATGGTATATGCCCCGGAACTGTTCGGTAGTTTTTTTGCAACGTGCACGATCCGCAGCGCATATTTGTAGGTTCGTTTTACAATGTCCTTTTTGTCTTTCTCCTCGAGCTCATACTTTATTTTCTTCATCGGTTTTGTACTTCAACTCAAAATTCAACACTCAAAACTCATAACTGAGCGCTCTATTCGGCCTGTCCGGTCTTCTCCGACGGAGCTGAAGTTGGGGTGGTCTGCTCCATTGGTGAATTGTTGTTCTGGGAGGCTTCCGCGGCCTTGTCGGTGCGCTCGAGGGAAGTGATCTCGAGGGCCTTCATGACCTTGCCGCGGAACACATTCTGCGTCCCCTCTCCCGCAAGCGGGCGGTCCCCGAAGCTCAGACCGCCCCACCAGGCGATGAGCGCGCCGGCCAGGATCAGGATCACGACGGCCGGCAGGAACACGGCCTTCCACCCCAGGCGCTCGGCCGGCCCCTCCATGTCACGGATGACATCCCGGACGATCTCGCGGCCGATCCGGTGTTTCTCGTAGACAAAGCCCGTCATCAGCGAATTGTCGCAGATGACGTTGATGAGCCGGGGTATGCCTTTCGTGTAACGGAATATTTCCTTCACGGCACTCTCGTCAAAGAGATCGGTGTTCCTCGCCCCTGCCGCCTTGAGCCGACGGACGATGTACTCGCCCGTCTCGCGCCTGTTCAGGGGCTTGAGGTTGAAGCGCAGGGAAATCCTCTGCTTGAGCTGCCGGAATTCGCTCCGGGCAAGTGTCCTGTCCAGTTCGGGCTGCCCCAGGAGAATCACCTGCAGAAGTTTTGACTTCGGCGTCTCGAGATTGGTGAGAAGCCGTACCTCCTCGAGCAGAGCGGGCGAGAGCGTCTGGGCCTCGTCGACGATGAGCACCACCCGTTCCTGCCGGGCGTAGCACTCCATGAGGAAAGAGTGAAGCAGGGTCAGGAATTCCCCCTTGGTGGTCAGCCCGTCCGTCTTCAGCCCGAAGTCCTGGCAAATGTATTTGAAGAAATCCCGGATGCCGAGTTTCGGGTTGAAGAGGTGGGCGATCCGCGTGTGGCTGTCGAGCCGTGAGAGGAGCATCTGCACGAGCGTCGTCTTCCCCGTGCCGACCTCTCCCGTGACCACCGTGAACCCCTTCGCTTCGTTCAGGGCATAGGTCAGGTGGGCAAGGGCCTCCCGGTGGGTCTCACTCAGGTAGAGATACCGGGGGTCCGGCGTGATCTCGAAAGGCTTTTCTTTCAACGCGTAAAATTTTCTGTACATGGTTACGCTGCCTTGCTGATGATTTTGGGAATGTTGGCGAGGACCTTGTAGCCCAATGCGGCTTCGACGTCCTCGGGGTCGTGGAAGGAGCGGTCGAGCTGTTCGCGGGCGAAGATCCCCCCCAGGCCGCATGCGATGCCCCCGATGAGACCTATGAGCAGCACCTTCGGGATGTCCGGCTGGACAGGCTTTTCCGGTACCCGGGCGGGATCGACAACCCGGAACTGCTCGCCCTTCTGTCGACGCTCGAGGTTCTCGGCCTGCTGCGCTTCCTCGCTCTTTCGCAGTAGCGATTCGTAGAGCCTCTTGGTATTTTCATACTCCTGGACGAGAGACGACATCTGCTGCTCCCGCACGGTGGCCCCCTCGATCCGGCCCCGGTACTGCCCCATCTGGGCACGGAGCCTGCCGCTCTCTTCCTGGAGCCGCTTGATCTCGAGTTCCGTCGATGCCATGGCATTCGCCAGCTCCCTGTACCGCGGGTCGTTGCTGATGTTGAAGGCGTCCTTGCGCTTCTCCATCTCGGAGATCTTGCGTTTCAATGAAACCACATCGGGGTGACGCTCTGTGTATCGCGACTGCAGCTCTGCGAGGGTTTTCTTCATGTCGTCGAGTTGTGTCTCGAAACTTCCCCTGGTCCTGGCTCCTTCTGTGCCTTGGCCGGGCTGCACGGCAGGGTTTTCAAGCTCCCTCATCTGCCGCCCGATCAAGAGCTGCCTGTCTTGGGCGGCACGCAAACTCTCCTCGTTTCGCTGGTATTGAAGCTGTATCTGCTCCAAGAGCCGGATGTTTGTATCCCTCTGCTCCGGCAGTTCTCCCAGATGCTTCCGCTTGTAGTCCGCCAGTTCCTTTCCCTGTGCCTCGAGTTTCTCCTTTGTCGTCTTCAGTTCGTTCGTGAGGAACTCCGAAGTCCCGACGGCCTGCTGCTCCCGCTGTTTCAGGTTCTCCTCAATGAAGAGCGAAGAGAGCTTGTTGGCCACAGCGGCCGCAACCACAGGGTCTTTCGAGGTGTACTTGATGGCGAAGTAGCCGACATTCTCCGACGTCCTCTGCGGAATATCGACCTTGATATTCTGCCGCATGCGATCGACGAGTACTTCGCGATCCACTTTCTTTGCCTCTTCGGGGAAAAGCTTCAACTCGTCGATGACCGCCTCGAGCCTCGTGCGGCTCATGATCTCCTGGCTGATGGAGTTGAGCCGCTCCGTAATGCCACTGGTTACCGTGGAGCGAACCAGTTCCGCCGGCACCCGAGGCGGGGTAACCAGGACAAGCGTCGAGGCCATGTATTTCCGCGGGGCGAAGGCCGCCCATAGGCAGGCACCCAGGAAAACGACCACGAGAGGGATAATGAAAAAGAGCTTCCTGCGCAGGAAGATTTCCTTGTAGTCCTCGAGGTTGTAAGAGCGGCCGGGGTTGATCATGTCTTCTTCCTTGTTTCTGAATGGTGCAACCGGGTCTGTCCAGGTTCAACTAAATTATGAGTTTTGAATTATGAGTTTTGAGTG
>JAKPPU010000076.1 GCA_029547185.1 Deltaproteobacteria bacterium | reverse complement strand
GTACTATGCACTATTGCAAGCTATTAATGCTACCGCGCATGCCTACAGCAATTTCGTTTTCCAGAAAGCCAGACCCGCTTGTTTCCTCGCTTCTCTCCCCCAAAATGCCCCGAAATATGCCTACAGCTGTCGAACATGGGTTATGCGATGATCTCCTTTATGAGCGCGAGCTTCTTGAGCGGCGCCAGCCCGAGGAGGGCCTGCACCTGCCGGGCGTCGCGGTAGCGCTTCTCCTGGCCGTAGTCCTTCATGTAGCCGTTGCCGCCCAGGAGCTGGACGCCGTCGTTCACCACCTCGCAGGTCATCTCGTGGACAATGAGCGCCGTCGATACGCTGTAAATGCCCCAGTCCTGGATCTTAGCCTCGATACCCTGGCAGGTCTCGGCCACGCACATGTCTGCTGCCTTGCTCCGTACCGCCATGTTGGCAAGTATCATCCTTACCTCGCTCCAGTTTACTATGGCCCTGCCGCCCTGTTCACGTTCCTTCGTATAATCCATGGCCTCCTTGAGGGAGCCCTTCATGATCCCGGCAGAGATGGCGGCAGTGACCACGTGCATGATCTTGGATGCCTGGTCGAAATACTTCTCTCCCGCACCCTCCTCGCCGATGATTTGCGCGCTTACCCCGTCAAAGGTAACATCGATGATCGGACAGGCATGGAGCCCGAGGCTGAAGATGGGGGCACTCTTCTTGATTGCCTTATCCCTCAGGTCTACAAGAAAGAATGAATATCCAGGTTTCCCGGCCACTTGAGCCGGAACCACGGCCCAATTCGAATAATTGCCCAAGACCAGATAATCCAGCCTGCCCGTGAGCTTGTAACTCTTTCCGGAAGAAGTTGCCTGGGGCAGGGTGACTATCTGAGAAGGATTGCAGAAAGACGGGTAGGCGATGAGATACTCCCTTGATGTATTCGCATTGGGGAATATTTTTTCTGCTATCGTTTCCGCCTCTGCCTCGAGGATGATCTTCTGCGACATGGAGTTGGTGAAAACGATCAGGGCGTAGGACGCGTCAACTTCAGCTATATGGGTCAGCAGCATGCACAACGCACTAATACCCTGGTCAATGCCGCCGAATTTCTCGGGCAGCAGGATACCCAGGAATCCCATGTCATAAATCTTCTGGAAAGCGCCCTCGATGACCTCGGCATCGAGGTTGCCGAAGGGATACCGGTCGTGCTCTTCGACATTCGGCTTGAGCTCCCCTTTGGCAAATGACATGATCATATCTTCAAACGGTTTCAGGTCCTTGTTTAATGCGGTTATCATGGTATCCTCCTTCACTTAATCTTCAAACACTTTTGCCTTGGGGAAGGCAGGTGCGATGAGACTCTTGAACACGTTGAGCCGGTTGAGCTGGTTGGTTCCCTCGTAGATCTGGAGGAGCTTGGCATCGCGCAGGATCTTCTCCACGCGGTTTTCGTTCCTCATGCCCGCCTGGCCCATGAGCTCCAGGGCCATCTGGCAGTTTCTCACGCCGATGTCAGTGCAACTGAACTTGGCCACCGAGCCCAGGCCAGTGCACACGTGCTGGTCTTTCGGCTTCTGCCAGTCGAGGTACCACTTGCTCAGGAGCCAGGTGCCTATGGGCTTGTCGAGCAGTGGCGAGAGGACCTTGTCGAAGTATGCCTGGGGCATATGCTTGAGGTAGTAGTACATGGGCTTCATCTGGAGCAGGTTGTACACCCCGCGGTGCTGGTTGGCCGTGTTGGCCTCCACATAGGCGAGCCTGCCGAGGCGTACGTTGGCGTACATCTCGGCCAGCCTGCACTGGACCCACTCGTGGTTGATCATGGGCCTGCCGTCCAGTTCGGTCTCGCTGGCGAACTTGAGCGCCGCCTCGAATGCCCCCCGCGCCGCCCCTGTACCGAAGGCACCGACCGCGGGCCGGGTGATGGACACGATGTAGTCTATATGGCGCATCTTGATGTCCCTGACCTTCTGGTTCGTGAACTTTCTCGTCTTCTCGGGGTCGAGCATCACGAGCTCATCCGGCACGAAGCAGTCCTCGAAGTTCAGCACGCTTGCCGGGCAGATCCGCTGGCCCATCTTGTTCTCGTGGGTGCCGAGGGTGAATCCCTTCATCCCCTCTTTGACCATCATGGCCACCGTGGTCTCGGATGCCTTCTTCAGGTCAGTATAGGCATACAGGACGGTCCACTTCGAGGTGTGTCCGTTGGATATGAAGATCTTTGAACCGTTGATGATATAGCCGCCGTTCACCTTCTTGGCATGGCAGGTGATCCTGCCCTTGTCCTCCAGGTCCACCTCTTCAACGTCCGTGCCTGCCGTGGGCTCGGTGATGGCCAGCGCTATGATGCACGGATCACCTGTTTCCTCGCCCTTTCTGACATCGTTCATCACCTTTTTGACGATCCTGGTGTTGCCGCACATCATGAGCCCGGAGATACCGAGGTAGTGGACGGCGATGATGTTCGCGAAGCCGAGGCAGACCGAAGCCAGCTCTTCACAGAAGTATGAAAGTGAAGGCATGTTGTAGCCCTTGCCGCCGAAGAGCTTGGGAACCCACATGGTGTAGAAGCCCCATTCGTTGCATTTCTTAACCATTTCCGGGGCAAAGTAGTTCGGGTCTTCGTGCGTCTTGCGGTCGAGTTCAAGCGAGAGCGGCCTAGCCACCTCGTCATTGAACTTCCGTGCGATGGCGATGACCTCCTGCGTTTCCTTGACCATGGCCTTGGGCATCCTGGGTGCATAGTGGAGGGCGAGGGTTTCGTCCTCGAAAGCAGGATACCGTGATATGAATGATTTCACCTGTGAACGTGTCAGCATAGAGCCTCCTTTTGTTGGTATTGCGTATGGTTTAAAAACAGGGCCTGTCCCCTGAATGGAATTTCTCCCTGATTATTAACGCCATCATGTGACGAGCCGTATATGTGTTTCATTTCCCGATTCCCAGGATCCTGACCGGGCTGCCCCGCGTATAGAGGAACCCCTTGATGGTCCTGAAAAACGGTCCAGTGGCCCCGGGGGGGAGCCACCGGATCAAGGAGGGTATTGATAGTACTTATGGTCAGTTCCTTATTCCTCATCTGCCGTTCACCCGCTCGAGGATGTGGATGGTCATGGATGCCTCTTCGAAGGCGATGTTGCCTCCGCCGTTTTCCCCCAGGGCCAGCCTGCAGTCCTGGACCTGCCGGGGGCCTGCCTCGTGCCGGAGCTGTGTCACCAGCTCGTGGATCATGCCGAGCCCTGATGCCCCCACCGGGTGCCCGCGGGACTCGAGACCGCCCGATGTGTTTATGGGGATCTTCCCCCCAAGCTTCGTGGCACCTGTCTCTGCAAAGACACCACCCTCGCCGATATTGCAGAACCCCAGAGACTCGCACTGGTGCAGCTCGCCGAAGGCTGTGGCGTCATGAACCTCAGCCACATTGATGTCCTTTGGACCTACGCCTGCACGGTCATATGCCTGCCTGGAAAGCCTCACCGCGATATCCAGGTCCACCTGGTCATGCCTCCTGTTCGTGCCGGATCCCAGCACCGATGCCAGGATCTTCACCGGACGGGCAGATTTCAGTTTCTTCAGAAAATCCTTCGAGCACACGATGGCCCCGGCGGCTCCATCGCCGATGGGAGCGCACATGGGAACGGTCAGGGGCCAGATGACTGGCTTGCCCTGCAGGATCTCGTCCACGGTCATGGTGTTCTGGAACTGGGCATTGGGGTTCATGGAGCCGTGGAAGTGGTTCTTCGAGGCAATGACCGCCAGCTGGCGCTGGGTGGTCCCGAACGTGGCCATGTGCCACCTGAGCATATTCGCATACACGTCCATGAAGGCACTCCTGGTCTGTCCGGCCCCGGCCCCCCCATCATCAACAGGGATGTCCAGTTTTACCCCATCCATCATGCCCCTCAGGGCCTTCATGTGTTCCTTTATGTTGGACACATCTATTCCTGCATTGAAGGCCATCATGGACTTGGCCTTGTCCTCGTTGTAGAGCTTCTCCATGCCGATGGCCAGCGAGCACTCGTACATACCGCTTGCCACGTCCTTGTATGCACAGTGGAGCGCCGTGGATGCGCAGGCGCAGGCGTTCTCCACGTTGGTGATGGGTATGCCTTCAATGCCCAGGGGCCTCAGTGCCACCTGTCCCTTGATGGAGTGCTGCATGTTGAAGAAACCCCATGTCGTGTTCGAAAAAAAAGCTGATTGTATGTCTTTTAGCTTGACCTCTGGAGCATCATCCATGGTCCTGGCAATGGCCTCTGCAACCAGATCCTTTTCCGTGCGTTCCAGGTGCTTGCCGAACCTGGTCATCCCCACTGCAATTATGTATACGTCCCGCATCCGATAACTCCCTTCAGAATGGTCTCACTATGCAAAGGCCGCCATACGGTCTTCCCAGTAGCGTTCAAAACTGCGGCACTCGGACTTGATTCTCGACAGTCCGTGGATACCCTGCCTCACGAGTTCCTCGATGATCTCCTTGCGACTCAATCTGATCATGTCCGGCACCTCCTTCTCCCATGATGCTTTGACCTGTCGCTACGGTATGAGCAAGGAGTGCGCCAAGCACAAAACTCTTTTAACAAGCTGTTATATTTGATTATATTTTTACCGCTGCTGCTCTTTGACTTTATAAAGACGCTATTTGTCTTAATTACGACTTCTCTGAATAATCTGTGTTTCATATGCCTGCTGTGATGGCGACTGGTCGCAGCACTGTGAGAGCTGGAGAAGAAAAGGACAGTAAAGGGGTGAAGGCCTGCAGTAACCTCCTGATATTGTACCTGCAGGCACTCAGCAGGGCATTGATGACATCACCGGCCTTGCCCTAGGGCTTGAGAATGTTGCGCTCCATGGAGTGGCCATTCTCGAGGTGTCCGAGTACGGGTTCGACTGCGGACCGCCTCTTCCTCCATCGCTTTATGGATGATGGCACTGACCTTGCGGAAACGATTCTCCATCGGGATGGAGCAGTCACCCTCATAGTTGCAACCCCCGATATCCAAGATCGCAGGCTGCATGGCGAAGTTGGAAGCTGGTGTCTCGCTCAACCTGATACAGCGTCTGCTTCAGGATATGCCTGTCATCGGGGGTTTCATGCCTGTATCTTTTTTTTCCTCCCTTGAAATCACAAGGAACGTGATCGCAGCGATGAGGAGCTTGCTGTCCCAGAGCAGAGAGAATATCCACCCGGCAAGTTTAAAACATGACCACGTCAGGATCATTCATGACAAAGAGAATCGTGATGCCTTTTTCCTTAAGCTGTTTTCCGAAATCCCCCTCTTTTATCATCCTTTTCCAAATGTCACCGAATATCTCGACTGCGACTTTTTCTGAAAGGTTCCCATAATGAAACCCCCCTTGTGTTTTTTTGCACGATCCTCTGGGGCATCTCGTTGTCAGCATATCTTTGTCGAAACCACTGTGAATGTGCTTGGTGCAGATGTACTCTTCCATACGCAAGGCATGTGCTATGACCATGATTATTGTAACTACACGTTATCATTTTATTTCCATTTATTTTGACGAAAGATATGATTTTATCAAGACATCATGAGACTTTATGCAGTCAAATGGATGCTTGATTTTTCTCGATGGGGTGCTATTGATGACCTGCCGAGGAGAGGAGACACGTGAAAGATACAAATATTAACCTATGCCCTGAACAGTGGAAGTTTCTCGCTGTCCTCGATGCCCTGGGCGGTGCTTCCCATATCGACATTCTCGATGTCCTGGCTCCCCTCACAGCCAGACAGCTCATCGATCTTTTGAAGAAGACTTCAGACCCGGGCCTGCTTATCCAGGAAAGCAACGGCGTGTTCTCGCTGAGAACACCGCTGCCCAAGGCGGTTGAAAAAAAGATCGGGCATTCGAACAAACATCTCTCGGCCCTGGTGGACGCGGTATATGCGCAGAAGATCGACAGAGAGCTTGACCCGCTTGTTCTCATCGGCCTTCTCGATAAGGCAGGAAGGGCCGTAGAGGCTGCAAGGATGGAATTCGACCTTGCTGACAGGTATCTCGCGGACGGCAACAATCTCGATACCGCTCATTCCTATCTCATGAGCGCTGTCGACAGACTCAAGGGAATGGATCTGGATCCGGACACCGGTGCGCTGTACGTCTCGCACGCACTGAAACTGTCGAACATCTGCTATGTTCTGGGAAAGGGGTTCGCGAAACTTGGAGAGATCCTGTTGCAGGCACATGAACTGACCGAGAGAATAGGCGACAAACGTTCCCAGGCACTGATAAGCCTCCACAAGGGCATGCTCTTCTATTTCACCGGCCGCAGGGATGAGGCCTTTCTTGCGCTGTCAGTGGGGCTGGACAAGGTGAACGAGATCGGAGACGAGGACATCCTCGCCCAGTCCGCCGAATTCATCGCCCTGTTCTTTTTCATGAAAGGCCAGTTCCGGGAGGTGATGAAGCACCTGGAATATCTTGAGAACCTCACTGGCATCAGCGAAGAAAACATCCAGCCGCTGACCTATATACTCTTCGGCTACAGCGCGTTGTACCTCGGACAGTTCCACCGGGCATTCGGATTTCTGGACTCCAACCTCCGCCTGGCAGAGGAGAAATCAAACAAGGCGCTGACATCGGTCCTGAGGACCGTGCTGGGCACGACGCTGGTCCTGGTGAGAAAGTACCACGAGGCCGAGTTCCACCTCAACAAGGCAAGGCAGGAGTCGACGGTGGCGGGCAATGCCTTCGGATACCACTATTCCGGTGGCGGACTTGCCCTTCTACATTACATGAATGGCGACATGGATAAGTGCTATGAGGTCCTCAAGGATACCGTTCAGAAGGCAATACAGGTAGGACTCATCCAGCAGTTCTCCTCGCCATGGATCCTCGAGATCGTCTACGAGATCCACCGGCTCGGTCTCGAACCTCTGCCCCACTGGAATTACCGCGATATCGCAGAGACAACCCTCAACGGCGTGAACATTCATCTGAGGGGCGTTGCACTTCGCCTGCGGGCGCAGGAGAAGATGGACCAGGGTATGGTGAAGAGGAAACCCATCATGGCCGACCTCGAGGCGAGCAGGACCTGCCTCGAGCTGTCCGGGAACCACATTCAGCTGGCACGGACGGTCCTCGAGATGGCACACCTCGAACTCCTCAACAACAACAGGGAGGCGGCAAAGGCGTATGCCCAGGAGGCCTGGCAGCTGTTTGGCGGACATGCGGCCGACTTCTTCCCGGACCAGTACAAGTCCCTTCTGGAGAAGAAGCAGCTTGCCCAGGGCATCAAGTCGTCCAAAGACGACTATCTCAGGCACTATTTCGAGGAGATGGATTCCATCAGAGCGAGCATGGGCCAGGAAGAGACCCTGCACAAGACCATCATCTCCACCAACCGGTTCTTCGGCGCCGAGCGCGGCGGCATATTCTGGTTCGCCGAGGGCAAGTACACCAGCAGGCCCGAGCTGCGTGCAGCGGTCAACCTGACCAAGGACGAGGTGGAGTCGCACCGGTTCAAGCCATACATGGAGCTCGTGCTCAAGGCCTTCCGCACGAAACAGCCCCTGGTTGTCAGGAGCGACCCTTCGGCGCGGGCCGTGAAGGGGGCCAAGATCCGGTCGGTTCTGTGCATACCCTTCGAGGTGCAGGGTCTGACGCGCGGCGTACTGTACCACGACAACTCGTACATGCAGGACGCCTTCGACTTCCTGGACCTTGCCATGATGACGCTGTTGGGAAGGCACACGTCCGACACGGTCAACTTCCTCATGAACACCTTGCGGGTGCGGGAGGAGAAGGAGAAGCTCTTCCGCGAGCGGGACTCCTCGCAGCTTGAGTTCAAGAAGCTCCAGCTCATCGCCAGGTCGAAGGTCATGCGGGAGCAGATGGCCATGGCGGGCCAGGTGGCCACCACGGACTCTACAGTGCTCCTCACCGGCGAGACGGGAACGGGCAAAGGCGTGTTCGCCCGGTGGATCCACGAGAACAGCCGCAGGTCGGAAGGGGCGTTCATCGTGGTGGACTGCGCCACCATCCCGGAGAACCTGGTGGAGAGCGAGCTGTTCGGCTACGAGAAGGGGGCCTTCACCGGAGCGGACAGACAGAAGCTGGGCAGGATCGAACTGGCGCATAATGGAACGCTCTTCCTCGACGAGATCGGCGAGCTCCCGCTGAATCTCCAGACCAAGCTTCTGAAGACCCTGGAGGAGAAGACCTTCGTGAGGATCGGCGGCGGGCGGCCCATCAGGTCGGACTTCCGCCTCATCGCCGCCACCAACCGAACGCTCAAGGATGAGGTGGCAGCCGGCCGCTTCCGGGAGGACCTCTTTTACCGCCTGAACGTCTTCCCCCTGTCCATGCCCCCCCTGAGGGAGCGCGAGGAGGACATCATCGAGCTGGCGAAATACTTCATGGAGCTCTATGCGCGGAAGTACGGCAGGCCCGGTCTCGAGCTCTCCCGGAAAGATGCGGGTATGCTCATGCGATATGCGTGGCCTGGAAATGTCCGCGAGCTGCAGAACGTCATGGAACGGGCCGTCATCCTGACCAAGGGAAACGAGCTGCAGATACCTCTGTTCCCCGCAGGACCCCAGGCAGGCGCAAAGGCCGCCTTCGATGACCTGCCGACGCTGGACGACCTGCAGCGCAGGTATATCAGGCACGTCTTCGACTACGTGAAAGGCAGGGTCAGCGGGCCCGGCGGCGCGGCCGAAATCCTGGGCATGAAGCGCACAAGCCTGTACTCCCGCATGAAGGCATTGGGCATGAGAAAATGATTCTCTTGGCTCGAAGAATATGGGTGCGGATAGGATGGGTTCAGGGGCAATGACGGTTATACCTGATGAGGGAGCCTATTATTGACCGCGGCAGTTAAATGTAGAAACTGAGCGCGATTTGTAGTATGATCATGCCATGGTGAAGAGAGACACACGGAGGCTGAAACCTGAGGTACAAGAGGAATTGAGGAAGCAGGCGATACGGTTGAGGGAGAACGGGATGAGCTACCGTGAGATAGGTGAAGTTCTCGGGGTGCATCACACCAGCGCCTGCACATGGTACACGTCCTACGCCCGGGACGGGATGAAGGCGATCAGCATGCGGAGACGGGGCCGGAGAGTTGGTGCATGCCGGTCGTTGAGCGCAGAGCAGGAGAAGGCGCTGAGGAATCTCGTGATCGACAAGACGCCGGACCTGCTCAAGCTTCCCTGTGCGTTGTGGACCAGAGAAGCGGTCAAGGAAGTTATTCGGGATCGATACGGGGTTGAGATGCCGATCCGGACGGTGGGGGAATACCTGAAGAGGTGGGGATTCACGGCGAAGAAACCGGTTAAGCGGGCCTACGAGCAGAACCCGAAGGCGGTCCAGACGTGGCTGCAGGAAGACTATCCTGCGATAGCGGCACGGGCGAAGAGCGAAGGTGCCGAAATCCACTGGGCTGACGAAACCGGCATCGAGTCTGACGCATACAATGCACGTGGCTATGCACCTAAGGGAACGACGCCGGTGATTCATCTGAATGCGAAGAAGAATCATATTGGGATGATCTCGTCGATATCCAACCAGGGCCAGGTACGCTACATGATGTACCGGGAGGCAATGCACGCGGATCTGCTGATAACCTTCATGAGGAGGCTGGTCAAGGATGCGGGGAAGAAGGTGTTTCTCATCCTGGACAACCTGCGGGTGCATCACAGCAAAAAGGTCTCCGCATGGCTTGAGGAGCACAAACAGGAGATTGAGGTGTTCTTTCTTCCGTCGTGCTCGCCGGAGCTCAATCCTGATGAGTACCTCAATGGCGATCTCAAGGGGAGGATCAGGTCGGGCCTGCCGGCACGGTCAGTGAAGGACCTTGAGAAGAAGACTCGCTCCTTTATGAGAACGCTGGTGAAGAGGCCACACCATGTACGGAAATACTTCAGACATCCAGTAGTCGCTTATGCTGCATGAAAGGTTCGCATGTTTAGTTGCCAGAGCAATACAGAATTGGTTTCAAAATACAAGATTGCGGCAGATAGGCTCAAAGCCAGCGGCGTGGGGCCGCTGGCCCCCGTCACGTCAAATGATACGGAAGACGGGAAAGCCAAAAACCGCCGTGTTGAGTTGGTAAAACAATAGACAAATAGAAACCATTCAAGGAGGTATCTTATGAAAAAGTTGGCTTGTATATGGGTCTTCTTGGTTTTAGTCTCTTCTCCACTTGTTTTTGCGGCAGATTTTAAGCCTTATCCGGGTTCCAAGATAGATGAGATGGCCACCAAAGAGTCGAATGAGGCTGCTCGGGCAGCAAAGATGTCCAACGTCAAAGCCACCATTTACACAACCAAGGATTCTTTCCAGAAGGTGTCCTCGTTCTATAAAGGCATTGCCACAGAGTATATGATGCCTCGGTCTTCGGGGACCACAGGCAAACCGAAAAAATACGAAAGTTACGATTTGTATGAGGCTTTTTTCATCTTTGACAAAGCGAAAGACCTTGCGGGCTCCAAGCTGTGGATCAAAGTCCAGCGTCCTTATATCGGCGAGGACGTCCGTGATGTGACCGCCATCGTCGTGTCCGAGAAAAAGTAGGTTTTCACATCGCGGTTTTCTCGCCTTGAGGAGGTGAAGATGATAAACCGCACAACGGCCAGGATGCTTTGTGTAATTGCCGCTGCTCTGGCAGTGATCATTTCGCCGTCTGGGGCATGGGCGCAAATGTCCGCCTGCTCGAAACCCAGAGTTGCCGTCAAGCTCGTCGACCTGTTCGCGGACAAGGACACCTACGAGGTCCTTATCCGGAAATATCCTTTCCAGACCAAGGAATATTGGAAAGAACGGATTGAAAGCAAGGTGTTGGAAAAATTGAGAGCCAACTCCCCCGGTGCGGAGATATTCCCTGCCGATTCGGGGTCACGTCATGATTACATCATCAGATATGTTGTTCATGTCATCGGCTGCGGTCAGAAAGAAAAAGTTGGTGACCTGTGGTCGCAAAAAGACATTTGTTTCTGGGCGCATGGGACGATCTATGCGAGTGACGCCTGCGGCCTTGAAGGCGAAGGGTTCAAGTCTTCGAGCATCCAGGACAAGGACGTTCTGAGCGCGGTCACGCTCTTTGCTTTCGGGATGGGAAACCTCAATACCATAACGGCACAACATGAGCAGCAAAGCCCCATTCCTCCACGGGGCCCACGGATAAGCATCAGCACTGAGCCGAAGCCGGTCTCACCCCTCGATGGGGAGAGGGAAACCACCGTGGAAGCGCGCGTGACGAATTGTCGAGGAGAACCGGTCTACGACAAGGTCGGCAAAAAGTATGGCGTGATCGCCGGGCCGCACGAGACGGGACGCGGCAGAACGACCCCCCCTGTCAGAGAAACTCCGGCTTTTCGTGAAGGCGCGAATATGTGGCGGATCTCTCCGGATCCCCAGGGGAAAGTCCCCCTCAAGTATAAGCTTGAACGAGGCATAAAGCCCGGGAAAGAGGAGATCACGTTCACCGCCTGCGGTCTGGACACAAGGGACGAAACAAAACAACCCATCGAGATAGAAGGCCTGGAAATCCTGGTGAAACCACAGAAGGCAAGGGTGAAACCCGCAGAAGACACCCGCATTGACATCGAGTTCGTGAAGGTCTCTGCCAAGGGGGAAAGAAAGCCGGTTGCGGGCAGACAGATCGATCTCAGGATAGAGGGGCTCAAGGATGGTATCGTTCGTCCAAACGATAA
>JAKPPU010000075.1 GCA_029547185.1 Deltaproteobacteria bacterium | reverse complement strand
GGGCGAATCCGGGCACCGGAAGTGCTGCTTCGCCCTGGCAGCCCTTCTGCCTTATCCTTCGCGTAATCCAGGACTTAGGCCAGCGGCTTTGCGCCCCAACCTTTCGGTGTGGGTTGCCTTTTTCAGGGGTTCTATCCGTTCCTATTATCGGCCGCTGCGGATTTCTCTTTAATTGTCGACTATTTTCCAGCATAATCCTCCTCACTCGCTCGAAAGGATTCATGCATGCACCCGCTGAAGACGAATCGAATCATTACGGGCAACAGGCCCCGAACGGGCCCAAGGTTGTCGGTGGAAGAAGCATCCTCGCCGTGCCTCTTCTACCCGCTTGGAAGCGGCAATCACAGGTTCCCCTCTCCCCTCGCGGGAAAGGGCAAGGGTGAGGGGGCTCATCATCATGCACCCTCCCCTTCATCCCCTCGCGTCAAGGGACGAGCGACTGATCCGCCTCCCGTCGAGGCAGGGAAACCTGTCACGAAGGCTCCTGTCGAGGGAGGGGAAACGAGGGGGTTGTTACTTTCGAGCCTAGCCTCACAAGGCGCGGCAATGCACGATGTATTCGCACGATATGGTAAATGCCCGCCATCGAGAAGAACGAGGCAATATACGACATTTCTCCTCCTCTTCTTCTTATCGTCCCTGCTTGTGCACGTCGTCCCTGGACCTGCCGCCCACGCCTACATGGACACCGAGCGCAGCGTCAAGCTCGACGCCCCCTTTCTGCCGACCCCCAACTACGTCATAGCCGAGCTCCTGGCCAAAGTCCGCGTGGGGAAGGACGACATCCTGTACGACCTCGGCTCCGGCGATGGGCGCATCGTCATCGAGGCAGCCCGACAGACGGGCTGCCGTGCCGTCGGCATCGAGATCGACGCCGATCTCGTCGACGACAGCCGCAAGGCCGCGCTGAGGGCCGGCGTACAGGACCGGGTCCGCTTCATCGTGGCCGACATCTTCACGGAGGATTTCAGCGAGGCCACCGTGGTGACGATCTACATGGGGGGTCATGTCAATCTCAAGCTACGGCCTAAACTGCTCCGGGAACTCAGGCCGGGCACGCGGATCGCATCGTACAGCTTCGACATGGGCGAGTGGAAGCCCGATGCCGTCTCGACATTCGGCAAGGAGGATGCCTATTTCTGGGTCATCCCCGCAAATGCCTCAGGGAAATGGCAATGGACGGAAGGCAGTGGGAAATCGAAAACAACATGGGAACTCGAGGTAAGCCAAGTGTTCCAGGAGGTCTCCGGCCGGATCAGCTTCAAGGGAAAGCAATACCCCTTACAGGCCGGGAAAATGAACGGCGAGGAGATTCGTTTCACGCTGAGCGGCAAGCCTTTCGGGAAGAGTGCCCCTGTCGAGTTCTCAGGCCGGGTCCGTGGGCACGCCATCGAAGGGACAATAGACGATGGCGCAACGCGCCGGGTGTGGAAGGCCACCCGCAACCCCGCAACGGTTCAACCCATCGCCAAATGAAAAATCCGCTGATTTTCCTTTATGAAAGGTAAGTAGCTGGGGGCTCGTTTTCTGCTACCTTTTGCCTGTGGTCTGT
>JAKPPU010000056.1 GCA_029547185.1 Deltaproteobacteria bacterium | reverse complement strand
CAGGAAAAGCCACGAGCCGCTTTAGTTAAGCGGCTCGTGGTGGAGCGGATACAGCGGGCTTAAAGCGATGATGTTCAGGCCTGGTATCTGTACTTCCCAAGATGCTCTTTGGTCCTGATGTAGTCGGTGTACATTCTCCCGATGCACAGGCCTATGCCCAAGATGAACAGCCCGATCATGAAGGCAGGCTCCGTGCCTATCTTCACATCGATCCATCTGCCAACAGAGAGGAACAGAAACGAGGAGACAACAATGGTAAATCCCCAGGCGCTCATCATCATGATGTGATGGAAGTCCTTCGCATCGTTCCTGGGTCTTCTCTTCTGCTTTACCATGGCTCTCTCCTCCTTTCTTTATGCCCGCCCTCCTCATGAAAGAGGAGGGCAGGTCATCGAGGCTCCTTTACGCCGTAAGATCAGCTTACCAGGTTCTTCACGGCCCCGATGAAGGGAGCGGTGAACATCGCAACGAGCATGGCATACAGGGCGAACGACCCTACTGCCTCGCTCAGGTACATTCTCGGATAGCGGTGCTTCAAGGAGACGATGGTGAGGCCTCCCATGATCAGGCAGCCCAGGTGGAAGTAGGGGAAGTTCCCGCCTGCTGCAGTGGCATTGGCGGCAAAGGCGAAGGTTCCGGTAATGAGAACGACGAAGAGCGCTACGATTGCTGTCTGGAATGTTCTTTTCATGGTAAGGACCCTCCTTTTGTCTTAGCTTTGTGTTTGCTTGTCTGCCTTCTCTTTAGGAAGAAGCGTGCCAACGGGGATCATTCATGGGATATTTCTTGTAACGCACTGATCTTGCTCATGAAAAGAGAGACGCTCCCTCTGCCGTGCCCTGCAGACTCTCCAGAAGATTCCCCGGCAAATTAAAAAGAACGTTCATCCCGTTCTATGAAACGTCGAATAGAGGGGGGTATCAGTCGGCACATACATTCGTTCAATTGATCATCTCTTTTATGCGGGAGAAGAAGGACTCTTATCTGTGAGGCGAAACGGGGGAGAGTTCTTGAAGAGGGGGTCTTGGATACATCTATTGAGTATAAAATATTTAAGTCAGCTCAGTCGCGCTCGAAGGGGATGTTGTACTTCTCGAGCTTGCGCTCGAAGGTGGGGCGAGAGATGCCCAGGATGTCGCAGATCTCCCCCTTGTTCTTCTTGGTGTCCTTGAGCACTCTCCGGATGTGCCGCTCCTCGACCTCGTCGAGGGTGAGGATCCTTCCCGAGGCGTCGCGGAAGAAATCTTCCTCCTGTCCGGCAGGCTTGTGCTGGCCGGGCGCATCGTTCAGCTCCGGAAAGTCGGACCTCACGAGGACCTGCCCCTTGGCCACCACGGCTGCACGCACGAGGAGGTTTTCGAGCTCGCGGATGTTTCCGGGCCAGCTGTAGTGGTTGAAGATCTCGATCATCTCGTCGGAGACGCCCACGATGTGCTTGTGGAGCTCCACGTTGATCTTCGCCAGAAGGTAGTCGATGAGCGGCTTCAGGTCTTCCCTGCGCTCCCGGAGAGGGGGGATGGTTATGGTGACGATATTGAGCCGGTAGTACAGGTCGTCCCTGAAGAGTCCTTCCCGTATGAGCTCCTTGAGGTTCTTGTTGGTGGCTGCAACGATCCTGGCGTTGACTTTGATCCGGTCTTTTCCTCCGACGCGCTCGAACTCCTTTTCCTGGAGCACGCGCAGGAGCTTTGCCTGGAGGTTCAGAGACATTTCGCTGATCTCGTCGAGGAAAACCGTCCCGTACCGGGCGAGCTCGAATTTTCCGGGCTTGCGGTTTATGGCGCCGGTGAACGAGCCCTTTTCATGGCCGAAGAGCTCGGACTCGAGCAGGGTCTCCACGATCGCAGAGCAGTTTATCCCGATATACGGCTCGTCCGCCGCGGTGTTGTTGTGGATGACCTTGGCGATGAGCTCTTTTCCCGTTCCGCTCTCGCCCTGGATGAGCACGGGAGTCCTGCTCTGGGAGACCACGCCGATCGTCTTGAAGATCTCCCTCATCTGGGGGCCGATGCCGATGATGTCGCCGACCTTGTAGTCCCTCGAGGATTCCACGAGAAGGCCCTTGATCTTTTTTTCCATCTCCAGGGCGTGAACCGCCTTCTTGATGGCGATGTCGAGCTCGTTGACGTCGACCGGCTTGTGGATATAATCGAAGGCGCCTTCCTTCATGGCCCTGATCGTGGACTCCATGTCGTGATGCGCCGTGATCATGATCACCTTGACGTTTTCATCCTCTTCGCGGAGCTCCTCGAGGATCCTGAAGCCGTTCACGTCGGGGAGCCGGATGTCGAGGATGACCACGTCCGGCGCATTCTGGGTGAACATGTTCAGCCCGTCCGTGCCCGTGGGCGCGGTGGCGACTTCGTACCCTTCCTCCGTCAGATAGAGGTCGAGCGTCTCCCGGATCGAGCTGTCATCATCGATAACGAGTATCTTCGACATCATACGTGCCTTTACTCATCGTCAAAACCGGTGCCGATCGTGACTGATCATATCCTGTCATTGTATGTTCATATACTCAAGAATCCCTCGGAAGAGAAATGATAAATCGCGTGCCTTCACCCATTTTGCTCGTGACCTCGATCTCTCCGCCGTGCTGATCCACGATCTTCTTCACCTGGGTGAGGCCCAGACCCGTGCCGTAGCTTTTCCGGGTGAAGAACGGGTTGAACAGATGGGGCAGGTCGTCCTCGGCGATGCCGCAGCCGTTGTCCTCGATCTCGATCGTGATGAGGTGCTTCATGTCCTTTAAGGAGATTGTGAGCTGTCCGCCGGGCTCCATGGCATCGCTCGCGTTCTGGAAAAGGTTGATGAGGGCCTGCCTGAGCATGGCCTGGTCGACCGGGATGCTCCTGAGGTCCTCGGGAAATCTCTTGTGCACCTCGATGTTTTTGTCCTTCAGGGACTTCTCGACCATGGCGAGGGCGCCTTCTACGACCGCCCGCATATCGGAAGGCTCCTTGTGGGGGTCGAGGGGCTTGGCATAGATGAGCACGTCGCTGACGAGCTTTTCGAGGTGATCGACCTCCCGCTGAGCTATCTTGAAGCGCTTGAGGTCGTTGCCTTCGGGCTGCATCCGTTTCTCCAGGATTTGCAGGCTCATCTTGATCGAGGAGAGGGGGTTCCTGACCTCGTGGGCGATCCCGGCCGAGAGCTGACCGATGGCGGCGAGCTTCTGGCTCTCGTAATACTTCTTCTCGAGGTCCTTGAGCTCGGTGATGTCGCGCTCGACGAGCACGAACCTGTCGGTTCCCTTGAGCGGCCCCGGGGTCATCATGAGGAGCTTCTTCGTTCCGTCCCTGGCTGTCATCTCGAGCTCGTAGGGCTTGAAGATCCCCTTCTTCGCGTCCTCGAACTTCGAGAGGGCATACGCCCTGTGCTCGGGCGCAACGTGCTCGGTGAAGTGCTTTCCCTTCGGGTCGTACCTGCTCCTGCGGTCTCTGATCTGCCTGCTGGCGAAGTTGATGATGCCGTCCCTGTTGATCTCGTAAATCTTGTCAGGGAGGCTGTCCACGATGCTCAGCAGATAGTTGTAGAGCTCCTCGACCTCCTTGCCGAGCCTGATGTTCTCTTCGAGCTCGTTCTGGAGGGTCTCGGCGTATTCCTGCAGGCTGTTCGTGAGCTCGACCTCCTTGGTCACATCGAGGAAGGTCTCGATGGCGGCCACGATCTCGCCTTTCTCGTCGAAGATGGGGGCGGCGAGAAAATGCATGTGGCGGTCCTTGCCCTTGACGTTCGTGAAATCCTTTATGGCCTCGTATGCGCCCTCGATGGTCTCGGACTTCATCACCTTGCCCTCGCCGTAGAAGTGCTTGAAGGCATCGGTGTTGCCGTCGATGATGAAGTCGGCGAGGAAGGGCCTCTTCTCGTGGTAGAACGGCTTGTAGTAGTCTCTCGTGCCGATCATCTCCTTCGAGCTGTAGCCTGTCAGGTCGGTGCAGGCGCGGTTCCACAGGATGACCCTGTGGTCGTTGTCCAGCACGAAGGTAGGCACGGGCGAGCCTTCGATGATCCCCTCGACGGTCTTCTTTTCTCTGAGGAGCTTGCCCTGCCAGACCTCTCTCTCTTTGAGCCGCTTGAGCTCTTCCTTGAGGCGCGCCCGCTTGACGTCGGACCGTGCGATGGAGACCGTGGTGACCACGACCACGGAGATGAGGCCGATAGCCCCGAGGATGATGTTCAGGGATGCGCTGCGGATGGGCTTCAGAATCTTGTCGTATGGGGTGACGAGGACGATCCACCACTGTTCGATGCCGATGCGGACAGGCGCGTAGGCGATGATGCACCTGACATCGACCCCTTTCTGGGAGAGGGTCAGCTCGCTGTAGTGCACGGGATTGTAGGAGAACATCTTGAACGCCCTGTCTCCCTGAGGAGACATCTTCGTGATGTCGTGCGCGAGGATGTCCTGATTGGGATGGAAGATTATCCTGCCCGACTCGTCCACGAGCCAGAAGTCATTCATATAGGTACGGTCGATCGGTATGGACCGGCCGAGGATGAGCTGGGGCGGCATAATGGCCAGAAGGGCGCCGTTGTACTTTCCCTCGGCGCCTATGATCGGCATGCCGATCCCGATGGCCTTGCCCTGAATGCTCCTCTGTCCTGTCCCCAGACCGCCGATATTGCGGATCTCGCCTGTGTATCTCAGGCTCATCTTCTTGAGTGCATGCTCGATGGCAGGGTCGTCGAACCGCTTTCGTTTGAGCCTGGCAGATATGTCTTTGGGATATCCGTCGACGACGAGGCCGTCCTCGTCGATCTCCACGATGGCGAGCACGATCTCCTGGAGCTCGGCATGGAGCGCCTGGATATGCTCGATCTTCTTCTCGGGACTTATGTCTTCGGCAGACAGGAGCTTCGAGAGCATGATCATGCCCTTTTCGCACTTCGCGATGGACTCCTCGGTCCTCGAGGCTATCTGGCCGGCGATCGAGGCCTGCTGTGCGCTGAAAAGCTCGACTATCGCCTGCTCACGCACGTTGTAGACGGTCAGCGCGAGGAGGATGATCAGCACGACGACGGTCAGGGCGGTGAGCCAGATAGAGTATCTCAAGTATGAACCGGAACGCATGATCTTCATCTAGAAAAGGGTGTGTCTCATCGTTCTCTCATCAATGAATGGTGTGCCGGCCAGGCAGCCATTCATGAGGCGTTGCCGTCCCCTTCTTCATGTTCCGCATAGGCTATCAGTGCATAGATGGCAAAGGCAAAGAGCAGAGACACCACGAGCGTAACGAGCCCGCTCTCAATGCCGATGACTACCTCACAGAACAACCAGGCTACAAGATATGCTGCAATGGCACCGATCTCTCTCATCTTCGAACCTTTATCATCTCTCTGTTCTCAACCGGGCTTTTTCTTCGGTCAACCCCTGGCATTTCCCATACCATTTCAGCGGGGTAAAGTCACGAACTCTCTGTTTCATATTATTAAACGAGCACTTTCACTCGGTATAGAGAATACGGAATATTAAACTTTAATTTGAAACGTTTATATAAACTTTCTTTCAATGAGGGTGTGGGTGATTGAACGAAGTATAGAAGGGAGTGGGGTGGGGGCGGGGATGCGGGGGAGGTGCGGGGGGAGTGAAGGATGAGGAGTGGAGGGGGTTTGGGGGGATTTGGGGGTTTGCGGGGAGAGCTGGCATGTGAATTGCTGAGGTGGAGGTTAAGGGCATCGGTCGTAAAGACAGGGTCGGCGGCCGGGGCTCTTTGGGCAGAGACGAAAAAAATCAAGGGATGAAGAAAGGAGAAAGAACATGTATCGCACCACAGCTAAAGTCTTATTCTCGTTTGCAGCGACGGCGGTTGTCTACCTGTTGACCTCTCCGGTTGTTGCCTTTGCAGCGGATGTGATCCCCAACCAGCAGGATCCCTATGTGAAGGTCATCTTCTCGGTGGGCGCCATGATCGGGGCAGGGCTTGCCATCGGGCTGGGATGTATCGGGGCCGGTGCAGGCATCGGTAATGCCGCGGCAGGGGCATCGGAGGCAGTGGGCAGGAACCCTGCGGCCCAGGGCAAGATCATGATGACCATGATGGTGGGTATGGCCATGGCCGAGTCCATTGCGATCTACTCGCTGGTCATATCGCTCATTCTCCTTTTCGTGAATCCGTTCAAGGCATTTCTCTTCGGCTGATGGGGGACATATCAGGGAAAGGGCAGTGGCATTTTGGTGAACACGGGAGTAAGACAGTACTAGGACAAGGGGGAAAAATACATGGCTGAATCGATCAAAGGAAGCCGCATCTTAACGGTGGCACGGTTATTTTTCCTGCTCGTTGTCATCCCCTTATTACTGATATCTTCCCTCATAGCCTTCAGCATCGTTCATTTTGGCGGCATCTCGCGGAGCGGCGCCACGCTTGCGCTCGACCAGAAGTCTCAGCAGGAGATCAAGGTCAGGGCGGTGGATCTTGCGCAAGGGGTGGCCGACTTTATCCGGGAGCGGCAGAAAGACGCGCTCATCGGGACGATTCTTCCCTCCACGCCTCGGGCGTACCAGGAATTCTTAGCGACGAAGACCGGGGATGTGTGGGTAAAGAAGGAAGGGGCGGTCGTCAAGGAGCAGCTGCCGCTGTATGTGGAGATGTCGTACATAGACAGGAACGGCAACGAGCTCATCAAGATATCAGACGGCAAGGCAGCGCCGGCAGGAGAGCTCAAGGATGTGAGCAATCCTGCCAACACGCTCTATAAGAGCGAGGACTACTTTGCGAAGGCCAGGGTCTTGAACAAGGGGCAGGTGTACATATCGCACGTGACGGGGTGGTATGTGAACAAGGCCGAGTTCGAGCAGGGCAAGAGGTTTGCAGGGATCGTGAGGATGGCGACGCCGGTGTTTGACAAGCAGGGGTTTGTCGGGGTGGTGGCGTTGGCGCTCGACTCGAGGCACTTAAGCAAGTTTACGGACACGATCATCCCCACCGAGAGCGAGCATGTGGTCAAGGCGGACGCTGCGAGCGGCAACTATGCGTACATGGTGGACAGCCGGGGGTATGTGATAGCGCATCCGCTCGACTATCGTATCGAGGGTCTCTACAAGGACGGGACCCCGGTGCCGCCGCTGACGCCGGCGAACGTCGAGGAGATGAAGAAGAAGGGGGAGGAGGTCTTGAACCTCCTGGCGATCGACGGGATCGAGCCCGAGCTTGCGGCGGTGGCCAAGGATGCACTCTCCGGCAGGTCCGGGATCAAGACGTACACGTTCGAGGGCCGCAAGAAGATGGTGGCCTATGCGCCGATTCCCTTCTATAGCGAGGACTATCCGAAGCCTGCGGGGTTCGGGTGGATAGGAATGGGAGTGGACATCGAGAAGTTCAACGAGCAGGCCAAGCTGACTTCCGAGAGGATCGAGAAGGAAGGGCAGACGTGGCTGGCAACGATCATTGTGATCCTGCTTGGTGCCATGATCATACTCTTTGGCATAGCGGCGATTCTCTCGAGGGGGATCAACAGATCCATCGCTTCTGAGGTGCCGCCTGAGGCATTGAAGCCTCCCAAGTACGACGACGAAGACTAACACACTATCCCGGTAAGGGAGTATGGGCAGGTACACTGAAGGCCCCGCCATGACGGCGGGGCCTTCGCTTTTTATAGTGAAGAGACCATGCGGGGGCATGGAGGCAGGGGAGGCCCTTCCTTCACCGGGGACCACTTTTCGAATGCATCCTATGGTTTGCCCTGCGGGCGACCCCGTAAACTCGCCTCCTTCCAGGAGGCTCAAACAGTACGGGGTCAAACGCCCTCCGGGCTTCACCCATGAATGCAAATCGAAAAGTGCTCGACGGTTCATCCAGGGCCTCCCCTGCCTTCTGTCACGCTGGGAGCATGAACTGTGGCCCTCCGTTGGAAAAGCTCTTTGCCGTGAACCATGCCTTATGGAACTGTGGGTTCCGGACTGCTTGGTTCCCTGCTGAGATCTTCGGCTTATATATTCACTGCAAGTTGATTGCAGGGTTCCTCACCCAACCTTTAAAATAACTTGGCTCAGAAAGTTATGCTCCCGTTATAATCGAAAGTTTCCTGAATGTAGGGATCTATAAGGATAGCATTATGTTATTTTAACGAGCTTATCGGTGGAGGTTGGAAGCCATCCTATGCATTTTAATATAATTTATTATTAGGTAGAGTTACTTTATAATTGTTCTCATGCCTCTACCCATAAGCGACGTTATGAATGAAAAAATATAAGCAGCAGGAATAGTCATAATTATAAACCAGCCTATAGATTCATCTTCTTTTCTCCACCCGATAGAAGTGGCAATTAATAAACAAAATAAAAATATGAAAGGTATATAAAAACCTGTGCGCTTATAATGTATCAGAGCAGTTTGGGGATCAGAATTTTTATTTTTTATGGTTATTATGAATAAGCAAGCAAGAATCGGGATTAAATCCATGCACATAAAAAGAATCATGTCAGATGGGAGTGAATCGCGACCGTATCTGATCACATATCCTTCCAAGACAAGTGTGCCTATCGGCGGAATTGTGATAAAAAGATACTGATAATAATTACTTATAAGATCAGTTAAGGAAAAAGACTCTGAGTTTCCAGAAGTTGTTGTTTGGGGTTCATTGCTCATTTAATTGTTTCTCCTCTCATAAAGATACATTCGCATTATACATTTTTCTTAATATTGCTATTATGTAGATTATCTATACCAGAATCAACTTAGCTATACATGTATCTTTTTAAGAGCTTAATAGCTCTTTCCTCAGAGAACGTGACAGATATCAATAAGTGAGCGACGCTCCTGCAAAATTGAACATTTCTGCAATAGATCGTAGCTCTTGTTGAAGCCTGATTATTACAGGTTCTCAAATGAAATCTACACCAGCAGACCATTCATATAACAATCCACATCATGGCACGATGACAACTCTGATATGATGGGAAAATCAGTTAGCGTCCTAGGAACAAAGCGAGTGCGCACCGGAGGTGGATGGCCGGGGGCTCTGGAGTGGACACTACAGCCTTTTCTGCGAATGCGGCCAGGTGAAGCCTGGAGGGCGCTCAGCCCCGTACTGTTTGAGCGCAGCGACAGCGGAGCGAGTTTACGGGGCTGCCCGCAAGGCGAGCCTCGGCTGCATCAGAAAGGGCTGTCTGGGAACGGAAGAGCCCCCGGCCATCCACCTCCCTCCTCAGAATATCACATTTAAGAAAAATTCCAGGTGAGAGTGTTCGGAGTGGAGGGAGCCAAGGGTTATGGCGCTTCCTGAACCACCGGGATGACAACCATGGATTAAGCTCCGGTGCGCCGGAATGCTCGTATGCTTCAGTTCAGAAACTGCTCTATTCTTTTAGATGCCTCGCCGACCAGGTTCCGGTAGAGGGTGTCGTCTTCCTGGCATCCGCCTTCGAGGATGAAGGGAAAGACCTCGATCCCGGCCTGGAAAACCTTTCTCAGAGTGACTTCGGTTTCCTGAATTCTCTTGCTCACCTTTTCCCGTTCTGCGTAGCTGCTGCCTGCCTGCTCATTGGCGCCGAAGTCGTCTATGATGAGCACCTCCGTGACCTTCTCCGGCAGTGCCCGGGCTTTCACCGCCTCCCAGAACTGCGGGTCAGCTTTATGGAATCCGACATCTGCGGAGTTGGCCACGATGAACGGGATATTTCGAATACGCTGGGTTGGATCCCTGAGCGCTGCGGCATCGATTCCCATGTCCGAGAGAGAAGCGAGGATCGCATCCGTTGCCTCAGCATAATGATCGGATGCAACGATCGTTCTCACGCCAGTGTGAGTTTTCAGATTCCTGAGAAACGGCTTCCAGGAAGGATCGATTTTCGATGCAGCCATATAGGCATCGACAAAGCTCTCCACAACGGGAGAGACGACAGAAGCATCGAGATGAAAGGTTTTTTGAAGGATCTTTTTCATGGCTTCTTTATAGCCTGCTGTTGTCGTGCTTCCCTCCTGCCAGGTTGGATTCACCACAACATCCCAGAACAAGCCGAACGTCGAGATGCCGAGTCTCTTGAGCCCGCAGCGATCGAGCTCCAGCGCAAGCCGCTTCGGAGAGGCAAAGAGGACAGAGGCCAGGCTCAAGGTCCCTGAATAGTCGAGGATCACCAGCTTCATTGGCAGAGGCTCACCTCTTCAGGAGGGCATCGTTGATGATGCCGCTCAACTCCCGGGCAGCGGACAGGGGATCGGGAGCACTGCAGACTGCGGATACCACGGCGATGCAGTCCGCCCCTGCCCTGACTGCCGCTTCGGCATTCTCCCTGTGCAGGCCGCCGATGGCGACCAGGGGGTGGCGGGAAAAGGCTTTTATCCGCGCAAGTCCGGTCAGGCCCCAGGCACCTTTCGTATCCGTCTTGGTGGGAGTCTCGAAGACAGGGCTCACCCCGAGGTAATCCACATCGAGCTTTTGCGCCTTCTCGACATCTTCCCAGGTCTCCACGGACAGGCCGATGATCGCACCCGGCCCCATCAGCCTTCGTGCGGCGTCGTACGGCATGTCCTCCTGGCCGATATGGATACCGTCTGCTCCGATAGCCAGGGCCACGTCGATGCGGTCGTTGATGATGAGGGGCACGTTCAATGGGGCAAGGATTTCTTTTATCCTCGATGCCTGCTCGATGAAGCTCCTTGTCGGCACATCCTTCTCACGGAGCTGGACAATTGCCGCGCCCCCCTTCACTGCCAGAAGAACCACATCTTCGACAGTCCTCCTGCCGCACAATCCCCGGTCTGTGACGAGATACAGCCCCTTCACGCTATGGCTCCATCTTCAGGCGCGCTGCAATGTCCTTCGAGGTTAAACCATAGAGGGCGTCGAGGAACAGGACCTGCAGGGACCCGGGGCCTGCCGCCCTTTCCGCAGCCATCTCACCGGCAATGCCCATGACCGCCATGGCATGGGCCGAAGTCTTTACGAAATCCGGGCCCACGGCAGCGAAGGCGCCGCACAGCGCCGTGGCTGCGCAGCCCATTCCGGTTACCCTGGTCATCATGGGGTGGCCGTTTCCGACCTTCAAGATCCGGTCCCTGCCGACGATGTAATCCGTTTCGCCGCTTACGCAGACGACCGACCCATAGGCCTCGTTGATGCCCTTGGCCGCAGCAACGGCATTGTGCGAGACGTCGGTGCTGTCGACACCCTTCGTTTTCGCCTTGTCTTCAACGAGGGCCATGATTTCCGAGGCATTTCCCCTGACAATGGCGGGACGTACGGCCTTGAGAAATTCCCGGGCCGTCTCTGTTCTGTAGCCGGTGGCGCCCGCGCCCACGGGATCGAGGATGACGGGGATGCCCCGCTTTGCCGCCTGGTCCGCAGCCTTGAACATGGAGTTCACCCAGTCCCTGCTCAGGGTGCCGATGTTGATCACCAGGGCAGAAGCGATGTTCACCATGTCTGCAACCTCCTCCGCCGCATGCGCCATGACCGGTGAGGCCCCGATGGCGAGGAGGGCATTGGCTGTGCTGTTCATGACCACGTAGTTGGTTATGTTATGGACCACAGGCGAGGTTTTTCTGATGCTCTCGATGGATTCCCAGACGCTCGCTTCACTGCTTTTCATCCCCGTATCCTCCTTCATGCACTACCCAAGGGTTTTTGCATTTGAAGTAATGAATTTCCTTTTGGCGGCTTGTCAAGGACAAAAAGAAGCGCTGTTGCTTTATGCCTAGCAAACCTCTTGCCAAATGTCCGATACCGTCTTGACACTCCTCACCCCCATGGGATACATTTCATAGCATGGAAAAGTGCGGGAGCGTCACAAGCTGCTGTTGCAGGCCTTTACCATATGGCAGCGCCCCCGCTCCGTCTTCAGGGAGGAAGCCCGGGACAGCCGGAAAAAGCAGGTCGTATTGCGATCGAAAATTGGAGTCCGATGCAACCGGTTAGCGTGGGAACGGCATCCATAGGAGCAGGGTCTCTCGTCCTCATCGCAGGCCCTTGCGTGATAGAGTCGAGGGACCATGCGAGGTTCATGGCAGAGTCGATCCTTGCAGTTACCTCCCGGATAGGGATACCTCTGATCTTCAAGGCATCCTTCGACAAGGCGAATCGATCATCGATAGATTCCTATCGGGGCCCCGGCATCGATAAGGGGCTCGAGATCCTCTCCGAGATCAAGCGGGAGTTAGGCGTGCCCGTCGTGACGGATATCCATGAGCCCTCCCAGGCCAAGGCCGCAGCAGAGGCGGTCGACCTCATTCAGATCCCCGCTTTCCTCTGCCGTCAGACCGATATCCTCGTCAGCGCAGGAAAGACCGGTCTGCCTGTCAACATCAAAAAGGGCCAGTTCATGGCGCCCTGGGATATGGACCACGCGATCAAGAAGGTTGAAAGCACCGGAAACGGAAAGATCCTCCTCACCGAGCGGGGGACCTTCTTCGGGTACAACAACCTCGTCTGCGACCTGAGGAATCTCGGGCTCATGAGGTCCCTCGGAAAGCCGGTCATCCTCGATGTGACGCACAGCCTCCAGCTGCCTGGAGGAAAGGGGGCCTCCTCAGGCGGTATGAGGGAATTCATCCCTTCTCTGGCCCGGGCAGGCGTCGCCTTCGGGGTGGATGCGCTCTTCATGGAGGTGCACGACGACCCTGACCATGCCCTGAGCGACGGGCCGAACTCGCTGCATCTTTCCGAACTTGAGCCTCTCCTGCGGCAGCTGTCCGAAATCCAGAGGGTCGTCCGATGAGCGCGCAAAGGATCAGATTCCTCGTCCTGGACTGCGACGGCGTGCTGACAGACTCGAAGATCACCTATACCGAGGACGGCCGGGAGATCAAGTCGTTCAACATCAAGGACGGCCACGGGATAAAGCTCCTCATGCGGGCAGGGATCGGCGTTGCCGTTATCACGGGCAGATTTTCGAAGGCCCTCGAGCACAGGGCAAAGGACCTGCTCATCGAGCACGTGATCCAGGGGGCAAAAGACAAGAGGGCCGCCCTGCTCGACTTCTCGCAGAAGGTAGGCGTCGAGCCTTCCGAGATGGCGTATATGGGTGATGATGTCGTAGACCTGCCCGCGATGGCGTTGTGCGCCATGAGCATCGCCCCAGGTGACGCCGTGGAGATGGTCAAGGAGCGCTCCGACGTAATCACGAGCCTTGCCGGAGGCCATGGGGCTGTCCGCGAGGCAGCGGAGATCATCCTCAAGCACCTCGGGCTGTTCGATTCGGTCATGGAACGCTATGTGGGCTAAGGTTTTCTTTTCACTCTTTCTGGTCCTGTTCATCCTTGCAGGCGTCTTCTTCATGAGGAATGAAGAAGACCCGACCAGTGTGAAGCAGATCCAGGGAAAAGCCTCTCCGGTGCGGGAAGCGAAAAATATCGTGATGTACGAGAAAAGGCAGGACTCGGACTGGGTCTTTGTCGTCCGTGCGAAGCTCCTTCTGCAGGAAACGAATGAGCTGTTCACCATGCTGAATTTCCGGATGGACAGATCCGACGGGATGAAGATAGAGGGCGGCAAGGCGAAATACAACAGTGAAACCTCTCTTCTCAAGGTCGTCGGACCGATGACCATCGATACCACCGACGGATGGAGGGTCGTTCTCACGGATCTCGTCTGGGACCGCTCCAGGAAGTACGCCGTGACGGACAAGCCTGTTGCGGTGCAGGGCAGGAAAGGCAGCCTCCGGGGAGACAGAGCGGAATTCTTCGACGATTTCAATCGTATCATCATATCGGGTGATGTCCATGCAAAAGTGGATCAAAGCGTTTTTAACGATCTTCGCAGTTAGCCTGCTCCTCGCCTCTCAGGCTTCGGCCGAGCAGGTAAAGCAGCCGCCGGCAAAAACCGATACAATCGATGTCGAGGCTGACAGGATGGACGTGAACAAGGCAAGGGGAACGACGGTATTCAGTGGAAACGTGAAGGCGACCCAGGGCGATGTCCTGATCAAGGGTGCCGTCCTCACCCTCTACTCGGGCGAGGATACCGGCAAGATCGAAAAGATGGTCGTAGAGAAAAACGTGTACATCAAGTGGCAGGACAGTGAGTCAACCTGCGAGAAGGCGGTCTATACCCCGGAGAAGAAATACATGGAGCTCATCGGGAATGTGATCATTACCCGAGGCCAGGACAGGGTTTCCGGTCAGAAGGTGACGATCGACATGGTGAAGGATATTCATGTGGTTGAAGGCGGACGAAGCGGAAGGGTAAAGCTCAGGGTGAACAGCGGGAGTAAAGAATCCGGGGTGCTGGAATGGAAGAAATGAAGCTCGTGGCTTCGAGACTGGAAAAGAGCTTCGGCAAGAGCCACATCATCAAGGGGCTCGATCTCGAGTGCACCCGGGGAGAGATCATCGGATTGCTCGGCCCCAACGGTGCCGGCAAAACCACGACCTTCTACATGATCGTGGGCCTCATCCGGCCCGATAAAGGCACGGTCATGCTCGGAGAGTGCGATATCACGTCGCTGGACCTCTCCGGCAGGGCAAAGAAGGGAATCGGCTATCTCCCGCAGGAGCCGTCGGTGTTCCGGGGATTGAACGTCCAGGACAACATCGCCGTCCCCCTGGAGGCAAAGGGGCTCAAAGGGAATGACCTGAGGCAGAAGCGGGATGAGATCATCTCGATGTTCGGGCTCGAGCACGTCCGGAAGCACAAGGCGGTCTCGCTTTCCGGCGGCGAGAGGCGCAGGGTCGAGATCGCCCGGGCAATGGCGCTCGATCCCCTGTATCTTCTCCTCGACGAGCCTTTTGCAGGCATCGATCCCATCACGGTGAAAGACATTCAGGACATGATCATAAACTTGAAAAATAAGAGAATCGGTGTCATTATTACTGATCATAACGTGAAAGAAACCCTGAAAATATGCGACAGGGCGTACATAATCCATCAGGGGCTTGTTATCGAAGAAGGGACACCTGAAAAAGTGGTGGAGAACGACCGGGTAAAGCAGATATACGTAGGAAAAGATTTTTCGTTATCGTAAAGAGGAGCATCTCATGGCATTGGAGCTAAAGCAGCATCTCAAGCTTTCACAGCAACTCATCATGACGCCCCAGTTTCAGCAGGCTATCAAGCTGCTCCAGCTCTCCCGGCTTGAGCTCCAGAACTACATCACCGAAGAACTGCAGTCGAACCCCCTGCTCGAAGCGGACACGACCTCGTCCCGGGACCTCGAGTCGCAGCGCCTTCGGAAAGAGCGGGATGAGCTTCTCAAGTGGAAATGGGACGCATACCTCGAGACCTACGGACAGGACAACATCCCCTACTACGAGGATGACGAGCGGCCTTCTTTCGAATCCACGGCAACGAAGCCCGAAGGCCTCTATGACCACCTCTTCTGGCAGCTCAGGATGAACGACTTCAACGAGAAGGAGCGGGAGGTCGGCGTTTTCATCATCGGTAACCTCGACCACAACGGCTACCTGAGCATGAGTACGGACGCAATATGTGAAGCGACCGGTCTGCCTCCCGACGTTGTCCTCTCTGCCATAGAAAAGGTCCAGCACTTCGATCCCCCGGGAATAGCGGCACGAGACCTCAAGGACTGCCTCTTCATTCAGGCAAGGATTCTCGAGCTCGAAGACACCCTGGTCTGGAAGATCATCGAATCGCACCTCGAAGACCTCCAGACCAAAAACTACGACAAAATCGCCCATGATCTCGATGTGACCGTCGAGGAGGTCTCTCAGGCTGCCGAGATCATCATCAACATGGAGCCGAGACCTGCACGGGATTACTCGGACGAGCCTCCGCAGTATGTGGTCCCCGACATCTATGTGGTGAACATGGAAGGCGAGTTCGTCGTGGTGCTCAACGAAGAGGATATCCCGCTCTTGAAGCTCAACAAGCAGTACCAGAACATGATGGCGTCCGACTGTATGGGAAAGGTCGCCAAGAACTACCTTTCCGAATGCCTCAAATCCGCCCAGTGGCTCATGAAGAGTATTCAGCAGAGACAGAACACCCTGTGCAAGGTAACCGAGAGCATCGTGAAATTCCAGAGGGATTTCCTCGAGCACGGCATCACCCATCTCAAGCCCCTCGTCCTGCGGGATGTCGCAGACGATGTGGGTATGCATGAATCGACCATAAGTCGGGTTACGTCGAACAAGTACGTCCACACCCCCCAGGGGACCTTCGAGCTCAAGTACTTCTTCAACAGCGGGATCTCGAAGAGCGACGGCAGTTTCGTCGCATCCCAGAGCGTTAAGAACGAGATCGAGAACATCATCAAGGCCGAGGATGCAAAACACCCCCTGAGCGACCAGGCCATCGCCCAGATGCTCAAGGTCAAGGGAGTTAAGATTGCGAGGCGGACAGTCGCAAAGTACAGAGAGCTCCTTGGAATCGTTCCTTCAAACCGAAGGAAGAAGCACTACTAAATCCACTCTGGAACCAAAAGGAGGATCTTTTATGCAGTTAGATATCACCTTTAAGAATATCGATCCCACCGATGCACTGAAAGATTATGCAAGCAAAAGACTCTCAAAACTGGACAAATATATCGATAAACCGTCTGAAGTCCATGTGGTTCTCTCTGTGGAAAAGAGGCGCCACAAGGCGGATGTCACCCTGAGCGCCGACGGCGTCGTCATCAATGCGATCGAGATCACCGAGGATATGTATTCTGCAATCGATATGGTCATGGACAAGCTCGAGAGACAGGTCAAGAAGCACAAGGAAAAGCTCCAGGGAAAGAAGGGTCAGACGAAGAACCAGTTCGAGGCTGCGCCTGCTCCTGCCCGAAAGAGGAGCACGCCCAACGTGATCTATGAGCGGGACTATTTCGTAAAGCCCATGAGCGCTGAAGAGGCGATCATGCAGATCAACCTGTCGGAAAGTGATTTCATCATCTTTCAGAATACCGATTCGAAACAGATCAATCTGATCTACAAGAGGCCCGATGGAAATCTCGGAATAGTCGAAACCCTGGTATGAAGATCGGCGACATACTCAAACCCGAATGTGTTCTTGCGGATATCTCGGGCGATACGAAGAAGGATATCCTCACCGCGCTCTCGAAGCCCATTGCCAAGGCCTATGGCGTGAGCCTCGATGAGCTCGTGGACACTCTGCTGGACCGGGAGAATCTGGGGTCCACAGGGATCGGCGAAGGCATTGCCATTCCCCACGGCAAGATACGCGGCCTCAAATCGATCGCGGCCTGCGTAGCCAGGAGCAGCGCAGGGCTCGCATTCAACGCTCTCGACGGGGAGCCGTGCCACATATTCTTTGTCCTGGCTGCGCCGAGCGATTCGGCGGCCGGCCACCTCAAGGCACTTGCCAGGGCTTCGGTGCTTCTCAAAAACCCGACCATCAAAGAGAGCCTGATCGCTGCCGGATCGGCAGCCGATATCTATAAGCTGCTCATCGAGTATGACAGCAGGTTCGACGATTGACAGATCCGCCGCATGACCGGGATGACCGGAAGATTCACGTCGAAACCCCGGCATGAAGATCGGCGATATAACCAGGATGGACCGGCAACCCGGAGAGAGAAATGCCTGGGGATTTCTCACCCAGGCAATCTGCAGGACGATATCAAACGAGAAAAACTGTGGAAACTCTCTATCTTTTTGAGAAGAGCTTAAGCGTCGTTCTTGCCCTTGTCTTCGATTTCTCCTTTTGAGGTCTTCCCTTCCGCAGGATCACTTATCGACGACTTGAAATTCTTGATCCCTTTGCCAAGGGCGCTTCCCACCTCAGGCAATTTGCCCGCTCCGAAGATGACGAGCACAATTACCAGAATTATCATGAGTTCCGTCATTCCGATTCCGCCGAGCATATGTGTGTCCTCCTTACGTGTCATCCACCATTACCATACTTGCCCATACAAGGCAACTCGCAACGGCGGGCGCCGGGAGCAAACTGCAAAGCTGGTATGAATCCGGATCACGGCGCCAGGCGGGACGTATCGAGGGAATGCGGGTGGGTCCGCTTGCTACTCTCCCTGCTTTCCGCCCTTGTACTCGTATTCGAAATGGATCGCCTGGGGAGAGGATGAGTCGACCTCGCATCCGAGGCTGATGAAGCCGCGGGCGCCGAGCACGATCTCGTCGTTGTGGACATAGACCGACTTCTTGCCTTCCATGGCAACGCAGGTCCCGTTCGTGCTCTGGTCGATGAGAACGAATTTGCCGCGGCGGTACTCGATGCGGGCGTGCACGCGGGAGGCGGTCGCCTCTCTCACCACCAGGTCGTTCTGGGCCTGTCTGCCCAGGACGACGGAAGGCCTGCCGGTATCGACAAACAGGTCCTGCTCGCCCATCTTCAGATGGAGACGGGTATAGATGACAGGGATGGTCGGGTCGTTGGATACGATGATCGTCTGATCTTTCTCCTCCCAGACGATCTCGAAGATAGAGACCTCGCCCGCCTTGCCCTTGATCGTTGTTCTGTCGATGCGCTTGATGTTTGCCGCACAGCCTTCTGGCAGATTATCGACGGTCTGCTGGGTCGTGAGGATCTGTCGGGACTTGGCGCGCGAGACCATCCGGGCGGCGACATTGACCGCATCGCCGAATACGTCATAGTTCTGCTTTATGACCGGTCCCCAGTGGATGCCGATGCGGATGTTCACATTGATGTGATTTTCGGGAGGGGACAGGGGCAGGGAATCAATCGACTCCTGCATGGCTATTGCCGCCTCTATCGCCTTGTCCGTTGCCGGGAAGGTGCACATGATCCCGTCGCCGATGGTCTTGATGACGGTCCCGCGATGGTCGGCCACCACCCCTGAAAGCTCGTGGATGCATGTGCTTACCAGTTTGTGCGCATCCTCATCGCCGAGAGTTTCATAGAGGCTCGTGCTGCCCGATATATCCGCAAACAGGATCGCAAGAGTCAGGCTCTGCTGAAGCATACTCTATCTCTAATGAGTTCGTGCCGCCCGTGTCAAGGAGGGAATACTCCCTGGCATGACCACTCGACTCAACCGCGGACAAGCAGCGATTCCCGGCCGTTCTTGATGAAGCCCTGCTTGATCTCTTTGTACCTCTCCGGCGTCAGCTTCGTATAGGTAGTTCCGCCGTATGCCCGCTCATAGACTTCCATGCCGGGATTGCTCTCGATGTTGAAGTGCTCGCGCTTATACGGTCTGATGACGATCTTCTGCGTCTCTGTCACCGGGAAGCTCTCGATGACGCGGATGTAGTCCGGCATCCACTTCGGGTCCATCCCCCCTTCTTTCTGCTGCTTCAGGAGCCAGGCATACACCTCGTTCGGATCGAAGACCTCACCTTTTTTCAGCTGGACCGTCACCATGACCTTCTCGTCGGAGACATCGCAGGGGGCGCCGTAGGCAATGGCGCAGTCCACACACGGAATCCTCTCGGCATACCGCAGGACATCCTCGGCCGAGAAGTTCTCGCCGTCCTTGCGGATCCAGTCATCGGTGCGGCCGTTGAAGAACAGATAGCGCTTTCCCTTGACGATCCGGATATGGCCGAGGTCGCCCGAGTGGTAGAAGCCGTCCCTGAACTTCTGGTTCGTGGCAGAGGCGTTGCCGAAGTAGCCGTCGAACCTCAGGTTTTCCGTCCCGACTTTAGCGCAGATCTCGCCGACGGCCTGGTCGTAATTCTTCAGCTGTCCGTTTTCATCGACGATGCCCGCAGGGCATTCCCTGCCGTGCTCGTCGAGGATGAGCACGGACTTCGGAGCCTTTCCCACGGATTCGATCGGGTCGCCGGGTTTGTTTGCCGTGGTGATGACCGCCTCGGTCGAGCCGTAGATCTCATAGATATGCTCCATGCTCAAGTAGCGCATGAGCTTCCTGCGGTCGTTTGACGATGCGCCGTTGCCGTAGGCGATGCGGAACCTGTTCCTCGGATGGTTTGCGAGCGCCTTCTCGACAGCCTCGCCGCTGCCGTACTTCTTCTCGAGGGCATCGATGATGTAATGAAGCGGCTGGCCCACGTAGTTGAGGAAAGTGACCCCGTGTTCGAGCATGTCCTCTTCGAAGGCGCGTGCACTGAAGCGGCGCTTGAGCACGAAGCTCCCTCCCGCTATCATCTGGGGCAGGATCCCGATATACCAGGCGTTCGAGTGGAACATCGGCATGGAGATATACCCGCGGTCGCTCTTCTTGAGACCGGTCTGCATCCTCACGACGAAGCCTGCGCCCACGAGCTTGATGTGCGTACAGGGCACGCCTTTGGGCATGCCGGTCGTGCCCGAGGTGTAGATGACGATGACCGGGCTGAAATTGTCGATGGGTGCCATGGAGGCAAGCGGGACGTTTTTCTCCGATGCCTCGATCACCTCTTCCAGCAGACGGAACCCTTTTGTGCCTCTATCCCGTGCATTGCCGACGTAGAGGACGTCCTCCCGGCCGATCACGGTCACATCCCCGATGACGCGGTCGATCTCGTCTTCCGTGCTCGCATTCATGATGAGGAGAGATATCCTGGCCTGGTCGATGACCTTACCGAGGGTCTCCCCGCGGAACCCGGTATTGATGGCAAAGAGGACCGAGTTGCTCAAGCCCGCCCCGAAGGAGGCGAAGAGGAACTCAGGGGTATTGTCCATGTAGATGCCGAGCGAGAGCCTCTCATCCGGCCCGAGCAGGCCTTTTGCGATCCTCTTTTTCCGTTCTGCCAGGAAGAAATCGGCATAGCGCAGGGACTGCCGGTACACCTCTCCATAGGTGTATTGCCTGCCTTCAAAGATAAAGAAAGTGCGGCCGCGCCTCGGCCACATCCACCACATGGTCACCCTCACCATGGTCCTGAAATTCACGAACCAGAACAGCCTCCTCACGAGTTCCTTCAGGTTTATCTTCATACAGCCTCCTCCGGTGATCTTTCCCAGCAGCGCTGCCTGTCGGTTTGAAGAAAGTTTATTTCATGCATGCCTTTTCCAAGTTCCAGAAAATGCAATTTTTTAGATGAACTTCACTGTCCGAAGGCCAACGTTTTTATGTTTACATATTTCTTACACTTCGTTTTACGCAGGGAGCGCGATTATACAAATTACGTCCAGCCTGTCCATGGTTTGGATAATGACAGTTACCCATAACCTCTTATAACTATGCTTCTTTTCAATAGTATAGACCAAATGCCGGAGAAGGTAAACAGGAATGAAAATCACGCGGGAGGTCTTTTCATTCTTCTCTTGCGAGAGCTATGGAATATCCTTTGAACATACCTCTTTAAGAATACCTTATTATATTATACTCTTCTGCACCTCTGTCACCATGCAAACCAATCCGGGCGAACCGGGCAGGGAAATAATCCTTCCGGGATCATTATATTTTTTAAGAGGTCCTCCAAGATAATAATTTTTGAAAAGCGCTGGGAGCATACAATATATTTCTGTTTGGATAGCAGGTGCCCGGAATCAAGCAGGGAAGCCACAATGCAGCGATTCTATCTCCTGTTCTCCTGATGTGTCGAATCGATTGATTCAGGTCAGTGATCCCGGATTTTCTGGCTTTTTTCAATAAAAAATAAAATCTCTCAATTTGTAACCTATCTGTAACCCCCCCAGGAGTACAACGCTCGCATCGGAGAGCGGTCCTTTCCATTGAAGGAGCATCTCCCACCCTAGGGTTAGATTTTGAATATTTCAAAGTAAAGGAGGTCGAATACTGTCAGAATTTTGTGAAGTTTTAATTAATGCAACCAGTTAGCAATAAAATGAGCTCCTGCGGGAGCTCGAGAAGAAAAAAACAAAAAAACTAAATATCGGAGGTAGTAACATTATGAAGAGAGTATTATCGTTTGTAGTTCTTATGCTTCTGCCGTTGTGCCTGATGGCAATGAAGCCGGTTTCTGATTCCACCTTGTCCAACGTGACAGGTCAGTCAGGTGTGTCAATCGATATCGACGTGGCCATGAACATCACCTTCGACTCAATGGGCTGGGGCGATACTGATGGCGATGATGGCACTGGACCGAATGCTGGCGGCTGGATCGGGATTGACGACTTGGAAATCAATACCTTGCACATCTGGCCAAGGACTGACTACTCGATGGAAGCAACCGGTGCTGCTCATACTGACGGCGGCTGGTCGGATCTCCAGCTCCTGACCATCGACGTGGTGACCGTACCTTTTGATTCCGCAAATGATCCGAACTTCAGTGCAGCAAACCAGACAGCCCTTACCGCAGCAGGCGGCGTAACGAAGGTGAGGATCGGCATTCCGACTCTGACCATCACCATGAACGAAATGTCCGGCAACGTGGTGCTCGGCCCGAACGCCAGTGACACCACCATCGGCGGAATAGTCAATAGTAGCTATGCCAATGGCGGAGGAGCTTTGAACAACGGCTATAAGGCAATCAGCAGGCCCAACTTCAATCAGCTCATGGGCAAATTCTACATAGGCGGCATGAACATGGCTACCGGCACGGGCGGGGCAGTGCTCATCTCTGCGCACGGCCGGGAATCATATACCTCTACATATGCTGACAGTACGACAAGCGGGCCACTGTACGGTTCCGGCGTTACCATCGAGCTCGACAACATGAAAATTGATTACTTGATCATGAACCAGCTGGCCTGGGGCGATATCGATGGTGCTTATGATGAGAGCTCGTCTAACCCTGGACAGAATACGGCTCCAGGCCTGACAAATGAGGGATGGGTTGGATTGGCAGATCTGGCCATCAGGGGTATCACGATCAATGGTAAGATCATGATCGATGTCGGCACCGTTACAGTAGGATCTCAGACAAACACTATTAACGCAGATGGGCCCAGCGAATGGGACGATTACATCATCACTATGGATGAGCGTTATGGGGCATGTCTGGGTACCACCAACAGGTCTTTCGTGGCCATCATGATCGCTGACGGCTTCTCCGTCAGAATGGAAGAGATGGGCGCCAAGGTTCAGCTGGGCTCCTCGAATGCTCTCGGCGAAACCATGGGTGACATCTATGTCTCCGACATGAGGATGACCATTATAGACAACCCGACCGCGAACAACAGGAGCTTCGTCCACATCTTTGCCCACTAGTTCGAATCTTAAGAGGGGCAGGTTCCTCCTGCCCCTCTTTCACCTTTATATCTCCCAGCGAACACCTTATCTCGACCGGATTCGCATACAAAAAAGAAAGAATGCATTATCCATCATAACCATGGTCGCCTTCTTTGTTCATCTTACTGATACGTGGTAATGCAAGCATATTAAAGCTCATTGCCAAACAGAGTGGCTGAGCAGATGATAATCTTATGAACGGAAACATCGGCTCTGAACTCCTTGTCTTTACCGATCTCGACGGCACGCTCCTCGACTTCTCTACCTATTCCTGCAATGCAGCACTGCTCTCACTGAAGAGGATGAAGGAATGCGGAATCCCCCTCGTCATCAACTCGAGCAAAACCAGGGCGGAGATCGAGACCATGCCCTCCTTGACATCCCTGTCCGGAGCATTCATCGTAGAGAACGGGAGTGCGATCTTCCTGGATGAGTGCTTTCCCCTGCCCCACGGAATCGAAACAGAAAGGTCCGGCAGGCATCGGGTCATCATGCTCGGCCGTCCCTATGAAGATGTCCTCGGAGGCCTTCGCCAGGCCAGAATCCAGTGCCGCGCCAGGCTTAAAAGTTTTTCCGACATGTCCACAGAGGAGGTAAGCCGTATCACCGGGCTCGATCTCGAATCTTCCCTCCGGGCAAAGGAGAGGGAGTATTCCGAACCCTTTATTTTCGAGGGCGACGAGAAGGAGCTCGACTGCCTCGTTGCACAGCTCACGGAAAGGGGCCTCTCCTGCATCGAGGGAGGCAGGCTCTCCTATGCCATCGGGTCAACGGACAAGGGCAGGGCTGCCTCAATGGTTAGAGAGCTTTACCGGGCCGCCTTCCCGGATATCCGTTGGAGGACGGTCGCCCTGGGCGACGGCCCGAACGACGCGGCCATGCTCCGGATGGCAGATGTGGCGGTCGTCATCCGGAGGCCGGACGGGTCCTTCCTCGATTACGAACCCGAGCCGAGCCAGCAGGTGATCATATCGTCGAAGCCCGGGCCCGCTGGCTGGAACGAGGAGGTTTCTCGCCTCATCGATGAATTGTGCATTGGATGATTCCCTGCAAAGCCCACTGACCGCTATCTACCGAAATCCTTCCTGCTGATGAGGACATGCACGGCAATCCTTGCAGAGACAATCACTTGACCACGGGTCAGAGCTTGTATATGGTTGTCACGTTTTCATTCGGGAACATGTAAGGAAAGGCAATGATCAGGACCGACGTAGTCATCATCGGGGGCGGCGCAACCGGGTGCGGCATCGCACGCGATCTGGCCCTGCGGGGAGTTCACCACTACCTCATCGAGAAGGGCGACTTCGCCAACGGCGCCACAGGCGCCTGCCACGGCCTGCTCCACAGCGGAGCCAGATATGCGGTGAACGACCCCGAGGCGGCCCGCGAGTGCATAAGCGAAAACGCCATCCTGCGTAAGATCGCCCGCAAATGCGTCGAGGTAACGGGGGGCCTCTTTGTCCGCCTGCCCGGAGACTCGAAGAAGTACCGCGATACCTTCCTCAAGAGCTGCGAGGAGGTCGGGATTTCCACGGAAGTCCTCTCCGCCTCCCGGGCGCTCGACCTGGTGCCTGACCTGAACCCTGCCATTGAGGAGGCGGTCACGGTTCCTGACTGCTCGATAGATCCGTTCCGGCTGTGCATGCTCAATGCCTTCACCTCGCGCCACAAGGGCGGGGGAATCCTCATCCACCACAAGGTCGTCGATGTCATCCGGGAGAAGGGCCGGTGCGTCGGCATCAGGGTCGAAGACTGCTCCTCCTCCCATATCAAGGAGATCAGGGCAAAGATCATCATCAACGCCTCCGGAGCGTGGGGAGATGCCGTCGCCCGCATGGGCGGGAGCGAGGTCCCCATGACGCTGTCGAAAGGGAGCCTCATCATCTCGAACCACAGATTGACGAACATGGTGATCAACCGGCTCAGGCCCCCTTCCGACGGCGACATCATCGTGCCCAACGAGGCTGTTTGCCTTGCCGGAACGACCTCCATAACCGTGGATGATCCGGATGCCGTCGAGGTCGACCCGCGAGAGGTCGATATCGTGGCCGCCCAGGCCGAGCAGATGATCCCGAGATTCGGGGCCACCCGCATCATACGAGCCTATACCGGGGTGAGGCCGCTGCTCAAAGCCGAGTCCTCGGACAGCCGAAGCATCTCCCGGGGCTACCGGATCATCGATCACAAGAACGGCATGTACAGCATCATGGGAGGCAAACTGAGCACATACCGGCTCATGGCGGAAAAGACGGTCGATGCCGTTTTGGGTGAGCTCGGGATAAAGGCCCACTGCAGGACCGCCGAGATTCCCCTCGAGGGGCAGGAAGAGCTGAGCGGCTATCCTCTCTCGAAGAGGCTCAAAAATATCGACAACATCGTCTGCGAGTGCGAGCTCGTGGACCGCGACCACGTCGAGAGGGTCGTCAACAGCCTGGGTACGCAGTACATCGGCGATATCCAGCACCGGACCCGCCTCGGCATGGGGCCGTGCCAGGGAGGTTTCTGCACCTACCGGGCCCTGGGCATCATGCAGGAGACGGGGAGGATGAGCCCCGATGATTCCATCCAGACCCTCCGACAGTTCCTCCAGAGAAGGTTCAGAGGCATCAGGCCTGCCCTGTGGGGCGATCAGCTCAGGGAAGAGCAGCTCGTCGAGAGCATCTACCTGGGCATTCTGAACATGGGGCTCAAACGATGAGCGTATACGAATACGATGCCGTGATCATCGGAGGGGGGGCATCGGGGCTGACGGCCTCCCTCTACCTCTCGTCCCGCGGATACAAGACCGCGCTCATCTCGAAGGGCGATCCGGTCTGCTGCCTCTCCACCGGCGGCATCGACGTCCTGAACGGGTCGGATTCCCCCTTCGATCTGTTGGCACACCTCCCGGAGGACCACCCATACTCCCTCGTAGGCAGAGAAGCCCTCATCGAAGCCCTCTCCTTTTTCATGGAGATCATGGGCCATGCCGGACTGCCTTATGTGGGCGAGCCGGGGAAGAACAGGCAGATCATCACCCCGATCGGTACGACAAAGAGCACGGGCCTCGTTCCCTGCACCATGGCCGATGCCGACCTGGCCGAAGACGGGCACCTCCACGTCGTATCCTTCAAGGGGATCAAGGACTTCTATCCGAGCTACATAACCAGCAGGATAAAGAATTCGGCCTTTTCCGTCTTCGATGCCAAGGTAGCGACCACCCTGGGCATCGCCGCCCGCTTCGAAGACGATGCTTTTCTCGACGCATTCATCTCCTGGCTCCACGATCTCGAAATCCCCCACGACAGGGTTGCGCTCCCTGCAGTTCTCGGGATCAGGGATCCCGTGTCGGTCATGGAGAAGATATCGTCCGCCACCGGAAGGCAGGTCTTCGAGATCCCCACACTGCCTCCCTCGATCCCGGGCCTGAGGCTCTTCCGGGCATTGAAGCGCTTGCTCCAGGCAAAGGGAGGGCATCTCTACTGGGGCAGGGAGGTCTCGAGCTTCGAGAGTCAGGCAGGCCGTATCGAGGCCGTCACGCTCTCCACGACAGGCAGGCCGTCGAGGGTCGAGGGAAAGGTCTTCATCCTCTCCACCGGTTCGTTCGTCAGCGGCGGGCTCTTCGCATCACGGGACTGGATCAGGGAGACCGTGTTCGGCCTCCCCGTATTCGTGCCGGGGGAGAGGAAAGACTGGTTCAATACCGACTTCTTTGCCGCAGGCCACGCCATCGAAAAGGCCGGCATCGAGGTCGACGGCACCTTCAGGCCCAAGCTCACGAAGATGGACAATCTCTTTGCGTGCGGCAGCATCCTCGCCCACAGCGAAATCCTGAAATATCAGTGCGGCCACGGTCTGGCGATTTCGACCGGAATGGCGGCAGCGAAAATGTGCGAAGGGATGCTGTCATGATGTCGTTCGAGCACTGCGTGCGCTGCACCCTGTGCGTGGAGAACTGTCCCGTGTTCAAGGTCAACCCCGCCTTCCCGGGCCCGAAACAGTCAGGCCCGGATGCCCAGAGGTTCCGTCTGGACGGCGAGAAGTCGGTGGACGAGTGGGTGAAGCTGTGCTGCCAGTGCAAGCGGTGCGAGGTTGCGTGCCCGTACGGGGTGAACGTTTCCGAGATCATATTGAAGGCCCAGGTCAAGTACAGCTCCGAGCACTTCAGCCCCTTTGCCGCCCACCTCTTTGCCAATACCCACGAGCTGGGCAGGCTCGGTTCAATAGCCGCCCCGATCACCAATTTCCTGACCTCGGCTTCTTTCGTCCAGGGAACGATGAGGCTCCTCGGCCTCTCGACGCACCTGCCGATGCCCGAATACCGGTTCCTCTCCCTGGCACGGGGAAGGAGGAAAAAGGGCAGGTTCAAATCACCGAGGAAGGTGGTCTTCTTCCACGGCTGCTACCTCAACTACAACCGCCCGGATATCGGACGGGGAATACGCGACCTTCTGGCGTATCTCGGATGCAGGGTGGCCATGCCCCCTCAGACCTGCTGCGGGCTGCCCGCACTGGGCAACGGGGATATCGACATGGCACGGCGGTACGCTCAGAAAAATGCTCAAAGGCTGGTCGAATACATCGATAAGGGATACTCCGTCCTCTATGCGTGCACCTCCTGCGGCCTCACCCTCGTGCACGACTATCCGGAGGTCTTTGAGATCCCCGAGGGCAGGAAGATCGCCGAGAACACCTACAACCTCCATGAATTCATCCTCGAGGCCATCGAAGACGGTTCGATCTCCATGGATTTCGGGGAGGTGAACAGGCGCATTGCATACCATATCCCCTGCCACTTGAGGGCCCTCGGGATAGGGTATCCCGCTGCACGGCTTTTCGAGAAGATCCCGGGGCTCACCTTCGAAATTCTCGAGGATGACTGCTGCGGGCTGGCAGGAAGCTACGGCTTCAAGAAAAAGAATCAGCAGACCTCGGTGAATCTGGGCGTTATCGCGGCCGCGGCCATCACGTCACTGCCCGTGGATGCCTTCGCCAGCGACTGCGGGGCCTGCAAGATGCAGCTCGGGCACTTCACCGGCCTTCCCGCCTTCGATCCGTCGGAAATCGTCATCGAGTCTCTCGCAAACAGATCCAAAAAGAAAGCTGTCAGGAAAAGGAGAATGCCGTGATAAGGGAACTCACACCTGAGATGAGGAAGGAACTCGTTGCAAAGGCACGAAAATCGAGGGCGGACATCATTGCCATGACCCACCTCGCCGGCTCCGGGCATCCGGGCGGGTCCATGTCTTCCATCGACATCTACACTCTCTTGTACCACATCGTCGATATGGACACCGACAAGATCGTGGTCTCCCACGGACACACCTCTCCGGCGGTATACTCTGCTCTTGCACGCAAGGGGCTCTTCTCTCCGAAGGACGTCATCAGCGGGTTCAGGCGTGTGGGGAGCGTCTTCGAGGGGCATGTGGAGCCGACCGTTCCCGGGGTGGTCTGGGGAACCGGAAACCTCGGCCAGGGCCTTTCCGTAGGATGCGGATACGCCGTTGCCGCCAGGGTGAAGAACACGGCCATGGACTGCTTCGTCGTGATGGGCGATGGCGAGCAGCAGAAGGGCCAAATTGCCGAAGCGAGGAGATTCATCAGCAAGTACGGCCTCACCAACATCACCGTCATCATCGACAACAACGAGCTCCAGATTTCCGGCTCCAGGCTCGAGGTCATGCCCCAGGACTTCCGCAAGGAGTACGAGGCTGCAGGCTTCGCCGTCCTCGACGTCGACGGCCACGATTTTTCAGCGCTCTACAAAGCGATACGCAAAGCCGTGAGCGATACGAAATCTCCCTATGCGATCGTTGCCCACACGATCATGGGAAAGGGCGTGAGCTTCATGGAAAACAGGGCCGAGTTCCACGGCAGGGCGCTCAATAAAACCGAGATGGAGAAGGCCCTTCCCGAGATCGATCTCGACTGGCCCCTCGAGGAGCTCGCTGCATTGAGGAAAAACCCTGTGTGCGAGGACATTCCCGAAACCCGCTGGCCGTTCCCCAAGCTTACTCCCGGACCCCGGCGGATGTACGGCAGGGATGTGCTCACGGACAACCGGTCGGCGCTCGGGAACGCCCTTCTCGACATGGCAAAGGCAAACAGGGAGATCCCCTTTGCGGTCTTCGACTGCGATCTGGCGGGCTCGGTGAAGACGGAGGCCTTCGCAAAAGAGTTTCCCGCGAACTTCTTTCAGGCGGGGATCTCCGAGCACCATACCGCAGCCATGGCAGGCGCAGCCTCCACACAGGACCTCGTGAGCGTTTTCGCCGACTTCGGAATGTTCGGCATCGACGAGACCTACAACCAGCAGCGCCTCAATGCCATCAACAGGGCACACCTGAAGCTGCTGTGCACCCACCTCGGAATCGACGTAGGCGAAGACGGCAAGACTCACCAGTGCATCGACTACCTCGGGCTCTTCAGAAACCTCGAAGGGTTCTCGGTCATCATTCCGCTCGACCCCAATGAGACGGACCTGGCGGCACGGCTCGCTCTGAGCTCTCCCGGCAATTACCTGATAGGCGTCGGAAGGTCCAAGACCCCGGTCCTCACGGATGATGAGGGGCGCGAGTTCTTCTCCGGCAGCACCTTCGCCTATGGAAAGGCGCATCACCTGAGAAAAGGCGGAGCAGCCACCCTGTTCGCCTTGGGAGCCATGAGCGCGCAGGCGGTCAAGACCTGGGAGATCCTTCATACGCAGGGGATCGACATCGAAGTCGTGGGGGTGTCGTGCCCCTTTGCGCTCGAGGAGAGAGAAATCAGGGAAGCGGCATCACGGGGACCTCTCTTCGTGCTCGAAGATCACCTCACGGTGTCCGGTCTCGCATCGCAGATCGCCTTTACTGCAGCAACGAATTCCATATCCATCGAGCTCATCCCCATGGGTATCAGCGGATTTCCGCCCTCCGGGCCTTCGGATTCCTGCCTGGCCCGTTTCGGCCTCAACCCGGAAGCGCTTGCAAACCGCATACGAGTGAGGGTAAAAGGCAAGGTATGAAGAGAGTTGTCCTATTCATAGCGTTTGCTTTGATCGTGGTAGCCCTCCCCTGCCGGTCCCAGGCAGAGTCGACCCTGAATGTCGTGCTCTGGGACTCCCTGGTGGGGGCTGGGATCGGGGCACTGGCAGGAGCGGCGACGCTGGCCTTCATGGATCATCCCGGCGACCACCTAGAGCGGATTCCCCAGGGTGCAGCCATCGGCGTCATTGCCGGAATTGCGTTCGGATTCTATGAGATTTCCCCTGTTCTCTACAGCAGGGTCACGCCGGACGGCAAGCACGAACGGGTTTACGGACTGCAATTAAATTACGCGCTCAAGTAGCACGATCTTCCCTGCATCAAAGCCGGCTCCGCCTCGGCAGGCAAAGCGATCCGGCCCGAGCGGGCCGGTTACAGGCCTTTGCCTTGGATAATGTCTGCACGTCTTGATTTGCGGCCTCGAGCACCTCATCTGTTAAGCTTGAAGCCTAACTACAAAGGCCAGGAGGTTGAAGAGATGAAGAAGCTGGTCGTATCTCTGTGTATTTCTCTTGCTCTGATAACTTTCCCCTGCCTGTCGCATGCTCAGGACTTCGAATTGACGAAGGCGGGCAGCGTGCTCACGACATCGCTCCTCGGGGCAAGCTTCGGCATATTGGTAGGCGCTGTGATCGCTGCCGCATCGAGCAGCTCGTCGGCAGCGCCGATTCTCATCAGTGCGGGGATCGGGGCCGCCCTCGGATTCGCCTTTGCGGCATTGACCCCTTCGTCCCCGGATACGGCACAGGCCGAGGGCCGGCAGGATGGTGTGAGCCCGTCGGCAGCCCTGCAGGCTCACCCCTGAAAGAGTCTCTATTGCCGGGAAGGATTTAATCAGATGGTATGAACCGCAGGGCAAGCCCTGGGCCCTATTCTGCAGCAAACTGCGGGGATTTGTCCCGCTGAGATTAAACCCCGAGGCTTTTTCCGAGCTCGATGGTCTTCACCAGCGTCTTCTGCTCTTCATGGCGTTTGCATGCGAGCTCGATGAGGGTCGTAACGAGCGACTGATAGGGAACGCCGGTTGCCTCCCAGAGCTTCGGATACATGGAGATGCTCGTGAAACCCGGGATCGTGTTGATCTCGTTCACGAAGTAGCCGTCACCTGATACGAGAAAATCCACCCTGGCCATGCCGGCGCCTCCGATTGCCACAAAGGCATCGACCGCTGCAAACCGGATATCGTCGAGGAGAGGCTTTTTGATCCTGGCAGGAATGATGAGCTTGGAGGAGCCATTCACGTACTTGTCATCGAAGTCATAGTACTCGCTGCCGGGAATGACCTCTCCGGGAACAGAGGCCTTGGGTTCGTTGTTGCCCAGAACGGCCACCTCAATCTCCCTGGGGTTCGCGACCGCATTCTCCACGACGACCTTGACGGAGTACTTCAGGGCGGACTCGATGCCGAGACTGAGCTCCTCGTCGGTCTTTGCCTTGGTGATGCCGATACTGGAGCCCATGGTGGCAGGTTTTACGAACAGGGGAAGCTTCAAGGCCCTGAAAATCTCGGCGAGGACCTCCTGTCTGTCCGTGCGCCACATCCACCTCGTGAGGCATACTCCCTTCACGACGGGAAGGCCGTGCTGTGCAAGGACCCGCTTGGTCATGTCCTTGTCCATGGCAACAGCTGACGACATGGTGTCGCACCCAACGTAGGGTATGCCGGCAATCTCGAACAGGCCCTGCATGGTGCCATCTTCACCCCGGGGGCCGTGGAGCACCGGGAAAATGACATCCACCCCGGTGAGCTTTCCGCTTTCCAGGGAGAGAAAGCCCGGGCGCACGGGATCGGTCGAGAGGATCACCCGATCGACGTTACGGTCTTCTTTTTTCTCGAGGAGATCGAAAGCCCCCGGCCCCAGATACCAGGAGCCGTTCTTGTCGATGGCCACGAAGACCGGATCGAACCGGTCGAAGTCCAGCGAACGGGCTACTGACCTGGCAGAAACCACCGAGACGTCGTGTTCGGTCGACACCCCTCCGAAGATTATTGCAACAACCTGCTTAGAGGTCAATGATTTCCACCTCTCCCGTTCGAGAATCGTGAAGACGTGTCAGGCGCCGTACTTGGTGAGCTTGTCCGCATGGGCCATTGCCAGGGGCATGAGGTCCACGTGCCGGATGTGCCCGAGGCCGCCCTGTATGCACGCTGTCTCGCCGAAGGTCTCCACCAGATCCTTGCGGACATTCTTTGCATAGAACAGAACGGGCAACTCGTGCCATGAATGGGACTTCATGGCCGCCGGCGTGGAGTGGTCGCCGGTGATGATCAGTACGTCGGGACCCAATTTCATGATATCCGGAATGATCGCATCCGTTTCTTCGATCACCTTTACCTTGGCGTCGAAATTCCCGTCCTCGCCGGCAGAGTCTGTCTTCTTGACATGGAAGAAGAAGAATTCGTACTTGTCCCAGATCTTCTTGAGGGTTTCGATCTCGGTGGCAATCGTATCACCCGCATCGAGCACGTCCATGCCCACGAGCCTGGCGAGCCCCTTGTACATGGGATAGGTTGCAATGGCGCAGGATTTGAGCCCGTAGATCTCGGCATAGGAAGGAAGACCAGGATCTTTTGCAATGCCGCGCAGGGTGCATCCATTGGCCGGAGATTCGTTTTTGAGGATCTCGAAGGCCTTCGCGAGCCACTCGTTGAAGTATTTCGCGCTCTTTTCCGCCGCCGGCTTCAAGGCCTTGACCGGGAGCGGCTTGGCTCCTACCCTCTGGGGGTCCGTCTCGGTGAGCTCACCGGAGAGTCCTTCTCCGTCGAGCACGAGGGCGAAGCGGTAATCCTTCACCGGCCTGATGATGATATCCACCCCCTCTATCCTGATGGAGGAGAGCTTCTCGACGAGCTCTGCGCATTTTTCCGTAGGGATGCGGCCTGCCCGGCGGTCGGTGATGACCCCTGTTTCTTTGTCCAGAGTACAGAAGTTGCCTCTCGCTGCCAGGCTCGTGGGCTTGAGGGAGAGCCCGATGCCGAGCGCCTCGAGGACCCCTCTGCCGATCTCGTACTCGAGAGGATCGTATCCGAAGACCCCCAAATGGCCGGGGCCGCTCCCCGGGGTAATGCCCGGTGCGATAGGAGTGGAGAGCCCGTTGATGGAGACTCTGCAGAGGTTGTCCATATTGGGTGTCGACGCGGCCTCGAGTTCGGTGAGGCCGCTCTCGTTCGGGAGCCCGCCGAGGCCGTCCATGACGAGCATGACGATCTTCTTATCAGAAGAGACGTGGAGATCCTTCATGAGTTCCAACTGTTTCATTTCCTCCTCCTTAGCGTGAGTATGTTGAATTTCTCTATAAGGTATGTGATTAGAACTTAAGGATAATAATACCGGCTGGATATAAAAAGTGCAAGGGCGATTCAGCAAATACCTTTTTCAAAACAGGTTCTTATGATCTCCCTCGCCTGAAGGCCGCCTTTTGCCCTGCCCGCCTCCTTGGCAAGGTGGTGGCCGAAGGTAAGGTTCATCGCAAGCCACGAAATCCCTGTCTTGAATCTCTTCAGGGCTACATCCGGGGGAAAGATCGCCTCGAGGAAGTCGAGGAGCTTCCACATGACTTCCTTCAGATCCGGCAGATCTTCTTCCGGCAACCCTGCGGAGAGGGCCTTGACGTCCCTGAAGATCCAGGGCGTAATGAGGGCCTGCCTCCCGATCATCACCCCGTCACAGCCGGTCTGCCTCATCATGGCGACGGCATCGGCCGGCTTCCTGACATCGCCGTTTCCGATAACGGGAATGGAGACGTGCTCCTTGAGGGCTGCGATGTACTCCCACCGCGCCTTCCTGTTCATGCCGTCGGGAACGGTCCTGGCGTGGAGAATGATGAAATCTGCCCCGCCCTCCTCGAGCATGGAGGCGAAGTCGAGCATGTAGCCTCTGTCGAGGGCATACCCGATCCGCATCTTGACGGAAACCGGTCTGTCTTGCACCGCCGTGCGCACTGCCGCCAGAACCTGACCTGCGCGTTCGATGTCCTTCATGAGAGCAGCCCCCCACCCGTGGACCGTGACCTTGTTCAGCCAGCACCCCATGTTGACATCGATGCCCCATGGGCTGTAGCCGGAGAGCTTGAGAGCTGCCTGCGCCATCTTCTTAGGCTCGCTGCCGAGAATCTGGAAGATGAGATCGTCTTTGACAGACCATTTCAGATAGATCGAAGTCTCGGGATTCTCGCCCGGAACGATCCGGGAATTGAGCATCTCGGAATAGAAGAGATCGCACCCGCCGAAAGACCGGATGAGCTGACGGTATGCCTCATGACTCAAGTCCACCATGGGCGCCATGATGAGCGCGTCTTTCGGCAGGCGGTGCATGGAGCGGTTACTGCTTCTTCTGGTCCCTTAAGACGACGAGCGCGTCCACGGCTACCGGCTTGTCCTTGAGGATGATGATGGGGTTGATGTCGATCTCGGCGATCTCATCGTTCTCGAGCCCTATCCTGCCCAGGTTGATGAGCGCGCTTGCCAGGACATCGCGGTCGACTGCGGGCTTGCCTCTGAATTCGTCGAGGAGCTTCTTGGCCTTGATCTCGTTCATCATCTCGATGGCGTCCCTTTTCTCGAGGGGGGCGACCCTGAACGTTACGTCCTTCAGGACCTCGGTGAATATGCCGCCCAAGCCGAACATGATACAGGGCCCGAACTGAGGATCGCGGATGAGGCCTGCCACGAACTCCCGCTCGCCCTTTACCATCTGCTGAACGAGGATGCCGTCAAGCTGTCCCTTGCCTCTCTCTTCGAGCGCCTTGTACGCCTCTTCAAGGGCCTTCTCATCCTTGATATTGAGCTCGATCATGTTGAGCTCCGTCTTATGGGTAAGGGTGCTGGACGACCCCTTGAGAACGACCGGATACCCGATTTCCTTGGCAAACTTCTTTGCCTCTTCGACATTCTTGGCGATGAACTCCTTGGTTACCGGGATAGAGTACGCCTCCAATACCTTCTTTGAATCATACTCACTTAATGTTTTTTCCCCACGATTTACCGCTTCTTCGACTATCTTCAACATACCTTCTCCCATGAATGATAGGTTTTCGTGTAAGAATCACTTAGCAGAATTACACGATAAAGCAAATGGCTATTTCGGCCTCATCTGCCACATGGTGGGAAAGCTTCTTTTTCTTGACGCAGACACGTCTTACATATAATAGCAATCGGTGCGGACGAGAGGTATCCCGCGTTAAAAATTATCCCTCATATGCCTTCAAAGAAGGCACATGGAGCCATATGAAAAAGACCGATCCACAAACGAGCCTGCCTGTCTCCGAGATCTTTTCCTCTCTCCAGGGAGAAGGCCCTTTCATCGGACATCCTTCGGTTTTCCTCCGCCTGGGAGGATGTGTCGAGCCCTACTGCCCGTGGTGCGATACCCGATACGCCCTCGAGGAAATGGATGACGTGCCTGTGCTTGAAGTTCTCGAGAGGATCCTGTCCTATCCCTGCAGGCGTGTGGTCGTCACCGGAGGCGAGCCCTTCCTCTCCTGGGAGAACGGGCTTTCGGAGCTCCATAGGCAGCTCACGGAGAGAAAATACGAGATCCAGTACGAGACGAGCGGAAAGATCAGGATTCCCTTGCCGACAGATGCCGTCGTCGTATGCAGCCCGAAGTTCATCGAGGGAGCATGGCGCTTCATGAAAGCCAATGTCGGCGCAGTTCATTACTTCAAGTTCCTCGCCTGCGGCAGCGATTGGCCCGAGGTTATCGAGGGCTTCGTCACCGAACACGGGATCGACAGGGAAAAGGTATATATCATGCCTCTTGGCGCGACCAGGCAGGAGCAGCTCGACGGCATGGAAGCAGTTTTCAGCTTCTGCGTGGAGAAAGGGTATCGGATGAGCCCGAGGCTCCACATCCTTACCTATGACCGCAGGAGGGGAATATGAAGAGAGACGCCGTAATTCTCCTCTCGGGCGGCATGGATTCCGGAGTCCTGCTTGCGTGGGCGTGCCGCGAATATGACAAGGTCCACGGGCTCTATTTCGATTACGGCTCGAAGCATGCAACACAGGAGTATGCGAAAGCTGTTTCGCTTGCCCGGCATTATGGTGTTTCCCTTAACAGGATCGAGCTTCCCTTTGTAAACGAGCTCTTTTCGTCGAGCCTTCTCGCCTCCGGAGAAGAGATACCCGACGGGCCGTACGCTTCGGGGAACATCTCTTCGACCGTCGTCCCGTTCCGCAACGGGATCATGCTTTCCATCGCGGTGGGCTTTGCGGAAAATCTCAGCGTTGACACCGTTCTCATCGCCTCCCACAGCGGGGATCACCCCATCTATCCGGACTGCAGACAGGGCTTTACCGAAGCCATGTCGAAAGCCTCCCAGGAAGGCACCTTCAACCGGGTGGCTGTCCTGGCCCCCTTTGCCGCCTGTGACAAAAAGGGGATAGCCGATCTCGGCAGGGAAATGGGATTCGATTTCCGGATGACGTTCTCGTGCTACAAAGGGCTCAAACTGCACTGCGGAAAGTGTGCTACCTGCCTCGAAAGGAAGGCGGCCCTCGGCCATGAGCAGGGGCTTGACCCTACGGAGTACATGGAATGAAGGACATCCCCCTCGGCAGCAGGGTCCCTGTGCCCGACTCGTACGATCCGTCGGTTCTGTGCGCCATACCCAGACGCTTCCCCCTGGGGGGCATGCACGGGTTCGATCTGTGGCGATGCTACGAGCTCTTCTGGCTCGGTCCGAAAGGCAAGCCGGAAACTTCTATCCTCGAGCTCATATATCCTGTGCAAAGCAGGAACATCGTCGAATCGAAGTCGCTTAAGCTCTACCTTGCCGGTTTTGCGAACGAGACGTTCCTCGATCACGGAATGCTCGAGGAAACCATCCGCAGGGATCTCGAAGACATTCTCTCCTCGCCCCGTGTCGATGCAGCCATTCTCCCGAAGGAAAGCGCTCTCTCTCAACAATGGGTGCACAGCCTGCCGGGGGCCTGTATCGATGGAATCGATGCCGAGATCGGCCTCGACAGGCTTGATTCGGATCTCCTCCGCGCTCAGGGAGAAATCGTAAAGGAGAGCCTCGTCTCCCACCTCTTGCGGACGTATTGCCCTATAACCCGGCAGCCCGATGTTGCGAGTGTGCTGATCGAGTATCGAGGAAAGAAGATCGATCGTGCGTCTCTGCTTCGATACGTCTGCTCGTTCAGGGGACATGAGGGATTCAGTGAAGAGTGCTGTGAAAGGATATTCATGGATGTCCTCTCACAGTGTTCGCCCCTGGAGCTGACGGTAGGATGTTTTTATACGAGGAGAGGGGGCATCGACATCAATCCGATACGGAGCACGCACGAGATCGGCATCGAGGACATGAGAAAATACCGGCTCGTCCGCCAATGAGCGCATAATCTCTGTCTCGTCCCGGTCGTCATGCTTTCTCTATATGCTTCCGATCGATCTTTGCGCACTGGTAGGGGCAGCCCATGTCCTTCCAGAGGGAAGATGCTCTCACATAGCACGCCCGGGCTTCCTTCAGCTTGCCGTACTCGGTGTAATAGTCCCCCAGGGAAACGAGCGACCAGGCGATGTGGGGTTTCATCTTCGAAGCCAGAGAAAGACGATACGCAACAGCACAGGCATGCCTCGCTGAGTCCTTGCTCCCCTGCTTGAGACGGATGCTGCCCTTGAGCCTCCATGCCCAGATGAGCTGATCCGTGTTCCCGTTTTCCCGATTCCAGGTGATGCATCTGCGTACGATTCTCTCTGCGTATTCGAGATCTCCGAGCATGATGAGGGCTTCACCGAGGGTATTGAGCGCATACGGAACCCTGTTGGCAATGCCGGACTCGAGAGACGGAAGCGCACTCTCGAGAAGGTCCTTCGCTTCCCGATACTGCCCCTGCTCCAGGGCAATCCACGCCCGGTACAGAGAGATAAGCCCGGGCGAAGGCACGTTGTCCTCACCATGCGCTTCCACCGTACCGAGATCTTCTCGGGCCCTGTCAATCCAGCCGGTATAGCGGGTGTACAGGTATATGGAGCTCTGTATCCTCAGATAGGAAAACCCTCCTGCGAGACAGCCCAGCCTCTTCTCCTTCATCCTGATCTCTTCGAGTATGCCCTGGCCTTCTCTGATCTCGCCCTTCAAAAAAAGTATGTATCCGAGCAGGATCTCTGCCATGAGATCGACGTCCTGATAGGGAGGGCTGAATTCCTTGGTCCGGGAATACCAGAAAAGGGCATCGTCTACCCTTGCCTTCCATACGAATGCGGCAAGGGTTGTCAGGTAGTTGACGGAAAGGATGAAGCTGTCGGAGGAATCGAGCCCGCAGCGTGCCTCGTGCAGGTACCTGAGCGATACATCGGGTTTCCCCAGAAAAGTATAGGTATATGCCACGGCTGTTTTGGCTGCGGCGACCAGGAGGTTGTTTCCCTGAATCTCCGGCAGGATGTCATTGAAAATGCCGATGGCCTTGCTGAACTGAACCCGTTGCGAATAGAGGTTGATCAGCCTGATCCGGGAAAAGACCTCCTGGCTCTTGTATCCCGCCTCCCCGTAGAATCGGGTTAGTTCTTCGAGGGCGCCGATCGCCTGGTTCGGATTGAAGATCCGCGAGCAGGACCATATGCCCTCGTACGCCTGGATGAGCCTCTCGATGCGATCAGGAAGATCGTCAATTATCTGCAGGCATTCCTGCGCCATCGTGTAATGCGCAGCTGCTTCTATCCATGATCCTGAAGCCTGATATATTCGTGCTGACAGCATGCAGTAGGGGTATGCCTTCGCATATTCCCGGGCTTGGTACAGGTGATAGGCAATGATGCCGCAGGTCTCCCTTCTGTTCGTGGAGGATCTCTCCAGATGGAAGCCTATCTTCCGATGGAGATCGATCCGCTGACGCTTCAAGAGGGCCGCGGCTGCAACATCCCGTGTCAGGGCATGCCGAAAACAAAACTCGCCCGAAGGAAGCATCGAGAGGAAACCCGCAGCTTCGAGTTCTTTCAGGGATTCCTCGAGATCAGCATCACGTGAGGTTATCGCCTTGAGAAGGGTTGGTGAAAATACCATCCCTATGATGGATGCCTCCTGCAGGAGACGCTTGCATTTTTCCCCAAGGATCTCCAGACGCGCCGATATGAGGCCGTGAACGGTTGAGGGGATCGATTCTCTCCCCTCCCCCGGCAGTCTCCGATCGGGCATGATTCCCCTGTCATTCAGGTACGAGATATATTCCTCGATATAGAGAGGATTGCCTCCCGTTACCCCGTACAGGGAATCAACGGCTTCATCCGAAACATCCGGGCTGCCGAGTATGTGCTGGAGAAGAACCCTGGTGTTCTCCCGGGACAGCTCGCAGAGATGTATCGTATCCTGAGATGGGTGTATCCTGTGATCTTCTCTCGAAGTGACGATAAACAGGCAGGGGATATTCCCTTGAGCGGTATAGAACAGGCTGTCCACAAGGTCCCGAGTGGTTGCATCAGCCCAGTGGAAGTCCTCCATGCATATGACCACCGGCCTGATCCTGGAGCATGCATGGATCAGCGCCGATACTGCCTCGATAATCTCTGTCTTCCACACGTCCGGCATGAAGTCTTCTTTCTCATGCCCCGCTCCGAGAAGGGACCGGACACGGAAGGCATGCCTGGGGTTGAGGAGCCGGTCTTCTATGGCTCGTCCATCATGATCTCCGCACTCTCCCGTGGCTGAGATGAGCTGCTTGATCATGGATACGATCGGGTAGTAGGGGGTATCTTTCATGTGATCGAGGCACTGGACGGTAAAGGACAAAACGTCCTTGGGCAGGAGTCTGCCGAATTCATGGGCCAGTCTGCTCTTCCCTATGCCCGCCTCGCCGGTTATCACGACAAAGCCCCCTTTCCCGACGGAGAGATCTTCCCTGTATTTCATCAGTACGGAGAGGGCGTCTTCCCTGCCGACCATCACCGTATTCAGGCTGCTCGGCCGATGGATGCTCAAGGGTGTTTGCCTCGGAGAAGAGATACGATAGACGCAGACCGGTTTCGCGATGCCCTTGAGCCTCTTGTCGCCGATGAGATCGATGTGAAAGAACCTCTCGGCTTCGTGCCGTGCGGTCTTGTCGATGAGAATCTCTCCGGGTTCGGCCAAGGCTGAAAGCCTCGCGGCAACGTTGATCGGCATGCCCATGGCGCCGTGGGAAAGAGGGCTCGCGAACTTCCTGTCAACGAGGACGCTGCCGGTGTGAATGCCGGTATGCATGGAAAGCCCCTCTCCTCGTATCTCCCAGGCTTTCCCATCCAGATTCCGGACAAAATCGTGGATCGAGAATGCCGAACGGATGGCCCGGACGACATCATCCTCATGGATGCGGGTGATACCGAAGAGAGCGACGACGGCATCCCCCAGAAACTTCTCGACAGTCCCCCCCCATGAGGTGATGATGCGGCTGGCCTCCTGGAAAATGGCATCCATGAGGGCTTTGAGCTCTTCCGGGTCGAGGAGGGCTGAAAGGGTGGTATACCCGTTGAGGTCGGAATACAGCGCGGTAACGAAGCGATGTTCCTGTATCCGACCTGTGCTTGCCAAAGGCAGACCGCAGAACCTGCAGAATCTGTCGCCCTGACCGACACCTGCCCCGCAGCCGGGACAGTTCATTCCATTCATGACATTCACATCCTCTCTCCCGATAAGATAAATCCGCGCCCGGAAGTGTCAAGAGAGGGTGCGATCCTTCTTCAATTTTCGCTGAAGGCTGAGAGATATCCGCTCGATATCCCTGATAAGATGTTCTTACCGAGACGGCGGCTGTGATAGCCGCGATCGAGGAAATCGTCTGTGGGCGGGCCGGGCCTGAAGACCTTCAAACCCGGCTTTCTGTCTATAAGAGGCGGACAAAAATGAAAAAGACAATGAGGAATACGGCTATGGCTGTCTGATGCTCCGTGTTTTCAATGGTCGCTGCGAACGACCAGAGATGTTTGGCTCCCTCGGGATACGGTTCGATCCGGGGCGGGAAGAAGTACGGCACCTCTCTCTTGTACTTGAGGAAATCCTCGCCGAACATCCGCTCGAGCCTTCCCCACTCTCTTTCCTGCTTCCTCGGGATATATGATTTGAAGAATATCAGCGTCATGAGGATCCAGATGACCGGGTTCCTGGCCATGATGCACAGCCCCGTCGCGATGATGAAGCTCCCGAAATACAGAGGGGACTGCATGTGGGCATACGGCCCCGAGGTCGTGAGCTCCTCGTTCTTTCTCAAGTGGCCTGTGGCCCAGAATCTCAATGCCTCTCCGGCAGCGACGAATATGATTCCGATCAGGCAGGACGTCCAACTGGGATTGGCAAAAATCACCAGGAGGACAATCATTGCATACAGGGGCACGGTCCTGCTTGTGATCTTCTCGAGCTTATCCTCCCACGTCATTCTTGCGCCTCCAAAATACTTTGCCTGCTATGTATATGGATATTGCTATCCAGTCAAGCCAAACATGGATCATTACACCGCATATTCATGAGTCTGCATCATGAGCAGTCCTTTTCTCTTTGTTTGGCATCGTTGCTCTTGGTCATGACCATAAGAAAAAGAAGTCCGGCTTCGTAAAGCCGGACGTTCGCTTTCCCGAAGAGCCGGCTCACCCTCCGAGAAGGGGTTTCTTCGCCTGCTTTCTGATCTCCTTTTCGTCGGCCCACTCGATGAGGCCGGTTTTGATGTTCACGAGGTTCATGGTGAACTTGAAGTAGACGTCCTGGACCCGGCCGGCAGCCTTCCTGATGGAGCTTATCTCACCGAAGAGAAAGTAGTCGGCCCCGACCTGATACCCGGCAGACTTGGCGGTTGCAGGATCTACGATTCCGGACTTCGTCTGGTACTCGAGCTGCTTGAGGATCTCGTCATTCACCTCGTTGACTGCCGAGAACTGGACCCTTCCCGACTTTAAGAGGGTAACCCTGATCTTGTCGGTCACGGACTTGGTATCGATGTGCTCGTCGGTCATGTTCTTGACCTGATGGACATAGAAGACCGGCCGCCGGCCCGAGGAGAGCACCGGCGTTGCGAGCAGGGAATTCACCATTTTCTCCGCGATCATCTGCAGGTCGGTCGAGCCGAATCCGGTGGTGACGGTCTCGACCTGCTCGGGGTTCCCGTACGAAACATCCGGGGCCGATGCGCAGCCGCTTATGAAATACATCGCTATAAAGATCGAAAGGATGCCTATGGTCCGTTTCATGATTCGTTTCCTCCTGAAGGATTATTTAGATCCTGAATACGTGATGGGGTGCGTCTTCCTGACCATGCATTCGAAGCTCACGGCATTGGGTCCCGGGGCCGCAGACTTGAACGGACGCGCCTCCTTTGCCGAAAGGGATGCGGGTATCCAGCTGGTATTCGAGGAGATCTCAAACCCTGCCGCGTCTCGCCAGATGAACCTGTACTCAAAGAAGACATCCCGTTTCGTCTCGTTTTGTATCATCACCTGGGCTTCCATGGATGAATCGGTCCCAAGGGGCCGTACGCTCACCTCACCGAAGGAGAGGTTGCGGGCCAGCCACTTGTCATTGATTTCCTCCTTCTTGGAGCTCAATCCCCCCGGTCCTGCCTGTACATGCAGGATGTTGGGCGCCGTGCCTGCACACGCAAACAGAAGCAGGGCAACCATCCATAAACAGACCCTTCCCCTTGTCATCATTTCTTTGGCCTCCTGTCTAATAAGCTTTTGTCTGGAGAGATAAACCGGCATCCGTGTCCCTGCACAGTACGATCAGGTGCCGGGCTCCTTCGTTCACATCGACGAGGTGCTCGTGGTTGGTGGGAATGCTCCTGACGGTGATCGCCCTCGTCTCCTTGGGGATGAAGATCCTTGCGACCTGGATCTCCTTCGGCAGAACCGCCCATGTCCGCAAATCCGCCTGTTCGGTGACGGCCGAAGCCAGCGTGCCGGTGACCGCACCGATCGCACCGTAATCCTTGGAGAGCTTGTTCGTCATCCGCGCCTTGAGATACGAGCGCGCAACCTGCTTCGCAAAGAGTATCGGGTACCGGTCGAGCAGATTCCTCGAAGCGATCGCTTCGATATCCGATACGGGCGAGGTTTCGAGCTCTTGTCCATTATAGGTCACCGTACACGATCGGATGCCCGACGGGATGAACCGGTATACGGGCAGGGATGTGAAGACGAATCCTCCCTCGGAGAGGGGAATGGGGACTTGCAGGGCCTCCTTGACGGGCGCCGCCCCATGCTGGAAGATCACAAACACATCCACCCCCCTGCCATATCCGCTCCCGAGGTTTCCGTAATCCGCCTGCCACTTTTTCTCGTCATCAGGATATCCGAGATCTCTGCTCAGCCGGATGAGATCTTTCTGGATACTCTTCGACCACGGAGCGGCGAGGATCGCCTTCTTCAGATCGATGTAGGCTTCGTCCTTCTCTCCGCCGAGTTCGTAGACGAGCGATGAGATGTAGTAGGCAAAGGCATTCTGATAGACGCTCAAGACGTTGTCGGACTTCTGCCTGAGCTCTTCGTACCTGCTCCTGTCGGCCTTCTGAAAAGACTGCTCCCAGCTTGCGCCTCTGCTCTCCTTTGCCGCCTTCTCGAGCTCTTTCTCATGCCTGGCGTAGAGCTCGTTCTGCCGCTGATAGGCATTCCGTATCTCTACCCTCGCACCCTCCAGATCACCCTTCATGAGGTAGTTCACAGCATCGAAGGCGTGGATAAGGATCTTCTCGAAATCCTCGCCTTCGTAGGGCCTGACTTTTTCATTCAGTATGAGGGAGCCTATCTGCGAGGCGGTCCTGGTTGCGGAGACGACCGCCTTGCCCTCGTAGCCTCTTATCCTTGCGACTGCGAGCTCGAACTCTCTGGCGCTCTCATCGTATCTTCCCATGTTCTGGAGGAGCAGCGCCCGCTCCAGCCGTACGAGAACCTCATTCCTTCCCCGTGCCGATTTTTCGGGAAAAACCGTGAGCGCATCCTCGAACCTGCCCTGGGAGATGGAGAGCCTTGCCTGGTCCGTCATTCTCGTATAGCTCCCCAGATCCGCACAACCCGCGGCGATGAGAAGGATGATGGAAAAAGAGAACAGCAGACGTGTGTGATACATTTTCATAAGGCTGGTACGGTTTCTCCGGGTATCAGGAAAGCTCGGCCTTCCGTGGTCAGAAGGCTATGCCCACACTTGCCATGACCCCCCGCCTGGAGTGGAAGCCGAGCCCTAAGTTGAGTCCCTCGATGACATACCGCGCCCCGAGCATCCAGGTGGCGTTTCTGTCCGTGTCCGAACCCACTTCAACAGCCTGTCCGGCATCGCTGCCGATCGTGACGGTATCCTGGCTGGCGTAGCCGACTCCGGCCACGGCAAAGAACGAAGGAATCATCTCCGCCCCGAAGGTCACGTCGATCTCCTGCTCGTTGCCGTCATTGAATTTTGTACGAGTATTAAAAGGCTCCCCGGTGGAAGGAGGATTTTCATCGGTATCTGCAATGCTCACCCCGAGACCCAGGCTCAGCGCCCCTCCCGTGGGATGAAGGTCGGAGAGGAAAATGCCCCCCAGCTCCACTCCGAGGCTCGGCTCGTCGACCTTCCCCCCTATCCCGTAATTCACGAGCACATACCCGCTCGCAAGGCAGACAGCAGGAAAAAACACCGCGATAAGGGTTGCTACGGGTAAAAGCCTCTTCATATCTTGACCCCCGGGAAAAATGTTTTATCATGTATTTTAACCATACTCCTAGAGACCCAGAGAAATCAAGGCTTGACAGCCCTGATTTATCATCACATATTAATATAAAAATAAGGTTGTAAAGGAACTCGCCATGTCGCAAAATGAGACGACTGCTTCCTATTTAAAGGCACTCGGGCATCCAGTGAGGCTCATGATTGCACGAGAGCTCATCAAGGGTCAAAAGTGCGTTGGGGAGGTTGAAAACACCCTTAATATCCGTCAGGCAAATGCATCTCAGCACCTGTCGATCCTGAAGATAAACGGGATCGTGGACTGTATCCGGAAAGGCAATCTTAAGTGTTACTATCTCAGAGACCCTCAGAAGATCCAGAAGCTCATCAATATCCTGGAAGAGAGGCCGCAAGAAGGTTGAAGACATGTACGACACGATCATCATCGGCTCAGGCCCGGCAGGCCTGACCGCCGGCATTTATGCATCCAGGTCCAAGCTGAAAACACTCATGCTGACCAGTCAGGCGAACCCGAGCCTGATAACCACCACCGACATCGTGGAGAACTATCCCGGGTTCCCCGGCGGGATAAACGGATACGACTTGATCGAGAGGTTCAAAGAGCAGGCAGTGTCATTCGGGCTCGAAGTGGTGGAAGACGATGTGATCTCTCTCGAGCAGATCACCCATGACGGCAAGGAGGCATGGAGGGCAAACACCCATGAGGCCGCCTATGAGGCCTTCACCGTCATCCTCGCGACAGGGACCGAATACGCCCGCCTTGATGTCCCCGGCGAGCAGGAGTATACGGGAAGAGGAGTGTCGTATTGTGCGACGTGCGATGCGCCTTTTTACCGGGATGCTCACGTGGCCGTCGTGGGAGGGGGAAATGCCGCGATTCAGGAGGCCCTCTTTCTCACGAGGTTTGCCAGAAAGGTTACCGTCATCCACCGCAGGGACCGTCTCCGGGCCACAAAGGTCCTTCAGGATCAGGCCTTTGCCAACGACAAGATCGATTTCGCATGGAATTCCATCGTGGATGAAATAATCGGCGATACCGTGGTGAAGGGAGTCAGGCTCAGCGACTCAACAGATCCTTCAAAGAAGAGAACCATCGACGTCGACGGGGTTTTCATCTTTACGGGGAACGTTCCCAATACCGGGTTTGTCAGAGGACTCGTCGCGTGCGATAAGGACGGCTTCATCAAGGTCGACGCCATGATGAGGACGTCTGCAAAAGGCATTTTTGCCTGCGGAGACTGCACGGAAAAGCTGCTGCGTCAGGTGGTAACGGCCTGTGGGGATGGGGCAACCGCAGCGTTTGCATCGGAGCAGTATATCCAGGATCTCAAAGGAAATGCGTACGTTTCCTGGGAAGCCCGCTAAGAGAAGCAAGCAAAGGAGGGTTGCATGAACGAGGAAAAATTCGTGGATAATCCCGAGGCTCCGATTGTATTGACCGATGATGATATCGACAAGGCTGTGGAAAAATACCCCTTCATCGTCGTCGACTGCTGGGCTGAGTGGTGCGGACCATGCAGGATGCTCGGCCCGATCATCGAAAGCCTTGCAAAGAAGCACCAGGGAGACATTGTCTTTGCCAAGCTCGATGTCGAGGGCAATCCCCGGACCGCATCGAAGTACGGCATCAGATCCATACCGAATCTGATCGTGTTCAAAAACGGCCAGAAGGCAGGGGACATCGTCGGCGCCATGCCCGAGAACAAGCTCCTCGAAAGAATAAACGCCTTCCGGTAACCCGGCCCTGCTCAGAGAAGCTTTCTGCTGTCCAGGAGGATGGTGACAGGGCCGTAGTTATGGATACGGACATCCATCGTTGTCTGGAATTTTCCTGTGACGACCTTCCCTCCATGGAGCGAGGAGACGCGTCTGACGACCTCATCGAAGAGCGCCTGGGCACTCTCGGGCTTCTCCGCCGTCGAGTACGAAGGCCTCCTGCCTTTGCGGGCATCGCCGAGCAGGGTAAACTGGGATATCAGGAGGATTTCCCCCTGCACCTCCCCGACGCTGAGATTCATGAGCCCTTCCTCGTCGTCGAAGATTCTCAGGCTGCAGATCTTCGAAGAGATGTAATCGACATCGCTATCCCCGTCCCCTGCTTTCACGCCTATGAGGCAGCACACTCCCCTGCCGATCCGAGAGATCTCTTTCCCGTCTACCGAGACCGAAGCGCCTTTCACCCGCTGGACCACCGCACGCATGTCTGTCTCCTCACGCTCTGCCGTCAGGCTTGGGCCTTCCTCCGCGTTACCGGACAAGCGTCATGGTCATGAGCATTCCCTGCCGGTAGATGCCGATCGTAGCCTTTCTTCCCTGCATTTTCTTGAGCGCTTGCTTGAATTCGGAGAGGTTTCCGATCTTCATGCCGTTGATCTGGACGATCACATCGCTCGGCCGGATCCCCATGCTCGCGGCAGGCGTGTTCTCCTGCACGCTGACGGTAACGACCCCCTTGATGTTGTCGGCAATTTTCAAAGTTTCCCGGATGCCTGACGTGAGATCCGAAACGGTTGCACCCTCGAGGAATCTGTTATCCTTGACGGTGTATTTTTCTCCGGCATTCTGAGCCTTGGAGAGATCCCCCATGGTCACATTCACGGTCAGGGTCTTCCCGTTCCGGATCAGGCGTACGGGAACCTTGGTTCCGGGAAGGACCTCTGATATGTACAGCCGTATGGAAGAGGCGTCCCTGACCTCGTTCCCGTTGATGGAAACGAGAACGTCTCCCTGCTTGATGCCTGCCTTCTGGGCAGGGGATCCGTTCTCCACCTCCACGACGAGCGCTCCTCTCGTCGTCTCAAGCCCCATAGCCTTGGCTATCTGTGGGGTAATCTCCTGCGCCGATACGCCCATCCAGCCCCGCACCACCTTCCCGGTCTTCTCGATGCTCCGGACAACGCCCATGACGAGATTGACCGGGATCGCGAAGCCGATGCCCACGCTCCCTCCGCTCTGGGAGAGAATGGCGGTATTGAGCCCGATGAGCTCTCCTTTCGTATTCACCAGCGCGCCCCCGGAATTGCCGGGATTAATCGGCGCATCGGTCTGAATGAAATTCTCGTAATCGGTGATGCCCAGGCCCGAGCGCCCGAGCGCACTGATGATTCCGTGAGTGACTGTCTGCTGCAGGCCGAAAGGATTCCCGACTGCCAGGACGAAGTCCCCGATGTGAAGCTTCGATGAGTCTGCCGTCTTGATGGCAGGAAGCCCTTTGGCATCGATCTTAATGACGGCAACGTCGCTCTGGGGATCGGTTCCGATAATCTTGGCGGGAAAATTCCGTCCGTCGGAAGTGAAGACCTCCACCTCATCCGCACCGCCAACGACGTGGTTGTTGGTAACGATGATCCCGTTTTCCGAAACGATAACTCCCGATCCGAGCGCCCTCTGTATCCGCTCCTGGGGAACTCCTCTGCCGAAGAAATCCCTGAAGAAGGGATCGCTTGAAAAAGGAAACGGATTGACCTTGACTTTTTTTGAGGAGGCAATGTTCACGACCGAGGGAAGGGCTTTTTCCGCTGCAGCCTGGACCCAGTTTTTCTCTGAAGGCTGAAGCTCCTGAGCCTGAGCCGCACAGGTAAATATGAAGAAGATAAGAAAGCCTACAAGGCCTGCGTTGATTATCTTTTGCATGGATACTACCTCCCTTTGGACAACCTCGATTACCATATAACAATCCTGGAAGGCAACTCAAGTCGATCCTGTACACGGCTCTTGAAATGCTGTATAGATCTGCTTCCATGGCAGAAGTGAACTCCACGGCCCAATTCCATAGGTCTGCACCCATCGATCTCATGAAAGAGTTCACGATCTGCGAATCGTTCGCCCGGATCGATTCCCCCTATGCGGTTGCCCTCGAAAGGCCGAGAAGCTATGGCGCCATGGTCGGGGACTTCCTTCTCAGAGAGGGGCTCCTCAAAAAGGGCGCTGCCGTCTGCGAAATCGGGGGCGGATACGGAAGCCTCATGCAGGGTCTCCTGAGCGAGTACGGGCACCTCATCGACCGGGTCTACATGCTCGACCTTTCAAAAAGCCTCCTCAAGAGGCAGCGGAAGCGCCTGGCCCCCTGGTCTTCGAAAACGACCTCCATCCAGGCCGATGCCCATGAGATGATCGGTGCGATCTCCGGGATCGATCTTCTCATCGTCAACGAGGTGATCGGGGATCTCGATACCATGACAGGAATAGATCCGGCAGACATCCCGGAAGAGGCAGCGGAAGTCATCCGCGCCTATGACCTCGATATCCCTTCATGCGAGAGCTTCTGCCTCAATGTCGGCGCCATCAGGATCGTCGAGGCGATCTGCCGCAGGAACATTCCCGCCTTTCTCACCGAACACTCGTCCGACCCCATCATCCCGGAGGATATGCGCTACCTCGAGAGGGGCTTAAAGCTCGATTCGTACCCGCGTGAAATAAGGCTCTTCAAGCACAGCGAGTTCACTATCCGGTTTTCGCATCTCATGCGTGCAGCCGCTGCCTGTGGGAAGACTGCCCGAACCGGATCTCTCCTCGATCTTCTGCCGATCCGACGGACGGGCGATATGAGGATGATCTTCACGTCCCGGGCCTGCAGCACGGAGAGGCAGGAGATCATCTTCGAGCTCCTGGACCATATCCGGGAATACCGGTGGCTCACGATCACGTGATCTTTCCGTGAATTAACCCGAGACGGCCGTCCTTACGGCGGTTACTTCTCTTCTTCGAAATACTCGACCTGGTAGGTCAGGACTTCAAGCGTGCCCTTCTCCCAGGCATTCGCCGGGAGCCCGGCCTTGAGGCAGAGGTGGCTCAGGAATTCTTCTTTTTCCGGCAGCTGCTCCCAGACCTGGGGGAGGAATGTGGCTGAATGGAGACCGGAGCGGATGATCACCCCGTCGATGCCGGGCTTGAGCTTTTTCAGGAGGTCGAAGGAATCATCGTATTGGAGGATTGCCGGCTCGGTGAGGATGCTCACCTCGATGTCGAGATCGACAACTTCGAGATCGTTGACAGGCGGGAAGCGAGGGTCGCTGAAAGCAGCATTCATGGCGTTATGCCTTACCGCATCCACCACCGATTCGCGTGCCTCGAGGAAACCGATGCAGCCTCTGAGCTGACCGTGCCGGGTGAGCGTTACGAACACACCCCGCTTCTCACGCATGACATCCTGATCCAGGGGGTTCTCCGGCAGTCCTTCGTCTTCACCGTGAAGACCCAGGGCGTTCTCGATGGTTTTCCTTGCCAGCCTTACCAGCGCCTGTCCCTGCTCCTCGCTGTACTTCTTCATCATAGATCCTCCCTAAGGAGTCGGTTGTGGCGGTCCAAGCCTCCTGAGATGACCACGGTCATCCGAAAATGAGCTACTCGTCCTCCTCATATACCCTCGTGTACAGGTACCGGTTGTATACCTCGGAAAAGGAGCTGAAGTCCTCCTCATCAGGTGTGGAGTTTATGACCGAGGAGAAGCCGATAAGCTTCGCATCGAGGTCGTCAAGCATATGGAGAAGCATGGCTTCCCTTGTCATGGGGAGCTTCGGTGAGCCGTACTCGAGCTGGCCGTGATGGCCGAGGATCACATGGAGGAGCTGAAGCCTGAGCTCGTCGGGGAAGCCCTCGATCTTCGTGATCGCCTGGTCCACGATATGCGTCGAGAGGTATACGTGGCCGACAAGCCTTCCCATGGGCGTCATTTCGATGATTTTGCTGAACGAATACTCGTAGATCTTGCCCACATCGTGCAGAATGGCGCCCGCGATGAGGAGGTCCTTGTTCAGTCCCAGGTGCTCGTATACGGGAAAGATCGCCTGAAGAGACCTCAGCATGAACAGGGTGTGCTCCAGGAGCCCCCCTCTGTAATTATGGTGTATCCCTTTCGCAGCAGGGGCCTTCTGGAAGGAGTCCCTCACCCCGTTCTCGGCAAAAATCCTCTCGACCAGGGTCTTGAGATATTTATTCCTCATGGCCGCGACATACCTGTCGACCTCTGCCATCATCGTCGGAATATCCTTTCCGGTCATGGGTACAAGTGCAGACATTTCCACCTCTTCCTCTTTCAGCTTTACGACCTTTTCGATTCTTATCTGCAGCCTTCCCTCGTAAGACTCCACATTCCCCCGGATACCCACCACATCCCCTAAGGTGATGGGTGCAACCTGCTGTTTCGCGTCATCCCAGACGATGCCGAGGATATCCCCGGTCTTGTCGGTGAGCAGAATCTTTGCATAGGGTTTTCCGTTACGAGTCGTGAACACCCGCCGCTCGGACACCATAAAAACAGCCCGCACGCCCTCTCCATCATGGAGTTCGGCGACATACCTTCCCTTCGATATCATATGCCCTCTCCTTGGTGCCATTCTACCACACCTTTAAAAATAACTGCAGAGAAACGTTCCTCCGGTTTCACGCACACGGACTGAAAAAAGAATCGCCCGGCAGCCCCGAAGGTAACATCATCTCAGAGCACATTCTGGGCAGGCCTCCTGCTCGGAAACACCGGGAACGCCCGAATCAGATCTTTTTCGAAGGGGTGAGGCGATCCGGACGATCAGAGGATATACCTGCTCAAGTCCTCTTTCTGTGTAATGGGATCGAGCCTCCTGGTCACATACTGTGCATCGATGACGACCTTGCCCGCCGCATCGGCGGACTCGAAGGATATCTCCTCGAGGAGCTTCTCGAGAACGGTATGGAGCCTCCTGGCGCCGATGTTTTCGGTATGGTCGTTGATGTACTGTGCGATCCGGGCAATCTCGGTGATGGCCTCTTCCTGTATCTCGAGATCGATTCCTTCGGTGGCGAGAAGGGCCTGATACTGCTTAATCAGGGCATTTCTCGGCTCTTTGAGGATTCTCACGAAATCCTGCTGGGTGAGAGGGCTGAGCTCTTCCCTGATGGGGAATCTTCCCTGAAGCTCGGGAATGAGGTCGGACGGCTTGCTGACATGGAAGGCGCCCGAGCCTATGAAGAGGATATGATCCGTCTTTACCGGCCCGAACTTCGTATTGACCGTGGTCCCTTCCACAATGGGCAAGAGGTCCCGCTGTACCCCTTCGCGGGAGACATCGGGCCCGTGGGCGGATTCCCTGCCGGCTATCTTGTCGAGCTCGTCCACGAAGACGATGCCGTTGTTCTCGACCCTGTGCCTCGCCTCCTCCGTGACCTTGTCCATGTCGATGAGACGGGTTACTTCTTTCGAGGCGAGAAACTCGAGCGCATCCTTGACGCTCATCTTTCGGCGCCTCGTCTTCTTGGGCATGAAATTGGAGAACATCTCCTTGAAGTCGATGCCCATCTCTTCGAGCCCCTGGCCTGAAAAGACTTCGATGGTGGGCATTGCGCTCTCCCTCGCCTCCACTTCGATGATCCGCTCATTGAGCAGGCCCTCTTTCAGCATGCTCCTCATCTTTTCCCGGCTCTCTGCATGGATCTGGGCGTCTTTCTGGACCGGAAGAAGGTAATCGAGGACGCGTTCCTGGGCGATTTCCCGGGCCTTGGTTTTTACCTTCTCGCTCTCCTCCCGCTGCACCATCTGGACGCCGATCCTCATGAGATCGCGGATAATGGACTCGACGTCCCTCCCCACATACCCCACCTCGGTGAACTTCGAGGCCTCGACCTTTATGAACGGTGCATCGGCCAGCTTTGCGAGCCTTCGGGCAATCTCGGTCTTTCCGACGCCGGTGGGCCCGATGAGAATAATGTTCTTCGGATAAATATCCTCCCGCATGTCCTCGGAAACCCGCTGGCGCCGCCAGCGGTTCCTCAGGGATATCGCAACGGCCCTCTTCGCCTTGTCCTGACCGACGATATACTTGTCAAGCTCGGCAACGATTTGTTTGGGGGAGAGATTGCTCATGAGAGTTCCTCGAATATGAGACTTTTGTTCGTATAGATGCAGATATCGGCGGCGATATCCATTGCCTTTTCGGCTATGGCCCGGGCAGAGAGATCGGTATTGTGAACCAGGGCCTTGGCTGCTGCCACGGCATACTGCCCTCCCGATCCGATGCCGCAGACATCGTCATCCGGCTCCACAACATCGCCGCTGCCCGAGAGGAGAAAGGTCTTCGTGGTATCCGCTACGATCATCAGGGCTTCCAGGCGCCGCAGAACGCGATCGGTCCTCCAGTCCTTGCCCATCTCGACGGCAGCCCGAGTGAGATTGCCGCGGTATTCCTTGAGCTTTGCTTCGAAGCGCTCGAAGAGGGTGAAGGCGTCCGAGGTTGACCCGGCAAATCCTGCGAGCACCTTGCCTTCATAGAGCCTTCTCACCTTTCTCGCGTGTGCCTTGAGAACGATATTATTCATGGTTACCTGGCCGTCTCCGGCAAGAACCACGTTGGTGCCTTTACGTACGCACAGCACCGTTGTTCCTCGTATGTCCATCAATCCTCCTTTGCCTTTGGATGGGACTTATCATACACATCCATCAGTTTGTCCAGGGTTAAATGCGTATAATGTTGTGTAGTGGAAAGGCTAGCATGTCCCAGCATCTCCTGGATGGCACGCAGGTCGGCGCCTGCGTCGAGCATGTGTGTGGCAAAGGTGTGGCGGATCACATGGGGGCTTACGTGTCTACTCATGGCCATGTTCTTCGACCAGGTATCGACGATGCGCCGGATGCTCCGCGACTTGAGCCTCTTGTTCCTGCTGTTGAGGAAGAGCGGCTCTGCGCAGTAGATGGGGTCTTCTATCCCCCTGCTGTGCAGGTATTCCATGATGGCGGAGACGGCCCGCCTCCCAACCGGTATCCTCCTCTGCTTGGATCCCTTTCCCGTGACCAGGATAAACCCAGCCTCTTTATCGACATCCATGCAGTTCATGGACTCGACCTCTCCGACCCTGACCCCCGTGGAATAGAAAAGCTCGAGCACGGCCCTGTCTCTCGGCTCCTTCACCCCCTCGATGAGATCGATCACCTCTTCCGGTGTCAGGAACTTCGGAAGGTCTTCGTGCTTCTTGAGCGAGCGCACATGGGAAAACGGATTAACGCCGAGATCGGTCTGAGACAGGATAAAATCGAAAAAACCCTTTATCGAGCTCAGCTTCCGATTGATGGTGGCACGGTTATAGCGGGTATGGAGCTTCATCATGTAGGATCTCACCGCTGTACGATCAGGGAAGGCGATTCCCTGTTCATCGAGAAAGGCAAGGAGGTGATCGATGTCACCTACATATGCCCTGTACGTCTCTTGCGAAAGGCCTTTCTGATCGAGGAGGAACATCTTGTATCGATTCAGGAAGGAGTCGAGGTGAATTTCCATGAAATAAGATTACACCCAAGTTCTCAGCGAATCAAGGGAAGCGCGGGAAGGTCAAAATGCTGTAGGAGATTCATTATTGCCAACTTTCTCTTATTATGAAATAGTGTGCGCGATCTTGAATAAAAAAGAATTTCACGGAAGTAAGGAGGCAGTATGTCGAATGTTGTTATTGTAAGCGGTAAAAGGACAGCTGTGGGAGCATTCGGGGGAGCTCTCAAGGATATAGCGGCAAAAGACCTCGGTGCCCTTGTCATGCGCTCAGCTCTCCTCTCCTGCGGTCTCAAGCCGGTCATGCCCCCTCATGCCGAGGAAGACACTCCGGATAAGTGCAAACCCGCCCAGTTGTCTCCGGTCGAGAAAGAGTACTGGAACTGGCCGGAGAGCAACCAGCCCATCGAAATCGACGAGGTCATCGTCGGGAACGTGCTCCAGGCAGGCCAGGGCCAGAACCCCGGCAGACAGGCCATGATTCGGGCCGGCATCCATAAGGAAACTCCGGGCTATACCGTCAATATAGTATGCGGATCAGGATTGAAGGCAATCGCGCTTGCTGCAGCGTCCATCAAGGCAGGTGATAACAAGGTCGTCATCGCGGGCGGCATGGAGAACATGAGCCAGGTTCCCTTAGCCCTGCCCGAAGCCCGGTGGGGCTACCGGATGGCCATGCCCTACGGCAAGATCACGGATCTCATGGTCTTTGACGGTCTCTGGGAAATTTTCTATGGGTACCACATGGGCGTCACCGCTGAAAATATCGCCGCGCTCTATGGAATTTCCCGCAAAGACCAGGACGAATTGGGCTGCGAATCCCATATGCGAGCCATTGCAGCCACGAAAAACGGCCTGTTCAAAGACGAGATCGTTCCCGTTACCATCCCCCAGAAGAGGGGTGAACCCATCATCTTTGACAAGGATGAGCGTCCCATGGAAACCACCATGGAGAAGATGGCAAAACTGGCTACGGTCTTCAAGAAAGACGGAACCGTAACTGCAGGGAATGCCTCCGGCATCAACGATGCCGCAGCCGCCACCTTGCTCATGACCGAAGAAAAGGCAAAAGAGCTCGGACTCAAACCGCTCGCCAGGATCAAGGGATATGCACTCGGCGGCGTCGATCCGGCATACATGGGCTTAGGTCCCATTCCTGCCTGCAGAAAGCTCTTCAGGCTCACCGGCACGACAGCAAAGGACTACGGGCTCGTCGAACTGAACGAGGCCTTCGCTTCCCAGGCAATCGCCTGCATGAGAGAGCTCGGGTTTGACAACAGCATCGTTAACGTCAACGGCTCCGGGATCTCCATCGGGCATCCCATCGGCGCTACCGGCACGCGGCTCATCGTCACCCTGGCCCATGAGATGCAGCGGCGGGGTGTCGGGCTCGGCCTTGCCAGCCTGTGCATCGGCGGCGGCATGGGAATGGCTATGGCCATAGAGGCTGTCTAAACCGGCCTCGCCTCGCGTAAGGAAGTCGGACAGGGACATTGCCGGTCCGAATCCTTGCGAGGCAAGGAATAAAGAGGGGGGGTGCCCCCCTCTTGCAAGGGGGGCTGGGGGTATAGATTATCCCAGACGCCTTACGCGAGGCATCCGGAACAGAACCGCCAGGATCATGATTACCAGGAGCGTGAGGGCGCTGCCGGGATTCTGACAGGAATCTATGAGGCAGCCTCCTCCGCCACCCCCTCCGCCTTCACCGCTTGGTGCCGGGGAGGAAGCCGTATTCTGGGTTTGTGATGTCGAGCCTGTTTCCTTTGACGAGGAATCGAGGCTTTCCTCTGCCAAGAGAGCTTGCTTTGCATTCACGCATCCATTGCTGGCAATGGAATCGAATCGATAACCATCCTCTTTCGTCGCGGAACTGATCACGATATTCCGCAGGCTCTGGCAGCTCATCTCGGGAGACTGGGATTTGACCATAGCTGCCACGGCGGCTACGAACGGTGATGCGTATGAGGTGCCGGATATCCATGAGACGTATCCGCCGCCCATATCGGTCGATTTCATACCCTCGCCGGGAGCTGCTATGTCCACGCTGTTCAAGCCGTAGTTGGAGAAGGTCGAGAGATCTCCCGAGCTGTTCATGGCTGCTACGGCAATGATATTGTCGAGACTGTAATTAGAAGGATAATGGGCATTCGCATCATTGTCCTGCCCGCTGTTTCCTGCGGAGGTGACGAAGAGCACGCCGTGGTCTCTCGCATACCGTATGGCCTCTTCAAGCGAGCGGGAGTAGGAGGAGAACCCCCAGCTCGCATTAATGATATCTGCGCCGTTATCCACGGCATAGTAGATGGAATTCACCGCATCGGAGAGGCTCCCCGTGGTGTCTCCACTCTGGTCCTTCTTCATGAATTTTACAGGCATGATCTCGATATCGGTGTTCCAGGCAACCCCTGCGACCCCGCCGTTGTTCCCCAGCGCGCCTATTATGCCGCAGACTCTGGTCCCATGGCCGGCATCGTCTTCGGGTACGGAATCATCATTGGCAAAATCATAGCCGCCGACGAGGATATCTCTCAGGTCCGGGTGGTCCATATCGACCCCGGAATCGACAACCGCAATGATCACAGCCTGTACAGATCCTGCAGATTCCATGAAATCCCAGGCCTCGGGCAGAGCCACGTCGCCCCACTGGGTGGCCGAATAAGGCCAGTCACTAGGGATGGACTCCGCCTTGATGATGTAGTTCGGTTCGACGTACTCTACATCCGCTCTGTTCTGCATCTCGGATATGGCGGTCTCGGTGTCGTCGACCGCAATGGTGACCGCACGGCTCTCTTCGCCCATTATCATGGAGCGAGCTGCACCTTGAGGAGCCTTGAATTTTACAATGACCTCGCCCTCTTTATAATCGGATGCCATTGCCGGGAAACTCAGGAAAATTACAGCCAGGATTCCAACGATACTTCTCGTTGCGTCTTTCATCGTATACCCCCCGGATCATGTTCGATCCAAAAGGGGCAAGGCAAGCCGGATGCCAAAAATGTGACTATTTCGGCTTTGTTTAAAATATACTTTATATCAATTGGTTACATGAATTCGACGGATTTTTGTCTGCCAGAGAAGTTACAGTATGGTTACCGGTTTGTAATCCCAGTTACACTGGTTTGTGATCTCCTTGGTAATCAGGCCCCTATATAAAGGGGTTCAGGATGCAACGAGCTTCCGGTATGCCCGGGCCAGTTCCTGGTAATCCTCCCATGAGAGCTGTTGCGGCCTCTTTTCCAGGCTGACTCCTGCAAGACGCTCGATGTGCGGCAGCAGATCTCTCGTGACTCCCGGAATGCTCATGAGAGAATTCCGCAGCATCTTCCTCCTCTGGCCGAAGGTGCCGAAGACGATTTTCTTGAAATCGTCCATCTCCGCCCGGGGCAGGGGCTGCTCTTTAGGCACGAGCTTTATCACCAGAGAATCCACCTTGGGCTGGGGAGAGAAATTTTTCGGCCCGACAACAAAGCCGGGGGTACACTCAAAGACACTCGAGAGGACAACGGTCAGCGCCGAGTACTCCGTATCCCCCGGAGGGGCGCAGATCCTCATGCCGACCTCCTTCTGCACCATGACGACGACAGACGAGAGCATATCCGCTGCATCTACAAGCCGAAGGGCAACCGTGGTGGCGATGTTATACGGCAGATTCGCCACGATCTTTGTTCCCGGCTTGACGAGTTCCCTGAAATCGCATTCGAGGATATCCGCATGGATAAGGCTGAAGCCCTGCTCGTCCCCGAACTTCTCCCGCAGGGCTTCTGCAAGGGCGTCATCCTTCTCCACGGCAATAACCCGGGACGCACATTCGAGGAGGCGGCCTGTGAGCATGCCGGTTCCGGGGCCGATTTCCAAGACCGTGTCGGATCTCTTCACCTCGGAAAACCTGATGATCTTATCGACGATCCCTGGATTCTTAAGGAAGTTCTGCCCCAGGGAAGGCTTGGGTCTCATACCCGCTCCCACCGGGACACGGCGTTCATGTCCAGAGAGGCGCACCTGCCTTCCTTGATGGAGCGGATCCCTGCGATACCGATCATGGCGGCATTGTCCGTACAGTACTTTCTGTCAGGGATGACGAGCCGTATTCCCGTTTCCCGCGCCTTCCGCCCGAGCGCCTCCCTCAGCGCCCCGTTGCTCGCGACCCCCCCGGTCACCACGAGAAGCTTCATGTCATGGTCCGCGACAGCCTTGAAAGCCTTGGCGACGAGCACGTCTATCACGGCCGCCTGGAATGCCGCGGCGATTTTGGGCACCATGTCTTCCTTGCCGGGCAGGGGCTTCTTTTCCTCGGGTAGCCCGGAAAAGCTCAGGTCCACATGCTCGAAGATCTCCTCCCGGAGGACCCGGTTCAGTACGGCGGTTTTGAGGCCGGAAAAGCTGAAGTCATAGGTATCGTCGTTTATGAGAGGCCTCGGGAAATCGATCTCTTCATGATCGACGCCCCGGCTTATCCTCTCGATGACCACGCCCCCCGGGTATCCGAGGTAGAGGAGCTTGGCGACCTTGTCGTAGGCTTCTCCCGCTGCATCATCGAGGGTCTGGCCGATCCGGACGATGTCCGAAGGGGAGCAGATCCTGTACAGGGAGGTATGCCCTCCGGAGACCACCATCCCGATATGGGGATACGTGACCTCATGCTCGATTTTGGCTGCACAGAGGTGGCCTTCGAGGTGATTGATTCCGAACAGCGGAATGCCCAAGCCATACGCAAGGGCTTTTGCATAGGAGATACCCACGAGAAGAGCGCCCACGAGACCGGGCCCCTGGGTGACCGTCACGGCCCCGAGCTCCCTGCCCGAGGTTCCCGCTTCGATGAGCGCCTCTTCCACGACAGGCTCGATGAGCTCGGTGTGCTTCCTGGAGGCAATCTCGGGAACGACCCCGCCAAAGGCGGCATGATCCTTTATCTGACTGGCGACGACATTCGAGAGGACTCTGCCTTCGTCAGTCACCACCGCTGCTGCGGTTTCGTCGCATGATGTTTCTATTGCCAGAATGTGCATAGGTTCCTTACACTATTATATAGGGTCAAGATACACCGGGTTCGTATAACGATTCAGATCGCCGGGACTGCAGGAGATCAGAGGTCTTTCCTCGTCAGCAGGGTACGGACTTCATGGCCGAGCGCCTCGATGTTCGCCTTGCCGCCTTCCATTCTGTCGAGGACTGCGATAACCAGATCCACGCTCAATCCCGCGGCCTCGGCCTGCTCGATGGCGGTTATGGTGCTCGATCCCGAGGTGATCACGTCATCGACGATGACGACCTTCTGCCCGGACCGGACCGGACCTTCGACCGCATTCTTCATGCCGTGATCCTTTTTTTCCTTTCGCACGAGGAAGGCGGCGATCTCCCGGCCGTTCTGATACGCGATGAGGCTCGTGGCCACGGCAATGGGATCCGCGCCCAGCGTCAATCCCCCGATCGCCTCTACCGGCCGGTCCTTGATCATATCGTAGATGATCGATCCGATGAGGAACGCCCCTTTCGGCAGCAGGGTCACCTTCCTTAAGTCCACGTAGAGGTCGGATTCCTTTCCGGATGCGAGAATGAATTTGCCGAATCGAACCGCATCACTCCGTACAATATCCCGTAGCTCGTCGATCATGCTCATGAAAAGACCCTTTCAAAGATTTTATCCACATACTGCAGGTGGTGGGACAGATCGAAGAGGCCTTTGACGGCCTCCTTGCCCAGCACCCTCACGATGTCCTCATCCTTCATCAGAAGATCCTGGAAGTTCTCCTTTCCTTCCCAGACCTGCAAGGCATTTCGCTGGACCCACTGGTAGGCGGTATCCCGGGCAACGCCTCTTTCAACCAGGGCGAGAAGCACCCCCTGGGAATGCCAGAGGCCTTTCGTGAGATCGATGTTTTTCTGCATGTTTTCCGGAAAGACCACGAGCCCCTCGATCACCCTGGTGAGCCGCGCAAGGGCAAAGTCCAGAGCGATGGTGGCATCCGGACCGATCACCCTCTCCACGCTCGAATGGCTGATATCCCGCTCGTGCCACAGAGCCACGTTTTCCAGCGAAGAGAGTGCATAGCCTCTGAGCAGCCTTGCCAGACCGGTGACGTTTTCCGAGAGGATGGGATTCTTCTTGTGCGGCATGGCCGACGAACCCTTCTGCCCCTTGCCGAAAGGCTCCATGGCCTCGAGGACCTCGGTTCTCTGGAGGTGCCGGATCTCGGTGGCGATCTTCTCGAGGGTCGAGCCTATGACGGCGAGCGTGGTGAAGAACTGGGCGTGCCTGTCTCTCTGGATGATCTGCGTGCTGATGGGCGCGGGTTTGAGTCCGAGCCTCCGGCAGGCGTATTCCTCCACCTCGGGGGGAATGTTTGCAAAGGTACCTACCGCACCGGATATCTTGCCGTAGGAGATGACCTCGACGGCATCCTCCATGCGCTTGAGGTTCCTCTTCATCTCCTCGTACCACAGGGCGAATTTGAGCCCGAAGGTGACCGGTTCCGCATGGATGCCGTGGGACCTGCCCATGGCAGGGGTGTGCTTGAACTCGAAGGCCCTTTTCTTGAGCGCTTCCATGATCTCCCTGATATCTTCGATGAGGATCTGCCCGCTCTCCTTGAGCTGCAGCGCAAACGCGGTATCGAGCACATCGGAAGAGGTCATGCCCATGTGGATGAACCTGGCGTCCTCCCCGACGTATTCCGCTATGCAGGAGACAAAGGCGATGACGTCGTGCCGGGTCACCTCTTCGATCGCCTCGATCCTCTCCACGGTAAACCGTGCCTTCTCTTTGATATTGTCAACGCTCTGCACGGGAACCTTCCCCAGGGAAGCCCATGCCTCGCACACTGCTATCTCCACATCGAGCCACTTCTGGTAGCGGTTCTCGTCAGACCAGATCCGCTCCATAGCCTGTCTTGTATAACGACGTATCACCGGGTCTTGCCCCTCCTGTCGATCATATAGTTGCTTCCTTCGAGGCCCTTGACATAGGATCTTACCTCTGCCGCAATCTGGGAGACCTCTCCGTAATGCTTATAGCGCCCCTGTTCGTTCATGGCCACGGCAATGGATATGGTCATGACAGGAAACATCCTTTTTTCACCGTTCCTTGACGTCGAGACGATCCCTTTCCGCTCGAGGTCTTCCTCGCTGTAGAAGTTCCGGATCACCATATCGAAGCGGGATATGATCTCCTCACACAGCTTCCTCACGCTCCCGATCGGGCAGACGAACACGAAGACATCCCCTCCCGCGTGGCCGACAAAGGTATCCTCATGGTCGATCTCTCTGACGGCATTGGTGATAACCCTTGACGTCGCCAGAATCACCTCGTCTCCGCTCGAAAATCCATAGCGGCCATTATAGGGCTTGAAGCTGTCGAGATCCACCCACGCGAAAGCGACCTCCTTTTCCTGATCAAGCATACGCTGGATGCAGCGGATGATGGCCTCATTGCCGGGCATCCTCGTGAGAGGATTGGTGCCCATCTCCCGCATAACCCTCCTGGAAGCAAACTCAATCCTGCGCTTGGTTTCGAGAAGGGAACCGCCGAGCACGATAAAGTCGTCGATGGGGATATCGATGGATGAATTTCTTTCGAGATCCTCCTTCCTGTAGACTGCTATGATCGGAAGGTGGCCATGAATCGTACTGCTCCTGATCTTCTCGACAATCCTGCCGCCATGCTCGGCGAGGTATGTGCGGTCAACGAGGATGAGATCCGGCGGGTCCATGGAGATGAGCGAGGAGATATCTCCATCGCTTCGGATCACCTGGACGAGGTCGGTACTCGATGAGACGATGGACGACAGAGACTCGTCAAGGCTCTCTTTCACGATAATGACCGTCTTCATGCTGTAAACCCCTTTACGACCGGAAATTGTCCACTTCCTCCAGGTCGGCGAGAATCTTGCGCATGATCTGCGGGAGGTCGATCTGAGGCATTCCTATGAACTCCCATGCTTCTTTCGATATCTTGCCGACCCATCTGTCTCCGCCGTACCCCACCCCGAATGCACGAACCAGGCTGTCTGCGATATGTACCACGATGACACGCTCCTTGAGCCTTGGGGCCCTTGCCGGCTCGTGGTGATAGGAAACGGGTACAATCAGCTTCTCCGGAAGACCCCATTCTTCCGAAAGCCATGTGCCGATATCAGCATGATCGACCCCGAGAACTTCGATCTCGGCCTCCCGGAATGAGCATCCCTTTGCCTCGACGATCCTCGTGATCCGGTCATAGTCGGCACTCAGGGAGACCCTGACGAGCACCTTTCCGATATCATGGAGGAGGGCTGCCGTGGATATCTCTTCGGGCTCGCTCAACCCGAGCTTCCTGCTGATGGCGCCTGAAATGATGGCTGAGCCGAGCGAGTGCTCCCAGAGGCCCACCATGGATTTTTCCATGATATCGAACACCGAGGCAGAGAGCACGACCCCCTTGATCACGTTGAACCCCAGCAGGATAACGGCGTGGCTTATGGAGGATATCCTGCCCGGGAACCCATAGAAGGGTGAGTTGACGAGCCTGAGCACCTTTGCACTCAATACCTGGTCGGCCGATATGAGTTTCCCCACTTCCTGGGCTGTGACATCAGGGCTTTCGACCACGGTCGTCAGCTTTCTCACGACCGGCGGCAGGGTTGGAAGGCTGTGGATCTTCTTCGTGATGGATTTGATCTTCTCTGCCTTGCTCACGGAGCTGCCTCTTGTGCTTCCTGTTCCTCCATCTCCCTGGCCTCGGCCTCGATTGCGCTCGCAATGGCATCCCGGATCTGTTCCATGAGGGGGTCCCCCTCGACGTGTGCGAACCTGGCAGCCATCTCCTGAATCTTTTTTTCCGCAGTCTTGTCAGGCACCCCTGTATCAACCGGATGCCCCTTGACAGTGAGGGTGGAGATGTTCATCTCCCGAAGCCGGTCTATGAGCTTGTCGGTGAGCTCTGTTCCTTCCGTGCACAGGGGCATGCCCTTGTCGCTCATAACAGGTTTCGCCAGGACCATACCGGGTTTGATATCGTTGATCGAAAGCTTCTGCATACCTGGTCCTTACACCGGTCACCGGACCCTGGAGCCCACTGCCGGCTCCCTGTCAAAGGTGACCAGGGCGAGCTTGCCGTCAGGAGTATCCGTAGCCAGGAGCATTCCCTGACTCTCGATGCCCATGAGCTTTGCGGGCTTCAAGTTCGTCACCACTGCCACGTATTTTCCCACGAGTTCCTGGGGAGGGTAGGACTTCGCTATGCCTGCAGCGATCTGTATCCGTTTCCCCACATCGACCTGAAGCACCACGAGCTTGTCTGATTTTTCCACCTTGTCGGCCTCGATGATCCTGCCGACCTTTATGACGGACCTCGCAAACTCGGAGATGTCGATGAGGTTCGTTTCTTCCTTTTTGGCCTTCGTCTCCGCCGCAGGGGCCTGTTCAAGCTTTTTCAAGCGCTCCACCCTGGGGAAGAGCGCCTCTTTGACACTGATTGTTGTTCCGGACTCGAGCCTTCCGAACTCGAGGTCCTGGGTCGTGATCTCTCCCTTCACGCCGAGGATGCCGAGGATCCGGTTCGCCGTATCGGGCATGACCGGGTAGATCAGCTCCGCAACGAACCTGACGCCTTCCATGATATTGTACATGACTGCCGCCAGACGCTCAGGATCGGACTTCGCGAGGACCCAGGGGGCCATCCTGTCGATGTACTTGTTCAGCGAGGAGATGAGAGACCATACCGTGGCCATGGCGGTGTGCATCTCGAGGTTTTCCATCCTCGTCCTGTACTCATCTGCAACCTTCATGGCAAGCTCCTGGAGCTCCCTGTCTTCAGGGGTCGGGTCTGCTCCTTTTTCCGGCAGCACCCCGCCGAAATACTTGGCGACCATGTTCGTGCTCCTGCTCACGAGATTCCCGAGATCGTTCGCCAGGTCGGCGTTGTACCTCTCGATGAGGGCCTCCTCTGAGAAGTTCGAATCGAGCCCGAAGACCATCTCCCGGACGAGGAAATACCGGAAGGCGTCGATCCCGTACTTCTCCTTGAGATCGAGAGGGTCCACGACATTGCCGAGGCTCTTGGACATCTTGGCCGCATCGACATTCCAGAACCCGTGCACATCGAGATTGCAGTAGGGTTCGAGCCCGACGGCCTTGAGCATGGTCGGCCAGTAGACGGCGTGGGGCTTGAGGATGTCCTTGCCCACGAGGTGCTGGGCAGCTCCCCAGAAATCCGTGAAGTGCTCCGCATCGGGATAGCCGATGCCCGTAAGGTAGTTGATCAGCGCATCGAACCAGACATAGCAGACATACTGCGTATCGAAGGGAAGCTCGATCCCCCATGAAAGCCGTGTCTTGGGCCGCGATATGCACAGATCGTCAAGGGGCTCCCGGAGCATCCCGAGGACCTCGTTCCTGTATCTCTCGGGCCTGATGAAATCGGGATGTGCGTTGATGTGCTCGATGAGCCAGTGCCGGTATTTCTCCATCTTGAAGAAATAGTTCTGCTCCTGCCGGTACACGAGCTCTTTTTCGTGAATGGGGCACTTCCCTTCGATCATCTCGGTTTCCGTGAAGAACCGCTCGCACCCGATACAGTAGTGTCCGCCGTACTCGCCGAAGTAGATGTCGCCCTTGTCATAGACCAGCTGTAAGATGGCCTGAACGGTACGGACGTGGTCCGGCTCGGTCGTGCGGATGAACCGGGTGTAGTCGACCTGCAGCTCCGGCCACAGCTCCCTGAACCGCGCGCTGTTCTCATCGGCTAGCTTCCTGGGGGTGGTCCCTTTAAGCTTCGCCGTCTCGGCGATCTTGTCCCCGTGCTCATCGGTGCCGGTGAGGAAGAAAACTTTCTCTCCCAGGAGCTTGTGATACCTGGCCATAACATCGGCGATCACCGTCGTATAAACATGCCCGAGGTGCGGCTTCGCATTTACGTAGTAGATGGGAGTGGTTATATAAAAGTACTGCTTCATGCAGGCTTGCTCCTCTTCTTTTTGGCGTTTCTCTGTCTGGAGGATCTCCTCCTCTTGGGTCTCGTCCTTTCCTTGTCGCGTTCAGGGGCCTGTCCGCTCGGAGGGGCAGCGGCAGGCGGTTCCTTGGGCTTGTTGTGCTCGGCAGCCTTCTGCTCGCCGAGCTGGGAATATTCCTCTTCGGTCAAGATGTCGGAAACCTTGCACTTGACGAATCGGCGATCGGCGAGCTTGGCCACGAAGCTCTGATTGATGATGTTGATGCTCACGACGAAGGCCTCTCCCTGCTCGAGGAAGACCTTCTTCCCCGGCTTCGGGAGGTTGTCTATGAGGTTTGCATACGATTCCTTTTCATAGGCGAGACAGCACTTGAGCTTCCCGCACAGCCCGGAAATCTTCGTAGGGTTGAGCGTCATGTTCTGGTTCTTCGCCATCTTGACCGATATCCGCTGGAAACCTGTGAGAAACACGGCGCAGCACAGCTCTCTTCCGCAGCTCCCGATCCCGCCGAGCATGGCCGACTCCTGCCTGCTCCCGATCTGACGAAGCTCGATCCTGGTCCGGTATTTTTCCACCAGGTCTTTGAGCAGCTCCCGGAAATCCACCCTCCCCTCGGCCACGAACGAAAAGGTGATCTTCGTGCCGTCGAACATCTGCTCGACCCGGGTGAGCTTCATGGGCAGGTTGCGGGCACGGATGCGCTCGGCGCAGAACCGGAAGCAGTCCTGCTCCTTGGCACGTACGAGGTCGAGCTTGTCCCTGTCTGCCTCTGTGAGCTTTCTTACCACAGACTTGATTTCGTCAAGTCCGACTGCCTCCTCCTCGGAGGGAAAGCCGAGCACCTTCGCTACCGCGAGACCGGATTCCGTATTCACAAGGACCAGGTCACCATTTGCAAGCTCCAGGTCCTGGGCATCGAAGATATAGGATGCGGGAATAGCCGGAAATCTTACACACACCAGTTTCTTGGGTTTCACTTCGTAGTTTTCCATGTTTTCCATCATTATCATGTTAACAATCTTGCACATTATTTATCAAGGACATCTTTTCGAATTCATATCCGGTTGATTACCGATTGCATTTATGGGATAAGGGGGGCGAATATTCCAAAGGGGGGGGCGCAAAGAGGATCTATGACGCTTTGGGAGTTCTTCATCAAAGGCGGTCCTGTCATGTGGCCGCTTCTGGCATGCTCGGTCGTTGCCCTGGCCATCATCATCGAGAGATCCTTTTCTCTGCGGCAGAGCAGGATCATTCCACGGGTTCTCATAGAAGAGGTTGAGCGGCTCGCCCGCATGGGAAGGCTCGCCGACATCGAAAGGCTTATCAGGAGAAGCTCCTCCCCCATATGCCCGGTGGTCATGGTTGCCATAAAGAATGCAGGCATGCGCAGGGAAATCATCAAGGACTATATGGAAGAGGCCGGAGCGACAGAGGCAAACGCCATCGAACGATACATCGATGTCCTGGGCATCATTGCGGCGATCTCCCCTCTGCTCGGGTTCCTGGGCACGGTTACGGGCATGCTCAAGTCATTCCATGCCGTGAGCACATCGGGGGGCAATTCCAGCCAGCTCCTCGCAGCCGGTATTTCCGAAGCCCTTATCACCACGGTAGCAGGACTCTGCATCGGCATACCCGTGTTCGTATGCTACCGGCTGCTCCTTGCCCGAAGCGATTCCCTCATTCTTGAGATGGAAAAGGCCTCTGCCAGGATTCTGGAATATCTGAAAGGTGAGGATCATGAGGTTCAGAAAGAGAAGAAGGGACAGGAAATCCTCGGGATTTGACGTCACTCCCCTCGTGGATGTGATGTTCCTCCTCCAGATCTTCTTCCTGCTCACCTTGGGGTCTCCCCTGAAGGTGAGCGAGGTGAATCTTCCCAGCTCGAGCAGCGGGCAATCGCTCACCAAAGAGGCAATCTCGGTGGCAGTTTCCTCCCGGGGCATCTTCGTCAACGGCGTGAGCTCACCGGAAGACACCGTCAAATCGTTGCCGATCGATAAGGACATCGTCGTCCTTGCATCACGAGATATCCCCTATGTCAAGGTCATAAACCTGCTCGACATCCTCAGGTCTTCCGGTCACGAACGGATTTCCCTTGCGACCAAGCCTCTTAAGGACTAGGGGGAAGCGGCAGGCTGCTTTTTTATATCTAACTGACTTTCCAGTAAAGATTTCCGTATATTAATTTGACTTATAGTTTGCCCGACATTATTATTATTCCCTATGAAACGCATTCTCCTGGTGGAAGACGACAAAAATATCCAACGGCTTCTTGAGGAAGAGCTTCAAGAAGACGGGTATTCGATCGATGTCGTTTCCGACGGAAAGGAAGCGCTTTCCTACCTCGAGGGAAAAAACGGCGAGAAGCCCGATCTCATCATCCTCGATCTCCGTATGCCCAGGATGAACGGATTTGAAACCATGGGCCATATCATCAAATCGCGGCAGAACACGCCGATTATCATCCATACCGCATACTCGAGCTACCGCAATGATGTGATGGTCATGGCAGCCGATGCCTATATCGAAAAATCGCATGACTTGACGAAGCTCAAAGAAACGATTAAAGAACTCATCGGTGAATAATGCCTCGAATCAGTGACGTAGACGTTATCATTCTTGCCGGGGGAAAGGGCGAAAGACTCTACCCCTTGACGAAGGACCGCGCCAAGCCCGCGGTTCCTTTCGGGGGGATGTACAGAATCATCGACTTCACCCTGTCAAACTGCGTCAATTCCGGCCTGACGAAGATCTATGTTCTTTCCCAGTACAAGTCCCATTCCCTCGACAGGCATATCCAGCGGGGATGGCTCTCGTTCTTCTCGTATCCTCTCGGGGAGTTCATCTACAATATCCCCGCCCAGCAGCGCATCGGAAGCTCCTGGTACGAGGGGACCGCCGATGCCGTCTTCCAGAACATCTACACCCTCCAGCAGGACAGGCTCCCCTATACGCTCATCCTCTCCGGAGACCACATCTACCGGATGAACTACGCCCACATGCTGAAACACCATGTGGAAAACCGTGCGGACATCACCATCGGCGTGGTCCCCATGCCGGTGGAGACAGCCTCGGAGTTCGGGATCATCATGGCGGACCGGAACATGGAGGTGATCGGCTTTCAGGAAAAGCCCAAGGAAAATCCGGTCACCATGCCCCATGATCCGACGAAGGTCCTCGTTTCCATGGGGATCTATGCGTTCAATACCGAAACCCTCATCATGCAGCTCATCGAGGACGCCAAGAGGAAAGACAGCTCCCACGACTTCGGCAAGGATATCATCCCCAAGATGGTCCAGGGCGGCAACAAGGTAATTGCCTACAATTTCAGAGGGATCGGCGGGAATTCCTACTGGAGAGACATCGGCACTCTCGATGCCTACTACGAGGCCCATATGGACCTCGTATCCGTTACGCCCCAGTGCAATCTCTATGACCCGACGTGGCCTATCCACACCGTGTACAGCCCGTATCCGCCCGCCAAGATGGTCTTTTCGGGCGGCGACGACGGCAGGCGCATCGGGACGGTGCTCGATTCCATCATCTGTAACGGAGCGATCATTTCCGGAGGCAAGGTCTCCCGAACCATCATCTCTCCCAATGTGAGAGTCAACAGCTATGCCGAAGTGCTCGATTCCGTCCTCATGGAAGGGGTTTCCGTGGGGAGAAACTGCAGGATAAAAAATGCGATCATCGACAAGTATGTAAAGATCCCACCGAATACAACCATCGGGTATGACCTCGAAGAAGACCGCAAAAAGTACGATATATCCCCGAGCGGAATCGTCGTTATTCCCAAGTTCACCGCCTTTGAGTAAAAACGCTCCATGAAACGCATCGCCCTGGTAAGCCTCGGATGTCCGAAGAACCTCGTGGACTCCGAATTCATCCTCGAACAGCTCGAAAAAGCAGGATACACGATCGTCTCCGATCCTGCCCATGCAGACACCGTGGTGGTAAATACCTGCGCCTTCCTCACGGAAGCCGTGGAGGAATCCATCGAGACCATGCTCGGATTCACAGGCCAGGGCAGACAGGTCGTCTGTACAGGATGCCTCGTGAGCAGGTATGGAGACGAGCTCCTGCGCGAGATGCCGGAGATCACTCTCTTCGCGGCGCCCGGCACCTATGATGGCTTGGCCTCTGCCCTGCAATCGGGAACGAGATACCTGAAAGCCTGCTTTTCGGGCGTGGTGAGGAGATCATACACCACGACAAGGCCGTACGCCTATGTCAAGGTGAGCGAAGGATGCTCGAACCTATGCAATTACTGCCTCATCCCCGGTATCAGAGGCCCTCTCGTCAGCAAACCGCATGGGGAGATCGTCGATGAATGCCGGGACCTCGCCTCTCGAGGGGTCAGGGAAGTCATCCTCGTGGCCCAAGACCTCGGCAGCTATGGCCCCGATACGGCTGACGGCATCCGTCTGGAGGACCTCATAGAGAAAATCTCGCTCATCGACGAGATTGCATGGATCAGGCTCATGTACATGCACCCTGCCACCACGACGGAGTCCCTCGTCGAAATCATGGCGGACAATCAGAAGATCGTGCCGTACATCGACCTGCCGATCCAGCACGTATCGCCGCAGGTATTGAAAGCCATGGGCCGCAAAGGGGGGTCGGATGCGGTCCGCAAAGCCTTCGATCTCTTGAAATCGAGGGCGGCGGATGTCTGGGTCCGGTCAACGATCATGGTCGGGCATCCGGGAGAGGACGACGAGGCGTTTGCAGAGCTCGAAGATTTCGTCCGGCAAGGGTATATCGATCACCTCGGCACATTCGCCTATTCGCCTGAAGAGGGCACCGTGAGCTCGACCATGAACGATCCCCTGCCCCGGGAAATCAAAGAGGCCCGCAGACAGCGGATCATGGAGATCCAGCAGGATATCTCCCGGAAAAGGCTCCGGTCTCTCCTGGGCAGACGGCTACCCGTGCTCGTGGAAGGCCGTCATCCCGAGACCGATCTCCTCCTTGTAGGCAGGTCCGAATTCCAGGCCCCCGAGGTCGACGGCCTGGTGATCATCAATGACGGCTCCGCCTCTTTCGGTTCACTTTCAGAGGTTGAGATAACCGACACAATGGAGTACGATCTGGTTGGGAGAATCGTATGAATGCGAGCGAGATCATCCGGTTGGGCAGAGAGGCCGTCAGAACGGAGATAGAAGGCCTCGAGGGAGTCATCGAACAGATGGGCGAAGCCTTTGCACAGGCAGTCGAGCTCATAGCCGGTCTTAAAGGAAAGGTGATCCTCACCGGTGTCGGGAAATCAGGCATCATTGCCCGGAAGATTGCATCCACCATGGTGAGCATAGGAACCCCTGCCATGTTCATGCACCCCGTGGACGGCCTCCACGGCGACCTCGGGACCATCATGCCCCAGGATGCAGCCGTCATGCTCTCCAACAGCGGGACGACGCACGAGATCCTGAACCTCCTCCCGCCGCTCAAGAGCCTGCACATTCCCATTATTGCGATAACCGGGGGGAAAGACTCTCCGCTCGCCCACCAGGCGGATATCGTCCTCTCCTGCTCCGTAACGCGGGAGGCCTGCAACCTCGGCCTCGCCCCGACTGCCTCGACGACGGCCCAGCTCGCCCTCGGCGATGCCCTCGCGGTCGTTCTCTCTCACATCAAGGGGTTCGATCGTGATTCGTTCAAGCTCATTCACCCCGCAGGCGAGCTCGGCAAGCAGCTCATGTCCAGGATATCCCAGGTCATGATCACCGGAGACCGCATTCCTCTCGTGGATCCGTCACGGCCTCTTTCGGAAGTGATCGTCGAGATGACGGACAAATCCCTCGGATTCACCCTCGTGGGCAGCGTCTCGAAGATCGAAGGCATCGTCACCGACGGCGACCTGCGGAGGGTGCTCCTCAAATGGGGCGACAAGCTGCAGGGTCTCACGGCAAGAGACATCATGAGCCCCAATCCCAAGAGGATATCGAGCGGCAAGCTCGCGCTCGATGCCCTCGACACGATGGAGAAGTATCAGATCACCTCGCTCGTCGTCTCGGATGAATCGGATGAACTACTCGGGGTGATCCACCTCCATGATCTGCTCGGAAGGGGCAGGCTCGGCCTTCGCGAAGCATGACCTGCCTGAATTGACCTTTACCTTTTCCGGACATCCCTCGCTCATCGCCGGGAAAACGTTTTGAACTGACGTGTTTCCCTTCGCCTGCTGGATATGCTGCGAAAAAATCCTACCATATCCTATGTGAGAGCATTGACCTTCAATCCTTGAAGCAGGGAGCGATGCTGTCTGAAATCCAAGAAAAGGGGAAGGAAGCGATGCCGATGAAGAATGAAACGATGAGGGTGGCCGCGGTTGCCGATGTCCACTGCAACAAGACCAACCGGGATGTCCTCCATACGCTGTTTGCCCGGATAAACGAGGCAGCGGACGTTCTTCTCCTGTGCGGAGATCTGTCGGCCAAGGGGTTCATAGAAGAGGCCCAGATACTCGCCACGGTGCTCATGACCACGATCAAGATCCCGACAATCGGAGTGCTGGGGAACCATGATTTCGAGATGGGCCATCATAACGAGATCCGGCAGGTCCTCTCCGAAGCAGGGGTGACCATGCTGGACGGTGAAACGTACGAGGTTCATGGGATCGGATTTGCCGGAGTGAAGGGATTCTGCGGCGGATTCGGCAGGCTGCAGCTCGAGGCCTGGGGCGAAGATGTCATCAAGCAATTCGTGCAGGAGGCGGTGGACGAAGCGCTGAAGCTGGAGTCAGCTCTGGTGAGGCTGGGAGATATGCCGATCGTCGTGCTGATGCACTATTCTCCTATCATGGCAACCGTCATGGGCGAGGCACACGAAATCTTTCCCTTTCTCGGATCGAGCCGACTTGAGGAGCCCTTGAACTGGTTCGACATTACAGCAGTATTCCACGGCCATGCTCACAACGGCAGCCCCGAGGGACAGACATCGAAGAACATACCCGTGTACAACGTGTCCCTTCCCATGCTCCGGAAGGCATACCCTGAGCAGCTGCCGTTTCGCCTTCTGGAAGTTCGGAACCCCGCAACCTGATGCACAACCTCCGGTTCGATCGATACCGGCTCGTTCCAAGGAGAAGATATGCAGCCATACATATTGGATGAAAAGTATCTCACCCCGGAGACGCGGGCCTTTTACCAACAGGTGCTCATAACCCTGCTGGACTCGAAGATCCCCTTTCTTGCCGGGGGTGCGTATGCTCTCGGATGCTACACGGGGATTGTACGCGATACCAAGGACTTCGATGTCTTCGTCCACCCTCGCGATGCCATGAAAATTCTCGAGGCGCTCGCACATGTCGACTATAAGACTGAACTGACTGATGAGGTCTGGCTCGGCAAGGCGTTCGAGGGCGACAATCTGGTGGATGTCGTCTTCGGCTCTGCCAACGGGATTGCCATGGTCGACGACGAGTGGTTTACCCATGCCCGCGACGGCAGGTTTCTCAACCTTACAGCGAACCTCATCCCCCCCGAAGAGATGATCTGGTCCAAGTCCTTCATCATGACACGCGACCGCTATGACGGTGCGGACATTGCACATATCATCCTCAAGTGCGCCCGCTGTTTGGACTGGGAGCGGATCCTCAGGCGATTCGGCCCCGACTGGCGTATACTCTACAACTATCTCATTCTCTTTGGGTATATCTACCCGTCCGAGCGCTCGCTCATCCCCTTATGGGTATTGGAGGAGATGAAGATTCGTCTGGAGAAGGAGACGGAGGCCTCTCCCCATACCGAACGCGTATGCCGGGGCACGCTCCTTTCCACTACCCAATACACGACGGATATCGAAAAGTGGGGATACTGCGACCCGCGTCCGGCAAGGCGCACTGCCTGCAGCAGGGCTTGGAAGGTCGAAATCTGAAAGGCTTCAATCCTGCAGGACTTCCTCCTGCCGGGAAGTTTTGAACTTCTTGACATCCTCTGCGAGCACGGCTGCCATGGCGCGAAGGTTGTCGAGAGTGCCCGCCAGCTCCTGAACCATTGATGCATTCTGTTGAGTGGAGCTGTCTATCTGAGTTATGGCCCTTGAGAGCTCGCCGATGCTCTGCCTCTGCTCTATGCTGGAGGTGCTGATCGTCTCCATCATCCTGAAAAAGAACTCCATGCGCGCCATGAGCTCCTCGAGGGAGGAGGAGGCCTTTTCCATCATCTCGTCGCCGTTCTTGATCCGGCTCACAGTCCCTTCAATGAGGGCCTTGATTTCACCGGCAGCCTGGGCAGACCGCTGGGCGAGATTTCTCACCTCGCCTGCAACCACGGCAAAGCCCTTGCCGTGCTCGCCCGCCCTGGCCGCCTCGACCGAGGCATTCAGTGCAAGGAGATTCGTATGAAAGGCCACTTCGTTGACGGTCGATACGATATCTCCGATCTTCCGGGAGTCCAGGGAAATCTCTCGGACAGCGCTCATGAGATCGGCAAAAACCTGCTTGTTCTGATCGATGAGCTCGGTGACGGCGCTCGAAGACTCTTTCCCTTCATTGATGAGCTCGGAGTTGCTCTTGACCGAAGAGTTCATCTCATCGATGGATGCCGATATCTGTTCCACAGTAGCCGCCTGTTCCTGGGTGGCCTGGGAGAGTCCCTGGGAACCGGTATTTACATCTTCAATGGTGTAGTGAAGCTCAAGAGAGGTTTCCCGGACATGCCCCACAATCTGCTCGAGATCATTCATGAACTCATTGAACCAGAAGGCGAGCTCTCCCACCTCATTGAGCCCTGTTACATGGAGCCGCCTGGTGAGATCACCCTGCCCCTTTGCCATGTCCTTGAACATGAAGGACATCTTCCCTATCGAGAGAGAAAGGCTCCTCATGAGCAGAAAGCCGCAGAGGACCGTAACCACTGCGGTCTCACAGAGGACAACAATGAACGCCAGATGGAGGGAGTCTATCCCGAGATTGGTCGCCACGGAAAGATTCAGCAGGCCGAGAATGAGAAGAAGGGGGGGAAGGGCTATCAGAAGAATCGTGAACAGGGTTTTTCTGCTGAGACTCATTCTGAACATACGCATGTCGCTGTCCAGCACCCCTCTGAGGTTGCTGTTCATATAGAAGGAGGTCAGACTGTTTTCCGAAGTAAGATAGAAAATCGGCATGGCCCAGAGACCGATCATGATCAATGAATTTATCGCGAACAGGTACACGGGCATCCCTATGGACCCCTTGAGGTAGACCGGCGTTACGGCAATGAGATTGCCGAAAAGACCGAACCTCAAGAAAATGACGATTGCCTCTGCCGAAGGAAGCATTGATACGCAGCGTACGGCTCGCTGGACCTCGGCCAGCGAGCATGATTCCTTCTCCATGACCTCGATGGCAGGGCGGACAAGGAAATATTTTGTCAGGGAACCCAGAATGAGGCCCCAGATCACGGCGGCAGATGCGAGCATCAGCACGAGGAGGAAATTCTCCATCACTGCATCAGAGACGTACATGAAAAAAACCACCAGGGTGGGAACGAGGACAGCGACGGGTATGGTCTCTTGAAACATCAACGGCCGAAGGAACAGGATTTTCATACTTTCTTTCATGCATTTCCCCTTATCCATGCACATGCAGTAAATGCACTCATCATAAATTCTTTGTGCTGATTCGTTTGTCGGTTCTCTGATTTCAAATCTTTATATTCATAGCGAAGTTCTTTTCCTCGAGGACATGGCCCAATCACGGAGAGATAGCGCCTCTCGTGCCCATTCCCCCATGCCTGTCCGTAAAGGCGTATCGTCAAATCTGCCCCGCGCGAGGCAATGACAATGCCTGTGTCGCTTTCATCGAATTGTGATAAAATCATGTCTTGGTATTCAGGAAGGTAACGGAAGCGGGATCGAGCCGGTCCCGTGATAAGAAACAGAAAGGAGAAGGCATGAGTACGAAGCTTATCATCATAGGCGGCGTTGCCGGAGGAGCGACCGCTGCTGCCCGGGCCCGCAGGCTTGATGAGCACGCGCGGATCATCATCTTCGAGAGGGGAGAGTTCGTCTCCTTTGCCAACTGCGGCCTGCCCTACTATATCGGAGGGACCATCAGGGAGCGCGGCAGCCTCCTGGTGACGACCTCTGCCGCCTTCAGCACCCGCTATAACATCGATATCCGCACCTTCAGCGAGGTAACAGGGATCGACCGCCAGGGCAAGGCGGTCGAGGTCAGGAATCTCCTGACCGGCGAAACCTATCGTGAAACTTATGACAAGCTCATCCTGTCTCCGGGCGCCGAGCCGATCCTTCCGCCCATTGAAGGGATAGACGGGGAGAATGTCTTCAGGCTCCGCACCATACCGGATGCAGACCGGATCAAGGCCAGGGTCGAGTCCGGAAATCCGGGATCGGCAGTTATCGTCGGCGGAGGCTTCATCGGCATCGAGATGGCAGAGAACCTCGTCCAGCGGGGAGTGAAGACGACCATCCTCGAAAAGCTCGACCAGATCCTCCCTCCTCTCGATCCGGAGATGGCAGCGATTGTTCAGGATGCCCTTGAAGAACAGGGGGTCGTATGCGAGCTCGGAAACGGGCTCAAAGCCATCACCCGGAAGGGAGACCGCCTTGCCGTCGAAACAGAGAAGGGCATTCCCATAGAGTGCGACATGCTCATCCTCTCCGTCGGGATCAGACCGGAGAACCGGCTTGCCAAAGAGGCCGGGCTTACTCTGTGCGAGAAGGGCCACATCTGGGTGAATCCGGCCATGCAGACCTCGGACCCCGATATCTATGCCGTGGGCGATGCGGTATGCACCCGTGATTTCGTTCTGGGGATTCCGACGGCCACGGCGCTTGCAGGCCCTGCGAACAAGCAGGCCCGTATCGCTGCGGACAATGCCATGGGCCGTTCATCGACGTTTCCGGGTACCCTGGGAACGGCAATACTCAAGGTATTCAACCTCACGGCAGCCTCGACCGGTGCCAATGAAAAGCTCCTCTTGCAGAACAAGATACCGTATCTCGTGAGCTATACCCATTCAGGGTCCCATGCCTCGTACTATCCCGGGGCAGAGCAGATGGCCATCAAGCTGCTCTTCTCGCCCGATAACGGAAGGATCCTCGGCGGCCAGATCGTTGGAGGAGGCGGCGTGGACAAGAGAATCGACGTGCTTGCCACAGCCCTCCATGGGGGGATGCGGGTCTCTGATCTCGAGGAGCTCGAGCTTGCCTATGCCCCGCCCTATTCCTCTGCCAAAGACCCCGTCAATATCGCGGGATTCGCTGCCGGCAACATCCTGAAAGGCGACATGGAGGCGATCTTCTGGCGCGAACTGCCCGAGCTGAATGAAGACCACGTCCTTCTAGACCTGCGCGAATCGTCGGAGATCAAGGCATCGGGCATGATCCCCGGGGCGGTCCATATCTCGCTTCGGGAGTTGCGCAAGAGGCTCCCCGAGCTCGACAAAACCAAGACCTATGTCGTGTACTGTGCAGTGGGAATGAGGGGCTACATCGCCCATCGCATTCTCGCGCAGCACGGGTTCACGTCGAAGAACCTCTCCGGCGGCTTCAAAACATATTCTTCCGCCAGGGGAAACCGCTGACGGATAGTCTTCCTGCGGCCGGGTTCTCCAAGGTGGACAGCATCAGGACAAAACCCCGAGGAACTTGACCAGCAAGAGGATCAGCAGGACCACCAGGTAGAACTGCAGGAAGTACAGCACCAGCTTTCCGGTTCTCGTCATCTTCACACGGGGCATGATCTCCTCCTATTTGATGTTTTTCAGCGGCTCGCGGCGCCTTTCATGACATCGTTGTAGTAGATGACGCCGAGCATGCGGTCCTGGCCGTCGACCACGGGTATCATCCGGTAATGGTACTTCGCGAACATCTCCTCGATGTCGTCCTGGACATCATCCTCTTCGGCAGTGACGACCGGAGAGCTCATGACCTCGGTCACGGGTAGATCATCGGGCGATATCACGAGCTCACGGAGATCGACGACGCCGAGCAGCGTCCTCCCATCGCCATTGACTATGTAAATGTAGGAGATGCTCCTCGGCTCTCTGCCGGAAGCCCTGACCGCTGCTAGAACATTGCCCACTTTGTCTGTTTTCGATGCAAGAAAGTAATCCGGAGACATGAGATTGTGCACCGTGATCTCACGCTCGGAAAGGATTTCCCGGACACGCTCTGCCTGCTCCCTGTCCAGGTAGGCCATGAGCTCGGTAACGTCGTCGTGGGGAAGCACCGAAAAGAGGCCCGCGAGCTGAGGAGTCGTCATCTCCGAGAGGATCTTACGCGCCTTCTCCTCACGGAGATTGGCAATGATCTGCCGCTGTGCCCTGGGCTCCGCCTCCATGAGGGTCTCTGCCGCCTTCTCGCTGTCGAGGGCGGAAAACAAAACCTGCTGCTCTTCTCCGGGCAGCTCTTCCAGGAAGTCCGCCAGGTCTTCGCTCGGAAGCTCGAGCATCTGCTTTTTGGTGACGGACAGGGTCACCTTGTCGGTCGATACTGCATCTTCAACAGAGAGAGGCTGGATGTATCTCCAGGAGATCAGATTGCTTTTAACGAGCTCGTATTTCCCGAGGCCCCACCTGCGGAAAAAACCGCCGAAGGAGAAGTCGACATGCACGAGCAGCAGGGTGCTCCTCGTCTCGAGAAAATGGACATCATTGACGACCTCGACCCTCCTCCCGTCGATATCGAGGACCGTCTTGCCCATGAGATGCTTTTCAATGAGGATCCAGCCCGGCTGATCGACGAAGGGAGGAAACGCCTCTCCTCCATCGGGAGGAGCGATGAAGATGGCGTCATCTTCGATCTTTATCACCTTCGACCACGGGACAAGCTCGGTGGGCTTCCCCCAACCGTGCTCGATATAGATGCCAACGACTTCGGGATAGGGCTCCTTCAGGAGGAAGACGAGATCGCTGAGCCTGCCGATCCGGTTCTTTATGTTGTCGATGCAGACAGGCCGCTTGAGCAGCTCAGAGAAGAAGTGGAAACGGAACTGCTCCGATCCGTGGATCTGATCGATTCCCTTTGCCTTGAAACCGTTGTCGGCTGCCATAGCGGCACCTCCCTGGTACTTATTTGAACAATTCCGGAAACAGGGTGCTTACACCCATGAGTGAAGACATTGCAATGACGAGAACGACGATAGACCAGTTCATGATGTTCTGCCGCCGCGTATTCACAAAATCCCCCATGAAGGACCTGTCGTTGAGGATGAGCAGGAGGAAGATGAGCGAAGCGGGAAGCAGGGTGACCGCCACCACCTGGACGTACATGGTGATCGTAACGAGCGGGGCGCCGGGTATGAGCACCACGGCCCCGGAGGTGATCAGCATGAGGAGATAGATGAGATAGAACCATGGCGCATCCTTGACCTTCTGGTTGAGGGAATGGGCCCATCCGAAAACCTCACCGACCGCCCACGAAGTCGCGAGCGAGATGCACAAGGCCCCCAGGAATCCCGCATCGAAGAGGCCTATGGCGAAGAGCTTCCGGGCAAGGTCCCCATGTCCTGCAGGAAGGAGAGGCACGATGGCCTCGGCGGTCTGCCGGGCGTCGGCGATTTCGATGGGCGGATGATGATAGAAGAAGGCTGCGCCGGTTGCAATGATGATGAATACGGCCACGAGACAGGTGAGAAAAGATCCGGCAAAGGTCTCGGCCTTCCCGAATCCGATATCGTGGATATCGAGCCCCTTGTCGACGACGGCGCTCTGCTGGAAAAAGAGCTGCCACGGTGTGATGGTGGTCCCGAGATTGGCGAGAATGATGAAGAGGAGATCGATGTTGAAGCTGCCCATTTCCGGACGGTAGAACCCCTGAAAGACCTTGCTCCACGCGGGCGCGGTCGGTGTGTCCATGGCCCAGATGGCTGCCGGGATGTAGACGAGGTTGAAGAGGCAGAATAAGAGGGTTATCTTCTCGAACGTCCAGTACTGTCCCGTACGGACAACGGTGAAGAGAATGATCGTCACTGCAATGAAGGTGATCCACGCGGGGATGCCGAAGAGGCTCATGGCGGCCGTCATGCCGACATATTCCGTAATCAAGGTGAGCCAGTTGATAAGGATCAGGTCCACGATGGAGAACCAGCCCCAGAAGGGGCCGAAGCCTTCGAAGATAACCTCGGCCTGCCCCCGTTTCGTCACGGCACCCACCCGGACGGTCATCTCCTGTACATAGTATGCCATGGGAAGGAGAATGAGAAAAACCCAGAGGAGCGAGAACCCGTACTTCGATCCGGTGACGGCGTAGGTTGATATCCCTCCCGCATCGTTGTCTGCAATCATGACGATGATCCCGGGTCCGAGCACGGAGAGGAAGATCAGGAGCCTCCTCCTGAATCGGCGGATGCGGTGAAAGGTTTTGCTCAGCCAATACATGCAGAACCCCCACGCTGTTGCCCGACAAAGGGCCTTCTCGATCCGGACGGATGCGGAAATTCAAGAACTTCTCGGAGGCAGTCTGCTTCCCGGGAATATGCATCTCGATCATGCTTGAACATACATCCGCACCTTTTGTGGATTTCGCAAGATCGACCGGGTTCTTAAGGATCAGGAGCTTTTAAGGATCCGGCACGATCATCTCTCCCCTGCCTGTGGACAGATGACCCGTGCCGAGGCAGAGGAATCAGATTTTCTTGTTTCTATCGCTCTCTTCGTTATCCATGACAGCACTCACCTAGCACAGTGCCCGGGTGGAGTCAAAGGCCAAAATGTCCGGCTCCTCCATCCAGGCATTTAAGCATTGTGCCCCTCTGAAAGAATCCATGCCTTTGTTGTATGCCGTCTTCCCTCCCCGGGTACTATAAGGGCCGATATGATTTCTGATAGGGGGTTACTGAATTATTGCAAGGACTCAAGGCATGAGAGTTCCGAGCAGTCGGATATGACGAGTACATGCCGGTGATCCTTTAAATCGGCACAATCAATCCTATATTAGGATATTAAGGAGAAAGATTTTATGGAAAAATCGTGGCAGGATGTGCTCGATACGTTTCACTACGGGATTTATCTTATCACGATATCTGCAGACGGGAGTTATAACGGCATGATTGCGTCATGGGTAACTCAGTGCTCCCATGATCCGGCCCTCGTGGCCGTTGCTGTGAGGAACAACCGCTTATCCCGATCACAGATTGTGAATGCGGGATATTTTGCCATCAATGTCCTTGCGGAAGATGCCCTCGATTCCGTAAAGAAATTCAAGATCCCGGACTGGAAGAGAAAATTCGATGACGTCGAGTTCGGCCTCTCCCCGGGCGGCAACCCTGTTCTGAACCAGGCCCTCGGATATCTTGACTGCGTGGTTGAGAGCACCGTCGCTACCGGAGACCACACTCTTTTCATCGCCCGTATCCAAGCGGGAGAGCTGAGCAGGGCCGGAAAATCTCTCTCATCGAATCACTATGGTGGGGTCTATCGAGGGGAGGCTTAAAAGATCTTCAAGAAGAAAGAGGGGCGGCGGATACACCTCCCCTCTTAATAGTATCTTTTCCCTGCCGCTTCTAGACGGCGAATGCCTCTTCCGGGATCCTGCAGGCGCTGATCTCGTCTTTCACGAGGGTCTCGCACTTTGCAGGAACGAGGGCAGTGATGCGGTTGATGAAGAACTTGGCGCCTTCGATCTTGCCGGTATAGAATGCCTTTTCCTTGTCGAGGGTCGCGGTCTTGAGGGCCTCGGTGGCGACATTGGCCATCCAGATATGGAACCAGCCCACGAGGGACTCGGACAGGCAGTTGAGGAAGTCGTACGCAGCGATGAGCGGGATGAAGGGGTTGGTTCTGATGAGCGCGCTGAAGGTCATGGCCGTCTCTGCGCACTTGTTGAGGGCCTTCTCCACGATGGCTGCCTCTTCCTTGAAGTTCTCGCTGTTCTTGGCCTTTGCGATCTCGGCCTGGGTCTCGCCGAGCAGGTTCATGAAGTACAGGCCCTTCTTCATGCCGAGCTTCCTGCCGAGGAGGTCCATTGCCTGGATGCCGTTGGTTCCTTCATAGAGGGTGTTGATCTTGTTGTCCCTGGCAAACTGCTCGACCGGGTACTCTCTGCAGAAGCCGTAGCCGCCGTAGGTCTGGATCGCCATCTTGATGATGTCGTCTGCAGCGTCGGTGCAGTAGGATTTGACCATCGGGGTCAGCATCTCGACCATGCCCTGCCACTTGTCCTTCTCGGCGTCGTCGGCCGCTGCTGACCTCTTGTCCATTGCGAAGTAGCAGTAGAAGCACAGCGCCCGGATACCCTCGGTCATGGACTTCATCTTGAGGAGCATCCTGCGGACGTCGGGGTGCTGAATGATCGGCACCTGCTTGGCATCGGGGTTCTTCATCTCCATGATGTTGACGCCCTGGAGCCTTTCCTTGGCATAGGACAGCGCATGGAGGTATGCGGCGGTGGAGAGGCCGACGCCCATCATGCCCACGCCCTGGCGCTCTTCGTTCATCATGTGGAACATGATCTTCATGCCCTCGCGCTCTTCGCCCATGAGCCAGCCGACGCACTTGCCGTTCTCGCCGAAGTTGAGCGTACAGGTTGCATTGCCGTGGATGCCCATCTTGCTCTCGATGTTGCCGGTGGTCACGTCATTGGACTCGCCCAGAGAGCCGTCCGGATTGATCTTTATCTTGGGAACCACGAAGATGGAGATGCCCCTCGTTCCGTTCGGATCGCCTTCGATCCTGGCAAGAACCGGGTGAATGATGTTCTCGGTGAGGTCGTGGTCGCCGGCAGAGATGAAGCATTTCGTACCGGTGATCGAGTAAGTGCCGTCAGCGTTCTTCTTTGCGGTGGTTTTCAGCGCACCCACGTCGGAACCGGCGCCCGGCTCGGTCAGACACATGGTGCCTGCCCATTTGCCGCTGTACATGTTCTGGAGGATGAGGTCTCTCATGGGGCCCTGGTAGAAATCATAGATGATCCGTGCAGCACCGTGGGTAAGACCAGGATACATGAGGAATGCCTGGTTGGTTGAGAGGAACATGTTCGCCGCAGCTGCGCTTACGATCGCCGGAAGGCCCTGGCCTCCGACATCGTATGGATCGGATGTGCCCATCCACCCGCCCTCGCAGTAGAGCTGCCACAATCTGTGGTATGCCTCGGGGACATAGACCTTGCCGTTTTCGAATCTCGCCTCGACAGGCTTCCTGTTCACCTCGTCGGGGTACGTTGGAGCGATCTCGTTCTCCGAGAGCTTCTCTGCCTCGCCGAGCACCATGTTGATCATGTCGACGTCATGATCCTGGTACGGCGGCTTTCCCAAAAGATCTTCAATCTTGAAAACTTCATGGATCAGGAATTTCATATCCCTCATGTCTACCCATTGACTTGCCATAATACCCTCCTTACTTGGATTGTCTTGACACTCGTTAACCCTTTTTTATGAATGAGCATTCATTCTTATAACGCTAATGACGGCGTCTGTCAACAGATCTTCGTGAGAATGACCGGTCTTGGAGTACCTGAAGGACCCTTTCGGGCAAATGGCGGTTGTGCTCGGGCACTCTTTATGACAATATCACACTCGTGTATATGAAATATAGTGAACAGGAGGCTATTCATGAAAACTGAAACCGGAAAGATAAAGACCGTTGACGGCCTGTCTCTCTACTGGAAGGCATGGCTGCCCGACGGCACGCCCAAGGCCGCCCTCCAGGTGATCCATGGATATGCCGAACACATCGACCGGTATGCCTTTGTCGTGAACGAGCTTGTGCCCGCCGGGTATGCGCTGTTCGGGACCGACCACCGGGGACACGGAAGGAGCGACGGACGGCGGGCATATGTGAACAGCTTCCAGGAGTTCATCGACGATCAGCGGCAGTTCCGCAGGGAAGTGATCCTGAAAGCCCTCCCCGGCGTCCCTTCCTTCGTCCTCGGCCACTCGATGGGGAGCCTCATCGCCATGAACCTCGTCGAGCAGTACCCCGAAGGGCTGCACGGGCTCATCCTCTCGGGAACGGGATCAGCACCGGGGCCCGAGATCGGCAAGCCCATTCTCATTGCCACCAGGGTCCTGTCGAGAATCCTTCCGAAGATCCATGTGAAATCCCCGCTGCCTCCCGAGTTCATCTCCCGGGATACGGATGTCGTAAAGGCTTATATCGCCGATCCTCTCGTCTTTGACGTGATCACGCCGAGGCTTGCCGAGCAGATGAACACCTACCTCGCCATCGGCGCCTCGAACGCGGGCAGGATTGAGGTACCCGTGCTCATCCAGTTCGGCTCGATCGATACCTCCTTTTCGGGTCAGAAAGAGCTCTTCGATGCTCTCGGATCGGCGGACAAGACGTTCAAACGCTACATCGGCCTCAAGCACGAGGTGTACAACGAGCTCCCCCCGGACCGTGCCAAGGTGCTCGCAGATCTCCACACCTGGCTCGATGCTCACGTTTGATTGAGAATGCAAAAAGGCCGGCCCTGCTTTTCATCCGCATGGACCGGACCCTGTTCGTTGAGATCTTTAATCAGTACCTGTAGTGGTCCGGCTTGAAAGGTCCCTCCACCGGAACCCCGATATAATCGGCCTGCTCACTGGTAAGTTTCGTGAGCTTGACCCCGAGCTTGCCCAGGTGGAGTCTGGCAACCTCTTCATCGAGAACCTTCGGCAGAGTCGTTACGCTGACCGTGCGGGGATTCTGCCAGAGGTCGAGCTGTGCGAGGGTCTGGTTTGTGAACGAGTTTGACATGACGAACGATGGATGGCCGGTGGCGCATCCGAGGTTTACGAGTCTTCCCTCTGCAAGCAGATAGATCGAGTGCCCGTCCGGGAAGGTGTACTTGTCGACCTGCGGCTTGATGTTCGTATGGACGATGCCGGGATAGGACTGGAGCTTGTCGACCTCGATCTCGTCATCGAAGTGCCCGATGTTGCAGACGATCGACTGGTCGAGCATCTTTTCCATGTGCTCGATCCTGATGATCTTGCAGTTCCCCGTGGCCGTAACGAAGATGTTGGCCTCGCTCAACGCGTCTTCGACCGTGGTGACCTGGTAGCCTTCCATGGCTGCCTGCAGGGCGCAGATGGGATCGATCTCGGTGACGAGGACTCTGGCCCCGAAGCCCCGCATGGACTGGGCGCAGCCTTTTCCCACGTCTCCATAGCCGCAGACGCAGACGACCTTTCCCGCCACCATCACGTCGGTTGCCCGCTTGATGCCGTCCGCAAGAGACTCCCTGCATCCGTAGAGGTTGTCGAACTTGCTCTTGGTGACCGAGTCATTGACGTTGATGGCGGGGAAAAGGAGGGTATTGTTCTCGAGCATCTGATAGAGCCGGTGCACGCCTGTCGTCGTCTCTTCCGATACGCCCCTGATCTCTTTGACCGCCCGGCGCCAGAAGGTCGGGTCCTGGGCAAGCCTGGCCTTGAGGGTGGCATTGATGATGGCAAGCTCTTTGTTGGTTGTCGGCTCATCGAGGATTGCGGGGTTTTCCTCTGCCTGGTATCCCCGGTGAACCATGAGCGTGGCATCTCCTCCGTCATCGACGATGAGGTTCGGCCCTTTGCCCCCCGGGAAGGTCAGAGCGGCGAGGGTGCATGCCCAATACTCCTCGAGGGTCTCTGCCTTCCAGGCAAAAACCGGCGTCCCCGTAGCCGCAATGGCCGCTGCAGCGTGATCCTGGGTAGAAAAGATATTGCAGGATGCCCAGCGCACCTCCGCGCCGAGGCTCTTCAAGGTCTCGATGAGAACGGCCGTCTGGATGGTCATGTGGAGCGACCCGGTTACCCGGGCACCGGCAAGGGGTTCCTCCTTAGCGTACTTCTCCCTTACCGCCATGAGACCCGGCATCTCCCTCTCGGCGATCTCGATCTCTCTCCTGCCGAAATCTTTCAGTCCCAGGTCGGCGACTTTATAGCCCAGGCCCGAGTAGTCAGGCACTGCGGCTATCTTCAGCTTCTTTGCTCTTTCTGCCATTACACACCTGCCTTTTCCTTGAGTTGATCGACCATGTCGGTCTTTTCCCAGGTAAATTCAGGCTCTGTTCTGCCAAAGTGGCCGTATGCAGCCGTCTTCTTGAAGATTGGACGCAGGAGGTCGAGCTTCTGGATGATTCCCTTGGGCTTCAAGGGGAATACCTCCCCCACGACCTTGGCCAGCTTATTATCGTCGATGACGCCTGTGCCCTGAGTGTTGATCATTATCGATACCGGCTCCGCCACGCCGATGGCATAGGCAAGCTGTACGACGCAGCATTTTGCCAGGCCGGAAGCCACGATGTTCTTTGCCACGTATCGGGCCATATAGGCGGCCGAGCGGTCGACCTTCGAAGGGTCTTTGCCGGAGAAGGCCCCTCCGCCGTGGCTTGCAAAGCCGCCGTAGGTGTCAACGATAATCTTGCGTCCGGTGAGTCCGCAGTCGGCATGGGGGCCGCCGAGCACGAACCGGCCTGTGGCATTGATGAAGTATTTGGTTCTGCTGTCGAGCATGTCTGCAGGAATCTGCTTCTTGATGACTTCTTCCATGATCCCCTCGGTGAGGGTAGCGTTGTCCACGTCCTCGCTGTGCTGGGCAGCGATGACCACGGCATCCACCCTCTTGGGCCTGCCTTCTTCATACTCTACCGTCACCTGTGATTTGCCGTCCGGTCTCAGGAATTCCAGGATATTGCTCTTCCTGACATCGGCGAGACCCTTGGTGAGGCGCTGCGCATAGTAGATCGGGGCCGGCATCAGGACATCGGTCTCGTCACAAGCATATCCGAACATCATTCCCTGGTCGCCTGCTCCCTGCTCATGCACGCCGGTTTCTTCAACGCCCTGATTGATGTCCGGAGACTGGCGGTCAAGGGTTACCATGACGCCGCAGGTATTCCAGCTGAATCCCATGCTGTCTTCGGTGTATCCGATATCTTTTATGGTCTGGCGCACTGCCCTCTGGACATCGAAGGTGTGCGTTGTCGTTATCTCTCCTGAAACGATGGCAAGGCCGGTCGTCACCATGGTTTCGCAGGCCACATGGGCATTCTTATCATGTGCGATTATTTCATCGAGTATCGCATCAGAGATGTTGTCGGCAACCTTATCGGGATGGCCTTCGGTGACGGACTCGGATGAAAACAAAAAATTCCTGTTTGACATGAATTGCTCCTCCTAGCGGTCTTTATTCAGTTCATGCGAAATGATACCTTGATATATACCACAATCGTGCAAAGTCCAACGGTATATCCGGACACACATAATGCCTCGAAAACCTTAAGCATTTTCTCTGATGGCAGGAGCGCCTGCCGTTCTTTCCCACGAGATCGTTCTCTTTCATGCCCTACCCCTTCTTTTTCAACCCGAGGTACTGGGCTATCGTATGCGCGCTTGCATCCAGGGAAACAGGCTTGCTTTTCAGGCAGTCCTTGGTGACGATTCCATATTCCGGGCCGAACGCGTCTTCGAAATACATCTGCTGGAACAGCGCGAACTTGAGCTGGTGAGAGGTTGAATCCAGGACGAACCTGCTCGTCTTCTTGACGATGCCTTCTTCGAGGGCCTTCTTCAACCCGGCGACGGATTCTCCTCCCTGGGTGCACACGACGTGGCCGTGCCGGTTCGAAGTGAGCATGCCTTCCATGATCTCGGTCTCGGTCACGGACACGACATGGAACAGATCGTTGTAGTGGTTCTCCACGAGCTTCTTGACCTTGGGGAATGAAACCGGGTCTCCGATCATGGCTGCCTGGGCGACCGAAGGGCTTACCTTGAGCGGCGTATACGTTCCGGTGGCCCGCCAGCGCGTGATGGGGTCGGCGTGATGGCTCTGCACACCGAGGATCGTGGGCAGGGCCCTTATGATGCCGAGTTCGTGGAGGTCGATGAATCCCTCCATGATCGCCGTGATGTTTCCCGCATTCCCGATGGGAACCACCACCACCAGGTCCCCGGTATCCCAGCTCAGCTGCTGGGCGACTTCGTATGCGTACGACTTCTGCCCCAGGATCCTCACCGGATTTTTCGAATTGAGGAGAAAGACGTGGTAGTTCTGGGCAAGCTCCTCAACGACGCGCATGCAGTCGTCGAATACACCCGGCATCTCGATCACCTGGGCCCCTGACCCCAGCGGCTGGGAAAGCTGCGCCGGCGTGACCTTCCCCTTGGGAAGAAGGACGACTGCCTTGACCTTCGCCTTTGGAAGGTAGCTCAAGTAAAGGGCAGCCGCAGCCGACGTATCGCCGGTCGAGGCGCAGATGCCGAGCACGTCGTCGAGGTTCCTGGCTCGGATGGCATGATTCAGAAAGCTTGTGGCCGAGGCCATTCCGCGGTCCTTGAAGCTCGCCGACGGGTTGAGCCCGTCGTTCTTGACGAGAAACGGCGCCCCTGCCCAATCGCTCAACTCCGGGTTGGCTTTCACGATGGGGGTCTGACCCTCTCCCAGATAGATGATGTCCTCGAGGGGAACAATGGGCAGGATCAGCTCGTGAAAGCGGAAGATGCCGGAAAGCTCGGGCAAGGTGGTGTTTTTCCGCGAATCAAAGATCTCCTTCCATCTCTCCGGAGGGATATCTCTATATCGATCGAAGTTCAGGTTTTCTATTTTGAGAAGCGATCTGCACTCGGGGCAGGTGTAGACGAAATCGTAGATGTCATAGTGTGCTCCGCACCCTATGCATGAGTAAACCAGCTTTCCCTGAACTTCGGACATGTTCGCATCCGTCATCTCTGCCTCGTCGCAGCTTCTGCCTTTGAATACAGACGCAAAATCTGCATTCAAGTCCTTTCCAAAGGTCGTCAATGTATAATAGGCTATTGACTTTTTCAATACTTTTTTGGCATCCTTACCGTCTATTTTTTTCCTCGAGAGGAGAGTCTATGGAGAACCTTGCCGACTATACGATCCCCGGCGGCAAAAAGCTCGTCAGCGGAAAAGTGCGCGAGATATTCGAGGCGGACAAGGATCACCTCCTCATGGTGACGACAGACAGGATCTCGGCCTTCGATGTCGTCCTGCCCGATCCGATTCCCTTGAAGGGCCACGTATTGAATCAGATCTCGCTCTTCTGGTTCAGAAAGACCTCTCATCTCATAGACAACCACATCGTAACCTCCGATGTGAACAGGTATCCTGATCCTTTCAAAGGAGACGCCAGGCTCAAGGGGAGGTCCGTGCTGGTGAAAAAGGCAAAGCCCCTTCCCGTCGAGTGCATCGTGCGAGGTTACATCTCAGGGTCGGGATGGAAGGAGTACCGCGAGAAGGGCTCCTTATCCGGCATCACCCTTCCCAAGGGGCTCAAGGAATCCGATAAGCTTCCCGAGCCTGTCTTCACCCCGTCGACCAAGGCCGAGCAGGGCCAGCACGATCTCAACATCAGTCTCGATCAGGCAAAGGAGCTCGTGGGAGAAAGCCTCATGGAGCAGGTTCGTGACGTTTCCCTGGCGATCTACACCATGGCTTCGGAGGACGCCCTCGAGAAGGGAATCATCATTGCGGACACGAAGTTCGAGTTCGGCCTCATCGACGGCGAGCTCGTTTTCATAGACGAGGCTCTCACCCCAGATTCATCCCGGTTCTGGCCAAAAGAGGCATACAAGCCCGGAGGTCCGCAGCCGAGCTTCGACAAGCAGTTCGTGAGAGATTACCTGGAAACCCTCAACTGGGATAAGACACCGCCCGGGCCGAAGCTTCCCGAAGAGGTCATCCGGAAGACATCGCAGAAGTATCTCTCCGCCTACGAGATTTTGACGGGAAGATCCATATCGAGGTAAAACGGGGATCTATACATTAAGCCGGTAGCCGGCCTGCATGGTGAGGAGGCCCTTTACCCAGGCCTTTGCCTCGGGCGAGACTTCACCGAAGGGAATGGTTCTCCCGGCAATGAGATCGACGAAGTGCTTGAGGATCCTCGCGGTTGCTCCCCAGATCACCCCTCCATCGATCTGGAGGTAATAAATATGGATGCCTTTCCCCATGAAGCTCGTCTCTTCCGCCATCCAGACCGTGTCCTGGAGCGCACTCGCGAGGGAAACGAAGAGCAAGGTCTCGGATTCGGAATTGATCGTGAATTCGTAGGGGCACGGAACCACGCCCACGACGGGAGTGATATGGTAGCCGACAATGGAGATGTGGTCATCGAGCAACCCGAGGACCTCCACATCCTTGGGTTTAAGCCCGATCTCCTCTTCCGCCTCCCGTAAGGCCGTGAAGACGAGGCTCTCATCACTTTCTTCAGCCCTTCCTCCGGGGAAGGAGATCTCCCCCTTATGGTGCTCCACGCTCATCGAGCGCTTTGTGACGAGCAGGAAAGGATCGTCTCCATCCCAGCTCAAAGGTACGAGGACCGCCGATTCACGGAGATTATCCCGGGGAATGATCCTTCGCTCTCTTGAGCCCAGGACGTCTGCGATATGCCTCTTCAGTTCAGCCCTGTCGTGAAGCATGTTCTGAATATCTGCATGGCACATGAAATAGTATTAACATAAAGGTGACCATATGAACAGGCTTGACCATATCCCATATCGCTGTGTTATGATGCTTTCATGAAAAAGAACCGGTGCATCGGCAAGTACATAGATCTCATCAGGGACCTGTTCGATGAGGTGAGCAGCCTGCTGGCAGATCAGCTCGAGAGGGAGCCTTCCGTCGAGTGGAAGGATAAGGCGGACTCTCTTCTCACGAAAATCCTGGGCGAGGACCATCCGTACGTGCACGAGTTTCACTCCATCGAGTTCAGCACCTCATTCATGGAAGAGTACAACGAGATCGTGGTTGAAGAGACCTACCGGCTGGGCCTCGAGGACGCGAGGTCGTTCCTCTCCTCGCTCATCGACGAGCTCGAGTCCGAGAGTACGAGCACGCCCGGGCTCATGGACATGGAAAGCCTGTTTGCGGAAATGAGCCGGTATGTCTCCGCTTACGTGGAAGACGCCTCCATGAGAGACAGTCTGTACTTCCGCATCACCCGCCTGAGGGACGGGATGATCTCCGGTGACATCTCCGGAGCGGAGGTGAAGAACCACATGGAGCACATCGGTTATCTCGATATGGGGCTGTTCGAGAGAATGGTTCCGTTTCTTACCTGGTATTACATGCAAAGGGTGGGGTTTAACGGGGCACGGAACAATTAATTTCATTTTGAACTTGCCTGTTACTCTCTTTTGAATACATCTTACGAAAGGAGTTTTTATGCCGAAAATTGAACGTGCATTGGTCAGTGTTACCGATAAGGGGGGACTTGTTGATTTTATTAAACAGCTTGCATCCTTCGGCGTAGAAATCATCTCGACCGGGGGCACGGCCAGGGTCCTGCGGGAGAGCGGCATCAGCGTCGTCGACATCTCGGACTATACCGGATTCCCGGAGATGATGGACGGCCGCTTGAAGACGCTTCATCCCAAGGTTCACGGCGGGATGCTCGCCATGAGAGACAACCCCGAGCACCTCGAAGCCATGAAAAAGGAGGGCATCAAGCCCATCGACATGCTCGTGGTCAACCTGTACCGGTTCGAGGATACGGTCGCAAAAGGCGCTTCGCTCGAGCACGCCATCGAGAACATCGATATCGGCGGCCCTGCCATGGTGCGGGCGGCATCAAAGAACTACCGGTTTGTCACCGTGGTCACCGACCCTGCCGACTACGGGAAAATCATCGAGGAGATGAAGAGCACCGGCGGCTCCGTGAGCGAGAAGACCAACTTCGAACTCGCCCGGAACGCCTTCTCCCTGACTGCCCGCTACGATGCGGCCATCTCGAACTACCTGCAGTCCTTAGACATCGAAGAATCGGAGTTCCCGCTCACCTATACGGCCCAGTACAAACGCAGACAGGTCATGCGCTACGGCGAGAATCCCCATCAGAAGGCCGCCTTCTACAGCGATATCTCCGTGAACCAGCCTTCGCTCTCGAATGCCGAACAGCTCTGGGGAAAGGAGCTCTCCTACAACAACATCATGGACGCCGATGCCGCTCTCGATCTCATTATGGAGTTCGAAAAGCCCGCGTGCGTGATCCTCAAGCATTCGAATCCCTGCGGGGCTGCCCAGTCCGAAAAATCGCTCGCAGAGGCTTATAGGAATGCCTTCAACGTTGATGCGACCTCGGCCTTCGGCGGGATCGTGGGTCTGAACAGGACCATGGATGCCGATACCGCGCGGGCCATAGGCGACGTCTTCACCGAGGTGGTCATCGCGCCCGACTACACGAAAGAGGCACTCGACATCCTCACCCAGAAGAAGAACATCCGGCTCCTCAGGGTGCCCGAGATCTCCCAGGGAAGGTCGGCGAAGAAGCCTCTCCTTTTCACCCGCCGGGTCGTCGGCGGCCTCCTGCTCCAGGACCGCGACCTCGGAGACGTCGATCTCGAGAAGGCCAAGGTGGTCACGAAGCGCGCTCCCTCGAAAGACGAGATGGAGGCGCTCAAGTTTGCCTGGAAGATCGTCAAGTACGTCAAGTCCAACGCGGTCATCTACGCGACGAAGGACCAGCTCATCGGCGTGGGTGCAGGCCAGATGAGCCGAGTCGATTCCTCGAAGCTCGCCATTTTGAAGGCCGCCAACGCTGGCCTTTCCACGAAAGGCTCGGTGGTTGCCTCCGATGCCTTCTTCCCGTTCCGCGACGGGATCGACGAGGCGGCTCATGCGGGCGCCACAGCCGTGGTACAGCCCGGCGGTTCTGTGAGGGATCAGGAGGTCATCGACGCGGCGAACGAGCACGATATGGCCATGATCTTCACCGGCATGCGCCACTTCAGGCACTAGGAGAGCGCCCATGAAGGTCCTCGTCGTAGGATCAGGCGGCAGGGAGCACGGCTTGAGCTGGAAGATCGCGCAAAGCCCCCTCGTCGATGGGGTGTTCTGCGCCCCCGGAAACGGGGGCATCGCAGAGGACGCCATCTGCGTGGATATCCCGGCAGAAGACATCGGCTCGCTCCTGAAGTTCGTCAAGGACAATGCCATCGAGCTCACCGTGGTGGGTCCCGAAGCCCCGCTGGTGGCAGGGATCGTGGATGCCTTCCGGGCGGAGAGCCTCGCGATCTTCGGGCCGGACAAGCGAGGGGCGCAGCTCGAAGGCTCGAAGAGCTTCGCCAAGGAGGTCATGCAGAAGGCCTCCATCCCCACGGCTGCCTGCGGGGTGTTCACCGATGCGGACAAGGCCCGAGCCTATGTCCGGGAAGCCTGCTTCCCCACCGTTGTCAAGGCCGACGGCCTGGCAGCCGGCAAAGGCGTGATCGTGACCTCGTGCGCGGACGAGGCCTGCTCGGCCATCGACGAGATCCTTGTCGAAAAGGCCTTCGGAAGCGCCGGAGCCTCGATCGTGGTGGAAGAGCGGCTCGTGGGCGAAGAGGCGTCCTTCATCGCGATCTGCGACGGCGAGCACATCGTGCCGCTGGCCTCTTCCCAGGACCACAAGCCGGCCTATGACGGCGATCTCGGCCCCAACACCGGAGGCATGGGTGCGTATTCCCCTGCGCCCGTGCTCGACGAGAATGCGTACGGCCGCGTCCTCGATACCATCCTCTATCCCCTCGTCCGTGTCTTGAGAGAGCGTGGGATCACCTACAAAGGCGTGCTCTATGCCGGTCTCATGATGACTCAAACAGGACCGTACGTCCTCGAGTTCAACGCCCGCATGGGCGATCCGGAAACCCAGCCCCTGCTCATGCGCTTGAAGAGCGATATCGTGCCCGTGCTTTACGAGACGGCAAAGGGCGGAAGCATCAGGAACATGGAGCTTGCCTGGGAAGACGGCCCGAGCGTGTGCGTGGTCATGGCGTCGGGAGGTTATCCGGGACCGTACGAAAAGGGCAAGGTCATCTCCGGGCTCGGCGATGCCGGCAAAATCGATGGGGTGAAGGTCTTCCATGCCGGGACGAGGATCCGGGACAATCAGGTCGTCACCTCCGGCGGCAGGGTGCTCGGCGTGACCGCGGTAGGCGGTGATCTGAAGGCCGCCATCGACAAGGCTTATCGTGCCGTATCCCTCATCTCCTTCGATGGGGCCCATTATCGAAAAGATATCGGCCACAAGGGCTTAAGGAGGTTCACATGAAGGTAGCCGTTCTCATGGGAAGCAAGTCCGACCTCCCGGTGCTTGAAGAGTGCACCGCCGTGCTGCGCCAGTTCGGCATCCCCTTCGAGATGCGCATCCTGTCGGCACACAGAACCCCCGATGAGGTGGCCGAGTTTGCGAGATCTGCAAGAGAGAACGGCTTTTCCGTCGTCATCGCGGGAGCCGGCATGTCGGCGCACCTCGCGGGCGTGATTGCTGCCCACACGACCTTGCCGGTCATCGGCGTACCCATTGATTCGTCCTCTTTGAACGGCATGGATGCGCTTCTTTCGATAGCACAGATGCCCCCCGGGGTACCGGTTGCGACCATGGGGATCGGAAAGGCAGGCGCAAAGAATGCCGCTCTGTTCACTGCCGAAATCCTCTCGATCTCTCACCCGGAGCTTTTCGAGAAGCTCGCTCTTTATCGCGAAGATATGAAGAAGGGCGTGCTCGAAGCGGACGAGAGCATCAAGAAGCTCTGAACGTGCTCATTACAAAGGATGTATCCAAGATCGTCCCCCTCCTTGCCGCTCGATCGGGCACGGTCATTGCCTACCCCACGGAAACCTTCTACGGACTCGGATCGGCTATCACAGACCATGAGGGAATCGAGCGGATCATCCGTATCAAGGGGCGGGATGCGGCAAAGGGAATGATCGTGCTGGCAGTCGACCTCGCCTCCGCTCGAGAGATTGCAGAGATCGGCGGGAGCCAGGAGTCCCTTATCAAGCACTTCTGGCCCGGCCCTTTGAGCGCGGTTCTCCCGGCAAGACCCGAGATCCACTCTCTGCTCGCACCCCAGGGGAAGGTTGCACTCCGCGTATCCCCCCACCCGATGGCCCTCGCCCTCACGAGGATTGCAGGCCCTATAACCTCGACCTCGGCCAATCCCTCCGGGATGCAGCCTGCGAGGACTCCCCGGGAAGTGGCGGCATGGAACCTCGATATCGATGCCATCCTCGATGGGGGAGAAACGCCCGGAGGCATGCCCTCGACCCTGGTCGATCTGACCGTCTGGCCGCCCAAGCTCTTGAGAGAAGGCGTCATTCCCTTTTCGAGCATCCTTAAGGACCTTTGAGGGCACACCCTCACCCTTTATTTTCTCTTTGCCATCGGGAGAAATCCATGGTACATGGTGAGGCCTGTATTGGATTGCTATAGCCGATAATTCAGAAACGTCATTCAGCGCTGATCCGCACCATCCAGGGGCAAACGTTCGCGAGAGTTTTTGCGGCTTGGAGTAGATTTGAAAAGGTTTTATCCATATCCGTAAAGCACCCGTGTTGCAGGGAATCGAGTGGGCAATGAGACCATGGAAGAGAACGCGTGCCCTTCCATGAGCAGATAGGCTGGCCTGGGAAATATGACAGCTCGAAACGATACATATCGCATCCTTCTGGTTGAAGGAAGCCGGCATGATCGCCAGGCTTTCCACCGAGCTGTGAAGAAGGGCTTCAGGGAGTGTGAGATCATCGACTGCAGTCTCGCCGGAGAGGCCGTCTCCCTTCTCTGTGGCCGAGGCGCCCGGTTTGATCTCGTGGTCACAGAGCTTACACTGCCCGACAATACAGGCCTCGGCCTCTATCGCGAGGTCAAAGGAATAAACGGCTGTCCGCCCTTTATCGCCCTGAGTGATGCATCATCTTCTCAAATGGTCGCAGAGGCCCTCGAAGAAGGAATGTATGCCTATCTTGAGAGGGATTCCGACCTCTACCCTGCCGTCCTTCCCATAATGCTCAAAAATGTTCTCCTTCGGTTCAGGGACAAGGCAGGGCACGCGCGGCAAAATGAGCACCATGGGCGGGAAGGCGGGGAGAACAAGCGCACGGAGCAGGTAAATAGGCTCCTCGTCTCTGCCTTCGAGCACACCACCGAAAGCGTTTTCATTCTCGACTCCGAAGGCATGGTCCAATACCTCAACCCCGCCGCAGAACATGCGCTTGAGGTTCCCCGACGCGAGCTTCCGGGAGAGCCGTATGAGCAGTACGTCTCGGATGGATTCTCTCTCAAGCGGCTTGGCGGAAAGCCTTGGAGGGGACAGGTCAAGAGAACCGGCGCCGACGGCGGCATCCGGGAATTGGAGGTCATCGTCTCTCCTGTTGAGGACGAGGCCGGAACCATCACCAACTATACGGTCATCGAGCACGATGTCACGGAAGAAAAGGTCTTGCAGAGAGCCCTCGAAAGAAAACGGAGAACCGAGGCATTGGGGATGCTTGCGGGCGGGATAGCTCATGATTTTATCAACATCCTGCAGCCTATCATCATCAATGCCGAGCTCGTCTGCGACTCGCTTCCTGCAGACGCCCCTGAGCGGGAGTACTTAAGCCAGATCATGGAGGCTGCACGCATCGGCAAGGAGGTCACGAACCAGATAAAGCTCTTCGGTTCGAGGAAGGAGCATGCCTTCAAGCCTGTGTCCATAGAGGCCGTTACCCGGGACGCCGTCAGGGCCGTCAGCCGGTCCCTCCCTCCTCACATCATCCTGAGGCAGAAAATAGCCCCTACCGAGGCCCTCGTGAGAATCGATCCTCCCCAGTTCTATCAGTTTCTCACCAATCTCGGCCTGAACGCCGTCCAGGCCATGGAGAACAGCCCTGAAGGCACCCTGACCATAACCCTGGCAGAGGTTCGGGTAAACGACGCTTCTCCTGCCTTCGTGTCCGTTCTGAATCCCGGAGAATACGTCAAGCTCACGGTAAAGGATACCGGATGCGGAATGAGCCCGGAGATCATCGATCAGATCTTCGATCCCCTCTTTACGACGAAGAAATCGAACAAGGGCACGGGCCTGGGCCTGGGAGTCGTGCATACGGTCGTAAAGAATGCAGGAGGGTCCATAATCGTCCTCAGCAAGCCCGGAAAAGGCTCGACCTTCGAGGTCTTCTTCCCGAAGCTTGCCGGAGGTCCGGATGCTCAGGCAGCGGAGACGCTCCATGGGGGTTCGGTGCGCAAGGGGCGGATCCTCCTGGTCGACGACAATACCCTTGAACTGAAGAGCATCCATCAGATGCTCATACGCCTGGGGTATCGGGTGGCATCGACGCATGATTCTCTGAGGGCACTCGATCTCTTCCGGAAAACCCCGGAGGCGTTCGACCTGCTCATCACCGACCAGCTCATGCCCTCCATGAACGGCGACGAGATGGCCTCAGAAATGCTCGGGATGCGCAAGGATCTGCCGGTCATTCTCTGCTCGGGGTCGGAGGAAGCGATCAGGGAAGTGAAAAAGCGGCACGATGACTTTTCCGTCTACCTGTCAAAGCCCTTTACCTCCCGTATCCTGGCGGATGCAATCGATCTGGCGCTGGGGAGAAATGATTTACATTTCACAAAAACCGTCTTATGAGATTTAACCATGGAAGAACGTAAAAGGATCCTCGTGATCGACGATGACAAGCTCGTTTGCAGCTCGATTGCAAATGTATCGAGAACCTTGGGGTATAACAGCGCCCAGGCGTTCACCCTCGAAGAGGGGCTCGATGCGGTACGGGCCGATCCTTACGATATCGTCTTTCTTGATGTCCGCATGCCGGATGGAAACGGCATCGATATCATCCCCCAGATCTGCAGGAACACGGGCTCTCCCGAGGTGATCGTCATCACCGCATACGGAGACCCTGATTCCGTGGACCTGGCCTTGTCCCGGGGCGCATGGGACTACATCGAGAAACCCTTTTCGAAAACCGATCTGGCCCAGCTTCTCAAGGATGCCGTGCTCTACCACGAGAGCAGCACGCTGCCGCAGACTGCCCTCGATTTCGAGAAAGAGGGCATCATCGGCCATAGCCCCGGAATGAAAAAATGCCTGACCCTCCTGAGCAAGACGCTCTCGAACGATGCGAGCGTCCTCATCTCCGGAGAGACCGGCACCGGAAAAGAGCTCTTCGCGCGGGCCATTCACAACCACTCGCTTCGAGCCGGCAATGATTTCGTCGTGGTCGACTGCGCAGCGCTCCCGCCAAACCTCGTCGAGAGCATCCTCTTCGGGCACGAAAAGGGATCGTATACCGGTGCGGACAGGGCCCAGCACGGCCTGGTGACGCAGGCGCACAAGGGAACCCTGTTCCTCGATGAAGTGGGAGAGCTCCCTCTCTCGATCCAGAAGAAATTCCTCCGGGTCCTCCAGGAAGGCAAGTTCCGGCCCATCGGAAAATCGAGCGAGGTGGAAAGCGACTTCAGGGTCATCTCCGCGACCAACCGCGACCTGGAAGACCTCGTACAGAACAAGAGGTTTCGAAAAGACCTCCTGTTCCGGCTCAGGTCCATCACCATCGACCTGCCCCCCTTGAGAGACCGTATCGATGATATCCCGGACCTGACGAACCATTACCTCAAGCGGCACAGCAAAAAGTACGGCATGAAGCCGAAGCGTGTCAGTGCAGCGTTCCGCGACATTCTCCTCCAGTATTCCTGGCCCGGCAATGTCAGGGAGCTCATCCATGCGCTGGAGAGTGCGATGGCCGTTGCCCATGACAGCCCCATCCTCGTCCCCAAGCATCTGCCCTACCATATCCATGTCCAGGTCAAGAGGAACGCTGCGGCAAAGAAGCAGTCGCAGCACGAGAATCACAGGATCTTCGGCGATGCGAGCCTCCCCAGCCTCAAGGACGTGAGGGAGGAGGCTGTCAGCGAGATCGAAGAGCAGTACCTCAAGGAACTTCTCCGCCAGACGAAGTCGGATATCAAAGGCGCATGCAAGGTCTCGGGGCTCTCACGCTCGCGCCTCTACGCCCTGCTCAAAAAGTACGAGATCTCCTGATCCCGCTGCCTCCCCCCTCTGAAGCGCCTGTCTTCGTACAGGAGAGTGTCTCGTCTTTCTCAGCGGACCAGTTTATTAAAAAACAGGACTCTCGAGGAGAGATCCCGCCTCCCCATAGATCTTTGTTTGATCGATAACGTCAACCGTTTCGTGGAAAGGCCTCCGGGGAAAATCGAGGGGATTCCTGTTTGGGCAAACGTGGGGATCAGAAAACAGTCAAAATTGTAATTACTTGAAAAAACGAGGCCCTTTGTTTTCTTTATTCAAGAAGGGCCATGTTGGCATGCAGCTTGTTATATGATCCATGCCATGAACATTTACAGGCCCTCTTTCGATCAGATCATATCAAAGGTGAAACGGACCCCGTCGCCTGCCCTTCCCGGTCTGCGCTCGGTCCGCACCAGGTATCTGGCCGAGGTGGAGCGCTTCTACCTCCTGGAGCTGATGCGGTGTACCTCGGGAAATGTTTCAAATGCATGCAGGATCTCCGGCCTTTCCCGATCTCGATTGTACGCCCTCCTCCATAAGCATGAAGTTCCACGGCACATGTAGTTCCTCCATGCCCTGCTGCACAGGAAACTCCCCTTGGCCGGCAAGAGAGACCATGCCGTACGCTCAGGGATGAGCGATCGGAAATATACGAATAATCATTAACTTGCAGCATCCGTGGAAAGAATCGGCACAGGATCTCCCCGGGAACGTGAAAAGATCAAAGATCGATTGATACGTAAAATGCAATGATTCCAGGCGTATGAGATTTTCGCTCCCTGCGGGCTCTCACATAACTTGTCGAGAAATGGATATAATCCGAAATATCACCAGCGAGATTCTTGTAAAAAAGGATTCATCCCACATAATAGGACGGCAACCATTCCCCCACGGACCCGCATGGGACGGCCGTCTGCGCATATTGTGCTGATATCATGTGATTTTTCAGATTCGGATATTTCGGCATACCATTTGAATAAACAGGGTATGACGTATGACTACGCGATGGGGGGCTGTCGGATGAGGTCCGATATATTGCCTGCCTCATCAGAGAAACGACAGGAGGATTTACTATGAGCATACACAGTGGTCATAGTGCTCTCGGTTCAAGGAGCAAAAAGGCTGAAATTACTACCACCCTCTATGACCTCATGGAGGCGATCGGTGATGGTATCAGCATTACACCTGAGCTTTGCATGTCCGGGGCTTTTCAGGATCGGGTCAATCCATTCCAGGACAGGCTTATCGCCCGAATGATCGCCGGCATGTTCGTATCCGGCCGCATCAAATTCAAACGTCCCAGGGATGTCAGGAAAAACTTCCCTGAATGGTTCGAATGAATCGGTCGCTATGATGGACAGGTCGTATTCTCGAGGAGAGCGAAGCCGGGTGATGAGTGGGAAGCGTACATGATCATGATCTCCTGGAAAAATTGGCTTTTCCCCCTATGGAAGTGCTCGGGAGGGGCAGGAGGATGAGAGGTGCAACCCGTCCTTCCTTTCTGTTCCTGCTGTCCGAGAAAGGCAGCGAGCTGAGCCGAAGCGAGATGATGGAGGCCCTGACATCCGAAGGGTATGCTTACCCTGCGGCCTCAGATTGGTGCTGCGTCCATAATTTCCATGCGGAATCACGCCCGCGCATCTTAAGCCTTCCACCAGGGTTCGGGCCCATATTCCGCTCGGATATGGAGTTTTTTATCGAGCAGGCCCGGTGCAGGCTCCGGAGCATCTTTGCCTCAGAAGACTACCGGCTTGAGGCAGACCGTCTGAGGACGAGCTTCGATAGACAGGAGCAGGATGTGGCTCAGCCTATCTACCAGACCCTCGCAAAGGCCGGCTCCGGTGAAGAGGATGAGGAGCAGGGAATCGGGTCTCGTCAGACGGAAAGAGACCCCCGAAAAGCAACCCCTTACACGGCTGCGGGAGATACTCCCTGCATCCCGTTCTGCCGGACGGCAAGAGCGGACGAACAGCTGGCTCGGGACAAAATCAGGCTGCTCAAGAAAAGGTGCTCCGAAGAGCTCGACTCCTTAACTGCGAACAAGGCCAGGGAAACCATTGCTCCCCTGCTGCTGGCCCTGAAAAATAAATACCGGAAGAACTCGAGGATACTCGTTTACCTGGAGGAAGTGGGTGAAGATATTCTCGAGAACCTCCATATCTTTACCCTGCCGGTGAGCACGGATTCGGTCTCCTGCTCCCGTGAGGGCTCCGGGGATGGCTCACAGGAGCTGTTGTACTCGCCATACTCCGTCAATGTCCTCGTAACGAGGGGCAGCATCCAGGAACCGCCCCTCGTCTTTGCCCATGATGCCGACCAGGAGAGCCTGTTCGGCAGTGTCTCCAGCGAGTCTGCTCTTCCCTCTTGCCAGGCCGGCTTCACCTTTGTCAGGGCCGGGGCGCTCCACGAGGCAAACGGGGGCTTTCTCGTCGTCGAGGCATCATGGGTCCTGCGACATTTTCACCTCTGGGAGCTGCTGAAGGCTGCCGTGCTGTGCAGAGAGCTCCGGGGCATGAGCACGGACCCCCGCTGCTGCATGTTCGCCTCGGGCAACATTGCGCCCGAGGCCATACCCCTCCATACGACCGTTGTCGTCACGGGCAGCTCCTCCGGCTATTCAATCCTCTCACTGGCGGATCCGGATTTTCTCCATCTCGCAGGGAAACCCATCACCGCTTGCGCCTCGGGCAGAGAGGAAAAATCGCAAGAGACGCATCCCCGCAAAGCGGGAGAGATCCCTTCGGGAAAACCTCTCGATATATCCGCCAGGAAGGCGATCATTTCGCTCTTCAGCGATCCGGGAATGTATCAGGACAGCACCGAAAGCCACTTCTCGAAGGTCCTGGCAGTGATAGGCAGGGCGCGGGATTATTCCGAGGCCTTTACCGTCACTGCCGAGCATATATCGAAGGCTGCCTGGGAAATGTACCCTGAATTCGCATACCGTGCACAAACTGCTCTTCCCCAAAGGCAAAAGGTAAAACTCGCTGGCCCGGATCTGAAACCGCATGGGCCAAAGAATCCCATCGAAACCCTGAAACTGTATTCGGGAAAGGTAATGACGTATGGCAAACAGACATGATTACTCAGAGCTTCAGCTCTATCTCCGGAAAATAAGACGATACCCTCTCCTGCTGCCCGAAGAGGAATACAAGCTGGCAAAACAGTACCAGCAGGGTGATGTGAATGCAGGACAGAAGATCATCCATGCAAACTTGAGGTTCGTCGTGAAGGTCAGTCAGAAATATTTTAACAGCGGCCACAACTATCTTGAGATCGTTCAGGAGGGAAACCTCGGGCTCATGAAGGCCCTCACACGGTTCGATCCTGACCGCGGCGTGCACTTCATTTACTATGCCGTATGGTGGATCGAGGCATCCATCAAGGATTTCATCCGCAAGAGCAGCAAGATTCGTACAGGAACCCTGCGGCACACAAAGGATCTCCTTTCCCTGGATGAAACCATTGCAGGAGATCCCAGCGAGACGGATCGATGGGTCGATTACCTCACGGACGACTTCGACCTTGAATCGCTCTACTCCGGAAGAGAGATCTCGCGGCAGGTCTCGTTCCTCTTTCAGCAGGGATTCACCATGCTGACGCGCAGGGAGCTGTTCATCATTCTCAAGCGGTTCTACTCGGATCCCCCGGTTACACTCATGGAAATCGGCTCTCAGCTGGGATTGAGCCAGGAACGGGTACGGCAGCTCCAGGTCAGATCTCTCCAGAAGATGAAGCAGTTCCTCGAGAATCAAGATATCAATACCTTAAGATCCGACGACTTGAGATCCGGAGGGAACGGGGACAAGACCTGCAGGCTGGCGGGTCAGTAACACCATGTAGACTCCTCAAGATTTGTCAACGCCCTCTCTTCCATCAGGATAAACCGCATAAAACCCTTCAACGTCTTTTCTTTCAATATGGGCATTGGGCAGGGTGCATACCCTTTTCGCAAAGGGATACCAGGAGGGTCCTGCACCTGCTTTCGTATCCCATTAAAAGAAGATGCAGGCTCACATGGCAGACAGGAATCGAAGCGGAACAGTCATAGCGGTGCACAGCAGTGTGGTGGATGTCGGCTTCCCGCCGATGCCCACCGGACCGCCCCCCATCTATAACCTACTTCGGGTCGAGGGGCGCGAGGAGCTGCTCATCGAGGTGATCCAGCACATGGGCACCCAGCTCGTGCGGGGCATTGCCATGGGCTCTACCCAGGGCCTTGAGAGAGGATCGAGCGTCATCGACACAGGCAAGCCCATCATGGTCCCCGTAGGCAAGGAACTCCTCGGGAGGGTACTCGACGTCTTCGGGAGGCCGATCGACAGAAAGGGAGAGATCCCGGATACTCTCCCCCGGAGATCGATCCACGGCGTTACCGTCCCCCTGAAGCGGCAGGCACCGGAAAACAAGATCTACGAAACCGGCATCAAGGCCATCGACCTCCTGGCACCCATCGAGCTGGGCGGCAAGAGCGGACTTTTCGGTGGAGCCGGTGTCGGCAAGACCGTGCTCATCATGGAAATGATCCAGAACATGGCTGTCCGGTACAAAGGGGTGAGCTTTTTCTGCGGGATCGGCGAGCGCTCGCGGGAAGGAGAAGAGCTCTACAGCGAGATCAAGGATGTGGGCGTGCTCGAGAATGCCGTCATGGTTTTCGGCCAGATGAGCCAGCCTCCCGGAGTGAGATTCGAGGTCGGTCACACCGCCCTTACCATGGCGGAGTACTTCCGGGACGACTTGTGCCAGAACGTCCTCCTGCTCATCGACAACATCTTCCGCTTTATCCAGGCCGGATCGGAAATATCCGGAATGCTGGGGCAGATACCCGCACGCCTGGGCTACCAGCCCACCATGTCCACGGAGATATCCGACCTGGAGCAGAGGATCGCGAGTACGCCCCAGGGCTCGATCACCTCGGTCCAGGCTGTCTACGTGCCTGCCGACGATTTGACCGACCCTGCTGTCGAGCACATCTTCGCCCACCTCTCTTCCTCCATCGTCCTGTCCCGGAGGAGATCGAGCGAAGGTCTCTATCCCGCCATCGACCCCCTCCAGTCGCGATCGGGCATACTCGTGCCCCATATCGTGGGACAGAAGCACTACACCATCGCCCAGGAGACACGCAAGACCCTGGCGACATATGAAGACCTGAAAGACATCATCGCCATGCTGGGAATCGATGAGCTCTCCCGGGAAGACCGTCTGATCGTGAACAGGGCGAGAAGGCTGGAGCGGTTCCTCACACAGCCGTTCGTGGTCACGGAACAATTCACCGGATACAAGGGCAAATCGGTTTCCCTGGACGACACCATCGATGGTTGCGAAAAAATCTTGAAAGGAGAGTTCGACGGCTACCCAGAGCAGTCTCTCTATATGATCGGCCCCATCAGCGAGGTGAGGGCATGAACCTGAAGATATACGAATTGACCCGAATACTCCTGGATACGAAGGTCAGGAAGGTCATCGCGGAAGATTTCAACGGGTACTTCGGGCTGTTGCCAAGGCATATCGATTTCATCACCGGCCTTGTCCCGGGGATTCTCACCTACGAGGATAAGGACGGGAACGTTCGATACGCAGCGATCAATGAGGGCGTCCTCGTGAAAGCAGGCCCCGATGTATCCGTCTCCACTTCGCATGCAGTCCTCGGGAACGACCTGCCCGAACTCGAGGATCTTCTCCAGAGAGATTTTCTCATCGAGGATGAGAGGGAAAGAAAGGTGCGCACTGCGGCCGCCAGGCTGGAGGCTGACCTTGCCCGCAGATTCATGCGGTTCGGACGCCAGTACCATGCATGATTACAGGGAGAACAGGCAAAAGCGGTTTGAGCGGTTCATCAGAAAGGTGCGGGCAAAAGGCCTCAGGAAGGAGAATGCCGAACGCAACAAGCGGAGCAGCATCATCTTCGGCCTGGGCATGATCGGAATGGTAGGCTGGGCGGTCACCATTCCGACCCTGGCAGGAATTGCCCTCGGGATATGGATAGACAGAACATGGCCGAGCACGCATTCATGGACTTTGATCCTCCTCTTTGCCGGGATAATCCTCGGCTGTCTGAACGCGTGGTACTGGGTGCAGAACTCGCTCGGTCGTACCGGAGACAGAAGGGAAAGGAGATGATCGGATCATGAGCCACTCACTTCAGCTAGCCCTCGTTTTCCTCTGTGGGTTCGGCGCAGGGCTCCTTTATTTCAGCGGGCTCATGGTTACGATCCTCAAGGTCCGATGTGCGCGAAGGCCCGGTCTTTTCCTCATGGGCAGCTTCATTTTGCGGGCAGCTTTCGTGATCGGGGTCTTCTTTGCGGTCAGCAGCGGCGAGTGGCAGAAGTTCGCTGCCTGCCTCGTCGGGTTCATCCTGGCAAGGCAGCTCATGGTATTGCTGTGGAGGCCTTCGGGAAGCAGATCGGGAAAAGAGATCGAGGCGGAACAATGGAAATCCTGAAGATCGGAGAGATCACTCCCGACGCCGTCATCCTCTGGCAGGCGGGCTGGATAAAGCTCAACGTGACGATTCTCTACACCTGGATAACCATGGCTGCCCTGACGATCCTGTCATGGCTCGCCACCCGCCGTATTTCATCCGGCCGGAGCTTCGGACAGTGGCAGAACTTCCTCGAGGCCGTTGTGGAGACCATATCCGGCCAGATCCGGGATATCGCCAACGAGCAGCCCGGGAAGTATATTGCCTTTATCGGAACGCTCTTCCTCTTCATCGCCTTCTCGAACTTCTTTATGGAGCTTCCCGGATACGTTCCTCCTACGAGCTCTCTCTCCACGACGGCAGGTCTTGCCATCTGCGTGTTTTTCGCCGTTCCCGTTTATGGAATAGCGAACGAGGGATTCCTCTCATACCTGAAGCAGTACACGAAACCTACGCCTCTCATGCTTCCGTTCAATATCATGGGTGAATTCACCAGGACGCTCGCGCTGGCAGTCAGGCTCTTCGGGAACATCATGTCCGAGACCAAGATCGCAGCGATCCTTCTTGCCGTCATCCCGTTCTTCTTCCCGGTTATCATGCAGGCGCTGGGACTTCTGATCGGTATGATCCAGGCTTTCATATTCACGGTCCTCGCCATGATCTATATCGCATCGGCAGAGAGGGTCGGAACCGAGGAGAGACAGGCAAACGAGAAATGAGAACCTCCTCTCTTTTCATTCTCAGGAGGAAAGGAGAACTATTGTATGGATTCAGCGACACTCATCGGTATGGTTTCCATTTTTACCGCAGGAATCACCATGGGCATCGGCTCCATCGGCTCTGCCCTCGGTGAAGGCAGAGCGGTCGCCCAGGCCATGACCGCCATCTCCCAGCAGCCGGATGAATCGGGAACCATATCACGAACACTCTTCGTGGGGCTCGCCATTATTGAATCGGTGGCGATCTACTGCCTCGTCGTCTCCATGATCCTGCTCTTCGCCAACCCATTCTGGAGCCATTTCACGACCCGATAAGGAGCAAGCCGTGCTTATCGACTGGTTTACGGTCATCGCGCAGATCATCAATTTTCTGATTCTGGTGGCTCTCCTCAAGCACTTCCTCTTCAATCCGATCGTGAGCGCCATGAACGAACGCAGGGAAAAAATCGACTCGTCAATCGATGACGCCAAAAAGAGAGAGGAAGAGGCCCACGAGCAGCTGCAGCTGTACCGACAGAAGAATCGGGAGTTCGATGAAAAAAGAAATCAGCTCCTCCTGGCAGCTGAAGAAGAGGCGAAAAAGAGAGGCGACGAATTCCTCGAGCAGGCGCGCAAACAGGCCGAAGCGGATCTTGCCCGGCTCCAGGATGCCATGAGCCGGAAGAAACGAGACATCGCAGAGCGCTTGAGAATCATGAGCCTCCACGACGCGTCAAGCATTGCAGAATCCGCCATTTCCGAGATCACGAACACGCCCATTGAAGAAGGGCTCGTCCATGTCTTCATTGCACAGCTCAAAAAAATCGAGGGGGCTCGCAAGAATCAGCTCGCTGCAGAGGTCAGGAAGGGGAAAACCCCCACGGTCGTAAAGAGCTCATTCGATTTGAGCGAAGACCTGCGCCGGAAGCTCTCCGATGCCATCACCAAAGAATTCCCCGAATCCCGAGCCATTCAGTACCAGCGGATATCCGACGGGGTTCTGGGGATCGAGATGACCATCGACGGATACAAGCTTCGCTGGGGAGTCGAGCAATTCCTCGGAGACCTTGAAGATCAGGTATCGAAGGTCATCACCGATGCCTTCGGCAGCAGGCAGGAGGCGAGAAATGACTAAAGCACCTCCCGATCCTCATATCCTCGCCGATATCCTGGCCCCCCTGGAGCAGACATCGGGATTGCCCAAGGAGGTCCTCAAAGGTTTCCACCCGAAGCTCGGCATCAGGGAAGTCGGAACCCTCTTCCGCATCGAGCAGGGAATCGCCCAGGCGACAGGGCTTCCCGGCATAAAAGTGGATGAGGTTGTCCGGCTCCCCAAAGACCATCTGGGAATCGCCTTTGACATCACCCCCGAGAATGTGGGGATCGTCCTTCTGGATGAAAGCTCGGATCTCTCGGCCGGCATGGAGGTCTCTCGGACGAACAGCGTGCTTTCCGTGCCCGTGGGCGAGGCATTGATCGGCAGGGTGGTGGACTCGGTGTGCAGGCCCCTCGACAGCCTCGGCCCCATACGCTCTGATGAATACCTGCCGATCGAACGGCCTGCCCCGCAGATCATGGACCGCCTCCCGGTTACCGTACAGCTTCAGACCGGGATCAAGGCCATCGATCCCCTCATCCCCATCGGGAGAGGGCAGCGTCAGCTGATCGTGGGAGACAGGCAGACAGGCAAGACCGCCATTGCCATTCAAACCATCATGAATCAAAAAGGGCAGAACGTCATCTGCATCTACTGTGCGATCGGCAAGGAAAATGCTTCTGTTGCCAAGGTCATCGACGACCTCGGATCACGGGGAGCCCTCGAGTATACGATCGTGATGACGGCATCGGGTGATGACCCGCCCGGACTCCAGTTCGTTGCCCCGTACAGCGCAACCTCCATAGGCGAGTATTTCATGGCCAGGGGCAAGGATGTGCTGGTCGTGTACGACGATCTCACGCATCATGCCAGAATATACCGGGAGATATCGCTCCTCCTCAGGCGCCCTCCGGGCAGGGAGGCCTTTCCCGGGGACATATTCTATATCCACTCACGCCTCCTGGAGCGATCTACCCATCTGAAAGAGGAATTCGGGGGCGGATCGCTCACAGCCCTGCCCATCGTCGAGACAGAGGCCCAGAACATCTCGGCCTATATCCCCACGAACCTCATCTCCATCACCGACGGTCAGGTATACCTTTCTCCCGACCTCTTCCAGAGGGGGCAGCTGCCCGCAGTGGATGAGGGCCGGTCGGTATCCCGGGTCGGCGGAAAGACCCAGCTCAAGGCATACCGCTCCGTAGCGGGAGATTTGCGGCTCTCCTACTCGCTCTTCGAGGAGCTGGAAACCTTCTCCCGGATCGGTACAAGGCTCGATGAGAAGACCAAAAAGATCCTTGCAAAGGGCGAGCGCGTCCGGGAGGTGCTGAAGCAATCCCAGTTCGAGCCCATGAGCGCATGCGAGCAGGTGGCCATTCTCGTGGCCGTGACGAATGGGGCGTTTACCGATATTGCCCTGGATGAGATCGAAGACATAGAGCGGGAGATCCGCTCGATCGTGAAAATCCGGCTCACCGAGGTGTGCAGCAGGATAGAAGCGAACGAGGATCTCTCGAAAGAGGATCGGGATGCCCTGACCGGTTTGGCCAGGGAAATCGTTCAGAACAGGGTGCAGGGGGAACGGTATGCCCAACCTTGAAGCGGCGAGAAAGAGGTATGAGACGGCGGAAGACCTTCTCTCCGTCGTGAGAATGATGAAAGCCTTAGCTGCAGCGAACATCCGGGAATACGAGCAGGCCCAGGAATCTCTGTCAGGGTACAGCTGGGGCATCCTGCTTGCCTTCCGGGGTCTGCTTCAGGCCTATCCGCTCGGAAGAGCTCCATTGAGAGAGCCTTCACGAGTCCGCACCGGCATTATTGTCTTCGGATCGGACCAGGGTATGTGCGGCCAGTTCAATGACAGGATCGCGGAGCACACGGTTCGTACCATGGCCCGGCTCGAGATCGGCGGTGAGGACAGCCTGGTCGTATCCATCGGGCAGAGGGTCTACGACCGTCTCATCGGCATCGGGCTTCCTGTGGAGGAAAATCTCATGGTGCCGAGCTCGCCTGCCGGCATACCGTTTGCCGTGCAGGACCTCATCGGCATCATTGACCGATGGAGCACCGAATCGAAGATCTCCCGGGTCATTCTCGAGTACAACCATCACCTCTCGGGCGCCGCCTACGAGCCTGTCACGGTACGTCTGCTCCCCCTCGATCAGGAATGGCTGCGGGAGCTCCGGGGCCGGCCGTGGCCCACCAGGGAGCTGCCCGTCTTCCGGATGGATGCAGATACCCTGTTCTCGCACCTGGTGAAGCACTACCTCATCTCGAACCTCTTCCAGGCCTTTGCCGAATCGCTTGCAAGCGAAAACGCCAGCAGGCTTGCCGCCATGCAGGGTGCGGAAAAAAATATCAGGGACAGGATCGTCGAGCTCAAGGGTCAATATCATCAGGTGCGGCAGGTGGCCATCACCGAGGAGCTGCTCGACATCATATCCGGCTTCAATGTCCTTAAAGGAAGGAACCGATGAAATCGCTGAAACAAGGTCTACAGGAGAACCGCATATGGGTGGGATCGTCACGCTCACGATGAACCCGAGCATCGATACGAGCTGCCGCATACCTCAGGTCGTTGCCGAACAAAAGCTGCGGTGCTCTTCTCCCAGGCATGAGCCGGGCGGGGGAGGAATCAACGTCTCGCGAGCGATCAAAAACCTGGGCGGGGACTCCCTCGCCCTCTTCCCCTCAGGCAAGATATTCGGCGACCTGCTCACCACACTGCTTGGTCAGGAAGGGGTGAGCTGCCGGAAGACGGATATCCTCGGTGAAACACGGGAAGATTTCATCGTGCTCGAGGAAACGAGCGGAAACCAGTTCCGCTTCGGAATGCCCGGGCCCACCATGCAGGAAGATGAATGGCAATCCCTGCTCGGATTGCTGGACACCCTCGGTTCCCAACCCGAATACATCATCGGAAGCGGCAGCCTCCCTCCCGGGGTTCCTGCCCACTTCTATGCCCTCCTGGCAAAGAAGGCATCGCGTTTAAACGCGAAGCTTATTGTCGACACATCAGGCGAGGCCTTGAGGCATGCCGTTCAGCTGTCCATCTTTATGATCAAGCCCAACAGACGTGAGCTCTGCATGCTCAGGGGCAGAGATGGCAGAAAAGAGAATGATATCGAGGAAATGGCCAAAGCCATCGTGAACGAGGGGAAGTGCGAGAATATTGTCGTCTCCCTGGGTGCGGCAGGCGCTCTCCTCGTGAGAAAGGACAGGAGCATGTATGTGCGTGCACCGAGCGTCAGCGTCGTGAGCAAGGTCGGGGCGGGCGACAGCATGGTTGCAGGCATTGCCTTGAGCTTAAGCAGGGGGTGCGGGATCGAAGAGGCCGTGAAATATGGTGTGGCGGCCGGGACCTCGGCAGTCATGTCCCCTGGAAGCGAGCTGTGTCGGAAGGGGGATACGGAAGAATTGTACAAGAAGATACGAGCCGGTGGATGAATCTGCCTTTTGTGCAGAGGCGCACAGGGATAAGAAATGAAGATAGCCATTTTCGAAGCAGAGCCCTGGGAGCAGGACCTCTTTTCAAGACTCGATCGCGAAAACGAGATCCTCTTCCGGAAAGAACCTTTGAGCATATCGAATGCAGCGGGGTTCGCAGACGTGCAGATCATCTCCACCTTCATATATTCCTCCCTGGGAGAGGATGTTCTCAGGTTACTGCCTTCACTCGAACTCATCGCCACCAGATCGACCGGGTTCGATCACATCGCGCTGGGGTACTGCAGGGATCATGACATCAAAATCTCGAACGTTCCGTCCTACGGCTCGTGCACTGTTGCCGAGCACGTGTTCGGGCTCATCCTCACCATATCACGCCGCCTCACCGAGGCAATCGACCGGACGCGTTCGGGCAATTTCTCCCTCGAGGGCCTCAAGGGGTTCGACCTCCACGGTAAGGTACTCGGTGTGATCGGGACCGGCAATATCGGCCTGTGCGTCATTCGCATAGCCAGAGGCTTCGATATGGAGGTCGTGGCCTTCGATGTGAAACGGCGTGACGACATTGCCAGGGGCATGGGCTTTACCTACCTCGATATGAGCGAGCTCCTCAGGCGGTCGGACATCATCACCCTGCACGTTCCTGCCAGCGAGAAAACCAGGAACCTCATCTCCTTTGACCAGTTCGAGATCATGAAGCAAGGGGCCATCATCATCAACACCTCCCGAGGATCTCTCGTGAACGTAGAGGCCCTCCTCTCGGCCCTTGCAGGGGGACGCGTTTCGGCAGCCGGGCTCGATGTCCTTCCCGAGGAGCCCGTGATCCGTGAGGAAGCAGAACTCCTGCGGTCGATCTTCCAGAGAAGGCACAATCTCGAAGCGCTGCTGGCGGATCAGGTCCTGCTCCGCATGCGCAACGTCTATATCACCCCCCACAGCGCGTTCTATACCCAGGAGGCACTTCTGGATATCCTGAACACAACGGTGGAAAACATCGAGGCCTTCGTCAGGGGATCGCCCATGAACCTCGTACCGTAAGGGTCCTTCACCCGCGCAAGTCCCTGGAGGTATTCATGAATCGGCAATGTATTTAGCCGGCTCATTGCATGCAGGAGGAAGACAGATAAAGGAGGAACTCATGAGAAAGGCACGAAAAGGGGATACCGTGGTGGTGGATTTCTCCGGACTCATGGAAAATGGAACCATCCTGAGTGCACCTCTGCAGTTCACTATCGGGAAGGGCGATGTTCTTCCTGCCATTGAGGATGCCGTCATCGGTCTATCCCCCGGAGAGAGGAAAACAGACCGTGTTCCGCCCGGGATGGTATTCGGCGAATACCGGGAAGACATGGTCAGGGAGGTCGAGAAAAACGAGATCCCTCACGGCAATACCGCCAATATCGGGACTTGGCTGGAGTTCACCCGTTCCGATGGAGAGGTTCTCAGGGGTATCGTCCGCAAGGTTTCTGCTTCGACGGTCTTCATCGACACCAACCATCCCATGGCAGGCAACCACCTTGAGTTCTCTGCACGGCTCCTGGAGATACTGCCGTAAGGCAACGATATATGGCAGCCGTGCATTTTGAAAGGATTGGGCCGGGAATGCCCTGCCTGCCCCGGGAAGCGCCAGTATGAACGATATCCCCTCGCACGCAAACGAAATGAGACAGAACCTGGTCACCGGACAGTGGGTGATCTATGCCCTTTCGAGGAGGAAAAGGCCCCGGGAGATTGTCGAAACCCGTCACGCACCTGAAGAGCAGCCGGCATACGACGTGAGCTGCCCGTTTTGTCCGGGAAACGAAGAGATGCTCCCCCGTGTCATCCTCGAAATCAAAGGGCCCGATCTCCCGTGGCAGGCACGGATCGCAGCGAACAAGTATCCTGTCCTCACCCCCGGGGGAGACCTGAAGAGGACGAAGCGGGGCATCTATACGGCCATGGACGGATACGGCCATCACGAGGTCATCATCGAAAATCCTCTGCACAACCGTCATTTCCCCACGATGACCTCACAAGAAGCCGAGGTCGTCATAGAATGCTACCACAGGCGCTATACAGAGCTCATGGAAATGGAGATGAGCATTGGTTCATCAGGGTCAGACCGCGGCTGACGACAAGGGCGGGGTTCGAGATCGGCTCGGGAATGAGCATCAACACCGACCTTCCGGAAGAGGACGCCTCATTCCTGCAAGCGGATAACGATCACTCCTAAAAAGGAAACGCCATGTCAATGGAGCTTAAGCTGAATACCGTTGAGGATTACGAACAGTACATCGGTGCAGAGGCTGTGGACAGGATCATGGATAAGGCCCGGAAACTGAAGGACCTGCACGTCGCACACATCAATTCGACCTATTACGGGGGAGGCGTCGCTGAATTGCTCTCACCCCTGACCCTTCTCATGAACAGCGCCGGCATAAGAACAGGGTGGCGGGTGATCGAAGGTGCCCCGGATTTTTTCAGCATCACCAAAAAAATGCATAATGCACTGCAGGGAGGAAGCATCAACCTGACCGAGCGGAAATACCGCATCTATGAGCAGATCATCTTTGAGAATGCAGTACGCAATCACCTTGACAACCATAATTTCGTCATAATCCATGATCCTCAGCCCCTGCCCATGGTAGAACACTACAAGAAGCGCGGCCCGTGGGTCTGGAGATGCCATGTCGATCTCACCGAGCCGAACCGGGCACTGTGGAACTATCTCCTCCTGTTTATCGAGCAGTATGACACCGCTATCTTCACCCTGAAGGAATACCGCCAGAACCTTTCAATACCCCAGCTCTTCTTCAAACCCGCCATCGATCCCTTCTCCATCAAGAACCGGGAGATGAGCGAGAGCGATATCCAGGAGAGGCTCGATTATTACCGTATCCCTACAGACCTTCCCATCATCACACAAATATCCCGCTTCGACAAATGGAAGGACCCGATGGGGGTCATCGAGGCATTCAGAATCGCCAGGAAGGATGCCGAGTGCACCCTGGTTCTTCTCGGGAACATTGCCACGGACGACCCTGAAGGGGAGCAGGTGTACAATTCCATTCTGAACGAGCAGGAAGATCGCATCATCGTCATCAGCAGGCAGGATACCTCTCTGGTGAATGCTCTCCAGAGACGGGCTGCAGTCGTGGTTCAGAAATCCCTTCGGGAAGGGTTCGGGCTCACCGTGACAGAAGCCATGTGGAAAGGGGCTGCGGTCGTGGGGGGTAATGTGGGAGGAATACGCTATCAGATAGGGGACGGGATTGACGGATTCCTGGTCTCTTCGATTCGGGAGTGCGCCGAACGGATTGTCCAGCTGATCAGGGATGAGCCCTTGCGGAGGCGTATAGGAGAACATGCACGGACCAAGGTCAAGAACAACTTTCTGCTTACGAGGAGTCTGGAAGATTACATCGACCTCTTTTCTTCGTTTGAGACGATCTACTGCCTCAGGGGTACGGCGGGAGACCGATGAGCAAGACGCGCTCACAATACAGGATCACGAGTTGACGTATGACTGAAAAGATCGGAGGATAAACCATGCCCGTTCATAATCAGGAGATTGCAGGTGTGCTCGAAAAGATGGCCGACCTGCTGGAGATCGAGGGAGCGAACCCGTTCCGCGTAAGGGCTTACCGCAATGCAGCCTTTACCGTAGAGTCCGAGGCGAGGAGCATATCCGACATGATCGAAGAGGGAGATGATCTCACGGAGCTGCCGGGGATCGGCAAGGACCTGGCCGCCAAGATCAGCGAAATCGCCCGGACAGGGAAGCTCCACCAGCTCGAGGAACTGGAAGAGAAGCTCCCCGAAGATTTGAGCACCCTCATGGGAATCGGGGGTCTCGGGCCGAAGAGGATCCACATTCTGCATGAAGAACTCGGCATAAGCACGGTGGATGAGTTGAAGCAAGCTGCTGAACGCGGGGAAATTCAGAGGCTGAAAGGGTTCGGCAGGAAGACTGAAAAGAAGATCCTCGAGGAAATCGCCTCCAAGGCCACCGAGGAGAAAAGGATCAAATTCATTGTTGCCGATGAGATCGCCCGATCGATCCTTTCTTATCTGAAAGGTTCGAGGGATGTTCGCCAGGCAGTTGTTGCCGGAAGCTATCGCCGCAAGAAGGAGACGGTCGGTGATCTCGATGTCCTCGTAATCTGCGTGGATCAGGAAAAGGTGATGGATTACTTTACCCGCTTCGAGGATGTGAGAACGATCGTATCGAAAGGGACTACCAGATCGACCGTGATCCTGCGCTCCGGCCTCCAGATGGACTTGCGGGCGGTTCCCGAGGTCAGCTATGGGGCTGCCCTCCACTACTTCACCGGCTCCAGGCTGCACAGCATCGCCATACGCAAGCTCGGGCAGGAAAAAGGTCTCAAGATAAACGAGTACGGTGTTTTCCACGGAGACGATCGAATTGCAGGCCTTACCGAGGATGAGGTTTTCCATTCGGTGGGTCTGCCGTACATCGAACCCGAGCTCCGAGAGGACAGGGGCGAGATCGAAGCGGCGCGCAGGCACGCCCTTCCCCATCTCATCACCCTCCGGCATATCCGGGGAGACCTCCATACCCACACCAAGGCAACCGACGGCCGCAACACCCTCGAAGAGATGGTGCGCGCCGCAGTCGATATCGGATATGAGTACATCGCCATCACCAACCATTCGCCCGAGGTCACGATAGCACACGGAATGGACAAAAAGGCCCTCTTGAGGCAGATGGATGAGATCGACAGGGTCAACGAACGGTTCCCGGAAATAACCGTCCTCAAATCGGCCGAGGTCGATATCCTCCTCGATGGATCTCTCGATTATCCCGACGACATCCTCAAAAAGCTCGATTTCACGGTCTGCTCCATCCATTACCATCAGAGGCTGCCCGAGGAAAAACAGACAGAGCGGGTGATTCGGGCTATGGATAATCCCTATTTCACCATTCTCGCTCACCCCACGGGCAGACTGATCAATGAACGAAAACCCTATGAGATAGATATGGAGCGGGTCATGGAGGCGGCACGGGAAAAGGGGTGTTTTCTCGAGCTCAACGCACACCCCGACCGGCTCGACCTCAATGACATCAACTGCAAGGCGGCAAAGGAGATGGGGATCGGAATAGCCATATCGACCGACGCCCACAGCGTATCCGACCTGAACTACATGTATCTCGGCATCAACCAGGCCAGGAGGGGATGGCTCGAGACAGGCGATGTTATCAACTGCCTGCCTGTAGATGAATTGAAAAGGCGATTCAATCGGAGATAGCCGCTGTTCTCCATGAGCCGAAAGGAGCCGATCTCTTTGCAGAAGAGGGGCTCACGATAAGGCATGACTCCGGATTGTTCCACGAAGAGCTATATCATAGCACCGGGCGAATTCTCATTCGCTCGGTGCATATCATATATCGAGCATCTCCTCTTACGGGTTTTCTTCCCTTACCCCTTTTTGTAGGAAAAAAATGGGGGCTGGAGAACGGGGCTGAGGTAGGTTCTCCAACCCCCGCTAAGAGGAGCATACGTGGTCCATTCTCTTTTTGTTTTACGCCTTTGCCCATGAGAGAGTTTCTCAAAGATCTTCAGTTCGTTCACCTTTCCTCCCTTCTCTTCACGGGCTATTCCTGCTACTTCTCATTCTCCCTGATCATCAGGTCTTCCCTGTTACATCACCATCTGGACTGCCGTTCGCACCATCTGGTTCACATATCCCCATTCGTTGTCGTACCAGGACATCACCTTCACCAGATCGCCGTCGACCACCTGGGTCATGTTTGCATCCACGATGGAGGCATGAGAGTCCTGGATGATGTCGGACGATACGAGCTGATCCTCCACCACGCTGAGTACGGCTTTGTATCGCTCGGTCCCTGCCTCTTCGCGGAAGACGGAGTTTACTTCCTTCTCGTCCGTCTTTCTCTTCGCGAGGAAAACGACATCCGATATCGACCCCACGGGAACCGGGGAGCGTACCGCTATCCCGTCGAACTTTCCGGCGAACTCGGGCAAAGCCTTTGTCGTCGCCTTTGCCGCACCGGTTGTCGTAGGTACCAGATTTATGGCCGCTGCCCTGCCCCTTTTCCATTTCTTCTCGGGGCCGTCTACGAGGTTCTGAGAAGAGGTATAGGCATGGACCGTGGTCAGAATCGCCTTGTGGACGCCGATCCTTCTTCCCATAATCTCCAGCAGGGGGGTTATGCAGTTCGTCGTGCAGCTCGCACAGGAGATGATCCTGCTTTCCTTCTTGGGCCGGTTGACGCCAAAGACTACTGTTTCGATATCCTCGCTCTTTGCCCTGGTGGAGAGGATCACCCGGGATGCGCCTGCCTGGAGGTGCTTTTCGAGGTCCTCTCGCTTCGTGAACACCCCGGAGCACTCGAATACCAGATCGACCTGAAGGTCTTTCCAGGGAAGGTCCCGGGGATCCTTCTCCTGGTAGTACCGGTATGTCTTTTCATTTACCACGATGGCACTCTCCGCACTTTCAACGATCTTGTCATACCGTCCATAGACGGAATCATATTTCAGTAGATAGGCGAGATTGTCCGGAGGCATGAGATCATTAATCGCCGCGATCTCAAGCTCAGGGGTCTCAAGGAGAACCTTGAAGAGAGCCCTGCCTATCCTTCCCATCCCGTTCACCGCGACTCTTGTCACTGGGAACCTCCATATGAGAGAGTGAGCAGCATCGCAAGAGTATCGTTCACCGGCCTCTTCATCGAGGATGTGAATGAGCAGGGTGCATGAACGCCCTCTCCTCGGGTCTGCCACTCCCAGGGAGAGCCCGCAGTTCACATTCGAATCGGAGATTTTGTCTTTATTACAAAGAGCATGCCAAGAGGGGTGAAAATATTTTCTTTACCATTTCATTGAGTTATGTCAATCCCCTGCCGCTCGCACAGCCGCTGCTGTCCTGCAAGACAGGATTTTTCCCATTGTACGGGAATACGCATCCCGACAGGCAACGGTCACCGGGTGCAGGACCCTGCCACCCGGGTTCGGATGGAGGTTATGCGCCGGATCTTTCCTACCGCCTTCTGGGAACTCCTTCCTCTCCTCCTTCAAGGTCGGCCTTTATGGAAAAGAAATCGAACAGATCCTTCAAGGTGACGATGCCTTCGAGAGCCCCGTCCTCCGTAACCAGGAGCTTGCTCACCCCTTCACGGTTCATCTTGGCCATCACGTTCAGGGCATCGGTCGAGGCATCCACGGTATTATTCGGAGCACACCCCGAAGCCACATCTTCCACGGTCGTATCCTTCCATTGATCCTTGGGCACCGACTTTATCTTGTCGAGGGTAATGCACCCCTCGAGCTTTCCCGATTCGGTCTGAACCGGGAACATCTTGTAGTGATACCGGTAGAAGTAATTGTGAACCAGGTCGTCGATCGATGTCCCGGAAGGAATGGATACCGGATGGGTGTTCATGATATCGCGGATAGGCTCTCCCTTGAGAGCCCTCTCGAGGAGAAGCTGGGTATAGGACATGCTGGAGGCGTTCCGGAGAAACAAGCCGATGAGGAACCACCACAGGCCTCCGATGAAATTTCCCGTCAGGATGCTCAAGACTCCGAGAATGATGAGGGCCATCCCGAAGCCCGATCCGATCCGGGATGCCGTCCGTGTCGCCCATCTCAAATTTCCCTTCCACGACCACAGGCCCGATCTCAGGACCCTGCCGCCATCGAGAGGGTATGCAGGGATGAGATTGAATACGGCAAGGGCAAAGTTGATGAATGCCAGGTATGAGAGAACTGCCCAGACCTGTTCTGACCAGGCGAGCTGCAGGCCTGCCCGGTAGAGGCCGTAGAAAAGGAACCCGATCACGATGCTCGAGACAGGACCGGCTATGGCCATGGAAAATTCGGTCTTCGGGTTCCGCGGCTCTTCCGTCATCTCCGAGACGCCTCCGAAGATGAAGAGGGTTATTCCCCTCATGGGAAGCCCGAACCTCCTCGCCACCAGCGAATGGCTCATCTCGTGGAAAATGACGGACAGGAAAAGTCCGAGGGCACCCACCACTCCCATGACCCAATACGCCCCGGCAGAAAGGCCCGGATTGAAGTAAGGGAAATAGCCCTGGGCCAGCGACCAGGTAACGAGGACAGCGATGATTATCCAGCTGAGGTCGATGAAGACGGAAAATCCAAAGAGTTTGAAGATCCTTATCTTTCTTCCGAACATGCTTTTCTCTCCCTTTGCGCAGATCTCCTTTCCGGACTCCTCTTCTCTGTCTTTCGGCGGTTCCTTTACGTGATCTTCGGAGATCGAGGGGCTCTTCGCTTCAATCAGAGATACAATGACCATGCCAATATCCTGCAAGGAAGGTCCGACTGGTCGGCAGGGATGGATACGGAAAGAAGAGAGCCGATAACCGGCAGGCTGTCCAGAAAAACTGGACACATTCCCATGCAAAGGGACATCATCCGTCAACGGCCTTCGGGCACAAGGAGAACCTTCGCCATGCGGTCTCTGCTGCAGTCATGGCGGCCCAACAGCACTGCGGGTACGACAGGCCCCGTGGTGGTCTCCTCCTTGGTTCGGGAGTTGGTTCGAGCTCGTCATATGCGTCGAGCCCCAAGGCGTTTCGATGGCATTCTTTTTGTAGCATCTCTTGCGGTAGACCTTCACCATCGGCTCAATCGGGATTATTCCGGAATGCCTGGGGAGCGCTGTAAGAAATGATGGCGGGATACAGGAACAGAACTCTCATTGCGGGGATCATAGCCCTCATCCTCGTTGCCTCTCCCCTTGTCTTCTCGTTCATAGCACGGATACTCGTGGACTGGCTGTGGATGGAAGAGCTCGGGTTCCGTGTGATATTCTCGCGGACCCTCTTCCTTCAGCTTGCGGCCTTCGGTCTTCCTTTCATCATCATCTTCCTGTTTTCGATGCTCAACTTCGAAGCCGCTGTCAGGGCATGCGCTTATGACAATCAGTATCTGATGAGTCCCGATCGCCACCTGATCAATATCTCGAAGGCACGCCTCGGTGCCGTCATAGCGATTCTGATCTTCTCCGGGCTCTTCTCTCTGCTGATCATGAGCCAGTGGAATATCCTTCTCCAGTTCATATGGAGGGAGCCTTTCGGACAGACAGACCCGATCTTCGGGCTCGATCTCGGGTTTTTCCTCTTCGTCCTCCCCTTCTTCGAGCTTATCCAGAACAGTCTCACGACCCTGGCCCTCATTACCCTGATCGCGGTCGCCCTGATCTATTTCTTCTTCGAGAGGATCCCTCTGGGAAGAAGGGCCATGCTTCACATAACCCGGCCGGTTCTCGCCCACATCTCCCTTCTCGGGGGTCTTTTCTTCGTTTCTTTCGCCGCGGGCTACCTGCTCGACAGGTACGAGCTCCTCTTCTCTCCGCACAGGGTCGTCTACGGAATAGGGTATGTCGAGTATCACGCCGTTCTTGCCGGCTTGTGGATCATGTTTTTTGCGAGCCTTGCCCTCGCGGCAGCCATCGTGCTCAATATCTTCCTGAGAAACGGCCTCCTCCTCGTTATCCCGGTCGGCGCCTTCATCCTGATCTCGGTGGTATCTCTCGGGGTCGTTCCCTCGTTCCTGGAAAAGTTCATCGTACAGCCCAAGGAGTTCGACCTCGAAAGACCGTTTATCGAGAACAACATCTCCCTGACGAGGAAGGCATACCTTCTCGACCGGATACGCGAGCAGGCCTATTCCGCAGTGGACGATATCACTCCGGCCGCAATCGAGGACAACGATGACACCATCCGGAACATCCGGCTCTGGGACTGGCGTCCTATCCTGCAGACCTACAGGCAGACCCAGGAGATTCGCCTGTACTATCAGTTCTATGAAGTGGACGTGGACAGGTACCATGTTCCGGGAGAAGGATACCGGCAAGTCATGCTCTCGGCCCGGGAGCTCTCCGAAGAGCTTCCGGAAAAGGCCCGGACCTGGGTGAACAGCACCCTCCAGTTCACCCACGGATATGGCCTCGTCATGAGCTTCGTAACCGAATCGGTCGGTGAAGGCCTTCCCCGGTATGTGATCGAAGACATTCCGCCTGTCTCGCCGTTTTTCCAGGTGGCTCAGCCGGCCCTCTACTATGCGGAGAGAGCCCGGGGCTACCGCATCGTGGATACGGGAATCAGGGAGCTCGACTACCCCAAGGGAGACAGCAACGTCTACACCTCATACCGGGGGACCGGCGGCATCCCTTTGAGCTCCTTCTGGAAAAGGCTCCTTTTTTCCTGGAACGAGCGGGATATCAACATCCTCATTTCCGGCTACCTCAAGCCGACGAGCCGGATCCAGATCCGGAGAGACATTGCCGAGAGGATGCATTCCGCGGTGCCCTTTCTCTCCCTCGACAAGGATCCCTATCTCGTGCTGAGCGAAGGCAGACTCTTCTGGATACAGGATGCATACACGACCTCGGAGTACTACCCCTATTCCGAGCCGTATCAAGGGAAGAGAAACTACATCCGGAATTCCGTCAAGGCGGTCATGGATGCCTATAACGGGTCCCTGCATTTCTATGTCTTCGACGAGCAGGACCCCGTCATCAGGGTATACCGGAAGGCATTCCCGGGGGTGTTCAGGAAGAGCAGCGAGATGCCTCCGGGAATCAGGGCGCACATCCGCTATCCCGAAGACCTCTTCGCCATCCAGATCGACAAGTATCGCACTTACCACATGACCGTTCCCCAGGTCTTCTACAACAAGGAGGACCTCTGGTCTCTGCCGCAGGAGAGCTACGGAGAAACCCGGAACAGGATGCAGCCGTACTACGTTCTTATACGGCTGCCCGGGGAGAAGGAGCTCCAGTACATCATGATGATGCCCATCACGCCCCAGAACCGGAACAACATGATCGCCTGGGTCGCCAGCAGGTCAGACGCCCAGAGATACGGGGAAGTCCTCGTGTTCAAGCTCCCCAAAGACCGCATCTTCTACGGTCCGGCACAGATCGAGGCCATGATCAACCAGGACACCGTGATCTCCCAGCAGCTTTCCCTCTGGGACCAGCGGGGATCGAAGGTGATCAGGGGGAACCTGCTCGTGATTCCGCTCGACCGATCCTTCATTTATGTCGAGCCGGTCTACCTCATATCGGAAGGCACCAACATCCCCCAGCTGAAACGGGTCATCATGGCCTATGGCGGAAAGGTGGTCATGCAGCCCACGGTCGGGGAGGCCGTCAATGCGATTTTCGGCACGCAGCCTCCACGAGTCCCGGAAGTGCAGCAGGCCCTGCCCGGACAGGCAATCAAGCCGGAACGTGAAAAGGAGCTGCTCGAACAGATACGGGAGGCCGAGAGATCGCTCCAAAAGGGAGACTGGACCGCCTTCGGCAGGGCCATGGACAAGCTCAAGGCAGGGCTGAGCGAGGACATCAGGAAAGGGGGAGCAAATACGCCGTAATCTCGGGCGAGACCAGAATCGATAAAGGGGGAGCCCTTCATCCATGGAGCACGATTCCGGACAACCCGGCCGCCATATGCCTCATGAGAGACAGCCTGCGCATCCGCATGACCATCACGGCCGCATGATCGAAGACTTGCGGAAGAGGTTCTTCGTATCCCTCATCCTCACTTTCCCGGTTCTTCTCCTTTCCCCCACGATCAGGGATTTCTTCGGATGGGGACCGCTGATCGGTCCACGGATCGACCCTTTCGTCCTGCTCTTCTTCTCCTCGATCATCTTCTTCCATGGCGGGCTTCCCTTCCTGAAGGGCTTGAGAGGTGAGCTTCAACAACGCCAGCCGGGCATGATGACCTTAATCAGCCTCGCCTTGAGCGTGGCATACGCATACAGCGCTGCCGTGGTCTTCGGGCTTCCGGGCATGGTGTTCTTCTGGGAGCTCGCCACCCTGATCGATGTCATGCTCTTGGGCCACTGGATCGAGATGCGCTCGATATCAGGAGCATCCGGGGCGCTGGAAGAGCTGGTCAAGCTCATGCCTTCCCGGGCGAACCTCATCCGAAAGGACGGAAGCATCGAGGAGGTCCCGGTGGACAGTCTCAAAAAGGGAGACCCTGTTCTCGTGAAACCCGGAGAAAAGGTCCCCATCGACGGCCGGATCACCGAGGGGAGAACCACGATGGATGAAAGCATGATCACCGGAGAGAGCAGGCCTGTCGAAAAAGGCGAGGGAGACAGCGTCATCGGCGGGGTGATCAACGGGGAGTCCGCCGTGACGATCGATGTCACGAAGACCGGAAAGGATACCTACCTCTCCCAGGTGATCGACATGGTGAGGCGCGCACAGGAAAGCAGATCGAGGGCGCAGGTTCTTTCCGACAGGGCGGCGTTCTGGCTCACCATCATCAGCCTGAGCGTGGGCAGCGTTACCCTGATCACCTGGCTGGTCCTCGACAAGGATTTCGTCTTCGCCCTCGCCCGGATGGTGACCGTCATGGTCATCACCTGCCCCCATGCGCTCGGGCTGGCCGTACCACTCGTGGTTGCAATCTCGACGACCCTGGCTGCAAGAAACGGGCTCCTCATCAATGACCGCTCTGCCTTTGAGAGGGCACGCGATATCGATGCCGCGGTATTCGACAAAACCGGAACCCTTACCCTCGGAACATTTTCCGTCGTGAACGTGATCACGGATGAGGGATGGAAGCCGGACAGTGTTCTCTCCCTGGCAGCAGCCCTTGAAAGCAGATCCGAGCACCCGATCGCCCGGGCCATCGTCGAGAAGGCTCAGGCCGGAGGGCTCTCTCTCACATCCCCCAAAGATTTCACGATCATTCCGGGAAGGGGAGCCCAGGCGACCATCGACGGCCGGAACATCATGGTCGTGAGTCCCGGCTACCTGAGGGAAAAGGGGATAATTGCTGACAGGCCTCTCATGGAGGCTGCCTCCGAGGCAGGCAGAACGACGGTATACGTGATCGAAGAGGGAGAGGTCATCGGGGTCATACAGCTCGCCGACACGGTGAGGCCGGAATCGAGGGAGGCGATCCACGATCTCAAGTCGATGGGGATCGAGGTCATGATGCTCACTGGAGACTCGCGGTTCGTCGCCGAGACGGTGGCCGACGATCTCGGCCTCGACGCTTACTTTGCCGAGGTCCTGCCGGACCAGAAGGCAAAGAAAATCAAGGATCTCGAAGGAAAGGGCTTCCGCGTCGCCATGGTCGGCGACGGGGTGAACGACGCACCCGCCCTGGCGGCATCCGACCTGGGGATTGCGATCGGTGCAGGCACGGACGTGGCCATCGAATCCGCCGATATCGTGCTGGTGAGGTCAGATCCGAGAGATGTCTTCGAGGTCCTCAAGCTCAGCAGGTCTACCTACCGGAAGATGGTCCAGAACCTCTTCTGGGCGACGGCCTACAACATCGTCGCCATCCCTCTCGCAGCAGGAGTTCTCTATCCATGGGGGTTCGTGCTTCCTCCTGCTGCCGGAGCAATCGCCATGACCGCCTCGACGATCATCGTGGCGGTCAATGCCCAGCTTCTGTGGCGCATGAGGGGAAAACTCAGGGAAAGGGTGAGGTGATGCTGGTCCTCATCCGCAGAGGTCCCTATTATACTGCCATGGACTTGTTCGAACATTGCAGGAATGAACAGGAAGGAGGGATACCATGCCCGAGTTCTCATCGGTATTTTCCGTGAAAAAGAGCGACCGCAAGCTGACAAGGGACGAGCTCATCCGCGCGATACGCTTCAGCATCGCCGCCGAATACGAGGCAGTGCAGATATATACGCAACTGGCCGAATCCATCGACGACAAGCTTGCCATCACCGTCCTCCTCGACGTGTCCAACGAGGAGCTGGAGCATGCCGGCGAGTTCCTCAAACTCCTCAGGCAGCTCAATCCGGACGAGGAAAAACATTATGAGGACGGATACAAAGAAGTCGAGGACATGATGAGCAGGCTCAAGAAAAAGAAATAGCCCTCCCGCCCCCGGGCGCCGGCGGGCTACTCCCCGATGATCTTCACGAGAACGCGCTTCCGCCTCCTGCCGTCGAACTCTCCATAGAAGATCTGCTCCCAGGGGCCGAAGTCGAGCTTTCCCTCCGTAACCGCCACCACCACCTCTCTGCCCATGACTTGCCGCTTCATGTGGCCGTCGGCATTGTCTTCGCCCACGTTGTGGCGGTACTGGGATACGGGATCGTGCGGGGCGAGCTTTTCCAGCCACAGCTTAAAGTCGTGGTGAAGACCGGATTCGTCATCGTTGATGAATACGCTTGCCGTGATGTGCATGGCATTCACCAGAACGAGACCTTCCCTGACACCGCTCTCCCGGAGGCACTCTTCTACCTGCGGGGTAATGTTGATGAATTCAATGCGGTTCTTCGTATTGAACCAGAGCTCTCTCCTGAACGATTTCATTGTCCTTATCCTTTTCAAAGATTCATTCACATTCATTCACGCCGTGCTCCGCTCCTTGATGGCCTGCAGGAGCCCCTTCGGGTCGTCGGTCCCTATCCTGAAACGCCCTCCCGATATATAGTCGACCTCCACGGCAGCCAGGCCGGATACATTGTAGAGCCATCCATGGGGAGTGAGGTGAATCCCCCACCCGTAGTACCACGGGTTTCTGACGATCCGGGCATCCCTGATCCGCGAGAGAGGAATCCGTTTCCTGATGAGACCGGGGCCGAAGCGTATCACGAGCTCGCCTCCCGTGACCGAGACAGTCAGGGAATAAAAGAGCACGGCCGTGCCCAAAAGGACGATTTCCACAACGATGCTTGCCGGTTTCCAGCCGATGTGCGCGGATATCCCCGCAAGGATGGCTGCCATCCCGATCAGGCTTCCACCCAGCATATATCCCTTCTGGGTATGCTTATATTCCATGATGATCCTCTCTTCCCGTAACACCTGAATTGATCCGGCAACTGATTCTCCGAATCACACACGGCTCCTTTCCATGATTCTATTCAGTAATGTATTTACCGGATCGGTAAATATCTGCCTTCTCCCGCTCATCGTGCATGGATGAACTCCTGCCTTCAGCTTCGCTGATGAAAAGGCCTAGATGCAGTCCCCGTTCTCTCCATTGTGCCTGCAGTTGCTGCCCGTAATCCGGCACGATTCGCCCTCGAACTCGAGCTCCACGGTGGAGTGGGCGATGTCATGCTTCTCTATGATCCTCCTGATCTCATCCTTGAGGCAGGCGATGTCTTCCATGGCGTATTTCCCTTTAAGAACCACATGCGTGGTAAGGATATGATGGTAGCCGTCGAGGGTCCAGACATGGGTGTGATGGAGACTCTCGACTCCCTGTATCCTGCTGATCTCCAGCTCGATCCCCGGAAGGTCGACATTGCCAGGGATCCCCTGGAGGAAGATGCTCATGGTGCTCTTGAGGTTCTTGAGGACATTGTAGAGGACATAGACGGTGATGAAGATGGAGAGGATCGCGTCGAGCCTCTTGATCGGCCAGAACAGCAGCACGATCCCGGTGATGAGGATGGCGACCCAGCCCAATACATCCTCGAGGAGGTGCCAGGCCACGATCCGGGCATTCATCCCTTCTTTTTCCTTGAGCCTCAACATTGCCGCGCCGTTGACCGCGATGCCGAAGACAGCGAAGACCACCATGCCCGGGGCATGCGAGACTTGCGGATGGAAAAGCCTGGGGATGGCTTCTGAAAGGATGAAGAGCGAGCCTACCACGAGGATCACGATGCTGATGAGCGCGCCCAGGAGCGAGAAGCGGCGATACCCGTAGGAATAGTATTGGTCTCCCGCCTTTTCGGATACGCGCTCGAAATACCAGGCAGCGCCCAGAGCGAAGCAGTCGCCGAGATCGTGAATGGCATCCGCGAGGATGGCCATGCTGTTCGTCCATATACCCCCTGCGATCTCGAAGAGGGTGAAGCCGAAGTTCAGAAAAAACGCCAGTCTGATGCTCGAGGTCTCCTCGTGCTCGTGGGTATGCGTACCGGCTGCGTTCATGTGCATGGGCATTCCTTTGCTTTAAGCTTGAATACCATTTTTTCTATTATAGGCGTCTCTGAAAGAGAAGACAAAATTTCCGTTTTCCAGGGTTTCGTCTCGGGGATGCCGGCACGCTCCATTCAAACATGCCGATTGACTCCTTCCCCGGGTTCAGGCAAAAGCAGGTAAAGGGGAGGAGATGCCATGACAAAGGTGAGATTCGAAGATACCGGGCAGGGTCTCGACGCCGCCGTAACCGCCATGTTCGAGGCCTTCGGGGGCGGAAAGGCCATGCTCAAACCTTCCCGGGACGTCTTCATCAAGGTCAACGGGATCGATTTCAAACCCCATGTCTTCACCTCGCCCGAGGTGGTCGGCGCAGCGGTCCGCTACTTCCGGAGACAGGGCGCGCGAAACGTTTACGTCATCGAAAACAGCACACAGGGGAACTTCACCCGGCTCGTGTACGAGATCTGCGGCATGAAGAAGATGTGCGAAGAGACAGGGGCGATCCCCGTCTACCTCGACGAGACAGCCGAGATCCCGATGTTCCTGCCCAGGCTCGAGGCCTTCATACAGATCCCCGACTTCGTCCACGAGCACCTCATCCGAAAGAGATCCGACAACCTCTACATCTCGATTCCCAAGCTCAAGAGCCATTCGATGACCACGGTCACCCTCGGGATCAAAAACCAGTTCGGGCTGGTCCACCAGAAGAGCCGGATCGCGGACCACAACTTCAAGCTCCATCAGAAGCTCGCGGACATCTATGCGAACATCAGGCCCGACTTCACCCTGATCGACGGGATCGAGGCGACGAACTACGGCCACTACCCTGCCCTGGCCCTGAAAGACCAGTGCGTCGTGCCCCTGAACGTGCTCATCGGCGGAGACGACCCCCTGGCAGTGGACATCGTCGGATCGAAGTTCCTCGGATTCGACCTCAAAGAGGTGGAACACCTGAAGCTCGCCGCAAAGTACGGCTTGGGCGAATCCCGCATCTCGAAAATAGAGATCGTGAACAAGGCCCTCTTCGATGAGCGCAGGCAGAGCTTCAGCTGGAACCTGCTCGAAAAGTTCCCCCCGGAGGTCAAGATCGTCCGGGGAAAGACCATGTGCTGCACCGAGGGCTGCAAGCGCAACACCGAGGCCCTGCTCGAGGTTCTCTCCCAGGACTTCAAAGGCAAAGGCAGCTTCACGATCTTCATGGGCAAAGGGATCGATCGGGCCGACATCGAGGGTGCGAATGCGCCCGTGCACATAGCCGGCGACTGCGCGATCGGCGAGTGCTACCAGGAGCTCTGCAAAAGGCTGGGCAGATCAAAGGTGACGACATCGCCCGGGTGCAACAACCTGGCCGCAAACCTCGACGGCATGATGAAGTGGCTCCACATTACGCCTTTGAAGCTCGTGCCGGTAAACCCGATCAAGTCCCTCAAGCTCCTCATTCTCGCCAAGCTCCATGGCACCAAGGCCAATATCCCGCCGGTGATAAAGATTTAAGGCTGAATCACCCCGGGGCTACTCGTCTTTTGCCTTGATGGTCCTGTTGAGCTTTCCGCTCGCAAATCCCTCGAGGTCGAGGGTGACGAACAGGAAACCCTTTTCCCGCAGGGCGGCGGCGATCAGTTCTTTGTGCTCGACGGCCTTTGCAATGTCGTCGACCTCGACCACCGCGGTCTCGAGCGGGAAGTAGCGCACGCGGCAGACGGAAAATCCGAGCCTCTTGAGGAAGGTCTCGGCATCCTCGACCCGCTTCAGCCTCTCGATCGTGATCTCGGTGCCGAAGGGAAACCTGGAGCACAGGCAGACCGTATTGGGCTTGTCCCAGGTGGGCAGGCCGATCTGACGGGAGATCTCGCGGATCTCTTCCTTGGTGATGTCGAATTCGGCAAAGGGCTGCCATACGCCGTCTTCCCTCGCCGCCTTCATGCCCGGACGGTAGTCTCCGAAATCAGAGGCATTGAGCCCGTCCGCGATCACGGCTATCCCCTGCTCGTCCGCGTATTTCCGCGCTATCCGGTTCCTGATCTTCCGGCACAGGTAGCACCGCTCCGGTGGGTTGACGGAGAACGCAGGATCTTCCCCGGTCTCGTCCACGCTGACGACCTCACACGGAATGCCGATGATCTCGGCGGTCATCCTCGCCTCGGCCGCCTCTTCCTTATGAATGATGGGGGAATGGAAGGTGAGCGCCCGGGCGTCTTCTCCGAGGACGTCATAGGCTAGCCATGCAAGGAGGGTGCTGTCGAGTCCGCCGGAGAACAGGACGAGAATCCTGCCTTTTCCCCTGATCGCCTCTCTCAGCTCTCCCAGCTTTTCATTCATTTCGCCGTCTCCTGACTGCCTTCAAAACTCTCATTGCAGCGGCTGCAGCCCCGACGCTGTTGCCGATGTTCAGCACGACGAGACCGGGAATGCAGCTTTGAAGCATGGTCCGAAGCGCGGTATCCCCTTCTCCCCCCAGTCCGTAGCCGACCGGTGTGGGAACCGCGATCACGGGCTTGTCGGTCAGCGATGCGATCATGGTGGGCAGAATCCCGTCCATGCCCGCGAAGACCACGAGGACGTCCGCATCCCGTGTCGTGCGGACGCCGAGAAAAGGCCGGTGGAGGCCTGACACCCCGAAGTCGAAGGCCCTGATAACCTCTGCCCCGATCTCCTCCAGCAGCAGGGCGCATTCCTTGGCAAAGGGAGTGTCCGCAGTCCCTGCCGTGATCACGCCCACGATGCCGAGGTCCTTTTCCGGCTGCCCACCCGCGGCGAACACCGCGAGGCTTCCGGCCTGAGCTGTCCTGGCATGGGGGAAGGTTTCCTTGAGGACCTCGATGGTCTTCTCATCCGCCAGGGAAACGAACGCCTTGCCGTTCTTCTCGAGGAAGCTCCTCACGATCTCGCGTATCTGATCGATGCTCTTTCCCCTGGCAAAGATCACCTCGGGAAAGCCTGTCCGGCTGTGGCGGTGGATGTCGAGGAGAAAGTCCTCGCCGTGCTCGTAGAGCATTCGGACGAGCATCTCCTGCGCCTCGTCGATTCCGAGCTCGCCCTGCGTCAGCCTCTCGAGCAGGGCTCTCATCGTTCCTTCACCGGGCAGGTTCTCTTCCGGCTTGTTCGCGCGGCTCATGTATCCTCTCCCTTGTATTCCCTCATCGCCCTTTCGACTTCGGCCCTTACAACCGCTACGGGGATGCCCTGCTCTTCCGCGATCTTCGCGAGATCGCGGTACTCGGGCTTGAAGCGCTTCGATCCGTCGGGCAGCACGCTCTCCTTGATTCCGACACTGCCGAAGCGCGTCCCGATACGATAAGCAGTACGTTCGAGGACCCTTCTTTCAACAGGATAGTACCGCGCTCCGATCGAGGTGGTATGGGTCAGCAGACAGGAAAGCACGCCTTCGAGATGCCCGGAGGCGCAGACCGCTTGAATGGAGAATCCCGGCCTGCCGCGCTTCATGATCTTCGGGGTGAGCCCTGCATCCTTCGCCCCTGCGTCGAAGAGCCGTGCCAGGGCAGCTTCTGCGTCTTCGGGGATCATGTCATCCACATCCGCTTCCACAAGATACGTGCGGACCCCTGGCTCCCCGGGCGCTGCCTCCCCGAGGATCGTGCGGCAGAGGTTGGGCCAGCCTTCGATCTCCCTGGTTCCGCACCCGTACCCCACAGCCCTGACCGCTATATCCGAAGGAATCGTCCTCTCTTCCGCAAGGGCGGCAACAACCGCGGCACCGGTCGGCGTGGCAAGCTCGAAGGCGATATCGGTGAACCTGACCTGCCTTCCCTCGAGGAGCTTGACCGTTGCCGGCGCAGGCAGAGGAATGATGCCGTGCCTCGATTTCGTCATTCCCCTACCGAGAGGGATACTGCGGCAGAAAATCGCATCGACCTTGAAATACTCTATGGCAGCGGCAATGCCTGCAATGTCGAGAATGGAGTCGAGGGCGCCCACCTCGTGGAAGTGCACCTCTTCGACGGCCACGCCGTGGATCGATGCCTCAGCCTCTGCAAGGGATTCAAAGACGGCAGTGGCCTTTTCGCGGATCCCATCGGGCAATGAAGAGAGGATCCCGTCTCTGATCGCGGCATACGTCCTCTCCTCCTGCTCTTCTTTGCAGACGAAGGAAAGGTGGAGGGCGCCTATTCCGTGCACGCTCCGCTCAGAGGTCTCCAGGGAAAAGGAGTCGATGGGGAGCCGTCCCAGGACGTCCTTGAGATAATCGACCGGGCATCCCATGTGGACCAGGCCGGCCAGCAGCATATCGCCGCTGATGCCGCCGACGGGATCGATAATGAGAATCTTCACTCCTCGCCTCTTATAGATCGTGTGTGCCCTCTTTAAAGAGGGTTGCTCCACTTTGCCATATTTCAGAGCCGCCGTACAACGTCTTTGTTTTCGTGAGCCCTCAGCCTCAAGCGCTATCAGGTATGCTCCCGTGCTCATCCCTGAAACCTCTGGAAATTTGATTACGAGACGTGTATCATCCCGGTATCCGAAGTGAAATTACCCACACGTTTTACAAAGGGAGGGAATATGGATCTCGACCAGGCAATCATGGGCAGAAGGAGTGTGCGGAAGTTCTCCGACAGATATGTGACCGATGACGAGATCAGGTCGATCATCGAGGCGGCGAGGTGGGCCCCGTCCTGGGCCAACACGCAGGTCTGGGAGTTCGTCGTCGTGAGAGACAAGGCCCTCATCGAAAAGGTGACGGGCACCTATGCCGAGAAAAACCCGGCCACAAAAGGATCGCTGACCGCATCCGCCCTCATCGTGGCCTGCGGCAAGACCGGGGTTTCGGGGTGCTACGGCGGAAAAGACGTCACCAAGCTCCCCAACTGGTACATGTTCGATCTGGGCATGGCGGTGCAGAACCTGTGTCTCAAGGCCTATGAGATGGGCCTGGGCACGGTCGTGGTGGGCCTCATGGACCACGAGGCCTGCAGGAAGATCCTGAACGTGCCCGAAGGCTATGAGGTCGTGGCCGTGATCCCGATAGGCGAGCCTGCTGCGCCTGCCAAATCGGGGCCGCCGCGCAAGGAGCTCGCGAGCTTCCTCTACTGCAACAAATTCGGAGATCCTTTCTAAGCATACAGGAACAGGGGTGAGCCCATGGCAGACTACGGCGTACGGCTCGAGCGCATCGGCAAGGTCGCGGTGGTCACCTTTGACCGGCCGGGGAAGAAGAATGCCTTCGACGAGCGCATGTGGGACTCCCTCGAAGCGGCAGTGGCCGATCTCATTGCCCGCATGCCCCGGGTCATCGTCGTAACCGGGGCAGGAGACGAGGCCTTCAGCGCCGGGTTCGACGTAGGCCTCGACAACCCCCAGGTGGTGCGCCTCATCGAGGCCGTCGAAAAGCACGAGAAAGGGCCTGCCATGGACCTCATCCGGCGCGTCAGGACAACGACCGACAGCCTCGTCATGCTCCCCGTGCCCATCATCGCGGCCGTCAACGGCCTCGCTTACGGAGGAGGCGCCGAGATCGCCTCGCGATGCGACCTGCGGGTCATGGACCCTCTTGCCGTCTTCTGCTTCTCCGAAGTCAGGCTGGGCCTCATGCCCGATCACGGTGGCGTCGTGGGATTGACGAGGCTGGTCGGCCCTTCGAAGGCTGCAGACCTGATCCTGACCGGAAGGAAGGTCGCGGCGGAAGAGGCCCTCTCGCTGGGTCTGGCCAACCGGATCAGCAGGTCGGGCAAGGTCCTCGAAGACGCTCTCGCCCTGGCCGATGCAATCGCGGAAAACGGTCCGAGATCGGTCCGCCATGCCTTGAAGGTAATTCGGTCGACACCGGACATGCCCTATGATCAGGCCCTGGCCTTCGAGACCCAGGAGGCGGTCGACCTCATTGCGAGCGGTGAGTGTGTCCATGGGATCTCTGCCTTTCTCTCGAAGAAGAAGCCAGAATTTCCTGAGCCGGAGGATTGCTGAAAGATGCGATCGGTGGAGAGGGAGCCGGGGAGGACCTTTCCTTCACCGAAATCGTTTTCTGATGCATCCGCGACCTTAAGCCTTAAGGCCGATCCCGTAAACTCGCCTCCTTTCAGGAGGCTCAAACAGTACGGGATCAAGAGGCCTTACGTCTCCGTTTGGGCAGCATCCGCAAAAAACGATTGACGGTTCATCCAGGACCCTCCCCGGCTCCCAGTGCACGTTCTGTTTGAAATCAATGCCGCTCTGGATAGGCAGATACATCGATTTCCTGAATCATACCGTCCGCATATCACTCGTGTCCTTTGATCTGGTCTTCGTGATGGCTGCCGATGCCGAGGAGAAGAAAGGTTGCGGCGAGGAGGACGTAGCCCAGGACGATCGTGTAGTGCAGGTGTGATGCGACTCTCCAGGGAAGGTACACCTCACCCGTGGGAAGGACCGAGTGGATGAGGCCGAAGAGGGTCAGGACGGCGCACACGAGGGAATAGAGGGCGGCCATCCTGGGCTTGCGGTCGATAACGAATGCCAGCATGCCGCCCCAGAGCAGTGCCGTCAGGATGAACCCGTTGCTGAGCACGGTGAGCGTCTGGAGCATGATCCCGAGCCTGGCCGGGAGCTTGTCGGGCGTTATGCCCGCAGCGCCGGTGAACTGGGGCAGGATGATCATGATCAGGCTCGCGATGACCGGCAGGAAGCTGAAGCTCACCGCCTCGGAATGCTCGGGCGGCGATTCCCGGTATGCCTGGCGTACGATCTCGAAGCCGATGAACATGAAGATCGGAGCCAGGGCCGCGCGCGGAATGAGGCTCACGATGAGGGAGAGCAGTCCCACTACCGCGCCGATGCCTACGAGAAGCCCGGCGAGCAGCGTATACCAGTACGTGGCACCCATCTTCTTGTAGGCCGGATGGCCGATGTACGGTGTGGTCTGCGCCACGCCGCCGAAGAAGGCGGCGATGAGAGAGGTGAACGCCTCTGTCAGAAGGATGTCTCTCGTGGCGTAGTCATCGCCGGCAAGGCGTGCGCTCTCGGTGTTGTTGATCCCTCCGATAATGGTCAGGATGCCGAAGGGAATGGCGATGGGCAGGTACTGGATGGCCCTCGGCAGGTCCTTGAGGAAGCCGATCGACACGCTGGGCAGGCTCAAGCCCGCCTCGAAGGACGGCTTCTGGAACTCGGGGATGTACCCGCTGTATCCCAGGATGAGGTGGAGCACGGTTCCGAAAAGAACGGCCATGAGGATGCCGGGCATCCTCCCCGGGAGTTCGAGCCTGCCTAAGAGCATGGCGAAGATGAGCCCCATGGCCACCATACCCACCACGAGCTCGTTGAAGACGTCGAGCAAGGGCAGAAAGCCGAGCAGCATGAGCCCCACCCCGGCAAGAGATCCCAGGAGCCCGGCAGTCGGGATGATGCGCTGCACGAATCCGCCGAGGAAAGAGGTGATGATCTTGACAAGGCCAATCATGAACAGGGTCGCCATGCCGATGTGCCAGGTCAGCACGGCATCGCGGGTCGCGACATAAGCCGGGCCGAGCACGGCGTAGACAAGCCCGATCGAGGACGGCGTATCCAGGCCGAGCGGCATGGCCGTGACGTCGGTGCGGCCGGTTTTCTTCCGCAGCCGCATGGCCAGCCAGGTATACACGAGGTCGCCGAAGAGAACGCCGATGGCTGTCCCGGGAATCATCCGCTTCAGGATGATCTCCGACGGATAGTTGAAGGTGAAGATGAGGATGGAGCTCAAGAATACGAGCACCCCGAGATTGTCGAGGAAAAGGGCCAGAAAGGCCGTCGTTTCACCCCAGAGCCTGAACCTGTCACGCATGACACCCTCCTCGCTCCGACATTATAACACAATCACCATGAAAACCAGATCATTGAACGGCTCTATACCTGTCAGGGACGGGGGTGACTGCAAGGTTGATCCTGCTCCGCACTGCATAGGTGACGATCGGGATGAGGGCGACGCCTGCAGCCACGGCATAGCTCCATATCCCCGTGACCGTCCATACATAGACGGCTGAGAGAATGAAAAAGATATGGAAACCTTCCGTAATGAGCAGCGGGATGCGGTTCTCCCTTGTCCGGAGAGGCGTGAGCCTCATCAGCCACACGGCCAGGACCATCATGAGCGGCAGCGGGAACATGGCTGTCATGTGCCACCACGACAGGTTCGTGAAGGCGCGCTCATACTCTGTCTCGAGCATGATGTAGATGGCTGCGAGCAGCAGAGGCAGCGAGGGAAGCATCGCATCGAAGCCGAGGAGGACCTTCCGATACGCCTTGTCCCTGCCATAGAGATGAAAGAAGGTGAAGCACAAGAGGATGATGAACCACCCGACGAAGTTCGACACCGGGACATTGAAGTACGGAAGGACGACGTCGGCGGGAGGAAACCACGTCCAGTAGTGGAAACGCACCGCGAGGGCATCCATGGAAAAGTCGATGCTCAGACCCCAGAGCGCCACGAAAAGGGCGGACTTGAATCTGCTCAGGCCCAGGCCTTGCGCGATAACGATCCCCGAGTAGAGGATCGCTGTCCAGCCGGCAGCTATGGACACGGGTGCGTCCAGATACTTGACGATGAAGTCCGGGGTGTAGGCATACCGGTGAAAGATGGCGATGGCGGATTCTTCGAGAATCCATCCATAGATGACGAGGGGAATGAAGAAGATGAGGCCTTCTTTGAAGCCGAATCTGCGGAACCCGTCGACGATGGCCACGGCGAACACAAGCCAGAGAAAAACCTCGAACAGGAATACAGGCACCATAGTTACCTCCTTATCCATATTGCAATGTCACACCCCTTTTTGGAGTGCGCTTCTCATAATACAAGAATAAATCACTCCTCAAGGAGAAGCAATCTCTATCAAAGTCTGCTGGACTTTCCCCGCCTTCAGCGATAATTATATTAATTTCAGCGACACTATTTTTCATGACGCTATTTTATCTGCAGATTGTTGTAAGAAAGAGGCAAGGAGAGTGACATGGACAATGCAGAGGTTATCGTCAAAGCTGACGGGTCAGGGCGCAGGGCGCTCAGCGAACATGAATCGAAAAAGCTCCTCTCGTCATACGGGGTGCCGGTGGTCCGGGAGACCGTTGCCGGAACCCCGGCCGAGGCAGTGGCGGTTGCAAAGGAGATCGGGTTCCCGGTCGTCCTGAAAGGCCTCGGGGCGACCCTTCTCCACAAGACCGAGCGCGGTCTCGTTCACCTGAACCTGACCGGTGAAGAGGCCGTTCAGAAAGCGGCCCTCGCCATCGAGAGCGAGGCAAAAGACGAGCTCGAGGGCATTCTCGTCCAGCCGTACCTTTCCGGCAGGCGCGAGTTCGTGGCCGGCCTCTCCTACGATCCGGCTTTCGGCCCCGTCGTCATGTTCGGCATCGGCGGGATCTTCACCGAGGCGCTCTCGGACATTACGCTCCGTGTCGCCCCGCTCACCGAAAGTGATGCCGAGGAGATGCTCTCCGAGATAAAGGCGCAAAGCCTGCTCGGTTCCTTCCGCGGTGAAAAGGCAGCCGACAGGGAGGCGCTGATCCGCACGCTCACCGGCCTGTCCCGTCTGGCTGAAGAAAATCCCGGGATCTCGGAGATCGACATCAACCCGCTCCTCGTCTCCTCAGACGGCAGTGTCTGCGCCGTCGACGCGCTGGTCGTGCTCTCAGATGGCACGAAGAAGAGCGTTTCCACCGTGCCGGTCGACCCGACGGCCATCGGATCGCTGTTCTATCCCAAATCCATCGCCTTCATCGGCGCCTCTTCGAAGTTCGGCAAGTGGGGCCATCTGCTCATGTCGCACACCATCAGCGGCGGATTCCCCGGCGACATCTACCTGGTGAACGAGAAAGGCGGGTCCATTGCCGGCAGGACCGTGTACAGGGATATCGGCGAGGTGCCGGGAAAGGTCGACCTCGCCGTGGTCACGGTCCCTGCCAGGTTTGTCATGGACCTCCTCCCGAAGCTCAAAGCCAAGGGCATCCGAAACGTCCTGCTCATCTCGTCTGGCTTCGGCGAAACCGGCGCACAGGGCAAAAAGCTCCAGGACGAGCTGGTCGAAAAGGCCCGGCAGGAAGGACTTCTCATCCTCGGACCCAACACCATGGGCATCTCGAACCCTTACATCAACCTCTACTGCACTGGCTCCGCAGTGCGGAACAAGTCGGGAGGCACCGCGGTCGTCGCACAGTCGGGCAACATGGGCGTGCAGTTTCTGGGCTTTGCCGAGGAGCAGGGCATCGGCATCCGGGGATTCTGCGGCTCGGGCAACGAGGCCATGATCACGATCGAAGACTTCATCGACGGCTTCGAGATCGACGACAACACGAAGATCGTCATGCTCTACATCGAGGGCGTGCGCGACGGAAGGCGCTTCTTCGAGAGCGCCCGGCGACTCGGCAGGAAGAAGCCCATCGTGCTGCTTAAAGGGGGCCAGAGCGATGCCGGCAGCCGCGCAGCCTCCAGTCACACCGGCGCCATGGCATCGAACGCGAAGGTCTTCGATGCGGTCTGCCGTCAAACGGGCATCGTCAAGGTGGAGCAGTCCATGGACCTCCTCGATCTCGCCGCCGCCTTCTCCTCCCTGCCTCTGCCCAAGGGCAACCGCGTGGGCATCATGACCCTGGGCGGCGGATGGGGCGTGATCACGGCAGACCTGTGCTCACGGTACGGGCTCATTGTGCCTCCGCTTTCGCCAGAGCTCCTTGCACGCTTCGACAGCATGCTCCCCCCATACTGGAGCCGATCGAACCCGGTGGACATCGTGGGCGAGCCCGATAACAAGCTCATGACCACCATCATGGAAGAGCTCATGAAGTGGGACGGGTGCGATGCGATCATCAATCTCGGCATTCTCGGCCGTGCGATCTTCATCGGCCAGATGACCGATGCCGCGGAACGGGCCGACCCGACCTATTCCAAGGAGTTCTTCGACGGTATCAAGGCTTACATGCAGGACTTCGAGCAGAACTACCTCAAGCTCGTTGCCCAGCTCATGGAAACCTACCAGAAGCCGGTCTACGGGGTGAGCCTGGTTACCGACATCAAGAGCAAGACGGTGTATACCGTCGAGGGATCGGCCTACAAGCCCGTGTTCTACCAGACGCCCGAGCGCGCGGTCAAAGCGGGCGCCCGCATGTACGAGTACTACCGCTTCCTCAAGAAATGAGCGGACAAGGATTGAAGAGCGCCCTGAGCTTGTGAAAAGCGAGACCTTGGGGATGAAGGAAAAAAGGAGAGAAGAGTTCGTGTGAATGAACCTGACTCCGAAATATTGTCGCCTCTGTTATTAATTAAGAGGTGATCGCCCCGGACGGCTTCGCGATGAGCAAAGGATAATCATTCCCTGCATCCGTTATGGGGGCCTTCACCCTTCCCCTACTTTCAACCACTCTGCCGTCCTGTCCCTGGCGGATCCACCCTTGAGATGACCCGGAGATTCCTCCCTGCATCTCCTTGAATATATTCTCATAAAACTACATTCGCCCTTCACGCTGATGCCCGATGCAGCTCCCCGAAGACAATAAGATCCGGCCCGCCGAGGCGGTCTGCGGCATTCAAGCGGGCAGGATCAATGATCTGCTCCTTCAGGTTTTCCATCCGTTCCTTGACGATCCCGTCCCTGCCTTCTCCCATATCCCCCCCAAGGAGGATCTTTGCCCTTGACAGGGCCGGAAAGGACGATATATAAAACTTGTGGTTAATATATTGAACCAGAGGAGGAACGAAATGGCAGATACGGTAAATGTTGACAGGAATGTAGTGGAGGAGCTGAAGGTCAAGGTGGCCGACGGATGCCGCATCCTGGCAAAACTCGGCCTCGCCGACTACCTCGGCCACGTCAGCGCCCGGGTGCCCGGTACGAACTACGTGCTCATCAAGGCACGCGGCGTCGATCTGGGCAATCTCCTCCATATGTCGCCT